>CAJJAK010000005.1 GCA_905182165.1 uncultured Paracoccaceae bacterium | reverse complement strand
CTCCTAGTTTTCAATTTACATGTTTTTACTATTACACACTTATTCTTGTCTTTGCTTTTAAATACTCAACCTCTAAACGTAAAACTAAGTCTTCAACATTTAAAATATCAGTGACAGATCCGATTCCTTGCCCACATCCCCAAATTTCTTTCCAGGCCTTAGGTTTTTTATCCCAATCACCAAAGTTCATTGTTGAAATATCACCTTCAGGCAGATTATTTGGATCCATACCTGCAGCTTTTACGCTAGGCGCTAAATAATTACCATGTACGCCGGTAAATAAGTTTGAATAAATGATGTCATCTGCTTCAGAATCTACAATCATCTGCTTATAAAGTTCATCTGCCCTCGCCTCTTTCGTGGCAATAAAAGCTGACCCAATGTAACCAAAATCTGCACCCATAGCCTGAGCAGCTAAAACGGCATCTCCCGAAGCTATAGCTCCAGACAAAGCCAAAGGACCATTGTACCAGCGTCTGATTTCAGAAATTAAGGGGAACGGTGATAAACGACCAGCATGCCCACCAGCACCAGCTGCAACAGCAATTAATCCATCAGCTCCCTTTTCGACCGCTTTCTTCGCAAATTTGTTATTAATAACATCATGCAGAGTAATTCCACCCACGGAATGCATTGCGTCATTTACCTCAACTCTAGCACCTAATGAAGTAATCGTAATTGGGACTCGATACTTCATACACAATTCCACGTCGTGCATTAAACGCTCGTTGGATTTGTGGACTATCTGATTAATGGCGAACGGCGCCGCAGGTTTATCAGGATTTTTTTGATTATAGCTATCCAATTCTTCTGTGATCAGCTTTAACTCTACCTCTAATTGATCCTTTGGTCTGGCATTTAATGCTGGCATTGAACCAATTACTCCAGCCTTACATTGTGCAATAACCAATTGAGGGTTTGATATAATAAATAAAGGAGCAGCAATGACAGGAATTCTTAAATTTTGTAATATTTTTGGTAACATGTCGTATCCTATTTGGGTATGAGCATTACCTTAGCACCCGTTTTAAGTGCGTCAGGTAATCCAGTCATAACTTCATTAAGTGTTAATATTTTAGAAACTTCTGTTTTATTTACTTTGTCCATACCGCTCTTGCACTGCTTTTATAACTTGCATCTGCTTTCCCAAATCTGTTTTTTGGAACCAACGAACTAACCAAAACCCTTCAATCACTTTTTCAGAAAAAACAAACTGACCCATCTCTGAAATTATGGGTGGGTTAGTGTCTAACTTTCCATAAACAATCCATCTTGATCTATTAGGCATTGCCATAAAAATATCAGCTGACAATTGATTTGCCACAGCGTCCAACATAATACGTGGTTTTAAATTTTTTATAACCGATTTTAAGTTCTTTTGAAAATCTGGATGTGAACTATCTAATACTTCAGTTGCACCAAGTTTTCTTAAGTGCTCACCTTGGTTGACATTTCGAACGATACAAATCGGTGAAATACCTTCATCTTTTCCCAAGGCTACCAATAATTTGCATAATTGACTATTAGCTGCCGTCATAACAAAACTCTTACACTCTGTTTCTTTAACCAATTCAAACATTGCCATTGCTGTAAGAGGATTAACTATTAGAGCCGCTCCATCTTCATTTCGCAGATTGGGTAGAACTGGAATGCAACCCAGAGCATCTGTTATAGCATATTCTGCCCAAGTTCCTGATCCACCCTTTGATACTACAAATGAAACACGCGTACCTTTCAAACTTTCAGCGTATGATCCATTCCCAGCAACCACTTCGCCTATACCTTCAAATCCTGCAGGTTTTCCCTTTTCTCTCGGCTGGCCATATTCACCCTTTATAAAGTGTAAGTCAGAGGGATTAACGCTTGCCATTGCTATCTTCACAAGTACTTGACCATCTAATAGTTCCGGTACTTCAATTGAAGCTGGTTCTAACCAAGGGTCGCAAGACGCAATCTGCGGCCCTTCAGATTTACCTGAATAGCCATCCTGACTTTGAATAAGAGCAAACATTTTCATATCAAATTCCTTAAATTTAAATTTTTACGTTGTTATTCTAATATATAAATTAAGAAGATCCGAGGAGGATTCTATAAGATTAAGGCGAACCTACTTGTTAAATTAATAATTTCTAGATTTATAATATATTACAAATCGCCCTCTACTCCGTAACTTGGCGCAACAGACGGGTTCAGTGCTCGATTCAAATAATCAAGCATTTGGGGTTCGTAAGCAGACCATAAGCTCCTCAATTTATCAATGGCGCCTTCGTCTTCCCAATCTACTCTCAAATCAACTAATGGAAATTTTGTCTTATCTACTACTAACAACGCTGCTGAATGCACTGAGCCAACTTCTCCTCCTGATGCTAAGCCTCCTTCTAATCCTTGCAAAAGTCTTTCTGCAAGATGAGCACTTCCATCTGAATTGAACCCTCGTGTCATAGCACTTACAACGCCATCATGGGACAACAAATTCCCTGCTGCAACGCAGTTGCTTTCTTCACTGACTGCATTTGTCCCCAAAATCTTTAAACCAGTAAAGTGCGCTGTCTTTCCCTCAGCATCTATTGCCGTTAATTGGCGAAAATCTATATTTTTTCTCTCTCTTATTACCATTCTAATCCTCCATCAAAACGTCATAAGCAGGTTTCTCATTTTTATTATCTGTTGCTAAATTTGGATCTGTTCCTGTTTTGTGTTGCAACTGCGCCAATTCCAGCACGGGCATGAGGACAACGAGATCCCACAGAAATCGATGATGTCGTTATAGCGACACCGAACATACCTGTTCTTTCACAACGTGCAGCGATGGAAAAAGTCATATAAAACCTCACAGTTGATGCGCAAATATGCACGATAGGATAAATCAAACTATATACGTTTCAGACTATTATTACTATTTGCCCAAGTCTTAAAGCTGTAAATTTTGATTATTAAATTATTACATACATTATCTTGGTAAGTAATAAGTTTATTCTGGTATAACGGCCGTTACCTCAATTTCAACGACCCATTCCGGTCTAGCCAAGGCTGGCACGACCAACCCTGTAGAGCAAGGATATACTCCTTTTAACCACTTTCCCATTTCCTGGTAGACATCCTCCCGATAACGGATGTCGGTTAAGTAAACAACTATTCTACAAATACTATCTAATGTAGTTCCAGCCTCCTCCAAAAGAGTTTTAATATTTTGCATTGTTTTTTCAGTTTGTTTACTCACGTCACTAGCATGCAAACTTTGGCGGGTATCTAAATCTTGCGAAACCTGTCCTCTTAAAAAAACCATTGTTCCCTTGGCAACCACGCCTTGACTTAGATCATTATCAAGCTTTTGCTCAGGGTATGTTTCTTTCGTATTAAAAGGCCGTATACGTTTATGAAGTGTCATTGCATCAAAATCCTATATTTAAAAGTCAAGTTAACTCTCAATTTTTGCCTTTGCCAATACCATAAACGTTGTCGGAAAGATTTGCTGCTTTGTGGGCAAATTCTAAAGGTCCATCCCAATCAAAATTTCTATACACTGCTCCCAATTGCGCAAATGGCGCGGATTGAGCAAACAATTGAAAGGTCAACCTATGGCCTGCATAATCAGAATTAAGCAAATCACGTGCTAATCCTAAAAGTTTTCGACGATCGTCCGCTATCCAATTATCATTAATTGTATAAAACTTATCCATCCAAGGCTTTGTTTCAGGAGCCGCAAAAGTAGCTGCATCCGGTGTAACGCAAATCTGTCCTCCACATAATTCTCGTGCAGTATGCATCATTTTAGGTAAATTGCTTAAGGCATGAACTCTTCCAGACATTAACATAGATTGATTTGGCATAAGCAATCCATTTGGGCTTTTCTCAGCTGTTGCAATCGAAGCAGTCAAAAATGCATCAATACCTTCTCGCCATACTGCAAGTTCAGAAAGCTTTTCTTGTACAGCCTGCTGTTTATCCAATCCTGTTTGCTTTACGTTCCATAAAGCAGCACCAATAATTAAATCTGCATATGATAAGGTTCTCTGAACAAAAGGAAATGCAGAATAACGATGCAGTGTGGCTCTTATAAAACTTGCAGCTCTCGTGTGTTGGTAAAAAAGAACATCCTCCCAAGGTATCAAAACATCATCTAAAATCATCAAAGTATCTATCTCGTCCACTTTATTTGATAGGGATAATCTGCTTTTGGAGCTCTACCTGCAAAACCTGTTCTGCAAATATGCTTTACGCCTGGAGCGTTCATTTTAACGATACATCCCAAAGCATAGTCTGATAGCTCTGAATTACCCCAATTGGCAATCGTCGGCTTTAAGAAAGCTTGATTTGAATAAGATGCAGCTGTTTCATATTTAGCCCCACGTATTACAATGCCAGCATCTGTTTCTTTAACAACGTGTACTAACATATCAGGATCCTGATCCTGTGGTGCCTTCGATCTGTCACCTTTAGGATCTGTATTTGCTGACACATGAAATGGATCTAATTTTATTGCAGTATGAATGTGTTTTTCTATATTTTCAGCAAATCTAGGATCTATTTCGTTCAAAATGTCTTTACCATCCCAGAGTGACCACATTTCTCCAATTGTTTCGTCACCCATTCGAGTAACGACCCCACCAATATCATGCATAACCAAATCTACGGCGTCACGCTTATCCTGCCAGTCTTTTTTTTCATAAGGAAGGCGCAAGCCAATAGCATACCGCTCTCCGTCCTCTTTATAAGTTGTTTGCTCCTTAGTTTCTGGATCATGCTGCATATCATAGATCCTAGCCCTGACATCAATGATAGGCTTTATCTGAGGGATGTGAGCAAATGTCTGGTACTTTTTTCCCATTTATCCAAACTTCTCTTCCATCATCTAACGAATTTCGGTATTCTTCACCTGTACGTATCATTTGGTTTTCCCCAATTATGCATATTGCTAAAACTGATTTACACTAACTCAAGACTAACTTTTCTAAACTTACTATAGTCATATTCACTAAATAGTTAAAATAGATTGTATTTTTAGTTAGAATAGTTTTTAACTATTCAGATGCATCGTTTTACGTTAAGGCAATTAGAGTATTTAGTATCCTGCATCGACCATGGATCAATTGCAGCAGCGGCAGAAGCTGTCTCTGTTTCCCAGCCCACAATCTCGATCGCAATAACAAAATTAGAACAACAACTTGGCAGTCAACTCTTAATAAGACAGCATGCACAGGGGGTGCTACCAACTCCTACTGCGTTACGAATTCTACAAAATGCAAGAACACTACTTTCTCAAGCGGATGAGCTGCAACATGACGCAATGATAGCAAGTGAAACGATAAGCGGTACCATCAGGTTGGGAAGTTTTATTACTTTAGGCCCTGTCATACTTCCAAGTTTAATTAAAGAACTAATGAAAGCCTTTCCACAAATTCATTTGATAAGCGTGAATTAAATCAAGAAAATTTAATGCAAGATTTAAAAAATAATAGAATAGATGTCGCACTCCTTTATGACCTTGACCTATCAACTGACATAGATTGCGTTCCGTTATCTGAATACAGTCCATATGTTGCTTTGCCAAATATTCAGGAATTAGCTCAAAAAAAAGAAATTTCTCTTAGCGAGTTAGTAGACTTGAGGATGAGATTCTTTTAGATGTAGCTCCAAGCCGATCATTTTTTTTAGGGTTATTTGAAGCAGAAGATTTAAAACCAACAATCGCTCATACATCTCCTTCACTGGAGCTTGTTCGAGGCATGGTGGGTTGCGGACTTGGCTATTCACTCCTGGTAACCCGACCACATGGCGATAAAACTTATGATGGATCTCAAATATGCATTAGACAATTAAAAGGATCCCACTCAAAAAGTAGAATAGTTCTTGGGAGCTTAGCTTCGCTAAAAAAGACAAGATCAATTACATGTTTAGAACAAACTGCTCAGAAACATTTTTAATCTATAAAATTATACTGGTAAAAATAAATAATTAAAAATATATGCAACTAAAATAGATTCATTATAAATCTTAGGATATTTAATATGAGTATAGACCCAGAAAAAGATGGTGCTAAAATGAATTTTGATGGAAAAATGTCGTATGGGGATTACCTTTGCCTGGACAATATTCTTAATTCACAAATCGTGAGGTCAAGCGCACATGACGAAATGCTTTTCATCATACAACATCAAACTTCTGAACTATGGTTAAAACTCGCTTTACATGAACTCGATGGTGCGCGCCTTGCTATCAAATCTGACAATCTTCAAAAATCTTTTAAAATGTTATCACGCGTCACAAGAATATTTGAACAACTAAATAATGCCTGGGATGTTTTAAGAACAATGACACCCAGCGAATACACAGAATTTCGAGACGAATTAGGGCAATCTTCCGGCTTTCAATCTTATCAATACAGACTTATCGAATTCGTTGTTGGCAATCGCAACTCTGCCATGATTAAGCCACATAAACACAAACCAGAAATACTTGAAAAACTTATGTATGAATTGTCTTGCCCAAGCATTTATGATGAAGCTTTGCACCTTCTAAAAAGGTCTGGAATTGACGTGTCTAATGAAGTTCTTGAAAGAGATTATAGTAAAACTCACAAACCGCACCCATCCGTAGTTGCTGCTTGGAAAATAATCTATACAGAGCCAACAAAATATTGGCCACTATATGAACTAGCCGAAAAATTAACTGACTTTGAGGATTATTTCAGACGTTGGCGTTTCAATCATGTAACCACTGTTGAACGCATAATAGGGTTTAAAAGAGGCACAGGTGGAACCAGTGGAACTCACTACCTACGCCAGATGCTGAATGTCGAATTATTCCCAGAACTTTGGCACGTAAGAACTGAATTATAGCAATTATTCAAAATTAATCGAGTAATATAATTTAACCTAATTCAGCCAAGAAGAGCATTAAAAAAAATTCGTGGAATCTTAAACCAACTACGCTTGTACTCAAAACTTGTTAACAGTAATCCCAATTTATCTTGTCGCTTATTGGAGATGAACCAGGGAGGTTTTGGTAACATTGATAATTGTCCAGAAATCAAGCCGCGAGGAAATGGCCTCCAAGGGGCCCAGACAATAGAACGCTCTGTACTACTTAGCATTAAAGTATTGTGAACTGTACCAATCCCACTTTGAATATCTTCAAGCGTATGCCCTGGATATGCGCCCCAAGGGCATTGTGACAATAGAAATCCCAATGCAGACCAACCATTGATAGCTATAGTTCCATATCTCAAGTCTTGTATAATCTTTTCAAACTTATGTTTTCCAATCTTGCGAATAGTTCTTGGGTGAATAAGAATATTTGCCCCAAGTGTTCCATATAATTCTTTATTTGAATAAGAGATTGCTTTTTTTAGGTATTCAGTAGGATCTTGATCGTCAATTTCGTAAACACTCATCGCGTGAGCAAAGACTTCATTAACGTTATGCCAATCATTTGATTGTTCTTTTAAGTCATTAATCACGCAGACATCAGTGGAGCCATTATTTATTAGTTTTATTTTACTGCTTTTGTTGCAAAATTCTTTAATTCTCTCTTTTGATCCTGGATAGTAATCAAATCTGCTAGTTTTTTTCAGAACTGCAATTAATGCGCTCATTAAAGTATCTTTGTACTTCCACCGTTTTGGTAGAATTAATACCTGACACGCTATGCAATTATATCCTGCGTTATGCATTTTTTGTGTAGCAATATTGTCAGCTTGATATTTGAGATCAGCATTCGACCAAGGCCCTGGTACAACAATAGTTGGGCAAACAGCACCTAACTCTGATGTGATCCTTTTTGAATTTATTATTGTTTGTTTGCTTTTACTCTCGCTGTTAACATTTTCTTGCCCCCACACGATTTTATCATGCGTTTTTGCAGAGCCTGTAATATGAATTTCTTCTACTAAATCATGTTGGGTTAAATAATGCCCAACCTCACCGTTGCCTTTAATAATTTTAAGAACGCCAAATCCCTTTAAAGGATCTAAAACAAAATTTAAATGCTCAAATAAATAATCATTCACTGGGTTTAACTTCAATAAAACTACTTGGTTTTCTAAAAATAATTTTTGAAAACAATCGAGAGGTGCAATTGATGCTATATTTCCTGCACCAAGTACTAATGCTACTTTCCCTTTTCGCTCACCTAATGGAGTATCAAGATGTTTTGCCACATAATCCTTTAAGTTATTTTTTTTCACTTCTGGTTGCATCCACACTTCTGCCGTTACTCCAGACAAAATAAGTCTATCCCAAATTGATGCTGGAATTACTTTTACTGATAACTGACCATTTTGTAACACTCGCGTTTTCAGATTGTTCTTGAAATCTTTTTTATCAATTTCAGAAAAAGTTTTTATAAAAGCATTACAGGCTGACATTAAAGCGTAAGGCCCAGACATCCACTCTTCTCCCACCAAAGAGGTTTTTTCTGGTATTCCTTTATTTTTAGCAGCTAATTCAACCCAATTTTTTGAAATAACCATTAGGTTTTCTTTAATTTTTTCTAAAGTTTTTATGTGATTTTCTGTTGGGGTATTAGCCCAAATATGTTTCATATCATCCAATGCAACTAAAAAATTATTCAAATTCTTACCATCAACTACATTAATAATATCTTTTTTTGCGACCATTTTTGATCCCTCAGATCTAATTTAAAACATATAATATTAACCATCAAACAAATTTTTCACCAAAACAAGTATTCAAAAGGTTTATTCAAAACTAATTCAATAAATTTAAATAAGATGTAACATATATATCCACTGAATTTTCTACTTGAGCCACAACTTGTTTAATTGTTGAAAAGGGTTTTCTCAATGGTAAAAAAAGCTAGGGTCAACAAGGCACTTGATCGCGACCTCAAAAGCAGGGTTGCTTTAGAACAAGCAGCAACAGCAACTAGGCAACAATTTATAGCACCATCAATAGGTTTAGCATTTATTTTAATTGTTGGATTGCTGACCAGTGTTATAATAGGTTGGAATTCTCAAAACGCTATTATTATAGCTGCAGCAGCCATTGGCGCATATATGGCATTAAACATAGGCGCAAACGATGTTGCAAACAATGTAGGACCAGCAGTTGGAGCAAATGCTTTAACGATGGTTGGTGCTCTTATCATTGCTGCAATTTTTGAAAGTGCTGGTGCTTTACTAGCAGGGGGTGATGTTGTTGGCACCATCTCGAAAGGCATTATTGATCCAAGTTATGTTTCAGATCCAAAGATATTTATTTGGGCGATGTTTGCCGCTCTTTTGTCTGCTGCTCTCTGGGTTAATCTAGCCACTTGGGTTGGAGCGCCAGTATCAACGACCCATTCGATTGTGGGTGGTGTTATGGGCGCAGGTATAGCCGCCGCTGGTATGGAAGCAGTTAACTGGCCTAAAATGAGTCAAATTGCAGCAAGCTGGGTAATTTCACCAGTTCTTGGAGGATTAATAGCTGCTTTATTTTTATGGTTTATAAAATCACAAGTTTCAGACAAACAAGATAAAATAGGTGCAGCCAGACGTTGGGTGCCATTGCTTATCGCTATAATGGCAGGTGCTTTCGCTGCATACTTGTCAGTGAAAGGTTTAAAGAAAATTGTCAAAATTGATCTTGACACAGCACTTTTAATTGGCGCTGCGACACTAGCGATTTTTTATCTAATAACAAAACCATTAATCTACAAACAGTCAGAGGGGATGGAAAATACAAAAAAATCTGTAAGAAGTTTATTTAAGATTCCATTGATATTTGCAGCTGCTTTATTATCGTTTGCTCACGGCGCCAATGACGTAGCAAATGCAATAGGACCATTAGCGGCTATCGTCCATACTGCTCAAGCTGGAGAGGTTATAGCCAAGGTTTCAATACCAATTTGGGTTATGGTGATTGGCGCATTTGGTCTATCTTTTGGATTGTTACTATTTGGACCCAAATTAATACGAATGGTAGGTGAGCAAATTACAAAATTAAATCCACTGAGAGCGTATTGCGTAGCTTTGTCAGCAGCTATAACTGTGATAGTAGCTTCATGGCTTGCATTACCAGTTAGTTCTACACATATAGCCGTTGGCGCTATTTTTGGGGTTGGCTTTTTTAGGGAACTTCACTGGCGATTAACTTCGAGTAAAAAAGATTTAACGGCTATAAAAGAAAAAGAAATAGTAAAAGCAGGCTCAAAAAAGAGAATGCATCGAAAGCTTGTAAGACGTTCCCATTTCCTTACCATAATTGCAGCATGGATTATAACTGTTCCTGCAGCAGCCTTGCTATCTGGGATTTTATTTTTAGCACTCAACAATCTTACATAATTAAAGTTAAGTTTCAGATTGTTCAAAATAAATTAAGCTGTTAGTCCAAAAATATTAACGCTGACATAAAGAATTAAATTTAATCGGCATTAATAAATCTAACTTATTTAACATTTATTTAGGAGCAGGAAGAATGAGAAAAAATCGCCTGCCTTATTGGGAGTTTATAATATTAGTATCAATAATGTTTGGAATGATAGCATTCGGTACTGATACAATGTTGCCAGCCTTTCCAGACATAGCGAAAGACTTAGAGCTTTTAAACGTTAACAAAGCACAGTTAATTATTTCTAGCTTCATTCTTGGAACGGGCTTTGGGCAATTAATTTCTGGACCATTCTCTGATACATTTGGAAGAAAACCCATAATCACAATTGGCTTAATGATATTTATATTAGCTTGTATCGCTGCTTATTATGCAGAAACTTTAGAAATGATGCTCGTTGCTAGGTTTATTCAAGGTTTAGGCATTTCCGCGCCAAGAACCGTTACAATGGCTCTTATTAGGGATTTATATTCTGGACGAAAAATGGCTCAAGTTATGTCGCTCGCGATGGCCATATTTGTACTAGTTCCAGCTTTAGCACCTTCAATTGGACAATTATTATTTATTAACTTTGGTTGGAGATCAATATATATGGCGTTTATTGCATTCGCATTAATTGGACTGCTTTGGCTAAATCTACGACAGCCTGAAACATTGCCATTTGAGCAAAGAAAGAAACTTAGTTCAACTGAATTTCTACGTGCGTTTAAGGTAGTCATTACAAACACTGCAGTCGTCAAGTACACCGTTACCTTAGCACTCGGCTTTGGCGCTCTTTTTGGATACCTTAATTCAGCCCAACAGATATTTGTCGATACTCTTGGAGCAGGTATGAAATTCCCAATGTATTTTGCGATTATTTCAATACTTGCTGCACCAGCTAGTTTTATGAATGCCGCTTTAGTTATGAAGTATGGAATGAAATTGTTGGCCACTATAGGTTTTGCACTACAAATTATTTTTGCAATTATAACTATCTTAATAATTAACCAAGACTTCATATCCATGGAGTGGTTGCTGGTGATTTTTATTAGTTGGTCAGTAATAGCTTTCTTTCTAAAAGGTTTATATTTTGGTAATTTGAACGCTTTAGCTATGGAACCAATGGGTGAAATAGCAGGCATGGCATCAGCTATAATTGGTGCGTCTGCCACGATGTTGGGGATCTTAATAGCCATTCCAATTGGACTGGCCTTTAATGGGACTGCTACCCCCGTGTTGTTTGGTTATATTACTTGCTCAAGCTTAGCGCTTATTTTGATGTTAACAAAATCAAACAACAATTAATAAGATTAATCAGCAGAACTGGGATTATGTTGTTTATACAGGACACAAACAAGTTTATCTTGGGTTCGCTTTTCAAAATCACTGGCATCATGTCGTTCCCACAATTGAACCTCTAATCTCCCCGAAGTTTTATTAACCATACGTCCTCGCTTAACTGCAGGCCGAGCGTTGATTTCTTTAGCCCAACGCCTAACATTCTTGTATGATGTTACATCTAAGAACTCTCCACTATCATAAAGGCGATATAAAACTAATTGGCCATACCATGCCCAAATTGCCATATCTGCAATGGTATACTCATCGCCACAAATAAACTCTCTCTCACTCAAGTTATGATCAAGAACATCTAATTGTCGTTTAACTTCCATGGCAAAACGGTTGATTGGGTATTCAAATTTTTCTGGTGCATATGAATAAAAGTGCCCAAATCCTCCACCTAAATATGGTGCGCTAGCCATCTGCCAAAATAACCAAGAGAGCATCTCTGCCCTCTGCTCGGGGCCCTTACATAAAAATGCATCAAACTTTTCAGCAAGGTATAACATAATAGCACCTGATTCAAAAATGCGAATAGGTGTTCCAAGGCTATGATCTGCAAAGGTTGGGATTTTAGAATTCGGATTAAGTTCTACAAAACCACTTCCAAATTGGTTACCATCAATTTTTATCAACCAAGCATCATATTCAGCACCTTCAAATCCTAATGCTAATAACTCCTCAAGCAATATAGTAACTTTAACCCCGTTTGGTGTCGCTAACGAATATAATTGCAAAGGGTGTTTTCCAATAGGAAGTATTTTCTGATGAGTTGCACCAGCTATAGGCCTATTCGTTTTGGCAAATGTACCGCCACTTTCCTGGTCCCATTTCCAAACATCTGGAGGAATGTATGAATTATTGCTCTTTTACAAATACCTTTTTTAAAATACCAGGCATCATTCTATTATGCTGAGTAATACATGCAATATTTAGAATTAAAATACCATTGAGATTTTTAGTAAATTTCTAAGGCAGTATTTTGCTCAAAAAAAACTAATACTTGATTTTAAAAAATATATAAGTGAATATAAGACTATAAAGAATAATCTGGCATTGAAAAGTCAGAATGCAGTTGAGGCACATATGTTTATTATAGAAATAATTTATCTTCGTTTTACGGAGGTGTTTACTTCATTATTAATTTCAATAGCTCTTTTTTACGTAATTACTTTAGCATTAGAAAAGCAAAGTACTCATATTGAGAGTTTCGAGTTATCTGAAATTTATATAGTCGATGAGAATTAACGCTTAATCTATTGTCCAAATAAGGACATAAATTAATAAAAGGTATGCATAAAAAGATTTAATTAATCTTTTTATCGTCAACTATTTGCATGATAGCCTTGCCACTTTGGCCAAGCTCGACCGCTGCAAATGGTCCACCATGAAAGATTTGAGCACGATCATTCTTATCTACCTTGTTCGCATTTTTCAAAATTTTATCAGCATATTGCTCAGCATTATCTTTGGGTTTATACCCTAAAAAACTAGCTTCACTGTTATCAACGGGAGTGCGATCATTATTAGAAACTCCATAAATAATACTGAACCCTGTAGTGGGGGCATCAATTGCTCTTTTGACCAACAATATTAAATCATCATAACTCAGCCAACTCCCTAGAGCCCTACTACTAGTAACCTTAGCACAAGATAAAATACGTAAACAAACCGCTTCAACTTGTTTTTTATCCCAATATAAACTGGCCAGGTCCTCAGCAAAACACTTGGCTAAACCATAAAATGTATCTGGTCTGTGAGGAACATTAATGCCTATGTATTCATTTTTTGGGTACATACCCACAGCATGTATGGAACTAGCATAAATCACTCGATTAACGTGATTACGAGCAGCAGCTTCCCAAACGTTATAAGCCCCAATAATATTAGAACTTAATATCTCATCAAAAGTATCTTCATCACTAAGAGCACCAAAATGCACAATCATTTCAGCACCATCCATTAACGCATTAACCTCATCAAAATTAGCCAAATCTGCTTTAATGTAAGTTTCTCCAGAATAAGTACTACCTATTCCCTCAACCAAATCTGTCGAAACTAAATTATCACAAAGTTCTGATAAAGGTTCTCTTAAATAAGAGCCTAAACGACCGGCAGCTCCAGTTAAAACAAGTTTTTTCATTATAATTTCCCCTGTGATGATATAAATCTAAAGTTTAAATTATTGCTTCTTCCAAAAATGGTTCGTTTTTTAAAACGCGATCATAGCTAAAAGATGACAAATCAAGATTTTGGTAGGTTCCATAAATCAATAATTCAGACATGCCACGACCCATAGCGGGTGCTTGCTGCAACCCATGCCCTGAAAACCCATTCATAAACATAAAGTTATTCACTTCTGAATGAGGGCCTATGATAGCATTTTGATCCAAGGTATTAAAAGCATAGTGCCCAACCCATTCAGTCACAATTTTAATTGATTCAAACGCTGGAATACGATTGGCAATAATAGGCCAAACATAATCTTCCCAAAGGTTAGGATCCATAGAAAAATCATCAAAATCTGCCTGAACGTCAGAAAACCCTTTACTACCTGCCAAATAAGTCTTTGGCCCCTCTTGACGGACATGAATGCCCGAAGGATCTATAGTCAAAGGCAAGTCTCGTTCGAGAGGGTGTTCTGCAGAAAATACCCAAGTATAGCGTTTCCTGGGTTCCACCGGTATTTTTATACCAAGCATTTCTGTTACTTTTGAAGCACGTGGACCAGCCGCATTTACCACTGCCCCACAGCTTATTACTTCACCCGACTTCAAGCTTATACTGTCCACCATGGTGCCATTAGAATTCTTATTAATTCCCACAACTTCATTTGAAATATACTCAATACCTCTATTTACCGAAGATCGGCGCAGCCAATCAAATACCGTCCCACCGTCCCAATAACCTTCATCAATGGTATTTATGCTGCCCAAGAATATATCTTCCACATTGTAAAATGGATATTCACTTTTTATTTCATCAGGAGTCATTAAGGTTGTACCAGCACCAGCTTGTAATTGAGTTTTCTGAATAGTGCGTAAAGACTTAGCCTTATCTTCACTATTAGCTAAATACATATATCCATAATTCTGTATATTTAATGTTGGAATTCTATCATCATCCCCTAAATACCTTCGAAAGTTTTTAACAAAATCCGCTGTGAATTGTGAAATTCTAATGTTTAATTCACGGCTAAATTGCTGCCTAATACAAGAATTAGTTCGCGCAGTTGAGCTAAATTCGTAACTTGGATCTTTTTCAACAATCAAAACTGAACCATTAAAATCTTTATTATTGGATAGAAACCACGCTGCAGCTGTACCCATTATCGCACCACCAATAATTACAATATCATAACTAGATTTTCTTGGTATACTTTCCCCCAAATGACTACTCAAGATCACACCTCTTTCTTATTAGGAAAGTTTATTTTATTAAAAAATTCTTCATTATTAAAATCGTGATATTTGGAGGCATATTCTGGTGTTATGAAGCCCATTCGAAGATCTGATTTAACTTGGTCTAAATCACGTTTCAAAGGGTCTCCATAACCAGCACCTCCTGGAAATGCCATTTTAACCTTTAGCCCATAAGGCACAGATTGTTTGCCTTTTCCTTTTAACAATTTTCCGTCATCAAGGGATACCTTTGTCACAGCACCATTACACCCACCGCGGCGCCCTCTAGCAGGATATTTTAGACGATCAAACATTGCTTGAATATCAAATTCGAACCCCTCTCTCGAGCCAACCTCCATAAGCTGACCTAATCCACCACGAAATGTCCCAGCACCTCCACTATCAGGACGTAACTCTTTTCGCCAAATAATTATTGGACCAACTTGTTCAGTAACCTCAACTGGCATGGTCATAACACCTGATGGAAAAGCTGTGGCATTCATACCATCTAACGTAGGTCTCGCTCCAGAACCTCCAGAATTAAATGTTAAAACCTCTGCACGAGACACTTGATTGGTTAAATTTGAACATGCTTTTGCTCTTAAGGAAATTTGAAAATTACATAAACACCCAGCTCCCTCAGCAGGAACCGTATTAGGTAATAATTTGTCTAATGCATCATATATGGCATCTGGCAACATATGACCTATCACATGCCTTAATGCTACAGGAGCAGGATGAATTGCATTAACAATTGAACCTTCGCTCGCCACAACTTCAAATGGTTCTAATGACGCTGCATTGTTTGGAATATCAGGCGCTATAGCACATTTCAGAGCATAACAAGAGTAAGCTTTAGTATAAACTAAAGGAACATTTATACCTTTTTTGTCAATTCCCGAAGTGCCCGACCAATCGCAAATAACTCGATCATTTTTTATAGTTATTCCAACATGTAAATTGACAGCCTTTTCGTACCCATCAATCGTCATTGATCCCTCAGCAAATCCAGTTTGTAATGAATTAATACATTGTAAAGTGGCCTTTAATGAGTTTGTTAAAATAAAATTAGCAATATCATTAAGGTTGTTAATTTCAAATTCACTCATCATGGAATTCAGACGTCGATACCCAATTTCATTACAAGTTGCGAGAGCATGAATATCGCCAATTAGCTGATCTGGCTCACGAACGTTAGCTCTAAGCATAGTGATCAAAGTTTTATCAACCTCACCAGAAGCAATAAATTTCATTATTGGAATATAAATACCTTCTTCATAAATAGAATTGGCATCAGCACCAAACCCCCGACCACCGATATCCACAACATGGGCTGTACAAGCAAAAAAGCTAACAAGCTTATTCTTAAAAAATACTGGTGTCACAACCGTTATATCATGTAAATGCCCAGTACCTTCCCATGGGTCATTCGTTATATATACATCACCTTCCAAAATATTTTTCAAACCAATCTTACGAAGAAAATGTGAGACAGAATCAGCCATCGCATTAACGTGCCCTGGCGTCCCAGTGACCGCTTGTGCCAGCATTTTACCCTCTGCATTATAAACTCCAGCAGAGAGATCACCCGCCTCTCTGACAGATGTTGAAAAAGCTGTTCGAATAAGTGCCTGAGCCTGCTCTTCAACTATAGAAATTAATCTATTCCACATTACTTGATGAGCTACATTCGACATTTTAGTCATTTAAAGCTCCTGACGACAGCAACAGATCATCGATCGAATTTTTCCCATGATTCATTCTTAAATCCAAACATCCATCATTTCGAACTACTGCTGAGAAACTACATGACACTATGGTTGCCGTCTCTTTTTCGGTGATTACTGCTGGACCAGCTAACCAGGAATTTTTAGTAAGTTCATCTCTATTTACTTGCATTGCATCGACGTTTTGACTGCGCCCAGCATCGAAAATTGAACGATGATCTTCAAAAGAAACTTTATTGATCTCTTCAATATCAGGCTCAGCATTATTTTTTGGTAGTAGCGTAAATGTATTGACTGCCCAAACGGTGATTTCAATTTTCATACCAGAGACTGATCGACCAAAAAGATTTATGTATTCCTCTTCAAATCTATTTTGAAAGGCTTCCTTTGTTGGATTATTTATTTCTTTCTTTGTAAATTTAATAGGTATTTCCCAACCTTGCCCAGAATAACGCATGTAAACTTTAAAGTCTGAATTTAGCTCAGCATGCTCATCACACGAGCGTACAAAGCGTGACGTTTCATCCTCCATATCAGTAAATATTTTTTTTGCTAAATCACCATTGAATTCTGGTAATCTCATAAATATTGATCGACTGGCTTCAAAGCTAAAGGGTGCTTTTAAAAACCCTATTGCAGAACCAACTCCCGCCCCTTTTGGAATCATACACCTTGTTATTCCAATTTTTTCACACAACCTTGACGCATGTAATGGAGCCGCTCCTCCAAAAGCAATCATCGTATATTCGTTCAAATCTTGTCCATTTTCCACAGCATGAATACGTGCTGCATTAGCCATGTTTTCATCTACAACTTCAGAAATACCCCAAGCAGATTCATTCGAATCCATTTGTAATTTAGCTCCTACATCACTTTCTATTGCTAGTTTTGCCATTTCTGTTTTCAACACAATTGACCCGCCAGCAAAGTTTTTTGGATCAAGCTTGCCAAGCAATAAATCAGCATCAGTTACAGTAGGGTTTTCTCCACCTTTACCAAAACATGCTGGCCCTGGATCAGATCCTGCACTTTTTGGCCCTACTCTAATTTGACTTAAGGAATCAATAGTAACCAATGAACCTCCCCCTGCTCCTATTTCCACCATGTCAATTACTGGTATAGATATTGGGATGCCTGAACCTTTTTTAAAACGATAAGTTCGTGCAACTTCGAAAACTCGACTAGTTTTGGGCGTATAATCATTTATCAAACAAATTTTAGCAGTTGTACCGCCCATATCAAAACTAAGTACTTTTTTGAGTCCATACTTGGAAGCTATGTCAGCCGCAAACATGGCACCTCCAGCTGGGCCAGATTCAACCAACCTAACTGGAAATTCTGCAGCATCTTCAAAAGAAATTATTCCACCCCCTGAGTGCATCAAAAAGGCAGGACAATTTATATGTTTCTCTCTCAACCTGGCTAGAAACTTGATAAGGTAACTTTTCATTAAAGGCTTAATATAAGCATTGGCAACAGTAGTACTAAACCGTTCATACTCACGAACCTGTGGTGAAACCTCTGAAGACAGGGAAACCATTATGTTGGGCAATCGGTTTTTAAGTGCTTTACGCACCATATTTTCATGTAAATTATTTGTATAAGAGTGTAAAAATCCTACGGCAATACTTTCATAACCATTCCTGCTTAGTTCACTTATCAAATCTTCCAACTCTTCTATATCAAGTGGGATCAATATTTGACCTTGAGCGTCTACTCTTTCTTTCAACACGTAACGCTGATCTCTTGGTAAAAGTGGCTCAGGTAAGCGTAGATTAAGATCATATTGTTCAAACCTACTTTCCGTTCGCATCTCTATGACATCACGAAATCCCTCGGTAGTAATTAAAGCCGTTTTAGCACCATTTCGTTCTATCAAAGCATTTGTTGCTAAAGTTGTACCATGTATTACTTGCGTCAAGTCACTAAGTGCAATTCCTGCTTCTAAACATACAACTTCAATACCTTCTATTATAGCAGCCACAGGGTTTTCTTTATTAGTTAGAACTTTGGTAGAATAATGACTTGATTTTGTTTCCAAAACCACATCAGTAAAAGTACCCCCAATATCGACCCCCAATCTATTGTTATTAGGTTTTGCGGAAATACTCACAAAGTGCCACCCATTGCTTTAATAGGGGGAGTTGATCCTTTTAGTAAGGGACATATGTATCCATCCAAGCCAACTTTATTTTTCAAATCAGCTAATGCATTATTTCGCAAATCTTGGTCCAAGATAACGTCTACCGCCGTTGCAGCCATGACTGAAGCTGCATGTGTCATTCCTTTATATGCCATCGCACTTTTACCTTGAGCAACCATTTGCCAAGAATGGAATGGTGTCCCAATTGCATAATTACCTCCCCATAATTGTACAGTTGGAACAAGCCAACTAACGTCACCAACATCAGTAGAGCCATAAGTATGTGAGTTTGTATACTCGGTTATATTTTCTTGAGTCTTCTGCACGGACGATGCCTACACTCTTGTATGACTCATAAATGTCATCAACTGAAAATGTTTTTGTAAAGTTATCTGCATAAGCATAGTCTTCTTTTTCAAACGAGGGTGGACCAACCATATCTAAATTTCGCTGCATGGCGTCACAAAGAGGGTCGTTTGGAAGTATATTTGAAACTGCAGCTAAAATACTATCCGTTACTTCAGTTTCAGTCATAATTGCAGCGCCATTCGCCACTTTCCTTACTCTTTCTAACAATTTTAACATTTCAGGTGTTGTCTCAGACCGTACTACATAACGAACTAAGGCATTTGCCTGAACAACATTTGGGGAGATTCCTCCTCCATCTATAATCGCGTGATGCACCCGAGCCGTATCTGGCATATGTTCGCGTAAATAGTTCACACCAACACTCATTAACTCTGCAGCATCAAGAGCGCTGCGACCCAGATGTGGTGCACCAGCAGCATGAGAAGCACGACCTTTAAAAGAAAAATCAATACGGCAGTTAGCCAACGAAGATCCTCTCATTACCGCTGGTATACTGTGGGGGTGCCATGAGATGGCAATATCAACATCATCAAATACGCCATCACGCACCATAAATGTTTTTCCTGCTCCACCTTCTTCAGCAGGGCAACCGTAGTAACGGATCGTTCCTGCAGTCCCAGTTTCTTTTAACCAATCCCGAACGGCTACTGCCGCCAAAAAAGAAGCTGAACCAAGCATATTATGTCCACAACCATGTCCATTTCCTCCCGAAATTAGCGCTTTTTGCTCAGGAAGATCAGCAACTTGGCTTAATCCAGCCAAAGCATCAAATTCTCCCAGGATTGCAATTACTGGCCCACCAGAGCCAGCCTCACCCATGATAGCAGTCGGAATTCCTGCCACATTTTCAGTAATTTTAAAACCTTGATAAGATAATTCGTTGCGATGAAATTCCACTGATGATTTTTCAGCATAACAAGTCTCAGGCGTGTTCCACACATTATCTGCAAGTGTGAAAAACCTATCAGCATTTTGATCAATATAATTCCATACTGGATGTTCATTCATATTATATTATCCCTCTTGTCTTTTAATAACGATTCCTATTTCTGAAGTTAAATTGATTAATTTGCGGGTGTACATAATAAATTCTTTTTTATTATAGTAATTTAAATTTGAAGGACCAAATTATGCGACCATATGGAAGAGAACAACTTGAGTCATTATACTTTGAATACCCAAAGTTTAGAGCACCCAAATTTAATAAAAACAAAGAGGAAGCAGTAGATGTCACAATTGTTGGCGCTGGTCCAATTGGCTTAACAGCAGCATTAACATTAGCAAAATATGGGGTATCTTCAGTAATTTTAGAAGCGAAAGATACATTCAATGATGGTAGTCGCGCAATTTGTATAGCTAGGCAAAGTTTTCATATATTCGATACGCTAGGGGTGATAAATCAATTTACAAAAAAAGCATTAGGATGGACAAAAGGTAGATCTTTTTATCGTGGCAAGCAAATATTAGAATTTGATATGCCTGACAGTGAAAATCAAAAATACCGCCCAATGTATAATTTGGAACAGCAATATATAGAAAAATTTCTTCACGATGAAGCCATAAAACAACCTAATATCGATATAAGATGGCAATCACGTGTTGAGAACATAAATGTGCATAAAGACCATGCGATTTTAGAGATAAATGACCCAAGTCAGAATTATAAATTAAAGACGAAATGGGTTCTTGCTGCTGATGGAGCAAATAGTACAATACGCAACTCAATGAACTTACGCTTGAATGGTGAAAACTTTGAAGGGCGCTATATAATAGCAGATGTTCAGATGAAACACGATTATCCAACCATCCGAAGAGCCTTATTTGATCCTGATTGCAGAAGAGGTGGAACTGTTCTAATCCATAAACAACCTGATGATATTTGGCGAATAGATTATCAGATAACAAATGATGAAGATCCACTTGAAGCAGTAAAAGAAAATATTGTTAAGAACGCGTATCTGCAGTTCTTTTAGATATTGGCTACACAGGAAAGTGGGAATTAGAATGGTGGAGTAATTATTCTGCTAATACGTTAGCACTTGATAGTTATCAGCATGGGCCAGTTTTTTTTATTGGTGATAGTGCTCATATTGTTCCTATATTTGGTGTTAGGGGTTTAAATAATGGCCTAGCAGATGCCCAAAATATTGGCTGGAAGCTCGCTTTTTTATTAAAAGGAAAGGCTACAAAAGAATTACTAAATAGCTACACAACTGAGAGACGTGGAGCAACTTTGGATGTTTTTTCTAATGCCATAAAATCAACAAGGTTTATGACACCACCCAGTTACGGATGGTTAACGATGCGTGATGCTGCCTTGTCATTAGCTCTTAGATATAAATTTGCAGGCGAACTAGCTAACCCACGACAAATGAAGCCTTACACCTATGTGAATAGCCAAATAACGATGAAGGATGATCAAAGATTTAAATTAGGGCCAAAGCCAGGTGCGGTTATAGAAAATTTTTTGAATGGGAATAATTTTCTGAGTGATGACTTAGACCCCAAATTTAACGTAATATGGTTTGGAAAAAAACCCCCCAAATATAAAGCAAGCACTTAACTTAAATATAATTTATATTGATCCAGAATCTGAAATTTCAAAGCATTATGGTGCAATTGATGGTTCAGCTTACTTAATCAGACCAGACATGCACATTGTCGGTCGATGGTATCAAGCTGAATTAAAATCTATTTTATCAACTTATCAAAAAATCCTAAATGGAGAAAGATTGTGACAAATAATGAGATGGAAAAAATATATGAAACACTTGCTATTAAAATAGATGAATTTGGCATAGATAAGTCAAATATATTTTTTGCCAAGCTAGCTCATATTTTAGCTAACGAATTAAATAATTTTGATAAGATGGCTGCATATATTGAAGAAGCGACTTTAGATTTAGATCATTAAGCTATCACTAAAATCCTAAAGCAATACCCTCTCGACGATAATCAGCAGCTCCATGCAGTCCTGCTGCACTCAATGAAATTGCATGTGTTCCAGAGTTAAGGGGTCTTATCTTAACGACAAACCCCAGTTCCATTAATTGGTCTGCCAATTTTTCTAACCCAGCACCCATTTCAATATCAAAAGTACCAAAGCGATTTATCAAGTTTGGAAAATCTATGGCTGCCTTTACATCCATACCCCAATCAATATGAGCAATTATTGTTTTCACAACAAAACCGATTATTCCACTACCTCCAGTAGAACCCAAAACTAAAACTGGTTTATTATCTTTAAGAACTATCGTTGGAGACATTGAAGACCGAGGGCGTTTCCCTGGCTCGACTCTATTTGCGATTAGCACACCATCAATACTTGGTTTTAAATGAAAAATCAGTCAATTCATTGTTTAATAAAAATCCACCCGGTGTCATCAACCGAGACCCAAAAGCATTTTCAATTGTTGTTGTCATTGCCAATGCGTTTCCATAACTATCCACAATGGATATATGCGATGTAGAAGGTAATTCTATACTTTGATCATCTGCATAAAAATTTGTTAAATTATAAGATGGCACACCCGGATGAACGTACTCCAAAGCGCGACCAGTTTGTAGAAGCTTTGCTCGTGCAGCTAAATAGTCTTTATTGAGTAGGCCGTTAACAGGTACAAAAACAAAATCACTATCCGCCATGTATCGCCCACGATCAGCAAATGAAAGTCGAGAGGCATCACCAATCAATCTCCAAGCTTCAGCTGATTTTGGTCCAAGACTACGCAAATCAAAATTCTCGAGTATACCTAGAATAATACCAACAGATAATGCTCCTGATGAAGGTGGGCCCATACCACATATATCAAAACCTCTATATTTGGAGCAAATAGCCTCACGTTCTTTGACTTTATAATTATTAAGGTCACTTAAACTCAAAACACCTGGATTGTTATTCTTATTTTGAACAGTATTAACTATCCCTTTCGCAATCTCTCCAGAATAAAAACTCTTGGAGCCATTTAATGCTAACGTTTTTAGTGTTTCCGCATAATGAGAATTTCGCAAGATCTCACCAGCTTTTATAAACTCTCCATTCAAACTGAAATAAGCTGACGTAGCTTTAAAAGTTTTTAATCTTTCTTGATCGTAATCAATCAGCTTTCCAAGTCGAGGTGAGACTTTAAAACCTGTCTCTGCAATATAGATCGCATCCATGAAAAGGGAACTCCACGTTTGATTACCCCACCGCTTCTGCGCGACCTCCATTAAAGCTGGTGTTCCAGGCACACCAACTGATAATCCGCCAACTACAGCTTCAAAAAATTTCAATGGTTTTCCAGTCTTATCCAAAAACATTTCTGGGTTAACTCCACTTGGAGCAGTCTCACGACCATCTAGAGTTGTGATTTCTTTTGTTTTTGCATCAAACCAAACCAAAAAAGCTCCACCACCTAAGCCAGAGCTTTGAGGTTCAACCAAGCCTAACATTGCTTGTACAGCGACCATGGCATCAGCCGCAGTTCCACCATTTTGTAAAATTTTTGCTCCAGCTTCAGATGCTAATGGGTTAGCCGTGACTACCATCCAATTATCTGATCTTGCAGACTTGCCGTTTGGTACAAGCTTTGATGGTGTAGGTCCTTCTGGAGAAATTGAATCTGTGACTTGTTCTTGAGCTAGAACAATATTCACCAGTCACAAATAAAATGCTAATAGAAATAAAAAACTTTCTCATCAGAAATTCAAACCTTTCAAACATAAAATACTATTTTGCGATTTTTTTTACTCAATCAGTATTGATAAAGATATAGCAGCAAACAATATTATAGAATTTTAAAAAAATACTCGCAAAATTTCAAAAAATAGCTTTTATCCTGTTTAATGGCCTTGTATAGCCGTCAGCGGAGATGTGGCCGAGTGGTCGAAGGCGCTCCCCTGCTAAGGGAGTAGGCCCGGAAGGGTCTCGAGGGTTCGAATCCCTTCGTCTCTGCCAAATGCTATTATTTAGTTAAGATCCTTCATTGCGGTTCCGATCCATCATATGTCTCGCCTAGAGAATATGGCGCATGTAGTCTCAGCCGTGCTCTATCGGAAGATATTATCGCCAAAACAACTATAGTAATTACAAACGGCATTGCCGATAACAATTGAGATGGGACAGCTACCCCAAAAGATTGAACCATTAATTCTCCGAGAGATACCATTCCAAACAGATAAGCCCCTAAAACGATACGACCAGTTTTCCATGTTCCAAATACAACCAGTGCAACCGCAATCCATCCACGGCCAGCTATCATTCCATCAGCCCAAAGTGGGGTATATATAGTAGATGCATATGCCCCGGCAAATCCTGCCATCAAACCTCCAAAAGCTACAGCTCCATTTTTAATCTTGAATACTGAATAACTAAGTGCCTCAGCCGCTTTAGGATTTTCTCCACACGCCCGTATGGCCAAGCCAAGCCGGGTTTTGTTCAAGCAAAAACTTATCAAAACAGCCATAACGATCGCAAAGTAGACAACAATATTTTGCTGGAATAAAACGGGCCCAACCAACGGAATATCACTTAAAATTGGAATTTGAATAGGATCTGGGGCAGTTATAGTAAGGCTTTCATGATTCTTTCCAATCAATGCAGAAAGACCCAAGCCCAAAATACCAACAGCCAACCCAGTAGCTCATGGTCACTCAAAAAATGTAATCGAAACCATCGCATAAATCATAGATACGCCTATGCCAGCAGCTCCAGCCACAATAAATCCTATAAAATGACTGCCAGTTTGATAAGTTACCACAAACCCAACCGCGGCAGAGATTGCTATCATGCCCTCCACGCCCAAATTTAACATACCTGACTTTTCAGCAACTAATTCGCCTAAGGCAGCAAGTAGAAAAACAGTAGCAGCACTCATTGTGCCCGCGAGAAAAAATTCAAGAAGTGTCATGTTAAAGAACTTTCAATTTCTTCTATTCGAGCTTTACGAGGTTTAAACCTATAATTCACCAAGGTATAACTTGCTAAGTAAGTTACCAATAGCAATCCCTGGAAAATGTGCACTGAGCTTATCGGCAGTTTAGCGGTAACTAGGGCATAATCTCCACCGATGTGAATGACAGACAAAAAGAACGCAGCAAATACAATACCTATAGGGTGCAAAGCCCCCAAATAAGCTACGATGATGGCCGAATAACCATAACCTGATGTCACGGAACGTTGTAACTGACCAATTGGTCCTGCGACCTCACTCATGCCAGCAATCCCAGCCGCCATTCCAGCAATTAATAAGCTTTTCCAAACTGCGCCATTTGCGCTGTAACCAGCATAAGTAGCTGCACGAGGCGCAAGTCCACCCACTGTAAGCTGAAAGCCACCGAAACGTTTCTCCATATAAATCCAAACAAAAATTGTAAAGATTATTGGAATAATTAACGAATAATTCAACCGAAACCCAAAAATAATGGGTGGAAATAATGCAGCGTCTTGAAACATGACAGTTTGCGGGAAATTAAAACCCATTGGGTCTTTCCAAGGACCTAAAAGAAAATAGTAGAGGATTTGCAACGCTACCGAAGAGAGCATCAACGTGACCAAAATCTCATTAGCATTGTAGCGTGTCTTCAAAAACGCAGCGATAGCAGCCCAAACTAATCCTCCTAATGCACCCAATAAGATCATAGCTGGAAGAAGGAATACCGACTCACTTTCTGTAAAATAGACAGGAACTGACGAGGCAAATATTGCGCCCATAATCATTTGACCCTCAGCTCCTATGTTCCAAACTTTTGCTCTAAAACCGATAGCCAAAGCCTGAGCGATAAAGAGCAATGGACCAAATTTGAGGAAAACTTCTGATATAGCATAAGTAGATGCGAAAGGTTCTATAAAAAAAGTGTAAAAAGTTGTTTGCAAAGATTTACCCTGAATAAGAAGCATAATGCTGCTAAAAAATATCGTTATAGCAATAGCAATGAATGGCGTAGCGAACATTAGAGGCTTTGAAGCAGTATCTCGCCGTTCAAACTGCAATAGCATTACTAGCATCCTCTCGCTCTTCACCAATCATGTACTCTCCAATTTCATCGGGAGTAACTTCGCTTGTTTGCATAGAGGTCGATATACGTCCACTCCTTAAAACGTAAATACGATCTGTGATTTCGAACAATTCTTCTAATTCTTCTGAAATGACTAAAATGCCAACTCCGTTATCACGTAAACTTATTAATTTTTGTCTGATTTCGTTAGCAGATCCAACATCTACGCCCCAAGTAGGTTGCGACAAAAATAATAGTTTTGGTTCCAATAGTAATTCACGTCCCACTAAAAATTTTTGTAAATTTCCACCTGATAAGGAGTTCGCCGTAGCACCATTACCAGAAGACTTTACAGAAAATTCAGTGATGCATTTGTCTGTAAATTCTGTAACAACATCATCTTGTATAAACCCATTTTTGAGCATGCCTTTCTTGAAGGCTGTAAGAAGCGAGTTTTGCGATAGCGTCATCGAAGGCACAGCTCCACGGCCCAGCCTTTCCTCCGGAACAAAGGAAAAGCCAAGATCTCGTCGCTCTATTACACCCTTTCGCGTGACGGGCTGGCCAAACATCTTTACGGTAGAAGGTGCCAAGTCACCCCTTTTATCCTCTCCAGAGATAATACGACCAAGTTCCTGTTGGCCATTTCCAGACACTCCAGCAATACCAACAATTTCTCCACCAAATACGGATAAACTTAAATTTTTTAGGTCTGTTCCAAATGGATCTGGGTTTTTAATATTCAAATTAGTTACATTTAAGATTGCATTTTTTGACTTATGGTCACTTTTTTTCCGCTCAATCTTCGGAATACTTCGGCCAATCATAAGTGTTGCTAGTTCTTGCGTACTTGTTTTTCGATGGCCCACCATTTCACCACCACGCATTATTGATACGTTGTCAGTTATTGCCATAATTTCAGCTAACTTATGCGTTATTAGTAAAACAGTAACACCGTTCGCTCTTAACTTATCTAATATATCAAATAACTGTGTTGCTTCTTGTGGGGTAAGCACGCCAGTTGGTTCATCCAAAATTAAAATTTTAGCCCCACCCTTGAGAGCTTTTAAAATTTCTACTCGCTGGCGCATTCCAACATTTAAATCACTTACTAATGCGTTTGGGTCGACTTCCATATCAAATGTTTGGCCTAGTTCTTTAAGCTTATTTACAGTGGCAATTTTGCCTGAACTAAGAAGAGAGCCACCCTCTGATCCAAGCATAACATTTTCAAGAACTGAGAACCTATTAATAAGCATAAAGTGTTGGTGAACCATACCTATACCCAGTGCCAATGCATCCGCACTACTTTTTATTTTTGCTTTTGTTCCATCAATTAACATCTCACCAGTGTCAGCGCGGTGCAAACCATACAAGATATTCATTAAAGTAGATTTACCAGCTCCATTTTCACCTATAATTCCGTGAATAGTTCTGAGAAGACATCCAAATCAATTGAATCATTGGCAATTAATGAACCATAAATCTTAGTTAGCTTACTTAAAGTAAGTAGTGGCTGCTGATCACCATTCATTTCTTCATTGAACCTTGATTTATAACTTGCTTGCCCCAATAAAAAAATCACTGGGGCAAGCAAGCAATTCTATTTTGGCAACGGGGTATTCACACCTTGAACATGCCAATTAATTCCGAGGATGCCACCATCATCTAGGCGCTCACCAGCAGCCACAATTTGCTCACCCTCTTGATTAAAGATTGGACCATCGTAAACATGTCGTGCACCCGATGAAATCTCCGCCTCAGCATTTTTAATTCTTTGTACCATTTCAGAGCTAATATCCGAGTTCCATTCCTCAGTTACAACCACGCCAGCATCAACACCAAGCCATTCATTACGGCCCTCAAAGTTACCATTTAGGTGCGCTTCAACCGATGCAGAAAAGAAAGGTCCCCAATCGGTTTTCACCACACCAAGATATTTTGTGGGTGCATATTCTTTCATCGAACTATTCAAATTGAACACATACACACCTGCTTCTTCACCTACAGTAACAACGGAAGGCGTATCTTGAGCGTTAGAGAACAAAACGTCTGAGCCATTCGCTATCAGTGCTTTTGCTGAAGCCTGAGCTTTTGCTGGATCGAACCAAGAATTCAACCAAATGACATCAACAGTAATCTCCGGATCAACTGCTCGTGCACCAAGAGCGAAACCATTGATCGAAGAGATCAATTCTGGGATGGCATACGCTCCCACAACACCAAGTTTCTTGGTTTTAGTCAGATCGGCAGCAGCCATACCCATAAGGTATAATCCCTCATAATATTTGGCTGTAAATGGTGAAAAGTTGTCGGCTACTTTGTAGCCTGAAGCATGAATGAACGACATGTCCGGGTTACGTTTGGCTAATTTCAAGCCACTATTCATGTAACCGAATGAACCTAGCAGTATGAATTTGTTACCATCACCAACCATTTTATTCATAATTCGGTCAGCATCTGGGCCCTCTTGAATGTTTTCAACAATGTTTAATGTAACATTATCACCATATTTCTCTTTGATGCCGTTAAAGCCTTCAACCAATGCATGCGACCACCCCACATCTGCGATCGGTGATGGTAGTAATACTCCAATATCAAGTGTATCAGCACTAACATAGGTATTCATTGCTCCAAGAGAAAACAAAGCCGCCAGCGCTGTTTTCTTTAATTTTGTCAAGTAAGATTGCATTTTGACTTTTCTCCTATTTTGAGGTTAATGTTCGTAAATCATACTGCCCACATGAATATCCACTTTGGAAATCAACTGCCCTTCACCCAATGATATCTTTTATAATCTTTTGGTCAAAGCGTTTATTTTTTATATTTTTTCTAGATAAAGCTAATAGAATCACGCTTATCATCGGTATATATTCTATCAATATTGATGCATAGTTTGGGTTAGGTGTCCAGAATTATGTAACGGAATAGATTATTGGAATGCTTATGAATTCAATTACTTGGATGATGAGGGATTACCTGTGCTTAAAGTTCTTCAAATATCAATACCTTCTTCATCGATTGTCAACGGCGGACGGATCTTAAGGACATTATCTTTAGATAATATTTCTCTATTAGTATTCTGTGATCTCGCATACGCTTTCTTAATATACGAACACAGATCAGGATCTTCCTCACGGGTCTCTCTGTTTTTAACTAAATCTACACCACAAAATAAACCCATTCCCCTAACATCGCCTATTTGTGGAAAATTGTCCTGAAGTTCGTTCAAACCACCGAGCAACTTTTTACCCATTAGATCTGCATTTTCTTGTAATTTTTCTTCATCAATAATTTCTAAAACCTCTTTTCCTATCAGACATGACAGCGTAGAGCCACCAAAAGTAGAAAAAAATTCAGGGCCTTCTGCAAAACTCTCAGCAATCTCTTTTGAGGTTATTACGACCCCAATAGGGTGGCCATTTCCAATGGGCTTACCCAAAACCACAATATCAGGTTCAACTTCTTGTTGTTCAAACCCAAAATAAAACTCACCAATCGGCCTAAGCCCGTTTGCACTTCATCAGCGACACACAATCCACCTGCATTACGAATATGCTTGTAAACATTTTGCAAATAACCATCCGGTGGAATGATTTGCCCTGCTACCGATGGAAAGGTTTCTGCAATAAAACCAGCCAATCCACATTGTTTAGATATTAGATTTGAAATAGCAGAGTTAACTAAATCTGCAAATTTTTCTGCCCTATTTGGATCATTACGCTTAAATTGACCTCGGTAATCATCAGGAAGTTCAATTAATTCAACCCAATCTGCTTGCCCAACACCCCCTCCAGCATTAAATTTGTATGCTGAAATATCAACAGCGCCAGTAGTGTTGCCGTGGTAACCGTGATTAAGTGTTACAATTCCCTTTAAACCAGTATGAGCACGAACTAATCGTAACGCTAGTTCATTTGCTTCAGATCCGGAGTTAACAAAAAAGCATGTATCAAGTTTTGATGGAAGTTTTGAAAGTATTTTTTTAGCAAAAGCTGTTTGTGCTGGATGAAGATAACGAGTGTTTGTAGTTTATCCTCCCCATCTGGTTACTCACAATTCTTTGGATACGAGGATGTGCATGCCCAACATGGGGCACATTATTGTAAGCATCAAGGTAAGGGCGGGCCCATTCATCAAACATGTGGTGCTTCCAACCACGAACAAGCATTACTGGGTCTTCATAAGTGATAGATAAGTTTCGTCCAAAATGCTCTCGGCGTTCACTCAAAATTTCTTTTTTATTGGTGGGTGAGTAGTGTGTCATTTTATCTGGTAAATTCAATAGTGCGGCTGGGTTTGGGCATACACCATGCCACAAATACATCTCATCCGGATCACCAACACCTGGCCAATCAGCCTCAATACCTTCAGTCATCAAAGCTAATTGAAAATGCAAATGAGGTGCCCAACCACCATTCATTTTTTCATCACCCAGGTGACAGAAAAAAGTGCCCGCATCGATGGTATCCCCAACCTTTATACGTTCCATAAACTCGGGATTAAGATGTCCATAAAGAGTATAGAATATATCATCACCCGGTGTTTTATGTTCAAGAATAATTACCCCACCATAGTCTAGATATCCAACCCGATTTTCAGCTACAGCTACCCGTCCATCAAGAGGTGAATAAACTCGGGTACTGGTAGGCGCAAAAATATCAATAGCCAAATGTACTGTTCGCCTATCTGATGCTTTCCAGGGACCATTCCGAAAAGCAGGTTCTACATATATCAAACGTGGTTCATTATAATATCCCATCCAAAAGGCATCTTTATGTTCAATCTCTTCACCAACTCTGACAGCCTCCTCTGGAGGTAAAAAAAACGGATTTTTAGGCCAAAGAGAATTTTCCACAGATAATGACCCCATAGGTATTGAAGTTAAATCACGATCAAAAATTGGGAAAAATGAGCCGCGTTTTTCATTCAAATAAGCCAATACACGGTCTGCACCATCAACCACTGGCTTTCCACAAATGCTGCGTAGACGAGCAGCCATAAACTTCGAGTGTTTAACTTTTCTTTCCAAAAATCTCCAAGCCGGTTCTTGTGAAACAGTTATATAAGGATCATCAGGATCATCTTTTGACATTAACGTGGAGTTAATAACACTAACTGCCAAGCGCATGCGTAATAAAGGCCAGATCAAATCTAATTCACGAGTATCAAGTCGGAGAATACAGTTGTAACCCTCAATCAAAGTAGCAAGTGCCACTTCTGGCTTTTCATGGTCTAGGACAATATATGCTCCCGCAATAGCAACTTCACAAACGCGAGGTGCAAAACACATATCTCCCAGGTCCAAAATACCTGAAATACTGGCTTTAGTATTTAAACTAGCATTTACTAAAGTATTGTGATCATTAACATCACCGTGGATTGGTTGAAATGGTTGTTTTTTGAGCATAGGTTGGATATTTTTGTAATCTTTAATAATATTTTCAAGAATCATTTACGCGATGAATCTTCGATTAAATCCACATGGTCCTCAACCCAACTAGCTTCACTTAAATTCCATTTTAAATCCCGGTGTAAAAATTTATGCTCAAATGATTTTAATGCTGCATCACATTTTGCAATCATGCCACCCAGCTGGCTGATCAAATTTAAGCTTTTATAACCATGGTCAACATACTTATGACCAGGTAATTTTTTAATTAACCATAATAATCTTATTTTACCAAATTCATCTTTACATTCTACAAATTTCTGCCCGGAAAGAGTGGCCACTACCTCTGGGAAAGGCAATTCAGGCTCTGATACTTTTAGGTGATTTAACGCTTTAATCTGCATATCTACAAAATCTTGCAAACACCCAGATCGCATAACTTTAAGCACATAATTCTTAGTACTATTTGCTTTTACTAAAATATTTAAATCAAATTCACCATCTAATGAACTCAGTTTAGCCTTTATGCCCCATTGTTGCTCTAAAATACTCTGCCAAATTGCAAAATTCATCATTTTATCTTTTATCTATTATTATTGGATCCCACCTATCGAGTAGAAATTTCCAATTTTCAAGTCTATTAATAATTTAGATGTAAATAACTTATCCCATCATACCTTTTTACTTAAACTTCCAGATTAAAAATCATTTTTTTAACCCAAGTATTCAAAACGTTTTCTTTAGAGTATTTTTTGGTGCATTTCTTTTTTTCTTCGACGCGTAATTTCCAACCCTTCTTCAGTACCATCATGAAAGGTGCCGAAAACTTTATCCCAATGAGTTTCTATAGATCCATAATTACATTCATAATATCGATGATGTAGTTGGTGAAAAAAGTCACCCATCGCTAACCTATTTTTATCACGTACTATGATACTCTCAAAACCTGAATGATTAGTTATAGCGCTGATCACTTGAGATTGTTGGAAAAACAAAACATGTATTGGATGGGAAACTATCACCCAATGAATTAAAACTGAACTTAACCACAGAATATGTTCAATAGGATGCATTGAGTTACCAGACCATGGCCCAATGTTTGTATTACGATGATGAACTGCATGAGCTATTCTATACAGTGGTGGCCAATGTAGAGCCCTATGTATCCAATAAAAAGCAAAGGCCTGCCAGAATGGCAATAGGATAAAAAGAGCTATAAACCAAAAAGGGTTATCTGCAAACTCAAACATAAAACCATATCCGTTTGCAAACCCCCACATTAAAGCCGCTTCGTACAGCGACCATACAGTAACACCACTGGCCAAGCTCCAAAACATATTATCCCAAACCTGATTTCTGAAGCTAAATCTACCATTATTAATCATTAACTCTTTGTGATCAAATTTTAATGTTTTTCTTTGCTTAGAAAATGTATATAAATATAGGTGAGCACCCCCTGCTACCAAACACATTAGAGCAAAATTACGAACATATATTTCAGCAATCCAGGCAAACTCGATTGTCTTACAACGCTCAAGAGCGGGCGTTGCAAAGGTCCAAATCAAGATTGCAAGACACACAAGTAATCCTCTTTCAGTGATAGGAAACCATCTTTTCATAATCCAGCTCCCAATTCGAGCAGGATTTGGTGGCCAATCGAAATAGGGCGCAGTTTTTATTGGCAATTCTGGTGTGTAATTCCACGTTGCTTTACTTGTTTTTAATTCAGGCTTTTTACCTGCTACCATCGTTCAATCCATAAGTTTTAATTTTATAAATATTGAGAAAACTTTAGATTAAAAATAAATGAAATCAATCAATAAAATGATAAATTAAATTAAATATTAATTATGATTGACCATCCTTAGACTTTGACAAACCCCAACTTTCACTGATGAAAGTTTATTTTAATATAATTTCAGCATTATTTCTGTTAAAAATGAGTAGTACAAATAAAAAAATCAAGATTTCAGAGCTTACAACAATATCACATGAGAACGTACTATCATTTGATGCAACAGACCCCTTAGCAACACAAGCAGAAAAATTTAACTTACCAGAAAATCTTATATACTTAGATGGGAATTCTTTAGGAGCTATGCCAAAAGCGGTGCCAGCATACATAGAGGACGCACTTCTAGATGGATGGGCAACGCAGCTTATTACGAGTTGGAATAATAAAGGTTGGCATAATTTACCTTTTACGCTTGCTGATCGCCTTGCTCCAATGATGGGGGCAAAGAAAGGTGAGGTCTTATTAGTAGATTCTACTTCACTGAATTTATTCAAAACATTAGTTGCTGCATTAAAAATGCGACGAATCATTTTTTATTATTTCTGAAAAATCAAATTTTCCATCAGATATTCATATCGTGCAAGGCGTATTAGATAATTTTTTCCCCGAAAAAAAGTTAGAGTTATCAAATAATGGTGATGATGAAATAATTTCATTGATCAACAACCAAACTGCGGTAGTGACCCTTACACACGTAGATTATAAAACTGGTGAAGTAAGAAATATGCAAAAAATTACTAAAGCTGCACAAGAGTTTGGAGCATTAGTAATTTGGGATTTATCACACTCACTGGGAGCACTTCCTTTAGATTTGAATCAGTGCAATGTTGATTTTGCGATAGGCTGTTCATATAAGTATTTAAATGGAGGGCACGGCGCACCAGCTTATTTGTTTGTTGCAGAAAGACACTTAGAGCATTCAAAAAATACGCTAACAGGTTGGATGGGACATGCTTCCCCGTTTGGATTTGATATAAATTATGAGCCTTCCAAAACTATAGAAAAGTTTCGTTGCGGAACACCAGCAATCTTATCATACCTTGCTCTAGAAAAGAGTTTAGATAAATAAAAAGCAGTTTACCTTCAAAGAATTAAGAGAAAAATCACAAAACTTATCACAATTATTTATTAAATTAATAGAAGATAAATGTGCTGACTTTAACTTAAAGCTTATTAGTCCACGCAATCCGGAAATGAGAGGCAGCCAGGTTTCACTAACCCATCCCAATAGCTGGGAAATAATGCAAGCGCTCATTGACCATAATGTAATTGGAGACTTTAGAGCACCAAACATTATAAGATTTGGGTTCACACCACTCTATACATCCTATGAAAATGTATGGAATGCAGTAAAAATACTACAAGAAATAATTGAAGCAGATATTTGGAAAGATCCAAAATATGCTGTAAGAAAATTAGTAACTTAAATTATGTAAATAAATTTCTAAATTACAGTATAAAAGAGGTTTTATGGACGCCCCAGAAAAAGTTTTAAAAGGAAAAAACAGACCCTTCACTGGCAAAGAATATATTGAATCGCTTCAAGATGACCGTGAAATTTATATTTATGGGGAACGTGTAAAAGATGTTACCAAACATCCTGCCTTTCGAAATTCTGTGTACTCAATTTCTAGGTTATATGACGCTTTACACGATAAAAAAACTAAGAGTTTGCTAACGACACAAACTGATACTGGCTCTGGTGGTTACACACACAAATTTTTCAAATATGCGAAAAGTAGTGATGAATTATTTGAGCAAAGGGATGCTATCGCTGAGTGGGCAAAAATGTCATATGGCTGGATGGGTCGAACCCCAGATTACAAGGCAAGTTTTACAAATACTCTTGGTGCTAACGCCGATTTCTATGGAAAGTTCTCAAATAATGCGCGCCATTGGTATAAAAGAACACAGGAGTCTGTCGCATTCGTTAATCATGCTTTGGTGAACCCACCAATCGACAGACACAAAATCGCAGATGATGTAAAGGATGTATATATCTCTGTCGATAAAGAGACTGACTCCGGTATTTATGTTTCTGGAGCCAAAGTCGTAGCCACGTCATCAGCTCTTACTCACTATAATTTTCTGGGTCAAAATATGGCTGCTGAAATAAATGATGAATCAATGGCGGTCATGTTCATGGCTGATATGAGAACACCGGGAATTAAACTCATATGTAGACCTTCTTATGAATTGAGTGCCGCTGCTACTGGGTCTCCTTTTGATTATCCATTGACTAGCAGGTTTGATGAAAATGATGCAATTTTCATATTCGATAATGCATTCATACCATGGGAAAATGTTTTTGTTTATCGTGATATTGAAATGCTTAAAGCGTTTTATCCTAAATCAGGGTTTGTAAATGGGTATACGTTTCAAGGAGCAACACGGATGTCTGTTAAACTGGATTTTATGGTTGGCCTGCTAAGTAAGGCACTCAAGGCTACTGGCAATGATAGCTTTAGAGGCGTTCAGGTATTATTAGGTGAGGTTGTAGGGTGGCGAAATCTTTTTTGGTCGATGACCAATGCGATGGCTGGCGCTCCAGATAAATGGTCAGGAGATGCGGTGCTTCCAAACGCCCAAGCAGCCTCAGCATATCGTATTTTTTCAACCGAAGCATACCCTCAGATAAAAGCAATTATCGAGAAAATTGTTGCATCAGGACTCATTTACTTACCTTCAAGTAAAAATGACTTTGAAAATCCTGAAATTGATAAATACCTTAGTCAATACGTCCGAGGATCAAATGGAATGGGACACCGTGAACGAATAAAAATCATGAAACTTTTATGGGATGCAATAGGTACAGAATTTGGTGGACGACATGAATTATATGAACGGAATTATGCTGGAAATCATGAGTTAATAAGAATGTCTGCATTATTTAGTGCTAACAGTTCAGGTGATATGACTAAAATGGAAGCCTTTGCACAAGCTTGCATGGACGAATATGATGAAAATGGTTGGAAAGACGCCGGATATCATAATGGAGAAGATATCTCGATTCTTAAGGATAAACAAAAATGGTAATTACTTCTAAAACTCTAAGTGAAAAAGCCAAACCAAGAGGGAAATACCCCCACGTGAATTTTATTTAAGGATTTCCTTTTTATATCTGGAACTTCCTCGCGTCGAAAGGATGGTAGTTTTCGTGGTGCTGATCAAGATGAAATGGGCAATGTGAGCTTAGACATTCAAGAACAAACCCGAGCAGTAATTGAAAACATTTCTGACATACTGCAATCCGAAGGTTCAAATTTAAGAGATGTTGTAGACCTCACTACCTTTCTTATAAACATGAATGATTTCAAAGGATATAATGAAACTTACTCCGAATATTTTAATGAAAATGGCCCAGCACGTACTACTGTTGCTGCTCATCAATTACCTCATCCACTAATTTTGATTGAAATAAAAGTAACAGCATTTGCACCAATTTAAACTGTAGAGCATATTTAGGAGATCACCTCTATGTTACCACCTTTCAACCTAAAAAAATGGGTAGAAAATAATGCGGACAAATTTACCCCACCAATTGGCAATCATCAATTGTACAAAGAGCAATGGGAAAACCTTTTAATAATGGTTATTGGTGGCGAAAATTATCGACCAGATTATCATGATGATCCGGGAGAAGAATTATTCTTTCAAATTACTGGCGATCTGACATTAAAAATAATTGATCATCTTACAAAAAAACGTAGCGAAGTTATCGTCCGTGAAGGGGAACTTTTTTTATTACCTTCACATGTCCGCCACTCCCCTCAACGAGCAGAAGGAACAGTTGGTTTAGTCATTGAAAGATTTAGACAGCCAGGTGAAATAGATGCCTTGGAGTGGTATGATGATGATGGGAATTTAGAGTTTCGTGGAGAGTTTAAAATTGAAAATATTGAAACTGATTTAAAAAAAGTACAAATAGCATGGGAAAAATGGATGCAAGAACCAAATAAAACAGTGCCCAAACTTTGGCGGGTGGGGGAGCCCATTTAAAAAGTAATTTTTCTAAAACCTGAAAACAAAAGAAAGTATTAAATTGCACAAAAGCACTGATTGGAAATCCCTAACTAGTAAAGACCTGGAGAGAGAGTATAATCCCAGCTCAGTCATTGGTGGTGATTACCGTCCATACGTACAGCAATATATAACCCAAAGCCAACTTTCAAAAAAGAACTCAAAATTAATTGAATGTAAGTATGGCCCCAAGCCCACCAATACCTTGGATCTTTTCATTCCCAAAAGTGCATCACAAACAACGCCCTGCCCTTTGATGGTTTTTATTCATGGCGGTTATTGGCAAGAATTGTCTAAAAATGAGTCTCAATTTTCAGCATTGGACTTTGTAAACAATGATATTGCATTCGCAGCAATCGATTACACCTTATGTCCAGAAGTAAGTATTGGCGAAATAATAAATGAATGTAGGGCAGCAATAAATTGGCTACAGCGCCATTTTAAAAAATATAATTATGATCCTAAAAATATATATATTTCTGGCAGTTCGGCGGGAGCGCATTTGGCAGCCATGTGTTCTTTAAAAAATTGGAATAATAAAGATCAGAGTTTAGCTAAATTAGCTGGCGTTATTTTAGTCTCAGGTATTTATGACCTTGAGCCACTCATATCAACTACAATAAATAATTCACTTGGGATGGACAAAAACTCTGCGGTGGAGGCCAGTCCATTATTTAAAGAACTTAAAGACTTTCCAAATGCAATTATTACCTGGGGCCAAAATGAAACTACTGAGTTTAAAGAACAAAGTATTATATTTTCTAAAGCTTTGATAGAAAGTGGGGCAAAAGTGCAAACTCTAGAAATACATAATCGCAATCATTTTGATATTATCTTAGGACTAGGTGACGATGATGAAGATCTAGGTAAAAAAGTAATTAAAATGATCAAAGATGGAAGTCGATAAATGCCAAAATATAAACCATTTAATACACAAATTGTAGATCCCTTAGGTGTAAACACATCAATCGCAGCAAGACCTATGGAAATGGGTTCAGACGAAAGTCGAGACAAAATTGTAAAGGAAACAAGTGGAGAGCCCACTGTAGACTATATCGGTAAAACTAATCCCTATATTGACTATCAAAGCATCGATATTCTTCTATCTCTGCATGAATATTACTCATGCGTTATGATGAGCAATGTTTTATTGTAATGGGTCAAGTTAAAGAAATGTTATTTAAAGGTTTTCACTTTGAATTAATGAATGCGCAAATGCAAATTCGAAATGACAATATCAATAATGCAATGGAGATTCTAACACGGGCAATAGCCTATGCTAAATATATAGCAGATACATGGAATGTGTTATCCACAATCTCAACAGAGGGTTTCAGTGAGTTTCGAAACAACCTAGGGACAGCATCCGGTCAACTTTCATTTATGTACAGACATGTTGAGTTTGTTTTAGGAAATAAAAGTGAGAAACTAGCAACAGCACACAAGAATGTTGCACACGTATGGCCAGAAATTGAAAGATCATTAAAATCACCAAGTCTATATGATGACGTTATTGCACTGTTAGATCGCAGAGGATTCAAAATCGATCAAAAGATGTTGGAGAGAGATTGGAGCCAACCTTATGAAGTTAATGATGTCTGTAGAAGCCGCTTGGCTCAAAATTTACAAAGAAGCTTCTCTTGAAAATGATCTCTATAATTTAGGTGAAAAGTTAACATCCTTAGATGAAAGTTTTTCAATATATAGATGGCGGCACTTTTTAACTGTGCAAAAAATAATTGGATACAAGCCTGGCACAGGGGGTTCTGCTGGTGTTGGATGGCTCGAAAATGTAACGAGCCATCGGTTTTTTCCTGAATTATGGTCTATTAGAACAAATCTTTAAAAGCCG
>CAJJAK010000004.1:355888-362849 GCA_905182165.1 uncultured Paracoccaceae bacterium | reverse complement strand
AATTTTTAAGATGTGAGCGCCATCTCAATAGATTTTGCTAAACCTAACAAATCCTCATCACGTCCAGGCAAACCATCAAGCTCTATGCCGACAGGCAAAGCAGCGATCCCTCCGCACGGTAATGAAATACCGGGAGCACCTACATTTGACCCTAGATCCGTATTTCTGATGTATGTTGGGAATGTTGGCACTTGTACACCATTCAAGTCAATCGTTTCATCTTCTCCAATATTTCTAGCAGTTAAAGGAGTCGTTGGAAAAATAATTGCATCCAAACCATTCTCTGAAAAAGTACCTTCATAAATACTTTTCATAGCTGGACCGTGAATAGTAAGTGCTGCTTCGTAAGCCGTTTTTGGCATAGCTTCAGGGCCCATTTGGCTAGCAAAAACACCAGCAACGTCAGGAGAAGAAATCCCAGCGACTAATTCATCAATATTAATCTCTGAAGCATATTTCTTTAAGTATTTTGGTAAATCTTGAAGGACCTCATACAACACCACAGGGAAACCAAATGCTTCGTTGTTACCGAAATCTTTAGCCATCTGTTTAAAACCTTTAATAGATAACTTTTCTAAATTCAGCAATTTACTCTTTTAATTTACTTTCTACCTGAGGCTCCAAATTTTCAAAGAACACCTCCGCAGGAATACCCAGTGTTATTTGATTTAAAGGTTTATCTTCGAGAACATAATTTTTTTCACTCAAAATCTCATCAAACAAAATAACATCTTTTACATTTCTAGAAATAGTTCCAACCGTATCCCTAGTATGAGAGATTGGAACAACGCCCTCAATAGAATATCTACCCCTTGAAGGCCTAAAACCAACTACTCCACATAACGCTGCTGGGATTCTGCAAGAACCTCCTGTATCAGTGCCAAGGCCAATTGGAAAAATTTCTGCTGCTACTGCAGCAGCTGTACCTCCAGACGAACCACCCGCAATTTTATCAGGATTTTTTGGATTTCTGACAGGGCCAGTTGTAAAGTTGTTAGATGTAATTCCAAATGCTAATTCATGCATATTAGCCTTAGCACCTAATATAGCATCTTCGTTTAACAATTTATCAATCGTTGCTGCATTCGTTGATGTAGTGTTAGACATTAGAGCTTTAGTACCAGCAGTGGTAGGAAAATTTTTTGAATTTATATTATCTTTTGCTATAAAAGGAGCTCCACACAATTTGCCACCTGAACCCGATTGCCTTTTTTGATCAGCAATATCGGCTGATTCAAATAATAAATCTTTACTGAAACTTTGTATCGCATTTAAGTGATCTTCACTTGATAGCTTTGCTGATAACTCTACTGCATACTCTTTTGCTGAAAGTTTTCGCTTTTCCATTAATAATAATAAATCCGTAACACCCAAAGACATCAAATTTGAAGTCATTTTTTTCTCCTAAATTACTGGTATATTTTTTACTATTTATCTAGGATTTCCACAGTTTAGATTTTTTATTTAATGAATAATATTTAGATTCATGTAATACTCCTAATATAATGATAAAGTAAGATTAGTTATAAAGCATAATAAGCAAAAATATAACACTCACATGTTGCTCAACAATCCAAAACAGGCTTGTCAAATCGGTAATGACAGAAGAATATGCAAATCAAATTTGGCATTATGCACAAATACAAATTATATCTCGTAAAAGCGCTCCAAACTTGTCAATATAAGTGCACAAAGCGACCCGAAGAGACTATAAATAAATAAGAGCTGCTACGAGATTGATTGGAGAAGTAGGCTAGATGTCAATAAGACTAAACATAACTAATCTATATGCAAGAATCGCTGTAAAAAAATTTCTCAGAAATAATAAAGATCCAAAGCGTGTTCGAAAATGGTTAGAAAATCAAGCAAAGTATTTCTTTTTAAAACCTAAAAATTTCTGGCATTTTAAAACGGAATTTAACTATAATGGAAAAAGTACTTCAGGTACCTGGGCTGGTGTAGGAGAAAATAAACCCAAAAATGGTGTTTTACTTTACTTACACGGTGGGGCGTTTATTTTTGGTAGTGATCAAACTCATATGAAACTCGCAGCAAGAATAGCGAGCAACATCAATTTCAAAGCGGCTTTACCAGATTATAGGTTAGCACCCGAATATAAATATCCAGCAGCTTTAGAGGATGTGATCACAACTTACCAAGCAATATTATCAACTGGCATAAGGTCAGATAAAATTATTTTAGCAGGTGATAGTGCGGGTGGTACGCTTGTATTGCAATTAATAAATCATATAATTGTAAATAAATTAGAGAAACCTGCAGCAGCAGTCTTATTAAGCCCACTTGCCGACCTAACATTCTCTAGCTGATGCAATAATAACCAATCAAAAATCTGAAGTCATATTGCCTGTTGAACAAATTGATTTTATGAAAGATTCATATCTAGGTTCTATTGATCCTAAAAGCATATCACCACTATTTTACAATTATAAAGGTGCATGCCCAATATTAATCCACGTAAGTGAATCCGAAATTCTGTTGGATGATAGCATCAATTTAAACAAAAAATTGATATCAGATGGTGTTGATGTTTCACTAGAAAAAATGGCCAGTACTCCACATGTATGGCATTTAATGTATGGACATTTTCCAGAAGCCAAACAATCCCTCAATCAAATATCTAAGTTTTTAAATAAAATTTTGTCCCGTAAAATATAAAATCATTCCTGACAATTTTAATCAACAGTTATAATTGCAGTTCATACAAAGTGTGATAAGGTGCGCTACAGAGGTCAAAAATGGTAGATAATAATAAAAAGACACTAGTTCTTACAGGAGCTAGTCGAGGTATTGGACATGCAACTGTAAAAAGATTTTCAGCTGAAGGTTGGAGAGTACTAACTTGTTCAAGAAAACCCTTTGATGAAAGATGTCCTTGGCCAGGAGGAGCAGCAGACCACATACAAGTTGATTTAGCAGATCCTAAAAGTACAATAAATGTAATCTCAGAAATCAAAGAAAAACTAAATGGGCGTTTAGATGCATTAGTAAATAATGCTGGGATCTCTCCAAAAGGTGAGAATAGTAAACGCTTAAACAGCATAGATACTGACTTAAAAACATGGGGTCATGTTTTTCATGTAAACTTTTTCGCATCAGTCGTTTTAGTAAACGGCCTTCGTGATGAGCTTGCAGCAGCCAAAGGGTCTGTAGTTAATGTAACTTCCATTGCTGGTTCGCGAGTTCATCCATTCGCAGGAGCACCTTACGCCACATCTAAAGCCGCACTAGCAGCACTTACTCGAGAAATGGCTTACGATCTCGGACCTTTAGGCGTCCGGGTCAATGCGATTGCACCAGGTGAAGTTGAAACATCAATTTTAAGTCCAGGCACTGACAAAATCGTAGACGCCTTACCATTGCAGCGGCTCGGGCAACCGTCAGAGGTGGCATCTGCAATTTATTTTTTATGTTCCGGTCAAAGTTCATACATCTCAGGTGCTGAAATTCAAGTAAACGGCGCACAGCACGTTTAAATCTTTAAAAAATCCATATAATCCTTCTCTATTTGCGATACAGCTTGATTCATTAATTCAATCCCAAACTCTTCTTTTGCTAACGCAGAATGGGAACCAACTCTTCCATCAGGAAAATTCTTCTTATGTTCTTTAGCATCTCCATGTTTGTCACCTGAGTGATCCTTTATGTATTTTTTGCTTAATTTTTTGGGTGGCATTTCTGCAAGAGAGGATTGAATTTCTCTATGATTAACTCGCGTAATTGAAATTTCAGAAGGGGTAGCATGCATGCCTTCCCAATCACCAAAATGTTTATTACGTAAATCATTAACACTTTTAAAATCCCACCAGCTTCTAACTCTTATTTCAACATCTGCGATAGAATTTCTTAAATTTTTTAATGGCTCTAGGTTTGCGCCATGACCATTCAATAAATAAATATGCCTAAATCCTTGCCGAGCAAGTGAGGTCAAAACTTGCCGGCAAAGCTCTTCGAATATCTCTGGGGAAATAGAAATTGTACCTGGAAATTCCATATTAAACTCAGCAGGTGCATATGCCAAAGTTGGAGCTATCAAGGCATTTATATTCTTTCCAACTTGTTCAGCGATTTCTTCTACGCAAAGAGCATCAGTACCAATTAACCCAATTGGTCCGTGTTGCTCAACCGAGCCAGTTGGCACAATTACCCCATCGGAAGATTTTAAATAATCCTGAACTTCAAACCATGATGAGGTAAGTAATCGCATGCATAATCCTAAATAAATATTTAAATTATTAGTTTTTATTTATTTATATTTTAAAAACAAATAAAAATTAAAAAAGCCCCTGAGGGGCTTTTTCTTTTTACACTTTAAAAGAATAGTTTTTATAAACCGTATTTATCAGCAGTCGCCTTAAAGAAACCTCCAGCTTCTTTAATTTTAATCCAACTGTTTACATAATTTATCCACACTTGATCTGCTTGAGGTAAAAGCATAGCCAACGGCACTGGTGCTCTTGGGGCCTCAACTGGAATCTCACGTAGCTGAGGGTATTTCACCAGTAGGGTTCCACCCTCAATATTTGATGTGACAAAAACATCAGATCTACCTACTAATACTTCTTGAAATCCACGAGCTGGAGCAGCCACTTTTGTAATTTCAGCATTTGTAAACCAGTTATCCACCTGAGTTTCAAATGATGTACCTAAAGTAGTCGCGACTTTTACATTAGATTGATTAATCGAATCCCAACCATTAAACCGACTAATTTTATCTTTAGTTGTGTAGGCCTTAGTCACAACAGCCGTATAAGGGTCAGAAAACCCTGAAGCCTTCATTCGACTAGCTTTGATACTAGCAGACCCAGTAACATGATACTTTTCAGCAGTTATTCCATTAACCAAAGTTGCCCAAGTAGTTGAAACAAACTCTATCTCAACACCTAAGTCTTTCGCTAGTTCATTTAAGATATCTATATCGTATCCTTCATAACTATTCGTCGCCGTATCTCTTTTACTAAAAGGATAAAAATCACCAGTCGTACCAGCTTTCAGCACTCCAGAGCTTAAAATTTGATTAAGAGCTGAATCAGCGGCAACCGAGCTATTTACCATAAATAATGTCAATATAGCTGCAATATATATTTTTATTAATTTCATCATATTTACTCCCTATTAAAGATATATTTCTCTAAGTTTTAATTAACAACCTAACGCAATCTTTTTTTGCAAATTGTAACTACGCCAAGTTCATCCAAATATTTATTAAAATACTACATCAGTGTCTATCATCATTAAAAATTAAATGAAAGATTTTCATCTTCAGATTAACAAATTAAAAACCAATTAATAAAATAATTGCAATTCTTAATTAACTAGCTAATATTTTTGATCATGCTTTTTTTATTAGCGCTCAATCGTACCGGTTTATTCTGAAAGATAATCCTCCATAACTTAGGATCAAAATGTCAAAAAAAACTCTAGCTGTTGAATTCAAAAGTGTAGACAAATGGTTTGATGATTTTCAGGTGTTAAAAGATATAAATTTAGAAGTATCTGTTGGAGAGAAAATTGTTATATGTGGTCCCTCGGGTTCAGGTAAGTCAACATTAGTTAGGTGTATAAATAGTTTGGAGAGCCATCAAACTGGGGTTATAAAAGTCTCAGGTGCTGAAGTGGGCTCAAAATCGAAAAAAAATAATAAAACCCTCACCGAAGTTGGTATGGTATTTCAACAATTTAATCTATTTCCACACCTAACGGTGAAGGAAAATTTAATTCTAGGGCCAATGAAAGCTCTCGGATTATCACGAAAAGATGCTGAAGAGCGAGCAACCGCTTTATTAAAAAGAGTAAAAATTCCAGAACAAGTTGACAAGTATCCAAGTCAATTATCAGGTGGTCAACAGCAACGGGTAGCTATTGCGCGTGCCTTGTGTATGGAACCTAATATTATGTTATTTGATGAACCAACGTCTGCGTTAGATCCAGAAATGATTGCCGAGGTGTTAGATGTGATTATAGATCTAGCTAAAGAGGGAATTACGATGATTGTGGTTACCCATGAAATGGGCTTTGCAAAAAAAGCAGCTGATAGAATGATATTCATGGATGAGGGAAGAATTGTTGAAACAGGGGCCCCCAAAGAGTTTTTCAATAAACCCAAAACGAATAGGTGCAAATTATTTCTTAATCAAATATTACAACATTAAAAAAGGCTTATTCGTGCAAAACAGAACAATACTGGCAATACTTTTAGGAACTTTAGTAGTAGGTTGTTCATCAACTGATACGACAGAAGTAATCTGGGGTTGGTATGTAATCGATCCAAGGACACAACAAGGGTGGAATAACATTGTATTTCTGATAAATGGATTTTCTGCCACAATTAGACTTTCTGTTGTAGCTGCAGTTTTTTCTATGATAATTGGCTTGATAGTAGTTCTTCCAGGATTATCAGAAAACCGCTGGGTTCGACTGCCAAGTAGAATTTATGTTGAGTTCATTCGTTCTATACCTTTGTTACCTATGCTTTTATGGGTCTTTTATGGATTTCCCTTTTTAATGAAATCAATGGGAATCGATATGCCAATCGCACCGTTTTGGGGAGCTGTCATAACGTTATCTATTTCCGATAGTGCCTTCACTTCTGAAATTTATAGAGCAGGGATTCAATCAATAGAAAAAGGGCAAACCGAAGCTGCAAAGACAGTTGGATTAAATTATTACCAGACAATGTTATACGTAATATTGCCGCAAGCATTAAAGAGAATCTTACCCGCTCTGGCCAACCAATTTATTTATATAGTAAAAATGTCTGCTTTTGCCTATGTGATAGGAATGCAAGAACTTACGAAACGTGCGTTTGAACTTAACAATAATGAATATAGGGCTTTAGAGATTTACACTTTTCTGATATTTGAATATTTGGTTTTGGTTTTAGTTATTAGTTTTTTTGTGCGTTGGTTAGAAAGAAGAATGGGCTCAGATCAAAGAAAATAAC
>CAJJAK010000004.1:317500-355788 GCA_905182165.1 uncultured Paracoccaceae bacterium | reverse complement strand
ATGACTTAAATTTAGAAATTAGCACTCTTGATCCAATAGGTATTGGTTTAGAACTTGGCTATAATCAATACAATAATCTTTTACTTGAAATGGGTAAAAATATAGCAAAGTGCTTGAAAAAATAATAACGAAAATCTGGGATCAAGATTTAACCAATAATTTCTTTGCTAACTCTACATCAATGTTAGCACCACATAATAATACTATTGAATTTTGATTCCAGATACGTTTTTGTACTTGCTGAAAACCTGCTAAAGCTAAGGCTGCTGAACCTTCAACAATTTGATGCTCCTCAAAGGCCATGCTTCTAAAGCAGTCCTCAATTTCTTCTTCTTCACACCAAATTAATTCATCAACTGTCTTTTGTGTTATTGGTAGTGTCATGGTATCTCTATCAACTCCTCCAGCACATCCGTCTGCTAAAGTATCAAAATGCTCTGTTTCAATCATCTCCCCTGCTTTAATTGAATCAGCCAAAGTACAAGAGTTCTTAGCAGAAATTCCCCAAACTTTTGTGCCTGGACTGTGATTTTTTATCACGGCTGAGATGCCACTGATAAGTCCACCTCCACCAATAGATATAAAGAGATTATCAATTGGTTTATTATCCATCTGTTCCAAAATTTCTAATCCAATTGTTCCCTGACCAGCTATCACATCAGGGTCATTATAGGGTGATATATAATAGTAGCCCTCATCCTTCGATAACTTTTGAGCATAAAGTTCTGCCTGACCAGACTCCGCTCCTTTTATTAAAACAGTCACTCCAAAACTCTTAATACGCTCTAGTTTTATTTTTGCTACTGTCTCAGGTAAAACTACTGTTAAGGACGCTCCTAATATAGACGCCGCTTTTGAACTGGCAATTCCATGATTTCCAGATGAAGCAGTTATAAATTTTAACTCACTTAAATTTTCATTTTCAGCTAATGCAGTTAATTTACTTAACGCACCACGGATTTTAAATGAGCCAGTATCTTGGAAGTTTTCTGCCTTGAATAATAATTTTGAACCATGCTGCATTGATGGAATCAACGGTGTCTTAAAGATGTCTTTACCAATGCGGTTTCTTGCAATAGCCGATTTTTCTGCAATAGTTTCAATAGAATTTGGGTCATTTTTCATTATGATTTTTTTCCTAATATCTCTGTGATGGCTTTAGCTATCATAATGTCCTGTATAGCGACACCAGATAAATCAGCGACAGTAATCTGTTGCTCGTTCACTCTACCTTTTGATGGATCAACAATAATCGTCCCCAATTCAACTATCTTATCCTTACTACATTTAGCTACCTTTAAAGCTTGAGAAATTTCACCCCTATGAACAGCTTGTTCAATACTATCAGTGGCAACAATATCTGCTATATTGATTAGTTCTGGTGAAAGCTCACATTTATCACTGGTGTCAGATCCCATCGCAGTAATATGTGTTCCTGGAACAATCATTTCTTTCTCTAACAATGGGCTTGTTGATGGTGTGGTAGTCACAATAATTTGACTGACTGCACATAATTTATTTAAATTCTCAGCCAAATCCACTGTATAACCCATCGCATGCATATCAGCAGCAGCCAATTTAGTTTTTTCTTTATCTCGCCCCCATACGATTAGCTTCCTACAGTCTGTAACTTTTTGTAGGTACAATGCTTGCAGACGTGCCTGCACTCCCGTCCCCACAATACCGATGGTCTTGACATTTTTTGGCGCTAAACACTTCGCTGCAACTGCTCCAGCCGCCGCAGTTCTGTGGTTTGTAAGCTCACCCTCTTCTAAGAGAACAGAATTAATATGACCAGTTTTTTGGCTAAAAACCATCATACAGCCACTAAATGGACTGAGTCCTATATTGGGATTCTGAAAGAATCCTGTCGCCATTTTGACTACAAAATCTTCATCACCCTGAATTGCACCATATTTAATATGAAGCTCTCCATCCACTTCTGGAAAAAGCATTTCTCCAATAGGTGGAATATTTACTTTACCAGCTGAAAGGACCTTAAACCCCTCTGAGATGACATCAACAACATCAATTTTCTCTAAGGCATCTAATATCTCATCTAGTTTAAATACTTTGGTCAATTTGTTACCTCGTGCTAATTTTTAAATTTTTAACTATTAACTAATTTACTTAATGACCAATTAAATTTGAGAAATTGATTGAAAAGTCAAAAAAGCCTGTAGGAGAATTATTCAAAAATTTTTAAGATGTGAGCGCCATCTCAATAGATTTTGCTAAACCTAACAAATCCTCATCACGTCCAGGCAAACCATCAAGCTCTATGCCGACAGGCAAAGCAGCGATCCCTCCGCACGGTAATGAAATACCGGGAGCACCTACATTTGACCCTAGATCCGTATTTCTGATGTATGTTGGGAATGTTGGCACTTGTACACCATTCAAGTCAATCGTTTCATCTTCTCCAATATTTCTAGCAGTTAAAGGAGTCGTTGGAAAAATAATTGCATCCAAACCATTCTCTGAAAAAGTACCTTCATAAATACTTTTCATAGCTGGACCGTGAATAGTAAGTGCTGCTTCGTAAGCCGTTTTTGGCATAGCTTCAGGGCCCATTTGGCTAGCAAAAACACCAGCAACGTCAGGAGAAGAAATCCCAGCGACTAATTCATCAATATTAATCTCTGAAGCATATTTCTTTAAGTATTTTGGTAAATCTTGAAGGACCTCATACAACACCACAGGGAAACCAAATGCTTCGTTGTTACCGAAATCTTTAGCCATCTGTTTAAAACCTTTAATAGATAACTTTTCTAAATTCAGCAATTTACTCTTTTAATTTACTTTCTACCTGAGGCTCCAAATTTTCAAAGAACACCTCCGCAGGAATACCCAGTGTTATTTGATTTAAAGGTTTATCTTCGAGAACATAATTTTTTTCACTCAAAATCTCATCAAACAAAATAACATCTTTTACATTTCTAGAAATAGTTCCAACCGTATCCCTAGTATGAGAGATTGGAACAACGCCCTCAATAGAATATCTACCCCTTGAAGGCCTAAAACCAACTACTCCACATAACGCTGCTGGGATTCTGCAAGAACCTCCTGTATCAGTGCCAAGGCCAATTGGAAAAATTTCTGCTGCTACTGCAGCAGCTGTACCTCCAGACGAACCACCCGCAATTTTATCAGGATTTTTTGGATTTCTGACAGGGCCAGTTGTAAAGTTGTTAGATGTAATTCCAAATGCTAATTCATGCATATTAGCCTTAGCACCTAATATAGCATCTTCGTTTAACAATTTATCAATCGTTGCTGCATTCGTTGATGTAGTGTTAGACATTAGAGCTTTAGTACCAGCAGTGGTAGGAAAATTTTTTGAATTTATATTATCTTTTGCTATAAAAGGAGCTCCACACAATTTGCCACCTGAACCCGATTGCCTTTTTTGATCAGCAATATCGGCTGATTCAAATAATAAATCTTTACTGAAACTTTGTATCGCATTTAAGTGATCTTCACTTGATAGCTTTGCTGATAACTCTACTGCATACTCTTTTGCTGAAAGTTTTCGCTTTTCCATTAATAATAATAAATCCGTAACACCCAAAGACATCAAATTTGAAGTCATTTTTTTCTCCTAAATTACTGGTATATTTTTTACTATTTATCTAGGATTTCCACAGTTTAGATTTTTCTATTTAATGAATAATATTTAGATTCATGTAATACTCCTAATATAATGATAAAGTAAGATTAGTTATAAAGCATAATAAGCAAAAATATAACACTCACATGTTGCTCAACAATCCAAAACAGGCTTGTCAAATCGGTAATGACAGAAGAATATGCAAATCAAATTTGGCATTATGCACAAATACAAATTATATCTCGTAAAAGCGCTCCAAACTTGTCAATATAAGTGCACAAAGCGACCCGAAGAGACTATAAATAAATAAGAGCTGCTACGAGATTGATTGGAGAAGTAGGCTAGATGTCAATAAGACTAAACATAACTAATCTATATGCAAGAATCGCTGTAAAAAAATTTCTCAGAAATAATAAAGATCCAAAGCGTGTTCGAAAATGGTTAGAAAATCAAGCAAAGTATTTCTTTTTAAAACCTAAAAATTTCTGGCATTTTAAAACGGAATTTAACTATAATGGAAAAAGTACTTCAGGTACCTGGGCTGGTGTAGGAGAAAATAAACCCAAAAATGGTGTTTTACTTTACTTACACGGTGGGGCGTTTATTTTTGGTAGTGATCAAACTCATATGAAACTCGCAGCAAGAATAGCGAGCAACATCAATTTCAAAGCGGCTTTACCAGATTATAGGTTAGCACCCGAATATAAATATCCAGCAGCTTTAGAGGATGTGATCACAACTTACCAAGCAATATTATCAACTGGCATAAAGCAGATAAAATTATTTTAGCAGGTGATAGTGCGGGTGGTACGCTTGTATTGCAATTAATAAATCATATAATTGTAAATAAATTAGAGAAACCTGCAGCAGCAGTCTTATTAAGCCCACTTGCCGACCTAACATTCTCTAGCTGATGCAATAATAACCAATCAAAAATCTGAAGTCATATTGCCTGTTGAACAAATTGATTTTATGAAAGATTCATATCTAGGTTCTATTGATCCTAAAAGCATATCACCACTATTTTACAATTATAAAGGTGCATGCCCAATATTAATCCACGTAAGTGAATCCGAAATTCTGTTGGATGATAGCATCAATTTAAACAAAAAATTGATATCAGATGGTGTTGATGTTTCACTAGAAAAAATGGCCAGTACTCCACATGTATGGCATTTAATGTATGGACATTTTCCAGAAGCCAAACAATCCCTCAATCAAATATCTAAGTTTTTAAATAAAATTTTGTCCCGTAAAATATAAAATCATTCCTGACAATTTTAATCAACAGTTATAATTGCAGTTCATACAAAGTGTGATAAGGTGCGCTACAGAGGTCAAAAATGGTAGATAATAATAAAAAGACACTAGTTCTTACAGGAGCTAGTCGAGGTATTGGACATGCAACTGTAAAAAGATTTTCAGCTGAAGGTTGGAGAGTACTAACTTGTTCAAGAAAACCCTTTGATGAAAGATGTCCTTGGCCAGGAGGAGCAGCAGACCACATACAAGTTGATTTAGCAGATCCTAAAAGTACAATAAATGTAATCTCAGAAATCAAAGAAAAACTAAATGGGCGTTTAGATGCATTAGTAAATAATGCTGGGATCTCTCCAAAAGGTGAGAATAGTAAACGCTTAAACAGCATAGATACTGACTTAAAAACATGGGGTCATGTTTTTCATGTAAACTTTTTCGCATCAGTCGTTTTAGTAAACGGCCTTCGTGATGAGCTTGCAGCAGCCAAAGGGTCTGTAGTTAATGTAACTTCCATTGCTGGTTCGCGAGTTCATCCATTCGCAGGAGCACCTTACGCCACATCTAAAGCCGCACTAGCAGCACTTACTCGAGAAATGGCTTACGATCTCGGACCTTTAGGCGTCCGGGTCAATGCGATTGCACCAGGTGAAGTTGAAACATCAATTTTAAGTCCAGGCACTGACAAAATCGTAGACGCCTTACCATTGCAGCGGCTCGGGCAACCGTCAGAGGTGGCATCTGCAATTTATTTTTTATGTTCCGGTCAAAGTTCATACATCTCAGGTGCTGAAATTCAAGTAAACGGCGCACAGCACGTTTAAATCTTTAAAAAATCCATATAATCCTTCTCTATTTGCGATACAGCTTGATTCATTAATTCAATCCCAAACTCTTCTTTTGCTAACGCAGAATGGGAACCAACTCTTCCATCAGGAAAATTCTTCTTATGTTCTTTAGCATCTCCATGTTTGTCACCTGAGTGATCCTTTATGTATTTTTTGCTTAATTTTTTGGGTGGCATTTCTGCAAGAGAGGATTGAATTTCTCTATGATTAACTCGCGTAATTGAAATTTCAGAAGGGGTAGCATGCATACCTTCCCAATCACCAAAATGTTTATTACGTAAATCATTAACACTTTTAAAATCCCACCAGCTTCTAACTCTTATTTCAACATCTGCGATAGAATTTCTTAAATTTTTTAATGGCTCTAGGTTTGCGCCATGACCATTCAATAAATAAATATGCCTAAATCCTTGCCGAGCAAGTGAGGTCAAAACTTGCCGGCAAAGCTCTTCGAATATCTCTGGGGAAATAGAAATTGTACCTGGAAATTCCATATTAAACTCAGCAGGTGCATATGCCAAAGTTGGAGCTATCAAGGCATTTATATTCTTTCCAACTTGTTCAGCGATTTCTTCTACGCAAAGAGCATCAGTACCAATTAACCCAATTGGTCCATGTTGCTCAACCGAGCCAGTTGGCACAATTACCCCATCGGAAGATTTTAAATAATCCTGAACTTCAAACCATGATGAGGTAAGTAATCGCATGCATAATCCTAAATAAATATTTAAATTATTAGTTTTTATTTATTTATATTTTAAAAACAAATAAAAATTAAAAAAGCCCCTGAGGGGCTTTTTCTTTTTACACTTTAAAAGAATAGTTTTTATAAACCGTATTTATCAGCAGTCGCCTTAAAGAAACCTCCAGCTTCTTTAATTTTAATCCAACTGTTTACATAATTTATCCACACTTGATCTGCTTGAGGTAAAAGCATAGCCAACGGCACTGGTGCTCTTGGGGCCTCAACTGGAATCTCACGTAGCTGAGGGTATTTCACCAGTAGGGTTCCACCCTCAATATTTGATGTGACAAAAACATCAGATCTACCTACTAATACTTCTTGAAATCCACGAGCTGGAGCAGCCACTTTTGTAATTTCAGCATTTGTAAACCAGTTATCCACCTGAGTTTCAAATGATGTACCTAAAGTAGTCGCGACTTTTACATTAGATTGATTAATCGAATCCCAACCATTAAACCGACTAATTTTATCTTTAGTTGTGTAGGCCTTAGTCACAACAGCCGTATAAGGGTCAGAAAACCCTGAAGCCTTCATTCGACTAGCTTTGATACTAGCAGACCCAGTAACATGATACTTTTCAGCAGTTATTCCATTAACCAAAGTTGCCCAAGTAGTTGAAACAAACTCTATCTCAACACCTAAGTCTTTCGCTAGTTCATTTAAGATATCTATATCGTATCCTTCATAACTATTCGTCGCCGTATCTCTTTTACTAAAAGGATAAAAATCACCAGTCGTACCAGCTTTCAGCACTCCAGAGCTTAAAATTTGATTAAGAGCTGAATCAGCGGCAACCGAGCTATTTACCATAAATAATGTCAATATAGCTGCAATATATATTTTTATTAATTTCATCATATTTACTCCCTATTAAAGATATATTTCTCTAAGTTTTAATTAACAACCTAACGCAATCTTTTTTTGCAAATTGTAACTACGCCAAGTTCATCCAAATATTTATTAAAATACTACATCAGTGTCTATCATCATTAAAAATTAAATGAAAGATTTTCATCTTCAGATTAACAAATTAAAAACCAATTAATAAAATAATTGCAATTCTTAATTAACTAGCTAATATTTTTGATCATGCTTTTTTTATTAGCGCTCAATCGTACCGGTTTATTCTGAAAGATAATCCTCCATAACTTAGGATCAAAATGTCAAAAAAAACTCTAGCTGTTGAATTCAAAAGTGTAGACAAATGGTTTGATGATTTTCAGGTGTTAAAAGATATAAATTTAGAAGTATCTGTTGGAGAGAAAATTGTTATATGTGGTCCCTCGGGTTCAGGTAAGTCAACATTAGTTAGGTGTATAAATAGTTTGGAGAGCCATCAAACTGGGGTTATAAAAGTCTCAGGTGCTGAAGTGGGCTCAAAATCGAAAAAAAATAATAAAACCCTCACCGAAGTTGGTATGGTATTTCAACAATTTAATCTATTTCCACACCTAACGGTGAAGGAAAATTTAATTCTAGGGCCAATGAAAGCTCTCGGATTATCACGAAAAGATGCTGAAGAGCGAGCAACCGCTTTATTAAAAAGAGTAAAAATTCCAGAACAAGTTGACAAGTATCCAAGTCAATTATCAGGTGGTCAACAGCAACGGGTAGCTATTGCGCGTGCCTTGTGTATGGAACCTAATATTATGTTATTTGATGAACCAACGTCTGCGTTAGATCCAGAAATGATTGCCGAGGTGTTAGATGTGATTATAGATCTAGCTAAAGAGGGAATTACGATGATTGTGGTTACCCATGAAATGGGCTTTGCAAAAAAAGCAGCTGATAGAATGATATTCATGGATGAGGGAAGAATTGTTGAAACAGGGGCCCCCAAAGAGTTTTTCAATAAACCCAAAACGAATAGGTGCAAATTATTTCTTAATCAAATATTACAACATTAAAAAAGGCTTATTCGTGCAAAACAGAACAATACTGGCAATACTTTTAGGAACTTTAGTAGTAGGTTGTTCATCAACTGATACGACAGAAGTAATCTGGGGTTGGTATGTAATCGATCCAAGGACACAACAAGGGTGGAATAACATTGTATTTCTGATAAATGGATTTTCTGCCACAATTAGACTTTCTGTTGTAGCTGCAGTTTTTTCTATGATAATTGGCTTGATAGTAGTTCTTCCAGGATTATCAGAAAACCGCTGGGTTCGACTGCCAAGTAGAATTTATGTTGAGTTCATTCGTTCTATACCTTTGTTACCTATGCTTTTATGGGTCTTTTATGGATTTCCCTTTTTAATGAAATCAATGGGAATCGATATGCCAATCGCACCGTTTTGGGGAGCTGTCATAACGTTATCTATTTCCGATAGTGCCTTCACTTCTGAAATTTATAGAGCAGGGATTCAATCAATAGAAAAAGGGCAAACCGAAGCTGCAAAGACAGTTGGATTAAATTATTACCAGACAATGTTATACGTAATATTGCCGCAAGCATTAAAGAGAATCTTACCCGCTCTGGCCAACCAATTTATTTATATAGTAAAAATGTCTGCTTTTGCCTATGTGATAGGAATGCAAGAACTTACGAAACGTGCGTTTGAACTTAACAATAATGAATATAGGGCTTTAGAGATTTACACTTTTCTGATATTTGAATATTTGGTTTTGGTTTTAGTTATTAGTTTTTTTGTGCGTTGGTTAGAAAGAAGAATGGGCTCAGATCAAAGAAAATAACTATCAAGGGCAGTTATCACTGGAAGGAAAAGAAATGTACTGGCAAAACCTACTTAACGAAACTATGGAACGGTTTAATAATTTATCAAAAGAAACTCCCGATACATTTAAAGGCTTCTCTGTGATGGGCCAAGCTGCAAAAAAAGAAGGGCATTTAAGTGAGAAAACTAAAGAATTTATTGCATTAGGAATTGCCATCTCTACTAAATGTGAAAGCTGTATCGGTTTTCATATGAAGTCACTAGTTCGCTTAGGGGCTACTCGAGAGCAGGTTACTGAGGCTTTAGCAATGGTATCATACATGGGCGGCGGTCCTGCAATAAGCTACAGTTCTAAAGCTCTTGAAGCATTTGATGAGTTTTCAAAAAACAACCCACACTAAAAACTTTTTTGTAAACTCAATATAATATTTTATCATATAGGAGGATTATTAATGTCTGCTTGGATTAAAATGATTTCTGACAAGGATGCTGACGAAGAGCTATCTGAAGTCTTAAACTTAGCGCGAACGCCTCATGGAACTGTTGATAATGTAATGCGCGTTCATTCTTTAAGACCTAACACCATGAAAGGGCACGTAACATTATACCGAGCAGCTTTACACGACGAATCTAACACTATTCCAATGTGGTTTCAGGAAACTATAAGCAGCTATGTTTCAATATTAAATGATTGTCCTTACTCATATGCTAATCATTGGAAGAATGCTGCACACCTAATGCAAGACCCCACCAAAGCAAACCAAGTCGAAATTGCTCTCAATGCAAAAAAACCTGAATCACATTTTGTTGGTGCAGAGCTGGTTATGCTTGAATACACAGAAAAGTTAACTTTGAAACCAGGAAAAATGGTGGAAGCTGATGTGATCAAATTACGAGATGGCGGAGTTGACGACGGGCAAATTCTCGAACTGAACCAGATCATTGGATATTTTAACTATGTTAATAGACTTTTAAACGGACTTGGGGTTACAACTAGTGGAGATACCGTTGGGTTTTATAAAGGTTAATTTTATTTAGATAGTAATTTTTATGTCAATATCTTCTCACAGTTTTTTAGAATATATCAACAGTACAAACATAGTACCAATCGCTCACAGGGGAGCGAGCTTGCTCGCAAACGAGAACAGCATTGAATCATTTAGAAAAGCATTGGATTTAGGTTATAAAGTATTAGAGACAGATGTGCATGGGTCAAAAGATGGGACAGCCTATATTTTTCACGATGACACTTTAGAACGATTAACCGGGGAAAATTTGAGGATAAGTGACTTAAAAGATACTGATATTGATAAGTATAAAAATAAATACTTCATCCATAATACCGCGACTTTCAAGTATCATTGAAGAGTTTCCTGAAGGTTTATTTAACCTAGATGCAAAAACCTGGGAGGCAACTACACCGATTGCAAATACGATAAAGAAAATGCAGTTTAGTACCCAAGTCTGCATTGGTAGTTTTAATAATGCACGGATAAATGTGATTATTAACGAGCTTGGCCCAGAAACATGCCATAGTATGGGTACCAGTAATGTAATTAAATTTTTTGTAGGCGCTCAGCTTGGTATCAAGCAAAACTTCACCTCACAGTGTATTCAACTGCCAATCAAGCAATTTGGTATTTCCCTTATTACCAGAAAAATTTTAAAATATGCTGATCAACTGGGGATTCGGATTCATTTTTGGACAATAAATGATCCATCCATAATGAAAAAGCTTATTGAGCTTAATGTTGATGGTATAATGACTGATGATTGCATTCTATTAAAAGACGTAATGCAAAAATATAACGAGTGGCCTAAATAAAACTAAACCTCTACTAAAAAGACTTTCCACCTAATCGCTCAAATAACTTACAATAAGCTTCCTGACCCCTTATAAAATTTTTCAGTCGGAAAAATTCATTTGGAGCATGCAGATTTTCATCACCTACCGAAAAACCAAACATTGTTCCATATACGCCCAACTCTTTTAAGAAAATTGTCATAATAGGAATGGAACCTCCAAGTCGTGTCACATACGGCTCCATATCATAAACCTCCTCTAGAATCTCCCTAGCCACCTGATTTGCATTGTGGCTGCGAGGCATAACAAATGGGTCTGCACTACCAGCTAGTTGCTGAACTTCTGATTTAACACCAGCTGGTAAATGTTTATCCACGTGCCTACAAATAAGATTATAAATTACTTCTGGGCTTTGGTTGGAAACTAATCGACATGTAATTTTAACGCTAGCCTCTGACGGATGGACCGTTTTACTGCCCATACCTTGGTATCCACCAAAAATACCATTCACATCTAGCGTAGGCCTAGCCCAAAGTCGTTCTCTGGTTGAGTACCCTTCTTCACCATGCAACCCAGTAACCTTTAGCTCTTTTATATAAGCTTCTTCGTCATAAGGCACCCTGGCAATATCTGCTCTCTCTTCATCACTAAGCTCCAACACATCATCATAAAATCCATCAATAGTGATTTTACCATTGCTATCTTTCATTGAGGCTACCAATTGACTTAGTGCCATTAACGGGTTCGCTATAGCGCCACCATGTAAACCAGAGTGTTGATCAGTCATAGGACCAATAATCTTTATTTCCGCACCCACCAATCCTTTCAGACCAGTTACCAAGTTTGGTTCATCTGCGGTCCACTGTAGTCCATCAGAAGAAAAAATCATATCGCAAGATAGTTTCTGACGGTTTTTAGCAATAAATTCTGGTAGTTGTGGAGATCCAATCTCTTCCTGCCCTTCAAATAAAAATTTCACATTGACTGGCAGTTTTCCTGTGGTTTTTTTTATTGCCTCAAATGAAATAATCGGTATCAGCATTCCACCCTTATCGTCAGAAGCGCCTCTTCCAAAAACCTTACCATCACGTATTTCTGGCTCAAATGGGGGAGTGTCCCATAAATCGTAAGGGTCAGCAGGTTGTACATCAAAATGTCCATAAATGAGAACAGTAGGTTTTTCATCACCTGCATGCATCCAATCTGCATAAACACAAGGGTGTCCACCTGTTTGCATAACCTCAACATTCTCACCACCCGCATGAGTGATTCTGGTTGCAACCCAGTTAGCTGCATCCACAACATCCTTCTCAAATTCTGAAGAGGCTGAAACTGAAGGGATTTTAACAAACTCTATTAACTCTGATAAAAAACGGTCCTGTTCTTTATCAAGAAAGCTTTTCCAGTTTGACATGAATTATCCAATTCTACATATTAAATTATTTATAATAATTAAAAGTAACCAAATTTATGCTACCTCGTAAACACCATTTTATGCAAAAATATTTTATATTCATTTTTTACGTAGCTTAAGGAGAAAGTTTTGGCAAAATTTCCAATAGTCGATATTGAAAAGTATTTTAATAGCAATAAAATTGAAAAGGATAATTATAGCCAAGAAGTAGATGCGATTTGTCGAAACAGTGGTTTCTTGGCAATAAAAAACCATGGTATTGAGCAATCAGTAATAGATGGTATTTGGAATGCTACAGAAAGATTTTTTTTACTCTCAGATAATAAGAAGAATGAATCAAAAGCACCTTTTGATGGCTATCCATATGGGTATTTGGGCCCTGGAAAAGAAGCCTTAGCTGCGTCACAAGGCATGAACACACCTCCAGATTTAAAAGAAAGCTTTAATGGGGGTCCTATTTTAACACCAGCAAACATTACTGATAGTGATGCTTTGTCATTTTGTTATGCCGACACGATTTGGCCAAACTCTCCAGTAGAATTTAAATCTGCTTGGATAGCATACTATCAACAAATGGAAATTTTAGCATCTAAAATAATGCAATTATTTGCAACTGCTTTAAGGTTAGAGGAAAAGTTTTTTGATCCATACATAGATCAACCAATTTCCGCTTTAAGAGCCCTCAATTATCCTGCACAAAAAAAGCCACCTGAAATTGGACAATTGAGAGCTGGAGCACATAGCGATTACGGGAGTTTAACCATCTTATTACCTGAAGAGAATTCGGTGGGTTTGGAAATTCTGACTCTAAGCGGGCAATGGGAACTGGTGCCTGCAATTCCAAACACATTTATAATTAATATAGGGGATCTCATGGCTAGATGGACTAATGATCGCTGGATTTCCACACTTCACCGAGTTGTAAACAAAGGATCTACAAATAAGCGACAATCGTTAGCCTACTTTCATCAACCAAATTGGAACGCAGAAATACAATGTCTTTCTTGCTGCTTACAAGATGGTGAATTACCAAAATACCCGCCAGTTAAATCAGGCCCTTATTTGATGGAAAAATTTAAATCAACAAATCGATAATAACTACAATCAATCTAACGTTTCAACATCTCCATCAGCCTTTTTCCAAGCCATAAAACCACCTTCAATATGAAGAACGGGTTTTAAGCCCATATCCATAGCTGTTTTAGCACTCAACGCAGAACGCCAAGCGCTGGCACAATAAAACACATAAGTTTTATCCTGATTAAATATTTCTTTATGATAAGGACTTTCTGGATCGATCCAAAACTCAAGCATTCCTCGTGGACATGAAAAAGCTCCTGGTATCTTTCCTTCTCTTTTTAATTCTCTAATATCACGTAAATCAATTAGTATATGTTTTTCGCTCGAAACAATTTTCTTTGCCTCTTCTATTGATATAGTTTCGACAATTTTATTTGCCTCGGCAATTAAAGATTTTGTACTTTTGACTATTTCTTGGGCCATTAAAGCTCCTTCATAATTTAAAATATTTTCATTATATTGATTTTTGTATTGCTTTTTAATGTTTCATCTTAATATTTGATTAAAGAAAACATTAGCAAAGAATTTAAGGGGTTAAAATGCTTGAACAGAATATTAATGTAGATTCACTAAAAAAGCTCCAATGGAAAATTATGCAAAATGTTGCTGCTGGTGCAATTATTCCATTAATGCGTATAGGAGATGAGTTGGGATTATTCAAAAAACTGGCAGATGGTGGGCCATACACAGTAGAAGAATTCAGCAGCGCTGCAAAAATTGATCAAAGATATTGCAAAGAATGGCTCAACGCGATGTGTGCTGCTGGCTTTTGCTCTCATGATAGTGAGTTAATTAGGTTCCACTTAAATCCCGAACAACAGGCTGTATTTGCCAATGAAGATAGTCCTGCACTAATGATTGGTGCATATGATGTTCTTTCTGGCAATATTCACAATATTGAAAAAGTTAAAAAAGCATTCGAAACTGGTGAAGGGGTCCCCTATGGGGAATCTCATCCATGCATATTTCAAGGTACCGCTCGTTTTTTTCGGCCCTCATATTCCTCAAATTTAATTCAAAAATGGCTTCCTAAACTCTCAAGAGCAACAGAAATCTTGGAAAACGGAGGGAAGTTTGCTGATATTGGTTGCGGCTTTGGGTTATCAACGCTCATGATAGCCGAAGCATTTCCGACTGCTAAAATTTCTGGATTTGATATTCATGAACCCTCAATAAAATCTGCGAAAAAATACGCCATTGATGCCGATCTAGACGATAAAATTTCTTATAGCGTATCGGATGCAAAAAGCTACGTAGGTGAATTTGATCTATTAGCATTCTTTGATTGTCTCCATGATATGGGGGATCCTCTTGGAGCAGCTAAGTATGCCTATCAACATCTATCAAAAGATGGTTTCATAATATTAATTGAACCTACTGCTTCAGATAGTCCAACCGAAAACTTCAATACGATTGGACAAATGTATTATTCATTTTCAACGATGGGCTGTGTGCCCACTTCAAAATCACAAGAGGTGGGTCTTGCTCTTGGCGCTCAAGCTGGACCAAAAAAACTTATAGATATTTTGTTGGAAGCTGGGTTTAAAAATGCAAAAATAGTTTATAAAAATGCAACTAATATGGTGATAGAAGCTCAAAAATAACACTCAACTAAATGGACTATTTATGAAAAAGAGACCAAACTTTATTATATTTATTACAGATCAACATCGGGCAGATTGGTTGGGCTGTTACGGGCATCCAGTCATTAAAACGCCAAATATTGATGAAATTGCCTCATCGGGAACCCGTTTTAATAATTTTCATGTTGCTTCACCTGTTTGCATGCCCAATAGAGCCTCATTATTAACAGGCAGATACCCTAGCCAACATGGCTTAAGATATAATGGGTGCACTCTACCACTCAGAGCAAATACATTTGTTGACGTCTTAGCTTCATCTGGATACCGAACCGCTACGATTGGGAAAAGTCATATACAACCTTTTACTGACCAAGAGCCTTATTATAAAAATTCCAAAAAAATTGGTCCCATAAAAGAAGCATGGAAACCTGAGATTGGCAATTTCGAACAGGAAGAACCTGGTCAATATTTAGCTGATGGAAGATACCAGTTTATAACACCCTATTATGGATATCAGCACGTTGATATGGTTACTTCGCATGGTGATCGTTGTGGCGGACATTATAGACAGTGGTTCCGCAAAAATGCCCCCAATTGGGAATCATTGCAAAATAACGATAATGAATTACCTCATAATTATTCGTGTCCACAGGCCTATAGAACTCCAATTTCTGAGGAACTTTACCCGACCTCTTATATAAAAAACCAAACAATTAATTACTTAAAAAATCATTATAAAGATGAAGATCCATTTTTTCTTTTTGTTTCATTTCCAGACCCCCACCATCCTTTCAACCCTCCAGGTAAATACTGGGATATGTACTCGCCTGAAGACTTTAACGTTAATTTACCTTATGAAGCTCACAAAAACCCAACGCCTCCAATGAAATGGCTATACGATAATTGGAAAAATGACTCTGGCCAATTCAGTCCTCAAACAGCCATGATGCTAGATAATGAAAAAATTAAACAAGCCATGGCCTTGACTGGTGGGATGATCTCAATGGTAGATGATGCGATAGGTGACATTATGAGTGTTTTAAATAATAGTGACCAAGCCGAAAATACAATTGTTTGTTTCAATTCTGATCATGGGGATTATTTGGGAGACTTTAATATGCTATTAAAAGGTGCTCTACCATTTAATTCTGTGACTAATGTTCCTTTTATTTGGTCTGATCCTCAAAATGAAACAAGGCAAACTTCAGATGATCTAGCTTCAACAATCGATATTTCTACCACAATTTTGGATCGTGCTGGTATAGCTCCTTTTAACGGCATGAAGGGAAAATCTTTGATACCATCTATCCAAGGTGAGGTCTTCACACGAGAACATTTATTAATAGAATATAATGATGGTGGTGCTCGATTAGGCTTTGAAACTCCTGCCAGAGTGCGAACAATAATAACAAGTTCATACAAATTTAATATCTATTTGGATCAGGATTGGGGGGAATTATACGATTTGACCATTGATCCTTCTGAAACTAATAATCTATGGGATGATCTTAATTATAGCGGTATCAAGGCCAAATTATCATTATCAATGAACCAAGAATTGATAGGCTTAATGGATGAAAGCCCTAAATCCAAACGCCCTGCTTAAGTAGCACTTAACCTATTTAAGCATAGCATTCATGGCAGCCTTAGTTTCATCACCATACCAACCATCTTTTGGTACGCCTGAGTCATCTTTCATTAATTCATTAATCTTGTCGATTGAAATTCCACGTATTTGCCTTTTTATCCGTCCATAGGTATTTTTAGGTATATTGGCATAATCTTTTGCAACGATTAACGCTCTACTGAAAGCCTCACCCAAATCAGCAATTTCATCAATAACACCACAATTTAGAGCCTGTTCTGCTCTTATAGGGTTTCCACTCTGCATTAACCTACGCAACTCAGCTGGACCTAACATGGACCTAGCAATTTCAAGAAGTGGCTGAGGGAAATCCACTCCAACCCTAGCCTCAGCTAATCCATACATACTTTTTGGTCCAGCAACTCGATAGTCACTTGTTAAGATGAAGAAAAACCCTCCAGCAATTGCGGCTCCCTCAGCTGCAACTATAATCGGTTTTGAAAACTGAAACAGTTTGGAAAAAGTCAAATTCAAACCTTTCACCATCGCGTGCTGCTCAACTGCACTAAAGTTTTGAGCATCTTTCAGATTAATTCCTGCAGAGAAAACTTTAAATGAACTATTGATTACTAATGATCTTACAGAAGTATCAGCTTCCAATTCTGTGAGTAATTTAACCAGATACATCAGATTCTCAGAAGTTAAAGCATTTACTGGGGCGCAGTCCATCGTTAAACTAACAATCCCATCACCATGATTTTCTTTTATTACCCATCCTTCTTTAACCATTTTACAATTCCTAATAAAATTATTATTCAAAGACATAGTATTAGTGAAAATTCTCACCAATCCTTATGAGAATCTAGCATTTATTGACATTTTATAACAATAGTATTTAATTTAATTATAATTAAGATCTGATCAGATCAGATCAGATCATAAAATAATCGTTGCCTGAGATAGGATTAATTAAAACATGAAGCTACACTTCGCAAGAAACAGCAGAGCAGTAAGAGTGGCCTGGCTATTTGAAGAACTAGGTTTAGATTATCAAATTAGAAGATTTGACCTGGGTGGCAAGGAGATGAGATCTCCCGAGTATTTGAAACTACATCCCATGGGCCGAGTGCCCACACTTGAAGATGGCTCTATTAAAATATTTGAATCAGGTGCTATTATTCAGTATATTTTGGAAAAAAATAAAAATCTAAAATTAGCGCCTTTAAGTAATGATCCAGAATTTGCCAATTACCTCCAATGGTTCCATTATGCTGAAGGCATGATTATGCCACCGTTTGAGCATAATTGTAGTTGAAACGATTTGTAAATGTCAGGTATGAAATTAATGTGAAAAGAGCAACTAAACTATTGGGACAAATGCTGACTGCTGTTGACTCTCACTTGTCTGGAAGAAATTATCTTGCAGGGGATTTTTCTGCAGCAGACTTAATGACAGGACATGCTGTAATAATGGCAAGCAGGCTTGGTGCTGACATTTCTGACAAACCAAACCTAAAAACATATATCGAAAGGTTAACAGCTAGGACTGCATTCAAAAAAGCATCCAGTTTATAAATTTTATTTAAGCTGAGTTATCCATCTTTTATTATATACCATATGCAACATTCATTAATTCTTGGGCTAGTCTTTTACCACCTTCAACGCCCCACTGATCAAAGCTATTGATATCCCAAATAAATCCACACACGATTGTGATATATTCATATAAAGCCAACAACCTGCCAATAGCATAAGGAGATGTTACCTCCCAACTAATTAAATTAGAAGGCCTATTACCCTCACAGTTCTTATGCGCATCTAAGTGATCTGATGAGCCAAATGCCAATACATTTGCCTGAGCCAACGCATTTGATAATAAGAATTGATGACTTCTTTTGTGATCCACCGGACCACTTTCTAAATCTGATCTTCTGGTAAAAAGTATATCTACTGGATTAGTCTCGACACCTTGCATCAAAAACTGTCCAAAACTATGCTGCCAGTTTGACCCCATATCACCCCAAATCAGTGGCGCTGCAGGCATTTTAAGAGCCGAACCCTGCAGATCAACACTTTTCCCATTACTCTCCATTTCCAATTGCTGAACCCAAGAAATAAACTTTTTTAATCCAAACTCATACGGTAAAATGGCATGTGCTCTACGTTCAAGAAAATTACGATTCCAAATTCTTAAAAGTGCTAATAGCATAGGGAGGGTCAGTTTCAAATGATGTTTCTGCAAACTTTCCAAGATAGCCACCTTCTAAAAACTTCTTAAAATTTTCAATGCCAAGCCCCAGTATCAAAGGTAATCCAAACGATGACCAAACTGAAAATCTACCTCCAATACTTTTCGATACGTCAAAAACTTGGTCCGGTGAAATACCCCACGAAATAGCTTTCTTTGGAAAAGCAGTAACCGCAACCATTGATTTCTCATACTGAACGCCACTATCCAAAAGCCATTTCTGCACTATCTTTGCATTCTCTAAGACTTCAACGGTATTAAATGATTTTGAAGATATGATAACTAAAGTAGATGTAGGGTCGCATGAGGATAAAATTTCAGATATATGCGTCAGATCAACGCTAGAAACAAAATACAAGTCAAGTCCAGTAATATAATTCTTCAGAATTTCTGCGGCAGCTGATGAGCCTAAATCAGAACCACCAATACCAATGTTTATTATCGATTTAAATCTATTTCCCTGTCTCGTTTTTGAAACAAACCTTTCCAACCTGATCCATTCCTGAGAAGTAAACCTATTCGGATTGCGCAATCCTATATGCTCTACTGCTAGGTTTTCTGAAGTATTAATTATTTTTCCATCCAGAAGTGTTTGGATTTTTTTTGAAACATTAGCACTTCTAGCTAAATCCAATAAATCTTTTAATATATCTTCCGTTATATAGTTTCGTGTCAAATCAATCTTTAAATCATCTAAACTAAATATAAGCGAGCTTTTACGGTTTTTTTTGCGAATTAAACTCTCAAGACTATACTCACGAATAGCCATTGCTTTTTTTCTCAAGACTGGCGTTATTGGATTATCAGAAAGTTGCATTAACTAGCCTTGAATATTAAAATTTAATTGTTCTTATTATATCCTATCAAGCTCCAGTAGTCCTTTAAAGGATATCCTTATAGATTTATCAGTTATCTGCTAATTAACATATTTATAATACTCTACCAGATTAACATTCTTGTATTAATCTTCAAATATCAAGCAATTACATTTAATAATGATACCTGTGACAGTACAATTTAATCTTACAATCATTATTGAGATTCTGTTATACACAATAAATTAATAAATGATTTATCAAGAAATATTAAAAATGTTAAAAAAAGATAAAGTAACTCTTGATAAAGATTTAAATTTTCATTATAAAGAAACACCTATTCCACTTACTCACTCTAACAACTTTGAATTATTAATTGCTGTTTTGTTAAGTGCTCAATGCACAGATGAACGCGTGAACAAAGTAACACCCTCTTTATTCTCAATTGCAAATAATCCTTTTGATATGCAAGATGTAGATACTGATGAAATTTACAATATAATTCGCCCTTGTGGACTGGCTCCACAAAAATCCAAGGCTATTCATAATTTGTCACTAATATTAGTTGAAAAGTATGATGGTGAAGTTCCCAATGATATAAACGCTTTGGAAACCTTACCAGGTGTAGGACATAAAACTGCTAGTGTTGTCATCTCTCAAGGTTTTGGCCAGCCAGCATTTCCTGTAGATACTCATATACATCGTTTGGCTCAGCGTTGGGGATTAACTAACGGTAAAAATGTCAAACAAACTGAGCTGGATCTAAGGAAACTTTTCCCACGTAATTCATGGAATAAACTCCATTTACAAATTATTTTTTATGGTAGAGAGTTTTGCACAGCAAGAAGCTGCTTTGGATGTGTGTGCCAAATTTGCAAAACATGTTACCCAAATAGGAAAAGTGCATTTAAGGCTAAAAAGCCATAAAAAAAAGATCTAAAATTGTATAAATATCCGAACAATATAATAGCCGCGCTGAACGGTTTTCCAAGAGTTTCCTTACTTAGTAACGACACACCTTTAGAGAATTTACCTAATCTAACAAGTTTATTAAATAAAAATACAAATAAATTTACCAAATTATTCATTAAACGTGATGATCTTACTGGCCTAGCTATGGGTGGAAACAAAACTAGACCACTTGAGTTTATTTTAGGTGAAGCCGTTTCTAAAGGCTGTGACCAAATAATTATAACTGGCGCTGTACAATCAAACTATTGCAGAAGCGCTGCTGCTGCTGCTGCTAAATTAGGGATTGATTGCCATATTCAAACAGAAAATCGTGTGTCAGAAATGAATGAAACTTATCACAAAAATGGGAACGTATTACTTTACAAAATATTTGGAGCAAAAGTATCCTTTTTTCCTGAAGGTGCAAATAAAGGTGAAGACGCAGCAGATAAGGAGCTAATAAAGATTTCAAAATATTATGAAGGTATAGGGAAAAAACCTTATATCATTAATTTGTCACCAAATCATGACCCTATTGGCGCACTTGGTTATATAGACGCTATTAGAGAAATTTTAATACAGTGTAGAACGCAAGACATAAAATTTGATGGGATCGTAACTGCGTCTGGTACAGCTTCGACACACGCTGGAATTTTAGTCGGCTTAGCACTAGAGAATTTAAAGATTCCAGTATTTGGAATATGTGTTCGACGTAACAAAGAAGAACAAAAAGAACGAGTGATAAAAGTAGTTAAAAAATTATTAAAATTAATAAATTCAAATATAACAATTGGTGCTGAAAAAATTCTTACTGATAAAAGAGGATAATACAAAAAGCAATTCATGTCAAAAGAGGTTTTAGAATGTTCTTTCTGTGGTCGGAAAAAAGTAGATACTAGCTTGCTAATTGCAGGTATAGATGCTCACTTATTAAATTAGCCCAACAAAATGATTTTAAAAATAATGTTAAAAAATTATATATACATACTGGTGGGCATCCAGGAATTTTTGCTTATGAAGCCCTAATCAGTAACTAATAATTTAAGAACCAAGGTTTGGTTAAGTTTTATTATATACCTTTCCTAAATAAGCTATTATGAGAAATCTACACAACCTGTAGGAACTAATTCAATGAGATTGTATTATAGTCGTCCATCACCATTCGCCCGAAAAGCATTAGTAGCATTAATCGAAACAAACCAGATTAATGATGTGGAATTAGAAGAAGTCAAAATAGGACCAATGGCTCCAGGGGAAATCGTTCCAGCGGCAAATCCCTTAGGAAAAATACCTACATTATTATTGCCAAACGGCTCTTCTATTATCGATAGTAAATTTATTTGCAGATATATCGATGAGATGAACCATAATAACCATGGAATAAGGCTTTACCCTGAAGGTGACAATATTTGGGATGCATTACGCCTCGAAGCACTAGCTGATGGGATATTGGAAGCCGCTGTTTTACTAATTTATGAAGTCAGAGTTAGAGCTGAACACCTAAGGGTTCAAGAGTGGGTTGATGCTCAGTTATTAAAAATCACTCGTACGCTACTATATTTTGAAAATAATATCTGCGAATTAGAAAAAGGTATCAATATGGGCAGCCTAAGTGTGGCAATCTCTTTAGATTATCTTGATTTTAGGCATAAAAATATTAACTGGCAAAAAACTCATCCAAAACTGTTTACTTGGTATACAAGTATTAAAGATCGGAAAAGCTTATCTGACACTATGCCAGTTGATTAAAATGAGCCCTACTATGAAAACTATAAAAGTTGGTACCACGCCTGAAAATAAGATTCTAAAACAACTTTACTCACTTAATCAAGATAATGTACCCAACTTAGGAAGTTTATCTTCAGAATTAGAATTAGCAAAATTAATCAAACTGAGCCACATTTGTATATATGTATTAAGTGCTGATGAGATTGTAGGCTTTATGGTCTGCTTTAGAGAGCTATCAGAATATCATTCATTAAATTATAAATATTTTAATGAGCGAGAAGATAAATTTATGTATGTCGACAGAATTGCCATAAAGGGAGGTCACGCAAATAAGGGGCTTGGGTCAAGTTTATATGAAAAATTATACAAATTATCAGCCCTAGAACAATTACCAATCTGTTGTGAAGTTAATACCAAACCAATCAACCAGGTTTCATTAAACTTTCATTATAAAAATGGATTTGAACCAGTAGGTGAATATGATTTCGATGATCATTCAGTAGCTTACTTAAAAAAAGAAAATCATTTTTAAATCATAAATAAAACTTAATTTATAGAATTTCTTTAATGACAAAAAATAATTTATTAGTAATCTTAGGAAATCAATTATTTCCAATTGAAAAAATCAACAAAATCGGTTGCAAAACTATCTTCATGAAAGAGGACCTAGGTTTAACCACGGATTACCTTCACCACAAGTTAAAGATTCTAATGTTCTTTATAGCAATGCGCGAGTATAGGGATGAGCTGATTGATAACGGATACCAGGTTATTTACCATTCGATTGATGATCATACTTTTACTTCCCCCTTTATGGAAGTTTTGCACAAAACATTACTGAAACATAAAATTACAACTATAAATTTTTTTGAAATTATCGATAAAACTTTCTGTCAAGAATTTGAAAATTATAAATCTAAAAGTCATGCTACTTTTTTAGAACATCCTTCGCCAATGTTCATATTTAGTAAAGAAACCTTTAACGGGTTTTCTGACCAACGTAATTTAAGAATGGGATCATTTTATAAGACAGCACGTTTAAATCTTAAAATTCTACTTGATTCTGATAATAAGCCAGTTGGAGGCAAATGGTCTTTTGATGAAGACAACAGAAAAAAACTACCAAAAAATATTTCCATACCGTCTGTACCCAGTCCAAATGAGTCAAAATATACCAAAAATCTTACTTCGAAAATAGACACATTATTCAAAGGTCATCCAGGGTCATTAAGTAATCTCTGGATGCCTACCAACAGGAAAGATGCGTTAGCTTGGTTAGATAATTTTTTTGATAATAGATTTCATAATTTTGGCCAATTTGAAGATGCCATCAAAGCTGGAAACAATTTCATTTTTCACAGTGCCCTAAGTCCAATCCTAAACATAGGCCTAGTAACGCCTAATGAGGTAATCCATAAAGCATTAAACTATGCAAAAAAAAATCAAATACCTTTGAATTCTTTAGAAGGATTCATTAGACAAATAATAGGTTGGCGGGAATTTATTAGAGGTATTTACCAAACGAGAGGCAAAGAGCAAGAACAGTCCAACTTCTTTGGCCATTATGGAAAATTAACAAGCCACTGGTATGATGGTACTACTGGTATAGAGCCTTTGGATGATGCTATCAAAGACTGCATAAACTTTGGGTTCACTCACCATATTCCAAGACTAATGATTATAAGCAATCTTATGAACTTACGCGAATTCATCCTAAAGAAATATATAAGTGGTTCATGGAAATGTTTGTTGACTCATCGGAATGGGTTATGGTTCCCAATATTTACGGAATGGCTACTTTTGCTGATGGAGGAATATTTGCAACTAAACCTTATTCTTGTGGCTCTAACTATTTCTTAAAAATGAGTAATTATAAAAAAGCTGATTGGTGTGACGTTGTAGATGGTTTGTATTGGAAATTCATGTACGATAATCAAGATTTTTTTAAGAAAAACCCCAGGCTAGCAATACTTACTAAATCCTTGGATAAAATGGATAAAGATAGAAAGACCATGCTTTTTGAACAATCAAATATATTTATCTCCAAAAAAACATTATAAGCTTAACGTTTAACTTAAGCTATCCAAGATAAGGATAATAGAGCCTTTAGAACAAAGCAGGTGATTCGAAAACAGGCATTAAAAGGCAACCTATTGAATAGCCTTAATTGTTGTTTGTTGCGGGAATAGCTTCTAAACTTTTAAAATTTCGACTATGGGTTCCTTTTAAAGTCATTAACAGGGAGATCCCACCAGTTTATACCTTGCTTTCTAAGCTCGTGCTGACGATGCATGCGGTCAAAAAGATCCACATCCATCTGCAAAAAAAGATCAATCAGATCCATTGGAACCCAATTCTGAATAAGATAATCACCTTCTCGTCTGTACCAGTCAAAATCTCGAAGTGTCATCATTTTTTTAGTGGCTGCAACACCTTGATACTCCCCATTATGCAACGAGTATTTAGAATCCCAAATACCAAGTGCTCCATATTGACCCTCAGCATACCATCCCATGAAACGTCCACCAGATTCTTCATTTAGGTCGCGATCACCATAACCAAGAACCCATGGTCTCTGATGAAAATCTTTATATTCTTCAATGTTATGTGAGGAGCCAATGCCAGTTGGTCCCATCCAATGAAAATCTGGGTGCCAAAAGTGGTGATGTTGCATAGTATCCATATTTTCCATATCACGACTTCTATTATACCAGCCCATGCTAGTTGCCATTGCTTGAACTAATTGCATTGTCTTACGACTTTCAAGATCATCTTGTTCTGTTAAGAGAATTCCATTTCCACGAGGTTTTAATACTTTTCCACCCTCCTGACCAAATGCTGGAGGTAGTACTTGGAAGCCTGCCTGCCTCATGACGCTTAGAATATCAAAAATAACATAACTCTCGACAATCTTTTCGTCACGCATCACAAAAAACTGACCAAAATTTATGTTTGTTTTTCTGCCTGTTGCAGGAATACCAAGCCAATCATTTACAAACGTACCAGTCAAATAACCATATCCAGAGACCCACTCTTCATCTCTAGACAAACCACCTAAAAGAATTTGAGGAATACGTTGTATGTCAGGAAAAGCTCTAAGTAATGGTTCCCAAAATTTAGAAATAAGCGCATCAATTCCGAGCAGCTGATTAAAAGGTTGTGAACCATTCCAGTTAATATCTTGATTAAATGCCTTCTCACAAATTCCTTTTATGTCATTGGGCTTTGCATTGTTCATTCTTTGCCAATAGTTCCATATGACAGCCTTATTTTTTTGGTTTTTTGCATTCCAATTCATAATTCTCATCTCCAGACAAAATATTACTAGATTATCAAACAGATAATAGCAGTTGATAGATAAGGGAAGAGTAAAGAGTAGCGATAATTATATCATATTAAAAGCTAGGGCCTAAAACGCAAAAAACGCTAACTCATTGAGCCAGCGTTATTTTTGTTGGTTGCGGGAGCTGGATTAAACTTTGGCCGAACACATTATAAGTAAGTGAGAAAATTAAACATACATCATTACTGGAAGCCTTGGCACTTTCATTGACTTCAATAATAAATGCATGCTCCCCACCAAGATCAGAAAATGCACGCCTTCGACAACTCCAAACGATAATTTATTGATCTAGAGTGATTTCGGCTAACATATTAAACATTTTCGAAATTCGCTCGTCATCGGTGTGGGCCAACGCGTAATGAGTTATGCCCAAAAGCGAGTAACAGCTTGATTAAGTGACTTTTTCAAAAGCTTGATTCCGTCTTTGAACTCAACCCCTTGAATGACTTCGGGCAGTCGATTCGTGCTGCTGAGCTTTCGCCATTTTTTCTTGGCTGGCATCATTAACTTGAAAACCATGGACAGGGCCGTTTTGCGACAAACAAAAAAATGGCTCCCTCGCAAAATTCTAACTTGGTTGCGATGCAACACGGCCCTTCCTTTGGAGAAAATCATGTTGGAATCCAGCTCGACGGTTTGTTCCCACAACATGATTAAAGTTTTGGTTCAAAGCGATCAGTCCAAAAAGTTTGCGACAGCGCCCACATAGCAACACCGCTACTTGGCTGTGCCGGAACCGCGGATAGCCTCGACTTCAATCTCGACTTTCGCACCAGGAACTGCAAGCGGTGAGCAGATCGTGGTGTTGGTCGGATAGGTAAAGCCGACGCGGGCCTTCAGTACTCCTGAAATTACCATAACGTCCTCGGGATCAGGAACGTAGACCCGAACACGAACAATATCGTGCAGACCAGACTCGGCCTCTAACAATGCTTTTTCGATGGTGTCCAATGCCGTTGATGTCTGAGTTTCAGAACCTTCGGCCATTTGGCCAGTTTCGAAATCAACGCCGACTGTGCCGGAAACGAAAATCCAGTCATCCACGACCACGGCCCGTGCATAGCCTGCCAACTCTTCATAGATTGAGCCGCTGAAAACATGTGTTCGTTTCGAAGTCATCTTGGGTGACCCTTGTTCTAAGAAGGACAGGAGCGCTCTTTTAAAACGCGCTCCTGCATATAAAAGTTATTCCTCTTAATCGTCAAGTTTTTTGATCAAGTCCGCAATTTCCTCAGTCGTGAAGTATCCGGTTTCGACGTTTTCGTCGCCTACAAGCTTCCACGTCATTTTGGGTGCCTGAACATCGCCATTTTTGTCGAATTGCAGGCCACCGGTTGCACCCACATAACGGATGGATTTACCGGCTGCCAACAATTCCTTGGCGCGCTTGATACCTTCCGGACCCGGATAAACCTCTTCGCCATCAGCCGCAGTAACAATGCGGATATTGTCGCGGATGTTTTCACCAGTAATTTCGTCGGACGCTTCCATCGCAAGCAGAACAACCGTTACCGCATCATAGACCGAGTGCAGACCTGGACCGTTCGGTGGACCGTCAAAACGTTCTTCAAACATCTCGTTGAAGTTTGCAACCGACGGAATCCGTGGCTGAGCCGAGTCGTAACCTTGCAATTTTTGCAGGTGTTTTGAGCCAACCGCTTCAAAGTAGTCCGAAGACCGCAACGAGTTGTTCACGATAAGATTGCCTGTACCGCCAAGGGCTAGCCATTCGCGGGTAAGGGTCGAACCATCAACCGGAAACGCAACAAGGAAAAGCGAATCCGGGTCCCCTTGCAGCGCCGTTGTGACCTCTGCGCGATAGCTTTGCTGGCTTTCGTTATAGGCAACCATGCTGGAGATAGACCCACCAAGTTTGACAATATCCGCAGCATAACGTTTTGCAAGACCAACACCGAAATCTGTGTTCACATAGATCACCGCAGTATTCTTGAAACCGCTGTTGGTGGTCAACAAAGCGCCCATTGCCGCCTGGCTTCGGTTAGTAGCATATGTTCGGAACCAGTAGCCATCAGTTTTCCCTTCTTTGGCAAGTGCCGTGAAGCTTTCCGAGGATGAGCAGCACGAAACCTGTGTGATTTTTGATGGAACCGAAACCGATGTCAAAACCGGCAAGCTGACGCCCGACGAAACAGCGCCAATCAGTGCCTGAACACCTTCGATATCGACAAGGCTTTTTGCAGCATCGACACCAATAGTGGACTGGCCTTGCGTGTCCCGCAAAACGTATTTTACGTCACAGCCTTTGACGCCGCCCGCTTCGTTGAACTGATCAACCGCGAACTGACCCGTCGCGGAAATCCGTTCTCCGACTTGGCCCATCGGTCCACTAACGGGCAGGATAGCGCCAAGCTTCACGGTACATTCGGAGGCTGAGGCTGAACCGACTCCTCCTAAGGTTATTGCGGCAACAAACAGTGCCGATATCATGCTTTTTCTAAACATTATTCTCTCCTTTGATTGTTTTGCGGGTTCTTCTCTGTCGTCTTGATCGGAATCCGCATTTCTTCGAGCGTGTTACCGCTCATTTCAACATGACGACAATTTCCAATTTCTGTTTTGGCATTCCTTGCTAAAATTCGGTCTCTGCGGCGGCCCCACCACAACCAACTACGTGTCGCCAGCGGGGCGAGACGTCTGAAAGGTGCTGCAGCGATTTCCCGCACTGGGATCGCCGTCAGATCTCGTGCTTGGTCGCCCTTAAGGGCAAGAGCTGCTAGGTCGTTTCCAAGGACATGCGTAGATGCTATACCGCGCGCGTTACACGCGACCCCAGAAAATGCGCCGGGACCGATTTGCCGGATGCCTGGTAGAAAGTCCGTTGTCACTGCCGCCACGCCGGTCCAGAGCTTTTCGACCTGGGGGACTTCGTTAAGGTCGAGTTCACTTGCAAGTCGTCGCGCCATCCTGGTTCCCATCCCCGGCCCGTCATCCCATGGGAATATCGGCATCCCGCCAGTGATCAGCCGGTTGTCGGCATCGATGCGAAAGGTGAAAACATCGTTTTGAACGTCAGAAACAGGCTGCCGTCCGGGGGTCAACCGTTCTGAATCCGCCTTACTCAAAGGTTTGGTCGCCATTTGGTATATTCGGGCCGGCATAAGTGATGCACCCGCAGACATATCAAGCTGTCCAGTCGAAACATTTGCGCAAATCAGCAGGGTTTCTGCAAGAACCTCGCCCCGGCTTGTCTTTACCCGCCATTTTCCATCGCTGCGCTGGAACCCAGTGGCCGGGGTTTCTGAATATACACTGCCGCCCAGGTCCCTGACCGCAAGACCAAGGCCAAACAGATATTTCAACGGGTGTATGCCACCGCCAGACCGGTCGATCCAACCTCCAACAAACCGCTCGCAACCCATAACTTTGGCAATCTCGACGCGGTCAAGCCACTCGACCGGGCGACCTAAACTTTTCCATTGCTCAAAACGCGCGTGGACGGTGTCTATCATACCAGGATAGGTCGCGGGCTGAATCCAACCGGTTTCCACCGCGTCGCAGTCAATTCCCAACCGCCGAGCTGTGCCAAAGACACCCTCGCCACCCCGACTAATCGCATGCGCCAGCCGCGTTCCTTTTTCTTTTCCCAGCAGATACTGCATGCCGTCGGGATCCACTTTGGCAATGTTTGGCACAACAAAGCCGGCATTCCGGCCCGAGGCCGCATATCCCGGCTCTTTAGCCTCCAACACCACGACGCTGGCCCCGCTTTCCACAAGCTTCAGCGCCGCCGTCAAGCCGCTAAAACCCCCACCAACGACACAGACGTCAGCCGAAATGTCGCAGTCAAACCGGTCCCATTCAGGAACCACTCCCACCGTATCCCACCAGAGCGAGTGGTCAGAGACTGGCGTGGCGTGAGACATGCTTTTCCTCTCCGATCAGGCCGCGCGGGCGCATTAGCAGGGTGACTACGAGGATCAGGCCGATCAGAACCGCTTGCAACGCGCCACCCTGTGCCTGAATTTCCGCCGGGATGAATTTTGAAATCACGAATCCACTGCTGGTCCAGACTCCCCAAACTAATACCGCGCCCAAAAGCGCCCCGCGATTGTTCGCACTGCCACCAACAATCAGCATAGTCCATATCTGGAACGTGACGATCGGAAGGAAATCAGATGGGCTGATGTAACCGATAAAGGCCGTCAGCAAAGCGCCAGCCAGCCCCATCAGCATGCATCCAAGAATAAAAGATTCTAACCTAACCCGCACCGGGCTCTTGCCCAGAGATGCCGCTGCCCCTTCGTCTTCCCGGATTGCTTTCAGCATCCGGCCCCATGGGGATTTCACAATCCGCTCCAGCGCCCAGAACGCAATTCCGCCGATCACAATAACTATCCCAAGATAGACAGCGTTCTGCGCCAATGGCCCTGTGGCCAGATCTTTGGACGGATTAGGAATTCCGATCAATCCCAGTGTACCACCTGTCAGGTACTCCCAGTTCAGGCAGACCAACTGAATTGAAACCGCGATGCCAAATGTTGCCACTGCAAGGTATTCACCTTTAAGCCGCAACGTGGCCAGCCCAACAATATAAGCCCCAATCCCGGAGGCTATCATTGCCCCTATAAGGCCGACCACAAAGGGCATCTCAAACCCTCCCAACACTGCATCACGTGATGGCCCAGTCAGAATGGCCATCGTATAGCCGCCAATTGCTATAAAACCAGCTACTCCAGCGTTAAACAGCCCAGTGTATCCCCATTGAAGGTTCAGCCCCAACACAGCGATCCCAAACGACAACGCAAGTATTAGGAAAAAAATGAGGTATGAAATTAGACCGATCATTTGCGTTCTCCGAATAGGCCCTCGGGTCGGAAGTAAAGGATTGCCAAAATCAACAGGAAAGGAACGGCTGGTTTATAGGTTGTCGGGATAATCATGACCGACAGGTTTTCAGACAAGCCAACAATCAGTCCTCCGATAACCGCCCCATAAAGGCTGCCCGCACCGCCAAGAATAGCGGCGGCAAACAACGGCAGGATCAGCGCGAATCCAAGTTCAGGACGCAGTTGGACCGTAAGCCCGTACAAAACTCCTGCAACCGACGCCAGTGATGCACCAATAATCCAGACCCAGTTAATTATACTCGATACATTTACACCAGCTACCCGTGACAGATCGGGGTTCTCGGACACGCCGCGCATGGCAATTCCCGTGCGGCTGCGTGTCATAAAGAGATGCAACCCAAATACAACGACGATGGTTAGGCCCAAAAGAAAAACCTGATCGGGCAGTACCCGCACATTACCGGGCAACAGAACCGCGAATTGCAGCTCGTTTGAATAGTAGATGGGGTTCGGCCCAAAAATCAGCAAAACCATATGGCGCAGCAAAAGAGCCACCCCAAAGCTGGCAAATACCATTGTCATGTGCCCGGCGACCCGGTTCAGTTTTTCAAATACCAGCTTATGTAAAAGCAACGCCAAAGCGGATGTCGCGACCGCTGAAAAAATCAGCGCAACAAACATCCCCCAGCCAAAAGAAAGTGGCCCAATGGGCGCATCGAAGACATTACCAAGCGACGCGGCAATGGTGAAAAAGATCAGCCCGAAATAGGCACCCCAAGTTAAAAGCTCAGAATGAGAGAAGTTGGCAAACCTCAGAATTTTCATCGTAAAACTTAGCCCTATTGCGCCAAGACCGATGACCGCCCCGCTTAAAAGACCGTCTGCGACATGTTGCAAGAACATTAACTTTCCCCCATTTTTTGTCTGTTGTTGGTTTTCTCACGCCGGACACCCAGAAAAATTTTCCCGATTTCTGGATCCTCCAAAAGCTCTTTTGCAGGGCCGCCGATACGGTTTTTCCCTTCAGCAAGTACATACCCCCTATCTGAAATCCGAAGCGCCGCTTTGGCGTTCTGTTCCACCATTAAAACGGCGGCTCCGTCTTTGGCCAAATCGCGGACAACAGTGAAAAGTTCGTCAGAGGCCATAGGAGAGAGACCCGCCGTCGGCTCATCCAGAAGGATCAGCCGCGGCTGGTTTAAGAGTGCCCTGGCCACTGCCAATACCTGACGCTGCCCACCGGACAATACACCAGCCTTTTCCCGGCTGCGATCTTTCAGGATTGAGTATCTTTCATATATTTCTGCGATGCGGATATCCGCCTGCGCCCGCGGTAGGGTAATCCCTCCCAATACCAGATTCTCATGGATCGACAGCGTGGTGAAAACATTATCAGTTTGCGGCACGAACCCGACACCAGATGCCGCCATCAAATGCGCGGGAACCCCGGTGATGTCGTTCCCATCCAGCATGATCTTGCCCGACGTAACCGTCAGCAAACCAGCAATCGCCCTGATGAAGGTCGATTTGCCTGCCCCATTTGGCCCGATAATTGTTACAATCTCACCAGCGTTGACATACATGGTCACGTCGTGAATGATCGGCAACTCCGGCCGGTAGCCGGCGACAACGCCAGTGGCTTCGAGTACGTGTTTTGAAATCATAGCACTCATGGCAGATCTCCCAGATAGGCATCCAGAACCTGTGGATTTTGCCTTGCTCCGTCAACATCGCCTTTGTAGATCAGCTTGCCTTGTGCCATCACCATGATGGGATCACAAATGGACATTACAACGTCCATGTTGTGTTCGATAATCAGGAATGTGTGGCCCCGCTCATTCAGCGCCTCGATCTTGTCGACCAGGGTCATCATTAGTGATGGGTTAACACCAGCAGCCGGTTCATCCAACAGGATAATCTTGGGATCGGCCATCAGAACCCGTGCAAGTTCAAGCAGCTTCATTTGCCCGCCAGACAACGTATTGGCCTGATCTCCGCAAACGCGCGTTAGTCCGCAAAACTCAATGATCTCCTCGGCTTTTTCCCGCAGCACTTTTTCTTCGCGCGCAACGAGGCCATGTCGGAACCAATTATTCCAAAACATCTCACCCGCCTGCCCTTCACGGACAGTCATAACGTTTTCCAGAATTGTCATTTCCAGGAAGGGGCGTGGGATCTGAAATGTGCGCGCAAGCCCTGCCCAGAAGGTTTTGTGCGGCGGTAGGTTGTGGATTGGCACTCCATCCAGGAAAATCTCACCCTCGTCCGGAATTAGCAATCCAGCAAGGGTATTGAACAAACTAGTTTTGCCAGCGCCGTTCGGGCCGATCAGCCCGCCAATGACACCTTTCTCCAATTCAAAGGAAATCCCATCAACTGCCGTAAATCCACCAAACCGCTTGGTTATGCCACGCAGCTTTAGAAGGCTTTTTGTATTAGATTGTTCATACACTGGATTCGGTTACTTTTTCAGGCTGGCCCATCAAAGCTTGATCACCAGCGTTCAGATTGTATTTCATAATCTGTCCATGAATGCCAAATTTGTCCCTCTCGAGCGCAAAAACCGGCCCTTCTGGCCCCTTGGCTTTGCTTAGGACCGCAGCAATTTTGGCCTTGTCATCTACATCAAGAGAAAATCTAAAAACGCCAAGTGTTGCCAGAATCCGTTCTGCATATCGGGCGCCTACAATGACAGAAGCCACATCGGAATTTTCAAGCATTGACCGGATTGCAATCGCGTCAATGCCAACTCCGTGTCGATCCGCAATTGCGCGCATCGTTGACAGAAGATCCAAGAACAGGCCCCAACCGCCAAACTCTTCGATAATCAACCGATATTTAACTAGCGAGCGGTTTTCGAATTCAAAACCAGGATCACAGACGCCAAGCCATCGGTCCGTCAGAAATCCCCCAGCAAGCGATCCGTAAGTCAGCAGATGCACATTGTTGTTTCTTGCAACGCTTGCGAACAACCCAGCAGGCCTTTGGTCCAGCAGCGAATATTGTATCTGGGCCGAAGTTATGTCTACGGCAGCGCAGATTTCAGCCAAATGTTCAGCATCAAAATTGGTAACCCCGATCTGGTCAATCTTACCGTCCCGACGTAGCTCGTCCAGAAAGCCTACGGCTTTTAGATAGCCCGGTACAGAGTAATCCCACCAGTGAAACTGCACCAGATCCAAGCGTTCCAGTCCAAGTCTTTGCAGCGATCGGTCAATAGTTTCTGAAACGTCTCTTTTGGAAAGCGTCGCAAGTTGCGCAATATCCGGTACATATTTTGTGTGAACTTTTACTTTGGCCATTGCCGCGGCGCCGCGCCGATTTTTAAGTTTTCGAAGAAATTCGCCAATCATTGCCCGGCGCCCTTATAAATGTCAGCACAGTCAAATGTGGTGATGCCTGCGTCATAGAAAGCGATCATATCATTTACCGCGCGCGACTGCTCGACGGACCCATGATCCCCAGCCAGTTGCCAGCCGCCTTTGATCACCCGCGAAATGCGCGTAGGTAGGGCGCAGATTAATCTGTAGTGGAGTGAGCATCAGTCAAAACACTTTCACTGGTTTCGTCAGAATCGCCAGGTAGCGGCACGAGCGTTGTTTCAGCATGGCTGAAACTGCGTGTTGCGATCCGGGTGATGTGGAATCTGCCGCCGCAATGCGGGTCTGGGCAGGCGATGACCGCATCGGTTGTCATCCAGTCATTTTTATTGGTTATTCGCTGTTTGGCCGGAAGTAGGGGCAAAATTGCAGCCAACGGGTAAAGCGTGAAGCTGTTCCGCCCACCCTCAGGGAAAACGATCATTTCACCAATCACGTCAAAATACTCCCCCACCTGATGATCGCAAACCATCGGTTTCTCACTTGCTACAACTTTGACCCTCAAATCATACAGGTCGAAGACATCCGACACGTCATTTCTGCCACCGATCGTTTTAATGTTCATGGATTTTCTGTCCGTTCCCGTTCCTTTCTTAGAGTGTAGTGCCGTGACGTCACTTTAGGCAAGTCATTTCTTAAAAAATTGCATAATTGCATAATTTTTACATTTATGGGCTTAATAGTCTCTTATAATCCCAAGGCGTGATAGGGTGAGGTTGTGTTAACCGAATGTAACATCAGAGCCAAACTGATGCGGATAAGTGGAGTAAACTGAAATTCCGAAAGGTTCGGTCTCTTGATAAATTTAAGAACCTGAGCAAATGCGAGTAAGTTGGCAGCGACAAACAATTCAGCAGGTATTGACCGGCAACCGTTGGGCGGTAGGATCGCGACTCTGCGAAAACCCGAGGGCTAAACTTGAAAGAGGTTGCAAAAGTCTGCAGCTTCTCGCAAGCTACCCTATCTCGAATTGAGACAGGGTAAAACGACTGAGGGGATCAGGCAGAATGACTACCGACACGGCTTACATCGTGATTAATCGATCCGCCGACGAGGTGTTCGCCTTTTTGGCAGACTCCCATAATCTCAACCTTTGGTCTTTTGGTACGTGGGAAATCGAAATTCAAGATGATGGGCTCGTCCACGGCAAGTCACTGATGGACGGTGGGGCGATTTACCTGCGTGTGAAAGCCCATGCGGAGCAAAAACTGATTGACTATTTCATCGGTCAGGACCCTGATAGCCTGTCGCCCAGAATTTTTGTGCGAGTAATCCCTGGGAGTGTACTTAATGGTCCCAACCAGAAGTCAGTTCTGATGATGATGGCCTTGCGCGCGGACGGAATGGATGACGACCGTTGGGAAGGGCTGAAAGCAAGTCACGCTTTTGAAGTTCGGGTGATAAAACTCGACGAGACAGGCTTACGAGGGTCGCACGGTACGACAGAGGCCGTAAGCGGCGGTGGTAAACGCCCCTTACAGGCTACCGAGTGCTCAAAGGTGATGAACGAGGTGGCCGAGAAATTATTCAAGAACAAGCTGAAACCGTGAACCGGGTATTTTCTGAATTTGCAACCGGCATGTCTCCAAATCAAATAGCACATGGGCTTAATAATGATCAGGTCCCAGGCCCCAGTGGAGGGCTATGGCGAGATACGACAATCCGGGGACATATCAAGCGCGGCACCGGCATCCTCAATAATGAGTTGTATATCGGCAGGCTCGTCTGGAACCGGCAACGTTATGTGAAAAATCCTGAGACAGGAAAACGGGTCTCACGAAGGAACGGGGTCGATAGCGAAGTCATTCATGCATGTCCCACATTTAAAAATTATCGATGATGCCCTTTGGCAGTCAGTTAAAATCCGCCAGAGGGCAATTTGGAAAGCAACTGAAGCTGATGTGAAGCCGGATAAAACACCGCCCTATTGGACCCAACGTCGTGCAACGCACATTTTATCAGAGCGCGTCATTCTGTAGCCATTGTGGTGGATCCATCGTCTCTGTGGAGAAAAACTACCTGGCTTGCGGCAACGCCCGTAAGTTAAAGGCCTGCTCACAGAACAAAAGTATCCGCCGACCCGACCTGGATGATATTGTTATTGATCTTTTAAAAAATAAATTAATGCAACCGCCGCAGTGAGTGTATTTATCACCACATATAATAATGAGATCAAAAGCCAAAGCTCACTGGCCCAGAATGCGAAAAGCCCACCAAAAGGCGGGCTTAATCACTGATGCTCTTAGCTAGTTCGTCGAAATGGTTGCGGGAGTAGGATTTGAACCTACGACCTTCAGGTTATGAGCCTGACGAGCTACCGGGCTGCTCCATCCCGCGACAATTACACATAAAGTGCACTGGTGCCACAATAACACGTGGTAAAATTTCATCGTACTAGAGTTGATTTATGATCTATCTAGGATTGGCGATGACCTACTCTCCCACAACTTAAGCTGCAGTACCATCGGCGCGACCATGCTTAACTGCCGAGTTCGGGATGGGATCGGGTGTTTCATTGGCGCTATGATCACCAAACCAAGAAAAGTTAAAGAACACGAGACCCTGCGTAGCAGGTCACTTTCCACTTCTGTCCAGATAACAGATATCTAATCTGTCTATTACTGGATCAAATCAAGCCTATCGGGCAATTAGTACCGGTCAACTGAGCACATTGCTGCACTTACATCTCCGGCCTATCGACGTGGTGGTCTACCACGGCCCTCAGGGAGACCTTGTTTTGAGGGGGGCTTCCCGCTTAGATGCCTTCAGCGGTTATCCTGTCCGATCTTAGCTACCCTGCACTGCCGTTGGCACGACAACAGGTCCACCAGTGGATCGTTCACCCCGGTCCTCTCGTACTAGGGGCAACTCCTCTCAAGTCTCCTACACCCACGGCAGATAGGGACCGAACTGTCTCACGACGTTCTAAACCCAGCTCACGTACCTCTTTAAATGGCGAACAGCCATACCCTTGGGACCTGCTCCAGCCCCAGGATGAGATGAGCCGACATCGAGGTGCCAAACACTGCCGTCGATATGGACTCTTGGGCAGTATCAGCCTGTTATCCCCGGCGTACCTTTTATCCGTTGAGCGATGGCCCTTCCACACGGGACCACCGGATCACTATGACCGACTTTCGTCTCTGCTCGACTTGTCAGTCTCGCAGTCAGGCAGGCTTATGCCATTGCACTCAACGAGCGATTTCCGACCGCTCTGAGCCAACCATCGCGCGCCTCCGTTACTCTTTAGGAGGCGACCGCCCCAGTCAAACTACCCACCACACAGGGTCCCGGATCCGGATAACGGACCGCGGTTAGACATCAGGCAAAACAAGGGTGGTATCTCAAGGGAGGCTCCACAGAAACTGGCGTTCCTGCTTCAAAGCCCACCACCTATCCTGCACATATTGCTGCCTGATGCCAGTGCGAAGCTGTAGTAAAGGTGCACGGGGTCTTTCCGTCTAACCGCGGGAAGCCTGCATCTTAACAGGCAATTCAATTTCGCTGAGTCTACGTTGGAGACAGCGGGGAAGTCGTTACGCCATTCGTGCAGGTCGGAACTTACCCGACAAGGAATTTCGCTACCTTAGGACCGTTATAGTTACGGCCGCCGTTTACTTGGGCTTCGATCAAAAGCTTCGCGCACCTCCTTTTAACCTTCCAGCACCGGGCAGGCGTCAGACCCTATACGTCGTCTTGCGACTTCGCAGAGCCCTGTGTTTTTAATAAACAGTCGCCACCCCCTGGTTTGTGCCCCCAGCTTCCAGTTGCCTAGAAACCGGGCCTCCTTCTCGCGAACTTACGGAGGTATTTTGCCGAGTTCCTTCAACGTAGTTCTCTCAAGCGCCTTGGTATTCTCTACCTATCCACCTGTGTCGGTTTAGGGTACGATCTCATGGAGGGCTATTTCCAGGAACTGATCAGCGGCCTCCCCAATCCAATAAGGGGAAACAACCTTCACAATCCGTCACATCCTCCTGGCCCAGGAATATTAACCTGGTTCCCATCGTCTACGCCTTTCGGCCTCGACTTAGGGGTCGGCTCACCCTGCTCAGATTAGCTTTAAGCAGGAACCCTTGGATTTTCGGCGAGAGTGTCTCTCACACTCTTTGTCGCTACTCATGTCAACATTCTCACTTCTGATCACTCCACCGGATCCCTCACAGGCCGGCTTCACAGTCAGAACATTGCGTCCACAATATCCTAAGATACTAAAGACGCAGCGTTCTATATCACAGAACGCTCCGCTACCATGCAATAAATTGCATCCCTAAGCTTCGGCTCATGGCTTGAGCCCCGGTACATCTTCGCCGCAGGATAACTTAATTAGACCAGTGAGCTGTTACGCTATCTTTAAATGATGGCTGCTTCTAAGCCAACATCCTGGTTGTTTTGGTCGTCCCACCTGCTT
>CAJJAK010000004.1:0-312500 GCA_905182165.1 uncultured Paracoccaceae bacterium | reverse complement strand
CCCAGAAGCCGTCGCCAACGTTTCTGGTGTAATGCCCAAGTCAGAATACAAATCTGGAGCTAAGACAGCAAGAAAAGCACGATAAAATTGACTTAAGACATAACCAAGCACCAAACAAAGTATTCCAGCATTCAAGATAACACCCTTTGAATTAACTTATGAAACATATGTCCAAAACTTACTTTAAGCGTAACTCTATCCCTTATTACCATCGGTTACTTGACTTTAAACGATAGCTATCACAAACCAGACCAAATAAATAGGCATCCAAGATGAATTCTGACGATAGGTTAATTGTAGCTCTTGATGTTCCAGACGCCCTTAATGGACTGGATATTGTGAGAAAATTGGGCGATTCAGTCTCCTTTTATAAGATTGGCCTGGGAATGCTCACTGGTGGTGGAATGGCACTAGCAAATGAATTAAAACAAGACCTTAATAAAAAAGTTTTTATGGATCTTAAGTTATTTGACATAGGCGCCACCATAGAACGAGCAGTCCATGGATTAACACAATATGATATAGATTTTCTAACAGTTAATGGGGATCCTCAAGTTGTAAAAGCAGCAATAGAAGGAAAAGGAGTTAAAAATACAAAGATATTGGCAGTGACATTTTTAACATCGCTTGATCGACAAGATCTAACAAACAACTTGATAAAGGATGGAAAATTAGACGACTTAGTAATAGAGCGTGCAACACGTGCTTTTGAAGCTGGGGCAGACGGAGTAATTGCCTCGCCTCAAGAAGCATCAAGAATTAGAAACATACCAGAAGCCATGGGTAAAATAATAGTTACTCCAGGTATTAGGCCTATAGGGTTTGAAAAAGGTGATCAAAAGAGAACGACCACTCCACTAGAGGCACTATCAAATGGAGCTGATTATTTGGTGATTGGCAGACCTATAATAAAAGCAAAAAATCCTCGATTGGAAATCAGTAAAATTATCAAAACAATCGAAACACTTATTTAATGCCGTCGGTCTGTCGAGATTGTGTAACTCTTTATGATGGCAAGTCACGATGCATAAAATGCAATTCTCCACGCATACTAAACCATCCTGAACTTTATACTCTTTCAATTGCGCATATGGACTGTGATGCTTTTTACGCATCAGTTGAAAAGAGAGACAATCCTAATCTAGCAGATAAACCAGTAATTATTGGAGGTGGCGCACGTGGAGTTGTAAGTACCGCTTGCTACATTGCGCGCATCAAGGGCGTTAGGTCAGCAATGCCAATGTTTCAGGCTCTAAAAAAGTGTCCAGAGGCCATCGTTATAAAACCTCGTATGGAAGTATACAGCAATATTTCTAAATCTATCAAACAAATGATGACTGAATTAACTCCAGCAGTAGAACCACTATCCCTTGATGAAGCATTTCTTGATCTTACTGGCACAGAAAAATTGCATGGATCGCCACCAGTCGTACAATTATGTATTTTATTAAAACGCATATCAAGTGAACTTGGAATAACTGGCTCAATTGGGCTCTCACACAATAAATTTTTAGCAAAAATAGCTAGTGATCTAGAAAAACCCAAAGGATTTTCAATCATAGGCTTGGAAGAGACAGATGCTTTTCTATCAGACAAACCGGTTAAATTGATATGGGGTGTGGGCACCACTTTTCAAGATAAACTAGAAAATGATGGTATTCGAAAGTTTTCAGATATCAAATCAAGGACGCAAGAAGAATTAATAAAAAGATATGGTCAAGCTGGGCTTAAATTATGGCACCTCGCGAGAGGCCAAGATCCTCGAAAAATATCAGCTAACGCCCCAGTAAAAAGTATTTCTAATGAAACTACATTTTATGAAGATACGTCTGATAGAGATCTTCTAGATGGTCATATCTGGAGACTTTCAGAGAAGATTGCTGATAGAGCTAAAGCAACCAACCGTATAGGCTCTGTGGTCAGCATTAAACTAAAGCGCAAAGATCATAGTCAGCTAACTCGTAGATTAAGCCTTAGAGAGCCAACCCAAATGTGTTCATTAATTTACCAATCAGCTAAATCTCTTTTAGACAAGATAGAGGATAAAGGACCTTTCAGATTAATCGGTGTTAATCTCTCAAAAATAACACGCTCTTATACAGAAGATGAATATAATGATTTAATCGATTTTGTAGGTAAAAATAGCATAAATGTAGAAAAGGCTACAGATAAAATAAGACAAAAATTTGGTAAGAACGCTATCTTAAGGGGACGTTCTTTAAGATAATTTTACTCTGCTGCAATAGATTTCTGCTCAACTCCCAATTGAACTAACTCATATAAAACTGCTGATATTCTTCGCTTAAAATCGTTAAAATTGGCTATTTTCTCAATTTCTAATTCATTCATATATAAGCTGCGATTAATCTCTATCTGAAGAGCATGTTGTTTCAGCTTTGGATCACCATAGTTCTGTGTAATGAAACCTCCTGAAAAAGGTCTATTTCTCACCACGTTAAAACCTTGTTTTATGAAAGCGTCCTCAGTCTTCTCCAAAATATGCCTATCACAAGATTTCCCAAAGCAATCTCCTAAAATAATATCAGGTACTTTTTTCCCCAAATTAGTTAAAGATTTAACTGCTTGTTGAGGCATCGAATGACAATCGAATAACACAACCTTTCCCCAAACACTCCTTGTTGTTCGTAGGGTTTTAGCCAACTCCTTATGATAGGGGTAATAGTAATTATTTAATCGTTCTTTAGCCTCCTGAAAAGACATTTTTCCTGATTTAATAACCCTTCCGTTTGCCACAACGCGAGGGATCACCCCTAGGCCTGAAGGAATTGGTTTATAATTCACTTTACCGAATAGTCCAAAAATAAGCTCTGGGTCCAACTCACTCTCGTCTCGGTTTAAATCAACAAAAGAACGTGGAGCATTGGCAGAGATTAACGGTGAACCATATGAGAATTAGCAACAAACAATTGATCGACAAAAGCATCTTCAGAGGCGCGAATCGCATGCACATCAAGCACGGATTGCGCCAAATGCTGTTCCAGAATGTGGGGAGGAGAATACACAGAAGGATTTCTGCCTTAACGGCACGCATAATTCATAGGGTTGGGTTTGCATCAATTTTAATCCTTACAAAATGTTTAATATATAATTACTAGATTGTCCGAAAGGCCTTGATCCCAATCAAATTCCCTTTTATAGACCGTGGACCGATGCGTTGCGCATTCTCTACAATAATGATTCTGTGGGAGCATGGTTTTTAATGGGCGTATAGCTCAGCGGTAGAGCACTACGTTGACATCGTAGGGGTCACTGGTTCGATCCCAGTTACGCCCACCAAAAATCCTCAATAATTGAGGTAAAGAAAATGGCGCAAGCGCGCCTCGAAAGGAAGAGAACTATGAAGGTAAAAAACTCGCTCCGCTCGTTAAAAGCGCGCCACAGAGATTGTCGTATTGTCCGCCGTAAAGGCCGAGTATATGTAATTAACAAAACGCAAAGGCGTTTCAAGGCTCGTCAAGGTTAATACAAGTACTTAAGAAAATTAAAATTTTCTATGATTGATATGATCTTTTATCTTCAATGACCAATCCATCTTTTGGTAGAGTTCCCGGTGAACAAATAATTACTTCACCTCTCAATTTGAAGACACTAGTTATTGACGATTCATATCTCGAACTGTCTTCATTTAGTGTTTCGATCATAATAGTCATTTTATCTTTTTCGCCCACTCTATCAGCAACAACTCGTGCTTTTATAATATCTTTATTAACCTCAACAAAATCAGCCACCTGCTCTGGCCTCACAAACATTCCTTTAATCTTAGTAGTTTGATCAGCCCTACCAAGCCAACCCTTAATACGCATATTTGTTCGCCCGCAAGGGCTTTGTCCTGGTTGTACAGCGGACATATCCCCTGTAGCAAATCTGATTAATGGATAATCTTTGTTTAGAGTTGTCACAATAACCTCGCCCACCTCACCCTCAGGTACTGGTATTCCTGAGCCTGGGGTCACAATCTCTACAATAACTCCCTCATCGACAATCATACCGTCCATAGCAGTGGACTCATAAGCAATATTACCAAGATCTGCCGTTCCATAAGACTGCAGGCAAGTAATGCCCCGATCAATATACTCTTGCCTAAGTGAAGGAAATAGAGCCCCGCCCCCCACAGCAGCTTTAGTCAGTCGGCTTAAGTCAAGTTTTAAATCATCTGCTTTATCCAATAATGTTTTTAAAAAATCTGGAGTTCCTGCGTACGCTGTAACTCCTATATCAGCTGCTGCTCTAGCCTGTAGTTCACTCTGCCCCACACCAGCTGGGAAAACTGTTGCGCCGACTGTACGAGCCCCATTTTCAAACATCATCCCAGCAGGTGTCATATGATAAGAAAAACAATTTTGTACTATATCATTACGTCCAATTCCGAGCGCGTGTATAAAACGCCCCATTCTCCACCAATCATTTGCAATTCGACCTGGTTCATAAATTGGGCCTGGTGATTGAAAAATATGCTCAAAACTACTTGCAGTACCCGGAGTGTACCCACCAAATGGCGAGATCTTCCCTTGAGCATCACTTATCAAGGATTTGCGAGTAATTGGGAGCTCAGCCAAGCTATTCAAAGAAGAAAATTTCTTCAAATCAAATTCTTTTAATATATTTTTATATGCAGTTGTATTATCTCTTGCGTGCAAAAGTAGCGCAGGCAATAGCTTTTCTAGATCACTCGCTCTTTGATCTGCAGTCCTGATTTCTAATTCGTCAAAAAAAGTCATCTAATAAAATCTCAAATAAATTACTTAAAGTGTTTTAACTTAACCAACGTTTTCGACGACGATAGCTTCGACCATCTCGGAATGACTTTCGACCTTTATCTGAAATTCCCAAATAAAATTCTTTAACATCAGGATTTTCTCGAAGATCTTCTGCTGTGCCATCCATTACTACTCTACCAGATTCTAAAATATATCCATAATGCGCAAATCTTAAAGCCACATTTGTATTTTGCTCTGCTAAAAGAAATGAAACACCTTCTTTTTCATTCAAATCTTTTACAATCTCAAAAATTTCTTCGACTAACTGTGGTGCAAGCCCCATACTAGGCTCATCTAAAAGAACTGTCTCCGGTTTTGACATCAATGCTCTTCCAATCGCGCACATCTGTTGCTCTCCACCAGAAGTATAGCCAGCCTGGCTTTTACGTCTTTCTTTTAGTCTCGGAAAATAAGAATATACCATTTCAAGATCATTTGCTATTACAGACTTACTGTCCGTCCTCGTATATGCTCCAGTCATTAAATTTTCTTCAACAGTTAAATGCTCAAAGCAGTGTCGGCCTTCCATTACCTGGATTACACCTCTTTTTACCATTTCAGATGGATTTTGATTTAAAATTGACTGACCTCTGTAATTAATTGTTCCTTTTGTAACCTCACCTCTTTCAGAGTGAATGAGATTTGAGATGGCTTTCAATGTTGTGCTCTTACCAGCACCGTTGCCACCTAATATTGCTGTTATACCACCTTCTAATACATTTAAACTCACCCCTCTCAAAACCAATATTACATGGTTGTAGACAACTTCTATATTACTGACTTGAAGGAGATTATTCTTTTGCTCTGTAGTATCCAACATTAAAAACTCTCTTTACGAAAAATTAAATTCATATCATAATTCTTTTGGTGTATTTCTTGGCCCAAATTCTATTGAGCCAAGAAAAATTTTACTAACAAAGTTTATTATTAACCACACTGCTCAGAGATATTATTTTCTGCAGCATAAGCTGATGAATCTTCAGCAATCAAGGCATCGACAACATCTCGGTCTGAACCTACGAAATCAGTAATAAGAGACCAAGTTCCTGAAGCTGCATCCCATTGCTGAATTGCACCAAGACCAGGACCACCATGGTTTTCACAGGACACATCTATCTCTGATGTAAAGCCATCAAATCCCATTTCTGTCCAACGTGCTTGGTTTATCTTAAGATTTTCCAAACCATCACGCATCATACCTGGAGTTATGTCTGAAACTCCATGTATTTTTTGGGCTGTACGCGCCGCTTCAACCATATATGCAGCGTTCAAAACACCACGACTATATAGAACGGTACCAACTTGGTCGCCAGCTCCTGCTGCATTTCCTGCATCAATGACATGCTTTTGGATATCTGTATAAACACCAAAATCTGTTCCAGGTTTATTCATAGCAATCGCTTTATAACCATCTGATTTATCACCAGCTGGAAGAACGTCGTTTTCTGATGCTGACCACCATACACCAATGAATCGATCCATTGGAAATCTAATTGATGCTGCTTCACTTATAGCAACTTGGTTCATAACACCCCAACCCCACATAGTAACAAAGTCTGGTTTTTCTTTTCTTACTTGTAACCATGTAGATTTTTGCTCTTGGCCTGGATGATCAACTGGCAATAAAACTAACTCAAAGCCATGTTTCGTTGAAAGTTCCTCTAGGGTCCTAATTGGCTCCTTACCATATGCTGAATTGTGGTAAACAAGAGCTATTTTTTTTCCTTCAAGAGATCCGTTTTCCATGTCCATCATATGTTTTACAATAATGGAAGCAGCGTCCCAGTAAGTTCCTGGAAAATTGAAAACGTGACTAAATACATTACCATTTGCAGCCGATGTTCGACCATAACCCATAGAATGAATCGGAATATCATCAGCAGTTGCCTTTGGTATTAGCTGATATGTGATACCTGTTGAAAGTGGAAAATATACTAAAGCACCTTGACCTTTTGTAGCTTCGTAACATTCAACGCCCTTAGTAGTGTTATAGCCAGTTTCACATTCAAGTATCTTAATCATTTCTCCACCAACGCCACCATCTCTGGCATTAATCATATTTAAATAATCAGTCACTCCATCTGCATATGGAATTCCGTTTGGCGCATAAGGCCCAGTACGGTAACTTAATAATGGTATAGCAAGATCTGCACTTGCAGGTATCGCTGTTGCCATCATAGATGCAGCTATTGCAGCTATAGAGTTTTTTCATGGTCAATATCCTCCCTTAGATTTTAGACCTACTAATTAACCTCAATACTTTTGAGGCATTTTTCCTTGAACATTTCTAATAAGGAAATGGCCAAAGCCTTAATTTTCCCTTCAAGGATCTCCAATAAGCTACAATCCCATGTGGCTCCTTGATCAAGAAAAATACTATTAAAGCACCCACGAGTATAATTTGTGAGAACTCCGCTATATCTGTTGGTATTCCAAGAAGGCCAACAAACACATTTTTAAACAATACTGGTAGCAAGACGATAAATGCTGCTCCAATTAAAGAGCCCAAAATTGAACCCAAACCACCAATTATTATCATAAATAAAATATCAAATGATTGATCAATTGAAAACGCTTCCGTAGGTTCAGCTGCACCAAGCCAAACAGCAAAGTATAAAGCTCCCGCCACCCCAACAAAAAAACTTGAGATTGCAAAGGCCGACATTTTCGCAACTAATGGATTTACACCTATAATTTCTGCTGCAATATCCATATCACGTATCGCCATCCAACTTCTTCCAATACGACCTCGCGTAAGATTTCTTGCAATCCACGCAAAGAGAAATAAGAAACCCAAACAAAAGAGATATGTCGCCCAAGGCTTTGTATATGGACCAGTCACGAGTATACCCAAAAAATCCCGTTGGGGAGCACTGATCTGGCCAGTAGCAGAATAATTGTAAGTCCATTCCCACTTATTAAAAAGCCATACAAGAAAAAATTGTGACGCAAGAGTAGCAACTGCTAAATAAAACCCCTTTATTCGCAGCGAAGGCAAACCAAATAAAACGCCAACAGCCAGCTGTAACTAATCCAGCAATCATTATGACGACAAACATATCCATTGCTGGAAAACCCGTCATTAATTTATAACTAGCGTAGGCTCCAACCGCCATAAAGCCACCAGTTCCCAGTGAAACCTGGCCACAATAGCCAGTAAGGATATTTAACCCAATTGCCGCAAGGGCATAGATAAAGAAAGGTAAGAATATTGCTTTCTCCCAATACTCGCTAAGAAATAAAGGGACAATAAAAACTGCAACAGCCATTGTTAGCCAAAAAAGTATCTTATCAAGCTTTAATGGAAAAGTTTCTTGGTCACTTTTATAAGAGGTTTTGAAATCACCCGCTTCTCGATAAAACATTTAATTAAACCCTCTCTATAATTTTCTCACCAAACAAGCCTTGTGGCCTGAATAATAAGAAAAGAAGCGCTAGCATGTATGCAAACCAATTCTCTGTCGCCCCACCAATCATAGGACCCACGTAAAATTCAAAAAGTTTCTCTCCAAGACCTATCATTAGACCACCAATTATTGCCCCAGGAATTGAGGTAAACCCACCCAACATTAGAACCGGCAAAGCTTTTAATGCAATCAAGGAAAGGGAAAATTGCACTCCAGATTTAGCACCCCACATCACACCAGCGACTAAGGCAACTATCCCTGATACTGACCAAACTATCCACCAGATGGTCTCCAATGAAATACCCACCGAAAGTGCTGCTTGATGATCATCAGCAACAGCCCTCAATGCTCTTCCCATTTTCGTATAAGCAGAAAATAATGTCAGTAATACAACTAAAATTATAGCAACAACTGCAGCTGATATTTCTAATTTATCAATAAACATATCAGTCGTATCTAGAATAAACTCTGATGGACCCTTAGGAAGACCCACGTCCAACATCTTGACATTAGCACCCCACATCAAGTCACCGACACCCTCCAGGACATAAGCCAAACCAATGGTCGCCATAAATAAGATAATACCTTCTTGATTGACCAGTGGTTTCAATACTATTTGCACGATAAGCCAAGCTAAACCAATCATAACTAGTAATGAAAACAAAAGCGCTATTACTGTTGGAAAGCCCGCACCCCAGTGCGTAGCATGAATGCCAAATAAGGATAAAAGATGTGCAAAAGGTATTTGACCTGTTTGAAAACCAACCAGAGTTAACGCAGCAAATAATGCTAGTACACCTTGAGAAAAATTAAAAATACCAGATGCCTTGAATATTAGAACAAAACCCAATGCAACCAGAGCGTACATTACGCCTGCTAACAGCCCAGAAATTACTATTTCATAAAAAAACGGATCTACCAAAAAGAACATTTACACACCCATAGAGACAACAGTGAAAATTCAGTCATGCGCTACTCCTAAATACGCATCTATTACGTCTTGATTATTTAATATACCTTCTGGAGTATCATCTCCAATTTTTTTACCATAATCCATCACCACCACGCGGTCAGCAATATCCATAACGACACCCATATCATGCTCTATTAAAGCAACAGTTGTGCCAAACTCATCATTTACGTCTAAAATGAACCTAGACATGTCTTCTTTTTCTTCTACATTCATACCTGCCATTGGCTCATCTAAAAGCAATAACTTAGGTTCGGCTGCAAGTGCCCTTCCTAATTCAACTCTTTTTTGCAATCCATAAGGCAATTTACCCACTTCCGTTTTTCGTATCGTTTGAATTTCCAAAAAATCAGTAGCCTTTTTGAGTCACATGCGTCCCTAAAACAGTTCGTAAAGCTTGATGTAATAAATGAGTCGCACTATGATTTGCTTCAGTATACGACCTTATTTTCTTATCAACAACTGCTTTAAAAGTATCATGTACATCTTTTGGAAGGTTCTTGATATAATGAATAACTAAGTTGTTTTCTTTTTTAGTATCTACAATATAAACCAAATCTCCATGTGAAGATTCTAAATATCCTTTATCTCCGTCTTGTCCACCACCTTCAGGATAAAATGGTGTTAAATTAAATACTACTTGGTAGCTACGACGCCCCCAAACCTCATAGTGATATTTTTCATTTCCATTATAGGAGCACCAAAAGTTCTTTCCTGCTCACCGGTTACTGGCTCATTTTGGTTAATATTATTCATGCCGCATCTACCTTTTCATTAACTGTAGTCACGTTACGCAACTCAATATCTGCCGAAATACTACCTTTTCTACCGTCTTCATAAGTTACTTCAGTATTCGTTGATATTTGCGTTTTATCTGAATAGAGGCCTTGAATTAAATCAGAATACTTATCCTCAACAATGCGCCTTCTAACTTTTCTGGTCCTGGTCATCTCACCATCATCAGCATCTAATTCTTTATGTAAAATCAAGAACCTATGTATTTGACATCCAGATAGCATTTCATCAGAAGCCAGTGAAATATTTACCTCTTCAATATGCTCTTGAATCTGTTTTACAACGTCAGGATGTCCTGATAATTCCTGGTAACTGGAGTATGAAATATTATTTCGTTCAGCCCAATTTCCCACTGCATTGAGATCTATATTGATGAAAGCACAACAATTATCCCGACCATTACCAAATAAAACTGCCTCCAAAATATTAGGATAAAATTTAAGTTTGTTTTCAACAAATTTGGGAGCAAATAAACTTCCATCAGCCATTTTCCCCACGTCTTTTGCTCGGTCAATAATTCGCAAATGGCCACTGTCCTCTTCTATAAAACCAGCATCTCCTGTTGCAACCCAGCCATCTTTATCTTTCGTTTCTGCAGTCCCCTCTGGGTTTTTGTAGTAGGAATGAAATGAACTATCTGATCTATAAAAAACTTCTCCGCTCTCACCTATTTTTAACTCCACACCGGGACATGGTATACCTACTGTATCAGCCCGAACTTCACCATCTGGCTGTAAGGTAACAAAAACGCCAGCTTCTGTTTGACCATATAACTGTTTCAAATTTATTCCTAATGATCGATAAAAATCAAATATTTCAGGTCCAATAGCCTCCCCAGCAGTATATCCAATCCGCACTCGGCTCAGTCCAAGAGAATTCTTTAGTGGTTTATAAATTATAAAGTCACCAACAGAATATTTAATTCTATCCCATAATTGAACATTTCTACCATCTAAAATATCATTACCTACTTTTTTTGCATGCCTCATAAAGTAATCAAACACACTTTTCTTCAACCTGCTTGCATCTTCCATTCGAATAGTAATTGTTGTTAGCATTTCTTCAAATATTCGTGGTGGACTAAAAAAGTATGTTGGACCTATTTCTTTGAGGTCACCTTGCATAGTTTCGGGGCTCTCTGGGCAATTCACACAAAACCCAACCCATAAGGCTTGTCCATTTGCAAAAATGAAGTCACCAACCCAGGCCATTGGCAAATATGCTAATATTTCATCTGTTTCTTTAAGGTTATCGAAAGATGACGCCGCCCTAGAAGCAGACAAAACATTTTTATATGTTAACACTACGCCTTTTGGCTTTCCCGTTGTTCCAGAGGTGTAAAGCATAACACATATTGTATCTTGATTTTGAGGCGCCAAACGTTTTTGTAAATCCACACTTTGAGAATTTGCCACTTCCCGGCCCACATTCTGAACTTTTTTGTACGAATGTAGATGAGAGTGATCATACTTTCTGAGACCGCGGGGATCTAGATAAATTATCTCAGTGAGCTCTGGTAGCTTTTCTTTAATGTCGTGTAATTTATCACATTGCTCTTGGTCACCAACAATCGCAAAATTAGCCCCGCAGTGCTCCAATACATATGCAATCTCATCACCAACTGCATCATTGTAAATAGGCACCGGAATCGCACCCACCATCTGTGCCGCAATAAAGCTCCAATATAAGGCGGGTCTATTTCTCCCAATTATGGCTACTTTATCACCCACCTTAAGCCCCATGGAGATTAGCCCATTAGCTAAAGCTGTAATTTCTTCTTCAGATTGCTTCCAATTCCACGTTTGCCATATTCCATACTCTTTTTCTCGATACGCAGGGCTATTAGAAAATTCTCTAGCATTACGTTCTAATAATTTTGGTACAGTAAAATAGCCGTCAAACGGCTCTGATGTTTTCAACAAAATACCCTCCCCAGGGAAAACTTATGTCACTGATCGTTAATACGATTCTATTATGTATTTATACGTATTCATATACATAAATCTTTACCTTTCATAAGCAAAAAATTTCTAAACTGCTATAAAAATGTAATCTCTTATCTGTTAACGTGACGTAAGTATGACTTTTATTATTTCTGCATAGTTTTAAACCAATTTTTTAAGACAGATTAGATGTTTGAGTGAACGCAATTAGCATCACTATCCAATATTTATTTGATTAATTGATGATATACCCTTTAATTATCTTGAACCTTGAAACTCATTTTTGAAATATAATTAAAGAAATATAGTTTCTTGATTGCAAAAAGATTAAAATCAAATATCTATCAATTAAAATTTGAGATTTAATTATGCATTTATGGATAAGATCAGAAGTTCGAAATTTCGAAAAACGAGTTGGCATCACACCAAACGCGGTATTAGAATTAATATCCAAAGGTTTTGAAGTAACTGTTGAAGAATCAAATAGTCGGGCTTTGCCTATCAAAGAATATAGAAACGCAGGGGCAAATATCGTACCTTCAAATAGTTGGCCATCTGCTCCCGATCATGCAATTATTTTTGGATTAAAGGAGCTGCCAGAAAATATAGAAACCTTGAAACACCGGCATATTATGTTTGGGCATGCTTACAAGGGTCAATCTGGTGCCTCCGCACTTCTAAAGCGTTTCAAAAATGGTGGTGGTGCTTTATATGATTTAGAGTACTTACTAAAAAAAAATGGTTCAAGAATTGCTGCATTTGGCTACTGGGCAGGCTTTGCTGGAGCCGCTGTAAGCCTTAAAGTCTGGTTGCATCAGCAAAATAATAAATCACCAGGACCTGAAAAGATTAATATCTATGCTGGGCGTGATGAACTAATTCAAGATTTAGTTAACGAATTTGATAATAAAAATATTAACAACCTTAACAAACCAAATATTATTGTAATTGGCGGCTTAGGTCGCGTTGGTAAAGGTGCTATAGAATTAGCTAAAAGCTTAAACATAAATGTAACTGTTTGGGATGTAGATGAGACCAGAAACGGCGGGCCATTCCCAGAAATTTTAAATCACAATATATTCATCAATTGTATTTTAGCCCGTCCTGGTGTTCCAATATTTGTACCACATTCAGCACTTAATTCTCAAAGAAGGTTAAGTGTTGTATCTGATGTTTCATGTGATCCAGATAGCCCTTACAATCCAATACCTATTTACGATGCAGCAACTAGTTTCGCTCAGCCAGTTGTGCGAATTACAGAAAAACCATCTATATTAGACGTAACAGCAATCGACAATCTTCCATCTATGTTGCCCGTAGAAAGTAGCGAAGACTTTTCTGCCCAGATTTTACCCACGTTGCTCGAATTAAAAAATATTGATCAAGGATCTTGGGCCGCATCACATAAAATTTATTTGAAACATATTTAGGAGCGCTTAATGTCACATATTCACTGGATTGGAACTGGACTATCAGCAATACCTGGAATTAAAAAACTCATTCAAAATGGTCATCAAATAACTGTGTGGAACAGAACTGTTCTGACAGCAGAACAATCATTAAAAGATTGTGCAGTCACAGTTCGTGAGTTCTCTATTCCAGCATTAAGCAAGAACTAGTAATACAATACACTTGAGCTTTGTGAAGATACTGGAGCACTGAGCATCTCATTAGACAGGTCTAGCTGATCAGATCCTGGCTTTCCTCTGGTCAGGTCAATCTGAAAGCCCTTAGACTTTAAAGCAGCAAATTTAGATTCCAAAGATTTTTCCATAGTATCATTAGCAATGGTCACTATCTAGTGAGTGATCTAAAAAAATATGAGTTAGATTCAGACATATCCGTAGATTTTATAAGTTATTGCGGGGGGGTGCCGAAATTTCCAAACCCATTTCGTTACAAATTTAGCTGGTCACCTGCTGGTGTTTTAAAAGCACTAAAATCACCATCCAAGTCAATAAAGAACGGAGCAGAATGGAATGTGGAGCGTCCATGGGAAGCTATATCAAGCTATGTTGCTCCATTACCTTCACCTGAAGAATTTGAAGTATATCCAAACCGGGATAGTCTGCCATTTATAGCAGAGTATAATTTTGATCCTGATTGGAGGATTAACCAGTTTGTTCGGGGAACACTAAGGTTGCAGGGTTGGGCCGAGGCTTGGTCTGACGTGTTTAAAGAGATTGAAAGCCTTTCTTTTCCCGAGGGAGATGAGCGCCTCCAAGAAATGTCAAATAATTTCTGGAAGGAAAATGCATATGAAGCCGCAGAACCAGACAGAGTTGTCCTCTGCGTATCTCTAAAGGCCGTTAAAAATAATAAAACTCTGTATCATAAAACATTTGTTTTAGATGCCTGGGGAACAAATGAGAGTACAGCCATGGCAAGATTGGTTTCGATTCCAGTAGCAAAAGCAGTTGAAATTATTAAAACTGGTGAAATTAAACCAGGCGTTTCCTCTGTCCCAGACTCTTCAAAATTAGTGGACCAATGGATCGAAATGGTTGGTTCACTTAGCCAGCATCTGGAGATCATTGATCACTTGAAATAAAGATTTATAGATTTTCTAGAGTCTGAAACTGCTGAATCAACTGAAATTTCTTCAAAATCAAAATTATCTAATGAGTGCTCTATTTCCAGATCTTTTGGCTGATATTTTGATTTCTTCTATGTCTTTGGACGCCATAACAAAATGACGATCTAAATTCATCACTCTATCACTCATCCGCTCCACGTCCTTAAAGAGCAAACCCAATTCTGTTCTTATGGCACCTGCTTGTTCTCGCATGCGAGCATCTTTCAATATAGCGCGCATTGTATTTAAGGTAGCCATACATGTGGTTGGTGAAACTATCCAAACTTTAGCTTCAAAACCTTCCCTAACAACCTGAGGAAAATTGGCATGAAGTTCAGCATAAACTGCTTCTGAGGGCAAAAACATCATCGCAGAATCTGCTGTTTCGCCTTCTATTATGTACTTTTCAGAAATTGCTTTAATATGAGCTCTAACAGAAGTTTTCATCATCCGTTTTGCTTCAGTCACTTCAGTAGCATTTGACGCATTTCTTAAATTTTCATAAGCTTCCAATGGAAATTTAGAGTCAATAACAATTGATCCAGGAGGGTTTGGCAATTTCAGTAGACAATCCGCCCTTTTCCCATTCGATAGAGTGACTTGGAAAGAATAAGAATCCGGTGGAAGCGCTTTAGAAACAATATCCTCTAATTGAATCTCACCAAATGCACCTCGTGTTTGCTTATTTGATAAAATATCCTGTAATGATAAAACATTGCCTGATAACTTTTCTATGTTCTCTTGAGCTTTATCTATCGTCTCTAATCTTTGTTGTAATTCACCCAAAGATCTTGCTGTTTTAGTGGCACTTCCTTGCAAGCTTTCACCCATTGTATTTTGCACCTCAGCCAACCTTTCATTAATTACAGTAATCAATTTTGTTTGGCTTGTTGATTGTGCTTCCGTTATCGTTCTTAAACTCCCAGTTAACTGTTGCTGCCCTTCTCCCAGTATTCTTACTTGTTCTCCAAGGCCTAGAATTGCGTCTTGAAGAGAGTTTTTTTCTATAGGTTTGGAAAAATTCTTTGCCATTTTTATTAAAAACAAAAGCAAAGCAATACCTACAATTAATAGGATCAATAAAGTTAAATTATCAATTACAAAATCTTGCATCACGTGCGGCCAAATAATCGTTCAATATCAGATAACTTTAACTCGACATAAGTTGGTCGACCATGATTACATTGGCCAGAATGTGGTGTTACTTCCATTTCTCTAAGCAATGCATTCATCTCCTCAACTTTTAGTTTACGGCCTGATCGAACAGAACCATGACAAGCAATTCTACTTAATACAGCGTCAATTTCAAACTTCAAAATTTCACTTCTGTTACTACAATTTAATTCATCTACAATATCTTTAATTAAATTTTCTACATTAATCTCACCCAAAATTGCGGGCGTCTCACGTACAGCAATAGCACCACCTCCAAATGGCTCAATTGACAGTCCTAAAGACCTTAATTCATTTGCAATCTCTAATAACCTAGATGCATCATTCTCAGGCAAATTTATTATTTCTGGTAACAATAAAGTTTGCGAATTGATATTATTTTCAGCCATCTGCTTTTTTAGACGTTCATAAACTATTCGCTCATGCGCAGCGTGAGAATCTACTAAAACCATACTATCCTTTGTTTGAGCTAAAATATAATTCTCGTGCAAATGAGCTCTTGCCACCCCCAGTGGAAAATCCTCTAAGTCCACTTCGTTGTCAGTATTTGATATTTCATTATTAATTTTATCGAAAACATTATAATGTGGGAGACTTTCTTCCAAATTTTGAAAATTTTTCTGATTACCCAAATTATTTGATGCTTGGTAAATCCTTTGATTTACATTGTCAGAAAGTTCCTCACCTTGAAAAGAACCTAAAGTTTCAAACCCAACAGTAGAAGAAGTCCTATGACCAACTTCTGCCAACGCATGCTTTAATCCAGAAATAATTAATCCACGCACGGTTCCTGGTTCTCGAAACCTGACTTCAGCTTTCGCTGGATGCACATTCATATCAACTCTTTTTGGCTCACATTCGATAAATAAAGCCGCCGCCGGATATCTACCACGTGCTAACAAATCAGAATAAGCGACACGAAGAGCACCTATTAAAAGTTTGTCTTTGATGGGTCGTCCATTCACAAAAAAGAATTGCTGAACTGCTGCTCCCCTTGAATATGTTGGTAGCGCTGCATATCCTAGCAATTTAACTCCATCACGTTCTGCGTTAATTGAAATACTATTTTCAGTGAATGTAGGTCCTAAAACTTGTGATAATCGACTCTTGATACTTTTTTCGGTATCACCAAGTATCATTCATGAATTTAAATATTATGCGGCCATCTCCCCCGTTGGAGATATCCTTGAGTGTGAAGTTTACAGTGGGTTCAGCTATCGCTAGACGTTTTATTACATCCTGTATGGCTTTGCTTTCTGATTTATCAGTTCTTAAAAATTTTAATCTAGCTGGGGTAGCATAAAACAGATCGTGCAGTTCTACCACAGTTCCAATATTCAGTGCTGCTGGCTTAGTTTCACCAATTGCACCACCACGAACAATGATTTCAGCTGCATGTTCAGAGCCAAAACTACGAGACGTAATTTTTAAATAACCAACCGCCCCCAAAGAAGGTAAAGCTTCACCTCTAAATCCAAACGTATTAATGTTCAGTAAATCCGAACCATCTATTTTTGAGGTAGCATGCCTAGATACCGCCAGGTTGAGAGATTCAGAAGGGATGCCAGTCCCATCATCAATCACCCGCAATAATTTTTTACCTCCATTCGAATAAATTATATCTATATTTGTCGCACCAGCATCTAAAGAATTCTCAACAAGCTCCTTTATTGCAGAAGCTGGCCTTTCAACAACCTCACCAGCTGCTATTCTATTAATTGCAGCATCGCTCAATTGACGAATTTCTTTAGGAACATTCATTTTATTTTGTCCAATTGCTTCATAGATTTAACGTAAATGATTTTTAATCATTATTCTATTATATTAATGTGATTCGTTGAGGCCTTTTGGCTGACCCACTACGATAAAATGCAAAGCCTCCGGTTGCAACAATTCCGCCGCCACACGGTTGATCTCGCCAAGGGTCACAGCATTGATCTTATCGTTGCGCGTGTTGATATAATCGATGCTCAACCCTTGTCGTTGCATCCCAACCAATATGTTTGCGATCTTCGCATTGCCATCGAACCGCAAAGGATAAGCGCCAGTGAGATAGGTCTTTGCGCTCGTTCAAGCTCTTCTTGGTTTACTCCATTATTTGCCAACAGTGCTATTTCTCTTTTAAGAATTTCTATAGCTTCTGAGATCTTATCATTAGATGATTGAAACATTCCTAAATATAGTTCTGCATGGTCATATTGGGCTAGTGAAGTGTTGACCGAATAGGTTAAGCCACGCTCTTCTCGAATTTTTTTCATCAAACGAGAATTAAATCCTCCACCACCTAAAATATGGTTCATCACAAATGCTGCAAAGAAATCTTGATCTGTTCGGCTTATCCCCTTAAAAGTAAAAAATGCTACTGACTGAGGGCTTGGGTAATCAACCAAAACAGTGCCTAAATCTAGATTGGCTCTAACACGTTTTGGTAATAATTTCGAAGAAATCTGGAAGGTTCTCCAATAATTCATCCAACATTTCAATTGCTTGTATTTCACTGATATCACCGACAATAGAGACGGAGATTCTATCCCTTGTTATAGCAACCTTGTGTGCTTGCCGTAAATCATTTCCATTTAATAAAGTTATTTTGTCAGTCGAACCAAGGCCACTTGAGGAATATATATGGTCAGGAAAAGTTAATTCATAAAGTTTAGATTGAGCTATTTTGTTTTGATTTTTCTGATTTGACGCAATTATTGCGATAATTTGTTTCCGAACCCGTTCCATAGCTTCTTGATCAAAACGAGGTGTGGTTAAGGCTTGCTTCAGTAATTGAATCGCTTCTTCTCTAGTATCACTTAAAAAACGAGCTGAAACAGATAAACTATCGCGTGAAACATCAAAATCAAATGAAGCCGCTATGCTATCGCGGGCTTTTGAAAATGCCTGAGCATCTAATTCGCCAGCACCCTGTCAAATAGCTTCATAAAACTCACTGCACCACTACTCTTTCCATTATCTTTTACTGCACTACCTCTTTCTCTCATTGCACCAAAATAACCTGAGGTACCCAAAACTTTGTTCCATTTTGAGATGTAAGTTCCTGAATATTTAATTCAGCATAAAGTGGTTTTGTTAATAAAATTAATATGGAACATACAGCTATTAAAAACTTTTTCATTCCCTCTCCTCAAAAGGCTTGCGGATCCAACCTGTAACTGAATTTTTATTTTAAAATATAATAATCAAAAAATTTCAGATGATTTTATATCTTGTATTATTTTTGGCCAAGCCAAAACATCTTCAATGGTCAAACCTGAGGTCAATGCTACACCGAAGCGCCTAGCCTGAGAATAAGCACTATCTAATGAATATATTTGTTGTGCTTTATATTGAAATTTAATTCTTTCTAAATGATCTTCATCAATTCCGTTTGAAATAAAAGTATTAATTACTCTATCTAATTCTGTCTCTATATCCAAAAGTGTCACATCACTGTTAGGCACTACAATTAAGCTAAAATTTGTATCATCATAGGACAGCCCATTGTAATAAGCATTAGTATAAATTGCTTTCTTATTATCCAATTGTAAAGTTTTTCCCAAGATAGACTGTATACCATCTGAGCCAATTAAATCTGCTAATAAGGTAAGAGCAGCTGCTTCCCGTTGCTGTCCTGAGTCTCGCTCTGCTGCAAGGTATGTTCTTGTAATATAAGGTTGAGAAACTCTTTCATCTTCAAAAATTAATCTACGTTCCACTATTTGAGGGGGCTCAGAAGGTCTCTTTCTAGCATCTAAATATATAGTATTCTTTAAGGAACCATAAAAATTATTTGCAAGTACTTGAACATTTTTTGGATCTACATCTCCAGACACAATTAAAATAGCATTATTTGGAGAATAATAAGTTTTATAAAAATCTATGGCATCTTCACGATCAAGATCTTCTAACTCATGCCGCCAACCAACTATTGGCACACCATAAGGATGATTTAAATATAAAGAAGCCATATTCTGTTCGTTAAAAAGGGCACCTGGTTTACTATCAGTTCTTTGACTTCTTTCTTCAATTACTACTTTTACCTCAGTATTAAAATCTAATTCTGATATTTTCAGATTTTTCATTCTGTCAGATTCATAGTACATCATTAAATCTAGATACTGCTTTGAGACTCTTTGATAATACGCAGTATAATCCTGCGAAGTAAAAGCGTTGTCAGAACCACCAAGAGCCGCTACTGTTTGGCTAAACTCCCCATTTTCTACATTTTCTGTTTCTTTAAAAAGTAAATGTTCAAGTAAATGCGCAATACCTGATTTTCCAGAATTCTCATCAGAAGCTCCAGCCCTGTACCAAACCATATGAGTAACAACCGGAGCTCTATGATCTTCAACTACTACTACTCTCATACCATTTTCTAAAGAAAATGATGTGACATTACCAAATGCCTCTAACGGCACAATAACAGATAAAATAAAAATAAAATAAAATTTTCTAAACTTAATCATTTGATTAATTAGTTTTCACCGGAGGGACAGCAAAAATTTTAACCCCTAATTTACTCAAACGATCTAATTCTTGCTTACTGTCAAGCGTCATCGAAGAATAGGCCTTAAAATATACATTCATATTTACCAATCTTTCCAAAAGTAATCCTCTATTTTCAGTCCTAAACTTCTTATCCTCTAATGCTAATTCATTTCTTATATTTTCCATTATACCAAAACGAGAAGCGGTTTCCTCAAAAAGTTTATCATCTTCTTGTGTTAAATTAGTTTTGGCAGTTAATGAGCCCCCGAGTGCTAATATAACATCTTCCTGTGGGTTTTGATCAGTTAGATTTACTCCACCTAACGTTGGTTTAGGTAATATTGAAAAATCAGTAGGCATTTGAATTTCTCTTAAAGTAACTAAAGCAAATTCATCTGGACCATCACTCAAATTCTTTAAACTAAAAAGATTGGGATCACTTTCACTACAAGAGGTGATTACAAAAAAAATCAAAAAACTTTTGAAATATAATCTCATCAAAACCATGCTCTAACCTTTAAACTCAAATTTGCCTATTAAATATATTAAAAACTTTCCTAAGTCACGCTTACTTATTCATTTTCCTAGAAAATAAAACTAACCCAAAAACTCCAATAAATATTCCTAGGTCAGCTAGGTTAAAACTATATTTGTTAACTATACCACAACAAGACATATTTAAAAAATCAACAACTGCGCCATGCACCACTCTATCAAATATGTTACCTAAAGCACCGCCTAGGACACATCCTGCCAAAATTTTCTCCCACCATTTAAACAAGCTTCGATATGCGTAAATTATGATGAAAAAGCTAATGAGTAGGGTAAAGCAAATTAATAACCATCGGATAAACTCGTCATTTGTAGCAAACAACCCAAAGTTAATACCTTTATTCCAAGCAAAATTAAAAGATAAATAAGGTGCAAATACCTCAATACTTCGTATTTTTTCCAAATCCAAAATATAAAGTATCCACATTTTACTTATCTGATCGATAACTAAACTGAAAAAAGCAATTAAAAAAAATAAAGGCAAGATAATATCCTAATGTTTAAAATGACGCATATTGGTAAATACCATCGATATTCCAGCGTCATCTGCTGCTTGGATAACTTCATGGTCTCTAATTGAACCACCAGGTTGTATAATTGCCGTAGCACCGGCATCAACAGCCTCAATAATTCCATCAGCAAACGGAAAAAAAGCATCCGAAGCTACAACAAAATTACAGCGAAATGTGGATTCTAAATTTAACAATTCAATCATATCCTTAGATTTATGTACCGCAATCCTAGCACTATCTACTCTACTCATCTGACCAGCACCAATACCAATAGTTGAACTATTTCTAGCTAAAACTATTGCATTTGATTTAATATGCTTTGCTACTTTCCAAGCAAACAGGAATCTTCAAGTTCTTTTTCATTTGGAGTTTTTTTAGTTACTACTTTTATGTCTTCAGGAGTAAGGTAGCCATTATCGTTTTCTTGTACCAACATTCCACCGTTAACTTTTTTCCAGGTTAGAGCATTTGTATTTTTTTTCACTAACCCTCCCGTCAACAAAATTCTCAAGTTTTTACTACTTTTTAGTATTTCAATTGCTTCTTTTGTCGCATCTGGCGCAATTAAAACTTCGGTAAAAGTTTGTAAAATTAATTCAGCTGTATCAGTTTCCACAATTTTGTTGAGGGCAACAATGCCACCAAATGCTGAAATTTTATCACAGTCCAGAGAGCCTTGGTATGCTTTGGCCTGATTTTTTGCTAGCGCCACGCCACAAGGGTTGGCGTGTTTAATAATAGCGCAAGCGTGCCGATCATCATCAAATTCTGAAATCAATTCGAAAGCTGCACTAATATCATTAATATTATTATAACTAAGTTCTTTTCCATGAATTTGGCACATTGAGCCCAAACCAGTGCTTAATTCATTCTCTTTATAGAAAGCTGCTTTTTGATGTGGATTTTCTCCGTAACGCAAAGAATGTTCAATATTGCCTATAAACCCAAATGAAGGAGGCATATGTGGATCTTCCAAACCACTCATCCAATTTGAAATATTCAAATCGTATGCAGCAGTTACCGTATACGCTTTCCGTGCCAAACGTTTGCGAAGTTCCAAGCCAGTAGATAGGTTATTTTTTTGTAACTCATTAGACACGTTATTATAATCTTTTGGATCAACAATTACAGTAACAAAGTCATGATTTTTTGCCGCCGGATGCAATCATCGCTGGCCCACCAATATCTATATTTTCAATACAACTTGCATAGTCCTCCTTTTGATACAGTTTCATTAAAAGGATATAAATTTACAACCAGGAGGTCTATTTCTGGGATATTATTTATGACCATAGCGTCAATATGATCTTGATTATCCCTTAAAGCTAGTAATCCACCGTGAATAATTGGATGTAGTGTTTTAACTCTTCCATCAAGCATTTCTTGAAAACCAGTAATATCCGCAACCTGCGTAACCGCATATCCTGCTTCAGAAATTACTTTAGCCGTGCCGCCCGTAGAGATTATCTCAACGCCCAGAAAGTTCAATTTCTCAACAAGTTCTAATAATCCTGTTTTATCAAAAACCGAAATTAGGGCACGAGAAATCTTACGCGGTTTTGATATCATTTTATAGCCTCTGATTATTCGTATTTAAGTTTATTGAGCCACTAATTTAAATTCTTTTAAAACTTGTAGCCACGAACCATAATATTGTCATAATTCATAAGATATGAAGATAAAACAACCTGTTTAGTCGCACTTCGCTTACCATTGAGTTCTTCGTAATACTCACTTTGCTCAATTTCGACATGGCATTTATTAGAAAAAGATAATGAATATCTTTCACCATTATTTAGTGAGAAATTTACTGAATCCTTGCCTAGATCCACCCCAACCTCAGGATGCAATAAAAAATTAAGTGACATTTTTATACCATTCTTTTTATTATTTCTAAAAATATTTTCAAATTTAAATTTTGAATCTTCCGATATTGCATTAAAACTATCTTCTCCAGTGATCTGTGTTTCATCATTATTCAACTTGATCATTCTTGTTTGAGTCAAACCAGTTTCAAGCAAATAGCCACTATGAGAAGCTATTAAAATAGTATCAGTTTTGCTCTCAATCCATTCTAGGTTAGCGGGTTGTAGGCTGACAGAATTTTCAAATTTATTTTCTAACTTCAGCGCAGAATTATTATATACTTTGTTCCCAACACCCCCAAGCGAAGCTTCGGTATCATTTACTTTTGAGCCAGAAACTATAAAAGGAAATTTCTTAATTGTGATTTCAATTGCAGATTTAGTGTCTAAAAAATTACCGTCAGTAACTGAATCTAATTGTCCACCAGTATCAACAAAAATAGATATATTTTTTCTTCCAAGCCGTGCGTACCCCATTATTTCTCTTTTTGGTACGTTATACTTTACTCCAGAATTTATCAGGGCCCTGTCGAGATATTTTTTAGGGAGCTCAGTCTTTCCTCTGAACCCCAACAAACTTCCATCTGAGTGCCGTAGAGATCTTAAAATAGGTGCTGATTTCAAAATTATTGAACGATGGTTTTCAGTTAGGTTAAATTCTATTTTTTTTAATAAAATCTCTGCCCAGGTTAGTAGCGAAAATATCTGAGATAAAATATTGGGATCTCTGGAGTATACTCCACCATCACTATCAAAAGAATTTCTTATCTCCTTATCCAACGCATCAGAACTGTAGCGGATCAAATAATTCTTATTATCAATATATATACCTACACTTATTAGTAATACTAATGCCTTAAATCTTACAATATTGCTCTGTAATGACTTCCATCGTTTTTCTAAAAAGAATGCTTGTTGCTCGATGCTTTCGATATAAGACTGTGACAAAGTTAGATTTTGCGTTTTTAATAGAAAACCAGAGTGACTAATCCAGCTGAACAACCTACGGGTCAATGTTTCCAGCCCCCATTCATGCTCTTGATTTTCTCTATCTGATAAAATCCATTCAAAGACCCAATCTTGGGCTAACTTTAATGCTTCGAAGCTACCTACTGCGGCAAGATCATTTAACCAGTCAAAACCCTCTAGATAATTTTTCATCTTAATGCTTTTATTTTCTACCTTCCATATGGAATTATTAGGTATTTCTATAAATTTATTTTGAAATTTCAACACTCCAGATAATAGTAACTTTCCATTTTCAACGTTTCCAATTTCGTAGGGTTCAGGGTATGATAAAAACTTTTTAGAGCAATTCAATTTCAAGGATCTTTTAATCCAATATTCATCTAAATACTTGCTGGATAATTTTATCATATTAACCATATCAATTATTTGCGTCCATTTTTAATCTTAAATTAATTTTCATATTTATCCTATGATATATTTTTTCTTAAATGTGATATAAAGAAACCATCCAAACCACCCAGCTCTCCCCAATAGTCTGGCCTGGTCCTGATGCTTCCATGTAAGCTTTCCCATTCTTTTGGTAATCCTAGAGAACCAAAATCAATTTCAACAATAGACATAGTAGGATAACTTAATAGAAACTCTTCAATTTGGACCTCACCCTCAGAAAACAACAATGAGCATGTACAATAAATAAGCTCACCACCAGGCTTCACATATTGAAAAGCATGCTTTAGGAGTTGTTTTTGCAAATCGATCAAATTATCTAAATTATCTTGGTTTTTAACGAATGGTAAGTCAGGGTGTCTTCTAATTGTACCCGTAGCACTACATGGAGCATCTAGTAAAACAATATCAAACTCTTCATCATTTTCCCACTCAAAGACATCAGCAACAACCAAATCCGCTGTTAGTTGAACTCTTTCTAAATTTTTCCTTAATAATTTCATTCTATTTTCAGAAATATCTAAAGCTGTTACGTAAGCACCTCCATCAATTAATTGCATTGTTTTCCCACCTGGTGCAGCACATAAATCTAATACTTTCTTCCCTTCAATATTACCTAGTAAGCTTACTGGTATAGAAGCAGCCGCATTTTGAACCCACCAATACCCTTCATTGTAACCCTGATATTTCGAAACAGCACCCCCATTCATTCTTATGGAACCGTTGGGTAGAACATCACCAACTGTCATCAAACTTCTCTTACTAACTTTAACAGTGAGATCTATTAGTGGAATTTCGGCATGCACTTTTTCAATCGCTTTTTGAATAGTCTTTCCATGTTGCTCCTTTATTGGCCTAGCTATCCAAGCCGGTAAACTTGACGGTTTTAAACTTGACCAACGCTTAGGTCCATCTACTGCAACTTTACGTAAGATGGCATTAACCAAACCGGTAAAAGCTGAGCCACTCCTTAATTCATGTGTTAACTTCACTGCATCATCTACTACTCCATAGGATGCTCTTTGATTCACGCATAGCTCCACAACTCCCAACCTTAAAATATTAAAAACTTTCTTTGGTGGTGCTTTTCTTATGTAAATCTTGAGTAAGGCCTGAACCGGATCAAAGTGCCGTAAACAATCCAGAGTTAAACGCATAGCATCTCGTTTTTCTAAATCATCACATTTAGAAAATTCCTTCATGTCACTCTTGCTAAATGAGTTGATCATAATACGCTGATCAATTACTCTTGTAAGTAAAGCTAAAGCTGCACGTCGTGAATTAAGAGAGTTCATTTAAAAATCTTTGCAATTGTTTTATTTAAAATTATATCAAGTATATATATGATGGAATTAGGTAAATGTTACACAAAATTAAAAAAGACCTTCCTGAAGCGGCTAAACGCTCATTAACAGAGGCCAAAGAGCGTCGCGCATTAACAAAAAAAAATGAACTCCCAAAAGAACTTGGAGGTAGAAACGGGCCTGAACCAACACGTTATGGCGATTGGGAGAAAAAAGGGATTGTTTCTGATTTTTGATCGAATTAAAGTTTGTACCTAGATGTATTAAATTAACTTAAATTTAATACATCTAACATATCATATTCCCCTGGTTTTTGAGATTGGCCCCAAATAGCAGCCTTCAAAGCACCACGAACAAATATACTCCGATCTGTTGCAACATGACGGAGGGTGACCCTTTCACCAGCTGCAGCAAAAATAACATCATGCTCACCCACCACATCACCACCACGGATTGCTGTGAACCCTATATCTCCTCGTTTTCTTGGGCCAGTTATACCATCACGCCCACGATCAGAGATTTTGGATAACTCTTTTCCTCGACCATCAGCGGCAGCCTCTCCTAACATCAAAGCCGTTCCCGATGGGGCATCTACCTTCATGCGATGGTGCGATTCTATTACTTCAATATCAAAATCTTCATCTAAAGCTTTTGATACCTTTTTAGTTAATTGCACTAAAAGATTAACACCTAAGCTCATATTTCCAGCTTTTAATATGGGTATTTACCGGGCACAGTTAACTTTTCAATCTGTTCTTTGGAAAATCCAGTTGTACCAATAACGTGCACACATCTGGCTTGAGCCGCCAAGTTAGCGTGTGTAATACTTGCAGAAGGTGAGGTGAAATCGATGACTGCTCTAGCTTTAGCAAAAACTTCCAATGGATCGGCTGAAACGGTTAGTCTGAGATTAATTCAGCTATCATTTCTCCAATATCAGATTATGCTTTTAAGTATTACCGCTAACACCACAAATTTCAAATCTTCTATCCTTAAGTATATTTTTAATCAGCATTTGCCCCATTCGTCCAGAAGCCCCAGTAATGGCAATACTTAATGTTTCTGACATACCAACCTCCTTGAGTATTTCTTACTTATTAAACAATCTATTCACTTAACGCAAAGGGTCTGTTGCGCCCACAATGGATCTGCAATAATGAAAACATCTTAAAAGGAGATTGCAATGTCAAACCAGTTTGGGCAAAGTCTTGGACCCAGTCAACGCCAATTAAGGGTGGGCGAGTTAGTGCGCCGAACACTTGCAGAAGTATTTTCACGGAACCAAATTTATGATGAAATACTCTCAGGAGTTTCCATAACTGTTGGCGAAGTCAGTATGTCTGCAGATTTAAAAATTGCCCATGTTTTTGTTTCACCACTAGGGGGAAATAAATCTAAAGAAGTTGTTGAGGCATTAAATAATAATAAAGTTGAAATTAGGAAAATAGTTACAAAAAATGTCAAATTAAAATTCTCTCCTGAATTAAAATTTTTGTTAGATGCTACTTTTGACAATATGGACGCAATGCGCACCATTTTTTGATAAAGAAGAAATCACATTAAATGATTAACCGTAAAAAAAAAGGCCGTAATATAGATGGCTGGCTTTTAGTAGATAAACCCGAAGGATTGTCATCAACTGCTGTTGTTAATAAAATAAAATGGTGTTTTGATGCTAAAAAAGCTGGACATTCAGGCACGCTAGATCCAGCAGCTACAGGTTTATTAGCGATTGCATTAGGCGAAGCAACCAAAACAATTCCCATTATAACTGAATCATTGAAATCATATGACTTCATTATTAATTTGGGTAGTCAAACAAACACAGATGATATGGAAGGAGAAATTATTGAAACCTCCACTTTCAGACCATCTAAAGAAGACATTATGCAGGCACTTACAAAATTCCGTGGACATATTAAGCAAGTACCACCACAATTCTCAGCTGTAAAAATTAATGGAGAGCGTGCTTATGCAAAAGCACGTAAAGGCGAGCTGCTAGAATTAAAATCTAGGCCATTACTAGTCAACTCCTTAAACATAATCAAAATTCATAATGAAAATTCAATTTCACTTCGAATGGAATGTGGCAAAGGAGGGTATGTTAGATCTATAGCCAGAGATTTAGGAATAGAGCTTGGCTGTCTTGCTCACGTTCAATCTCTAAGGAGAACCATTTCTGGACCATTCAACATCAGTGAAGCTAATGCATATGATTTATTTAAGTCGACTGGAAAAGATCTAAGCTTAGACCGCCTACTACTACCATTAGAATTGGGATTAACAGGGTTAACAGAACTAACCACCAATTTAGAAGGTGCAATACAATTAAGACAAGGCCAGCCTTTAAAAATACCAAATTGTGAACTGGCTGACGATACACTAGCTTGGGTATCATCAGATAGTAGAGCCATCGCGATGGTAACCTACAAAGCGGGTAATGTTTATCCATCAAGAGTGTTTTCACAAAATGATTATTAAAGTACACAATCAGGGCAACATTAAAAGTGAGGCAGTATATTCAAAATGTGAAAACTATCGATATACTTTGACTAGGGTTTGGGAACAAAAGAAAAGAAAAGCTTTGTTTATTATGTTGAATCCTTCAACGGCTGATGAAACTAAAAATGATCCTACCGTTGAGAGATGTGAAAGACGTGCTAGAAAATTAAATTTTGGCAGTTTTTGTATATGCAACATTTTCGCTTGGAGAGAAACTAGTCCATATAACTTAATGAAAAAATGCAAGCCAGTTGGTAAAGATAATAATTATCATATATTGGATTCTGTTCTATCGTCGGATGTTATTATCTGCGCATGGGGGATTCACGGTACACACATTAATAGAGAGGCAGAGGTCAAAAAATTATTATTAAACAATAACTCTCAATTATATCATCTTGGGTTAACTAAAAACGGGCACCCTAAACATCCCCTGTACATACCTTACGCCCAAAATATTATCCCATGGGAAGTTAATCCTTAAAATGAATAATCAAACAAAAGGCCTTTTAATAACGGGAATAGGGGTTCTAGCGCTAATTCCAGATAGTTTAATTATCAGATTAGTAGATGAAGCAACTATGACTGTTGCATTCTGGCGAGCAGCATTATCTGGAATTGCAATAACTGCCTTCCTAATAATTACAAGAGGCCCAAAATCTATGATGAGCTTTTCGTGACCAGCATTATTATTTGCTGGTGCATATGTAACAGGCGGCATTGTAGGATATGATAGTGATGTTGTATCAGGCGGTGCAGGTGCAAGAGTATTAGGTATTAATAATCAGTCGTATTTTTTTAAAAGAGCCTTTTACTATTAGAATGATAGTAACTGTTTTTTTTACATTAACTGGTATAGGAATAATAGCTCTTGGTTCCAGCATTAGCTTTGGTGCAATTTTGGGAAATTTAGCAGCGTTAGGTGTGGCAATATCATTAGCTACTGCATTTACTTTTTCTTCCCAGTCTTCAATGCAATTGTTTTCCCAGCTAGGCACTTTCTTATTTGGTAGCAGCGATCGCTGTCACGCCCTTTGTGGCTTCATATACTTTAGAACCAGCAGATTGGCCAAAAATGTTAATTTTAGGTGGAGCACTACTGCCACTCGCCACCTGCCTTATGGCTATTGGACCAAGATATATAACTTCAGCAGAAGTTGGTTTGTTTCTTGTCTTGGAAAGCATCTTTGCACCAATTTTAGTATGGTATGTATTAGGAGAAAACCCGGGGCCAACCGCCATTATCGGCGGCATCATCGTACTACTAGTTCTTACAGTTTCAAATATTATAGGCTTACGAACCAAACTCAGATAGAGATAAATTGATTGAATTAATCATTAACTTGTTGCCTTTTTAATGTGAAAATACCAGCTATAATTACGATTATTGATCCTATAACAATATTTGAAGTTAATGATTCCCCAAATATATAAACCCCCACAATTGATACAAAAATAAGATGAAAATATGCAAATGGCTGTACGATCGAAACAGCGGCAAAATCATATGATTTTATTAAAGAATAATGCCCTAAGGTTGAAAAAATACACAAGAGTAATATCCAACTTAAATCATTTATATCAGGTTTTTCCCAAAACCAGACCCCTATGATTATTAGGAAAAGCACCGACAACACCTGTCCAAAAGAAGCTTGTCTCTGGACTATCTTCTTGAGAAACATATCTCGTTAGGATGCCATAAATAGCAAATGCTATAGCAGAAACAATTGGTAAAACCATATAAATAGAAAAAATATTACTGCCTGGCCATAGTATTAATAAAACTCCAATAAATCCAAGGAATATTGCCGCAAACCTTCGCCATCCAATAACTTCTTTTAAAATTGGTATAGACAATAGAGTTGCTATCAATGGATAACATGAAAAGATAGAAGAAGTATTTATTAAACCTATATATACGAATGCTTGAACAGCAACTACTATCTCAAATGCCAGCAAAAAACCTCTAATTATTTGAATTAGTAAAAAGCTTGTTCTGGCTCTTGCTACTATTCCATTTTTCGACCTTAAAGCTAAAGCAATAACAAAAATAAATAAAAACCAATAACGTATCATAACAATCATATAAACATTGTATGTACTTACTAAATGCCTAGAAAGGCCGTCCTGCAGGGCAAAAATAAATGTCGCAAAGATCATCATGCATACGCCCAATTTAACATTCTTATTCTTGGCCAATTTTTTTTCCTAAAAGCATGTGTCTTTTATTTCCAAAACCTTTAACCTTAACAACATCAAAACTATTTTCTTAAGGTTTCTCCTGACTGCACCCGCTGCTGTATATGTAGAAAAAGTTCCACCAAAAATCGTTTTATTAGCAACAGATGTTAATAATTCATATCCCCATAACTCTGGATTTTTAATGGGCGCAAAACCATCTAAAAACCATGCATCAACTATATCGTCCCAAGTTATAATAGTCTCCCTTGCATCTCCGTAAATCAATTGCACATTTATATTTTTGATTTCAAAATGAGTGGCTCCTCTTTCCAAGATATCACATAGATAATTTGATAAATTGATTAAATCTGGGAAATTCTTTAAAGCTCGGCGCATGTCAGCGGGTTTTATGGGAAACGCCTCAAAGCTTGTGAAGTAATTCCTCTAACTTCCCTGAGCCGATAAAAAATTTAGCGTCAGGAAACTTGCGTTGACTTTCAACTAATTCTGCAATTTTAAAACCATCAATCAATCTATCATACAAATCATTACCTTTAATAAATACATATTGAGATTCCGCCAAACCACCATCAACAGAGAAATATGGATCCTGAAATTGATTGGAAAAAGGTATCACATCACTTTTCCAAATAATTGATGCTGCTTTATACTGGATTTTTTTCATTACATTACCTAAAAGGAAATCTATTTATTAATGAAAGACAGAAAGTAAAATGGCAACGCCTGAAATTATTATTTATGGAGCAGGGATCTTCGGATTATCTATTGCTTTTGAAATTTTAAAACGTGGTGAAAAAGTAAAGATTATTGAAATTGGAAAAAATATAGATCATGATTTTAAAAATTGCACCACACACACCCGATAATTGGAACGAAAAAAAAGAATTCCAATTTGAATCATTAATAATGCAGAATAATTTTTGGAAGGAAGTTAAGTCTGTTGGTGGTCAAGATTCTGAATATTCACAATATGGTCGAATTACTCCATTACCAGATAATCGTGCAATAGAATTATCAAAAGAGCGAACTAAAAATGCTAAAAAATTGTGGAAAGGATTTGCGAGTTGGGAAACACTAGACCAACTAGATAAGACTTGGAATATCCCAAGTCCTACTGGCTTATATTCGTTTGACACATTATCTGCGCAAATCAACCCAAGGAAGGCATGTGAAGCTTTGTCATCAGCAGTTAAAGCAATGGGAGCGCAAATAATTATAAATGGGAGGCATGAAAGAAACTATAACGGTATAGAAATTTGGGCAACTGGATATCATGGTCTTCAAAAATTATCAGGTGAACTTGGAAAACCCGTTGGTGATGGTGTTAAAGGGCAAGCCGCTTTACTGCAATTAAATCGAGAAAATTATCCACAACTCTTTGCTGATGGGATTCATATAATCCCTCAAAAAAACAATAGAGTTGCTGTTGGCTCAACCTCTGAAATTAGTTGGAGCCATGAGGGTACAGACGAAAAATTAGAAAATATTATAAAAAAGGTAAAACAAATCTGTCCTGCACTTACAAATGCTAAGGTGATAGAAGTTTGGTCTGGTATCAGACCAAGGGCAAAAGGTAGGTCACCATTAATTGGTCCACACCCTACTAAGCCGCCACCTGCAATGCAAATGGCGGCTTTAAAATTGGTATAGGTTTGGCGCCAAAAATTGCTAAAGTTACAACTGATTTCATATTAGATAATGTAAACAATATTCCAAAAAAGTTTACACCAAGTCACCTAATTTCTGTTATGTAGCTATTGCTGACATGCACAGTTTATTGTCTGAATTTTTTACCCATAATTCAATACCACTTTCAGTATTCTTTCGACATAAAATAGCTTCTTCAAAATCAAAAAGTGGGCTTTCACTTCGAAAATTAAATTGTTTAATTGATCCTAAAGCATCTTCCGCAAAATCAATTAAGCATTGTGCTAATAATGGGCCATGCACAACCAATCCCGGATAGCCTTCAATATCTTGACTATAAATTCTATCATAATGAATCCGATGACCATTAAATGTTAAGCTAGAATATCTATGCAAATGGGTTGTATTAAACGAAATCTTTTTTTCTTCATCTGAGATTCTTTTAGTAATAGGGTCGTTTTTTTTCTTAGCATCTTTCTTGAATTCTTGCTGATAGACTAATTTTTTATATTCCCTAATACAGAGTTTGTTTTTTTGTATAATATCAATTTTCTCTGTGACAAAAGCGAGAGGTCCAGTCCTGCCCAATTTTCTTTCAACACTTTCTATTGTAGAGATTTTTTTTGCATGAACCCCCAAAATTACTTCATTCAAAAACTGAACTTCACCTCCCGCCCACATTCTCCGTGGTAATCCTAAATCCGGTATGAAATCTCCCAGCTTTGGATGCCCATCTCTACCTAATTTTTCTGGTGGTTGCGCATCCCAAAAATATATCTGATGCCAAAAGGGTCTTAATATGCAACCAATTTCGGGCGATGGAGTCGATAAAGAGAGTGTTGCATGTAAAGCTTTTGCCCTATTAGGGTCCATAATATCATGGTAAGTTATTGATCGACTCATTTCACTATTCATAATTCAAGACAACCAAATATTTTGAACATATACAACTGTTAGACCAATCAAATTTAATCAAGACGTCGAGTGCTGCGGCTTAACTTAGCTATTAAATTAGGTCTAACCTCTGGTCTTGAAAATGGACAAACTGTAATGCAGATTCCACAACCGGCAGTTTCATTAAAAAACGGCAAACATTTATCAAAATCTACATACCATTTCTTCTCACCCCTCACAGTCTTTTTTTCATGCAAAATTGCATCAGGAGGACAAAATTTTGAACAAATCTGGCAATTAAGACAAAAATCATCAACACCAAAATTATTTGGCTCATCATGTTTTAGTTTCATATTAGTCATTACTGCAGCAAGTCGAAAACAAGAACCCATTTTTTCATTAATAACCGAACCATGCTTTCCCAGTTCTCCTAATCCAGCTGCAATCGCCGCGGGAACTAAGGGTAAGTTTCCAGCAAACGGTCCATGCTCTGGTTGCGCATCATGTCCATTTAACCGTAGCCAGCTAGCCAATCTTTTTGATGCTTTCATACCACGAGTGTATTCTTTAACAACATGCGCCCCAGCAGAAACCTCAGGAGCCATCAACATTTCATTATAATCCATCGCTAAACCAAGGACAATTATTGTATCATAAGGAATTGACACGCCCTCATATGTTCTATCAATCTCTAATGTAGTAATGCCAACGGCATCAGCACCCAACTCAGTTGCTTTCAATTTTATTGACTGCGACCATTCTTCATCCGATTTCAAAGTTACCGTTTCAGAAATTTCTGGGATTTTGATAGCTTCTTCTATAATCCTCTCGTTTCGACCTTCTTGTAATTTTGGATCTGTGTTTTGCTTATAAAACCATTCCTGTAAAGCTCCATATACTATCTCTTTAGGGTCCCGCCAATAAACATAGTCTGGCCTTCGAAAAGCAAGCTCATCCAAGCCATTGATTTTATTCCCAGAGATTTTAGGCCAAAGCTTCATTTGTTCTAAATTCGGATTATAATGAATTTTTTTTGGCATGAATAACCCCTCAGCAGATAGTTAATAACTATTATCTTAAAAGATTATTAAAAAATGATACAACTATTAAATATCTAATTAATATTTCGTCTTGCTCTCATACCTAAAAGACGCAAACGCAGAGCATTTATTTTTATAAAACCAGCTGCATCTTTTTGATCATATGCACCTTGATCATCTTCAAAAGTCACATGCTGCTCCGAATACAAGCTATCTTCAGACCAACGCCCAACAGTCCATACTGATCCCTTATATAACTTCAACCTAACCATTCCATTCACATATTCTTGGCTTTTATCAATCAACGCCTGCAACATTTCTCGTTCTGGACTGTACCAAAAACCATTATAAATCAATTCTGCGTACTTTGGCATCAATTCGTCTTTGAGATGCGCAGCGCCACTATCAAGCGTAATACTTTCTATCCCTTTATGTGCTTCAAGCAAAATTGTTCCACCAGGGGTTTCGTAAATACCACGTGACTTCATCCCAACAAATCTACCTTCAACTAAATCCAACCTTCCAACACCATGTTTGCAACCTACAACGTTTAATTTTTCCAAAAGAGCAGCTGGGGAGCACTTCTCAGAATTAAAAGAAACTGCATCACCTTTTTCAAAGCCAATCTCAATATATTCCGGTTCATCCGGTGCGTTTACTGGATCAACAGTCCGTTGGTAAACATAATCTGGCGCCTCTTCAGCTGGGTTTTCAAGAACTTTCCCCTCTGAGGAAGTATGCAATAAATTTGCATCTACACTGAAGGGTGCCTCACCACGTTTATCCTTAGAAATTGGTATTTGATGTTTTTCTGCAAACGCTAATAATTTTGTTCTACTAGTCAAATCCCATTCACGCCATGGCGCAATAACTTTTATATCTGGATTCAAAGAATAAGCACTCAACTCAAATCTAACTTGATCATTGCCCTTGCCGGTTGCTCCATGACTTATAGCATCAGCATTTTTTTCTTTTGCTATTTCTACTAATCTTTTAGATATTAGCGGTCTTGCTATTGAAGTACCCAATAAATAAACACCTTCATAAACAGCGTTTGCCCTAAACATTGGAAATACAAAATCTCGTACAAATTCCTCACGCAAATCTTCTATAAAAATGTTTTCAGGTTTTATACCAAGTAAGATAGCTTTTTCACGTGCCGGTTCTAACTCCTCTCCCTGACCAAGATCTGCTGTAAATGTGATAACCTCACACCCATATTCCAGTTCTAGCCACTTAAGAATAATTGAAGTATCAAGGCCGCCCGAATAGGCTAAAACAACTTTCTTGGGTGATAACATTTCATTCATCCTTATACATTATTACTGACGATGCATTATCCAAAAAAAAAATTAAGAACAAGAGCTAGCAACTAGTATCTTTCTTAACTCAAAGTTTAATTCTAATTCCAACACTTTACAAATATCTTAAACTCATAGCTAACGCCACATAATGTTTATCACCAGAATTACATAATAAATCTAAAGATTCCATCGGGGATACCCAGGTTGGGGTATGATCTTTATGTAAAGGATTACTTTTTTTTAAAATGCCTTTACAAATATATCTATGGCATACTTTACGAGCCCAAAGATTATATTCGGGCATGTAAGTATAACGTTGAAAAGCCCCTAAACGTCTTTCAGGGGCAATAATCCAACCAGTCTCTTCAAGTGCCTCACGATGTAGCGTTTGCAAGTTACTTTCCCCAAGATCAACGCCACCACCAGGTAATTGATACTCATAATGTGGATCTCCTTGAAAAGTAATAAGTAATTTATTTGCTTTTCTGATTATCATTGCACAAGTAAGTTACATCCTCTTACATTAATAGGAAATTCATCAAACCGTCTTATCATAAAAACCTTTCACGCATATCATTGCGACTAAGTCTCAACTGCTTTATGTCAAATTAAAACTACTTAGGGAAATTAAATGAGCGACGCAATCGAAACTCCTTCTGATGATGAAATCTTACCATTTCAATTGGATTTATCTGATATACGTGGCAGAGTGGGAAGGCTTGATAAAACACTAAATGATATTTTAGCGCAACATGCCTATCCATCTATAGTAGAAACATTGGTAGCAGAGGCCACTACCATCACAGCATTAATCGGCCAAACTATTAATTTAAAATGGAAACTATCCTTACAAATAAGAGGAAATGGGCCAATAAAACTAATAGCTACTGATTACTTTGCTCCCACTCAAGAAGGTGAAATAGGAAAGCTAAGAGCATTTGCAAGTTTTACTAAAAATAAATTAAATCTAGATGAAAAAAATCCTTTCAAACAATTAGGGACCTAAGCTTTTTTGCAGTTCTAATTGATCAAGGCCCTGAAACAGAGCCTTACCAAGGAATTACGCCATTAAATGGGGACACATTGCTTAAATGTGCAGAAACTTATTTTGCACAATCAGAACAATTACCCACACGCTTTTCCCTAGCAGTAGGTAGGTCACAAACAAAAATTGGAAAAAGCTCGTGGAGAGCTGGTGGCATCATAATACAAAAAATGCCCAAGGGAACTGAAATAAAGCCAGATGATAACATCACATCTGAAGATGGGCTTCTTTCTTCATCAGATCTACTGGTAGGAGATGAAAATGAAAATTGGAATCGTGTAAATTTTCATTTAGACACCGTTGAAGAACTTGAATTAATTGGTCCCCATGTTAGCAAAAAAAGATTACTAAATAGATTGTTTCATGAAGAAAAACCAAGAATTTTTCAATCACAATCAGTAAAATTTGGATGTACTTGCAGCCCAGAAAAAGTGAAAAATACGATGTCTATGTATTCTTCAAAGGATATCGAAAAAATGACAACGCCAGCTGGGAAAGTTACTGCTGATTGTCAATTTTGTGGAGCACATTATATTATGGATCCCGCAACATTAGGGTTTGATGCAAAGAAATATGTTTGATTTAAAAACCTTAACTGATTTATTATTTAAACAAAACTCTGACTTAACCTCAGATAATGACCTAATGCCAAATGAAAATATAAAAATAGATCGCTTTGTTAAAGCTGCTGTTCTCATTCCCATTATTAAAAGAAAAGATGAGTTAAACGAAGTTTTAACTAAACGCTCCAATAAATTAAAACAACACCCAGGCCAAATTGCTTTTCCAGGTGGAAAATTGGACAAAACTGATGCATCTTTGGAAATTGCTGCACTACGAGAAACACAGGAAGAAATTGGAATTTATCCTAAAGATGTCAAGATACTGGGACGGCTAGCTCAACACAGTACAGTAACTGGATTTCAAATATCACCTTTTGTAGGACACATTAAAGATAACGTAACCATGAAAGTACAAATCACGGAAGTTGCTGAAATATTTGAAGTTCCTTTATGTTATTTAATGAACACCAACAATTACAGAGTTGGAAATTTGACTTGGCAAAATAAGAAAAGGTATTTTTACAATATTCCATATGGTCCTTATTATATTTGGGGAGCAACTGCGCGAATTCTAAAGGGTTTAGCAGATTTAAAATGAACATAAATAAGTTAGAAAATAATTGGTTGAATCAAGCATCAGCTCAGTGCTTGTCTAAAGCTTTTAAAAATTATGGGCATCAAGCTTTGTTCGTTGGGGGGTGTGTTAGAAACTCGATCTTAAAGGTTCCTGTGACTGATATTGATATGGCAACAGATGCTCTACCCGAAACTATTATTAAAATATCAAAAGAAAATAACTTTAAATTCATTCTGACAGGCCTCACGCATGGAACAATAACTATCATTATTGATAAGATCGCTTATCAAATAACTACTTTCAGAAGTGATATTACAAATGATGGCCGGCACGCAAAAGTTGAATTTACAACATCATTATTATTGGATGCTTCAAGGCGCGATTTGACTATAAATGCACTATATTGTGACAGTTACGGAAAAGTAATTGACCCTTTAAATGTGTTAGAGGATCTAAATAATAGAATAATTAAGTTTATAGGTGACCCAAACAAACGTATTGCAGAAGATTATCTCAGAATATTGCGTTTCTTCAGGTTTCAAGCGATCTATGGAAATGAAATGCTAGAGATTGATGTGCCAGCACTTGCCGCTTGCCGAGAACATAAAAGTAAATTAGCAACATTATCTAAAGAACGCATCACGAGCGAGCTGCGTAAATTATTTTTATCCAACAATCCCACTAGGACTATAATAAAAATGATCGATACTGGGATCTTAAACCAACTTTTTGATAATTTTTTCTATAAATTCTTTTATTTCATATATTGAGGCTGAAAAAAAATATAAAATTGAGATAAACTGGATAGGCAGGCTACTTAGCCTGCAGGGATCAAATATTGAAGAGGTCCTAACATTGACACGGCGAGAATTAAAAATGATAAAATATACATCACCATATTAATTAGACAAAAAAGATTTTGATTTGAGTTTTCATATTATAACGGTATGGAATACGGCATAATGTACTTATTATTACAACACGGCATGAAGAAAACTACATTAAACAAAATATTAATAAATATATGTATTTCAATCGTAACAAGAAAATTTCCAGTAACTGCTAAGGATCTGATGCCAAAACTTAAAGGCAAAAAACTTGGAGATGAGTTAAAAAAGTTAGAAAGCCAATGGATCAAATCAGATTTTACACTCAATAAAAATCAATTGCTTTCTTAATAAATAACAGCGAAAGATTACGATATAATTTGAATAGAACATCATTAATAAATTACAAACCCAAGCTCAGAAAAGTGGCCAATAAATATTTATCCTTATAATAAAACAATTTAAGAAGAAGAGCTCCTAATGTTCCGGTGGTTTGAAAAACTTATTGACCCTTATGCTGATTACGACGAAGACAGCGTGCCACCAAATCGTGTGGTTCCTTTTATTTGGAACTACCTAAGAAATTTTAGAACTATATTAATAAGTGCACTATTCTTTTCTGCGCTTGTGTCTGCGATAGAAATATTTCTAATTTTTTATTCTGGTTATTTAATAGACCTGATGGTTAACACTAATCCAAAATATTTTTTTAGTGAGCACGCATTTGAACTCATGCTAATTGCTGGATTTGTATTAATAATAAATCCATTGCTTGGTATGATTGATCGAATATTAATGAATCAAACTATAATTCCAAATATTGGTTCAATGGTTCGCTGGCGAGCTCATCGCCACGTACTTAGGCAATCAGTTGGCTGGTTTCAAAATGATTTTGCAGGACGCATTGCCAATAGACTGATGCAAACTCCACCAGCGATTGGAGCAGTCATATATCAATTTTTTGATGCACTAACCTATTCAATTGTGTATATTATTGCAGCAATAGTTCTTCTATCTGATGTAGATTTTCGGTTAACAATTCCCCTGTTAATATGGCTCTTTGCTTACTTAACTCTATCTTATATTTTTATACCCAAAGTAGGAAAAGCATCTCAAATATCTTCAGATGCTAGAAGCTCTATTACAGGTCGAGTTGTAGACAGCTATACCAATATACAATCAGTAAAGTTGTTTGCACATCACGATAAAGAAGAAAAATATGCTAAAGAAGCCAATTGAGTACACGAGGCAGAAATTTTTTATAGAAATGCGCCTTTATAGTTGGATGGCACTTGGTATTAATTTTATCAACGGCGCTTTATTATTTAGTGTTATTGGTTGGTCTATCTATCTTTGGTCAATTGGCTCTACAACCATAGGTGTAGTAGCAGCAACTACCGCTCTCGCTTTGAGGCTTGCCAGTATGAGTGATTGGTTGATGTGGGCTTTTACCACCCTTTTTCAAGAACTTGGTGTGATTTCAGAAGGTATGGAAACAATTGCACAAGAAATTGATCTGCAAGACGAAAAGAATGCTACACACCACTTTATAAAAAATGGATCAATAGATATCAAAAATATCTGGCATCACTACGGGAAATGCACAGGTGGTCTAAATGGTATATCACTAAAGATAAATGGTGGAGAAAAAGTTGGTATTGTAGGGCGCTCAGGTGCTGGAAAGTCAAGCTTAGTGAATTTAATATTGCGGTTCCATGAACTTGAAACGGGAACTATAAGCATAGATTCACAAAATATAAAAACAGTTACACAAAATTCATTGAGAGCAAATATAGGGATGGTCACACAAGATAGCTCTCTATTACATAGGTCTGTGAGAGATAATATACTTTATGGAAAGCCCGAAGCGTCTGAAGATGAAATAATAGCTGCTGCGAAACAAGCAGAGGCGTGGGAGTTTATACCAGATTTACAGGATACCGAGGATCGTTCTGGATTAGATGCTCAAGTTGGCGAACGGGGTGTAAAGTTATCAGGTGGGCAAAGACAGCGTATTTCAATAGCTAGAGTGATAATTAAAGATGCCCCCATTTTAATCCTAGATGAAGCAACATCAGCCTTAGACAGTGAGGTGGAAGCAGCAATTCAAGATACATTAAATGGCCTAATGCATGGAAAAACAGTAATCGCAATTGCTCATAGACTTTCCACTATTGCTCAAATGGATCGAATTATAGTCCTTGAGGACGGCAAGATTGCCGAAGAAGGTTCACACAAAAAATTACTAGATCAGAAAGGTCTTTACTATGCTTTCTGGAAAAGACAATCTGGTGGCTTTATTGGGATAGACGTACCATGAGTAATTTTTTTACTAGAATGATAAACCCGTTTGAAAAAGCATCAGGTCCTCCTCCAAACTCATTTTTACCATTCATTCTCTGGAGTGTAAAAGGCGCCAAAAAAACTATCTTAATTGCTACTCTGGCGAGCTTTTCTGTAGGTATAGCAGAGGCATTTGGTGCTATTATTATAGGGTGGGTTATTGATACTGCTATAACAAATGATCCAAGCACATTTGTTGAAAATAATTTTCGAACATTAATAGCCATATCAATATTTTTTGTTATAATCCGACCAATACCGATGACGATCAGTGCCGCAATAAACGGCATTGCTATGGTACCCAATCTTTTCCCATTAACCTTTATTAGGTTACATAGGCATACACTGGGTCAATCAATAAAGTTTTTTGATGACGACTTTGCGGGGAGATTAGCTCAAAAACAGGTGCAGACTGCAACTTCCATATCTGAAACATTTAATGAAATTACAAATGCATTTTCATTTGCAATAGCCACACTTGTAGCCTCTGGATTTATTTTAGGGAGTGTTAGTTCATGGTTAACTATCATTTTATTAATTTGGATTTTTTCATTTTCAATTCTGATAAAGTGGTTTTTACCTCATATTAGGCTCCGGTCAAAAAATCGCGCTGCTGCTAGGGCAGCAGTTACTGGCCAAGTAGTCGACACCTTAACAAATATGGCTACAGTAAAACTTTTTGTCCATTCTGATGGCGAAGAACATTATGCTGAAGAGGCACTTAAAGGATTCAGAAAAAAGTCTATAGATTTTGCAGTATTATACGTTTCATTTAGAGCAGCAATTATGACCTTAGCTGGACTTCTTCCAATCTTACTTATCGGAGGTGGTATCTTCCTATGGCAAAATGGATTGGCTACTCCAGGGGATATTGTGATTGCAGGCCTTTTAAGTACCAGACTTGCCCAAATGTCTGGGTGGATTAGCTTTACAGCAATGAACGTATTTTCACATCTTGGGGAAGCAGAAGATGGAATGAATACATTATCACCCAAACATGATTTAACAGACAAAAAAGATGCGAGTGTTCTTAAAGGGGTAAAAGGTCAAATCGAGTTCAAGAACGTCACTTACAATTATGGCAATGATCTTGGTGGAGGGCTTAATGATTTTAATCTTATTATTCCTAATGGGCAAAAAGTTGGGTTAGTTGGCCGTTCAGGAGCTGGGAAAACTACTGCTTTAGCCCTACTGTTAAGATTTTATGATATTAAAGAAGGAAAAATCTTTCTTGATGGAAATAATATACAAAATATAACTCAAGACAGCTTACGCCAGCAAATTTCCATGGTTCGGCAAGAAACTTCAATGTTTAATAGATCTGCACGAGATAATATTCTTTATGGAAATCCAAATGCATCAATAGAAGATTTAAATGATGCTATTTCTAAAGCTCAAGCGAGCAATTTTATTAATGACCTTCAGGATTTACAAAGCCGTAAAGGTTTAGATGCTTTTCTAGGTGAGCGAGGGGTTAAATTGTCTGGTGGGCAAAGACAACGTATAGCGTTAGCTAGAGCAATTTTAAAAGATGCACCTATACTAGCTTTGGACGAGGCAACTTCTGCACTTGATAGTGAAGCTGAAGAGTATATCCAAAAAGCTCTTGAAGAATTAATGATAGGAAAAACCGTAATCGCAATCGCTCATAGGTTAAGTACTATATCAAAAATGGATCGAATAATAGTAATGGAAAATGGTCGAGTTGAAGAAGATGGAACGCACTCTCAATTACTTGAGAAAGGTGGCTTATATGCTAACTTTTGGACCAAACAGTCTGGTGGTTTTATCGGCAATGATTGACTTAAATCAATTACTGTTTTTATTTACTTTAAGAAAATCAACATCCAATAATGCTAATACTTTTTCTTCTATATCAAAAGAATTTAATTTTGCTGCCGCATACATTTCCACTGGATTTGCATGATCTAAAAACTCATCTGGGAAACACATCGATCTAAATTTCAAACCCTTATCAAAAGCACCTTCATCTGAAAGAAATTTTGCCACGTGGCTACCAAATCCACCTATTGCACCCTCTTCTATAGTGATTAAAGAGTCATGAGTATTTGCAATTTCCAAAATTAACTCTTCATCAAGTGGTTTTGCAAAACGAGCATCAACAATAGTAGGGTCAATTCCTTTTAGGTTTAAATTTTCTTTCGCCTTCACTACTTCACTTAATCTCGCACCAAATGATAAGATTGCTATTCCAGTACCTTTATTTATTAGACGTGCTTTACCAATTTCTAATGGAATACCCTTCTCAGGTATTACTACTCCTTCTCCCTCTCCTCTTGGAAATCTGAAAGCACTAGGCCTGTCATCTATTGACCTTGCAGTTGCTACCATGTGTACGAGTTCTGCTTCGTCTGAAGCTGCCATTACTACAAAATTTGGTAAAGTTGTTAAGTATGCAATATCAAAACTACCAGCATGAGTCGCCCCATCAGCACCAACTAAGCCTGCCCTGTCTATAGCAAATCGGACTGGTAGGTTTTGTAGAGCTACATCATGCACAATTTGATCATACCCTCGCTGTAAAAATGTTGAATATATTGCGCAAAATGGCTTCATTCCACCAGCAGCCAATCCAGCAGCGAAAGTCACACCATGTTGTTCTGCAATACCAACATCAAATGTCCTATTAGAAAACTTTTTTGCAAATTTATCTAATCCTGTACCATCCGGCATAGCAGCAGTTATGGCAACAATTTTGTCATCAAATGTTGCCTCCTTTATTAATGATTCTGCAAAAATATTAGTATAAGATGGAGCATTTTGAATTGATTTTTTTATCTTCCCTGAAACGACATCAAACTTTCCAACTCCATGATATTTGTCGTTGGAGGCTTCTGCTGGTGGGTATCCTTTTCCTTTTTGAGTAATCGTATGGATAAGAACTGGACCATCCAATCGGTCTTTTACTGTTCGAAAGATAGATAATAATTGCTCGACATCATGCCCATCAATTGGGCCCACATAAGAAAACCCTAACTCTTCAAACAGAGTGCCGCCAACAGTCATCGTCTTTAACACCTCTTTTGCTCTTCGCGCACTTTCTTGAAGAGGTGCCGGTAACAAGCTTACTGCTCCTTTGGCCGCAGCTTTGAGTTCTTGAAAAGGCGCTCCAGCATATAATCTGCTTAAATAACTAGACATTGCACCAACAGGAGGAGCAATTGACATATCGTTATCATTCAAAATGACAATCATTTTTTTTCGTAAATGGCCAGCATTATTCAAGGCTTCGTAAGCCATTCCAGCCGACATTGCTCCATCACCAATAACTGCGATAGTTGCACCTATTCCATATTCTGGTGCTCCTCCCAAATCTCTTGCTACTGCAAATCCCAAAGCGGCCGATATCGAGGTAGAACTATGTGCGGCTCCAAAAGGGTCATACACGCTTTCATTCCTTTTTGTAAAACCAGAAAGTCCATTTCCTTGTCTTAAAGTTCTCATCTGATCTCTTCTACCAGTTAAAATCTTGTGTGGATAAGCCTGATGCCCAACATCCCATATAATTCTGTCTTTTGGGGCGTCAAAAACAGCATGAAGAGCGACCGTCATCTCAACAACACCAAGTCCTGCCCCTAAATGTCCACCTGTTTCTGAAACTGCATTGATTGTTTCTTGCCTAAGCTCAACAGCCAGTTCCTTTAACTCAATATCAGAAAAATTTTGCATATCAGACGGGACTCTAATCTTATCTAATAATGGAGTTTTTGATTTTTCTATACTCATAGTAAATTATTAAACCTTTATTTTTTGCGCGAAATCACATAATCTGCTAGCTCTCGAAGTCCATCAGCTTTTGATCCAAATTCATTTAAAGAATCACAAGCCTCAGAGATTAACAGCTTAACTTCTTGTTTTGCCTGATCCAATCCCATTAAGGAAACAAACGTAGCTTTGCCCGCTTTTGTATCTTTACGAACCTTTTTCCCAACTATAAATGTATTTCCCTCAATATCCAAAATATCATCAGTAATCTGGAATGCTAATCCTAACGCCTTTGAATATGGTGCTAGAGACTTGCTCACATTGTCCAGCCAAACATGCTCCTGCCATTGCGGACCATTGAATTAATGCACCCGTCTTATTCATTTGCAATTTTTTTATTTCCTCCATAGTAGAAGACTTATCACTTTTTTCTGACAAAATATCTTGCATTTGACCCAAAGCCATTCCAGCGGCGCCAGATGCAATAGCTAGACTATTAACCAACTTATTATTGATTTTTGGATCAGAAGTTAAGTTTTTTGAAGTTAAAATCTCATAAGATAATGATTGAAGGGCGTCGCCCACAAGAATTGCTGTGGCCTCATCCCAATTCACATGAACAGTCGGCAAACCTCTTCGTAGACTATCATCATCCATCGATGGTAAATCATCATGAACTAGTGAATATGCATGCAAGCATTCCACTGCTGCTGCAACCAGGTCGGCACTGGCTAAGTCAACATCAAACATAAATGCAGACTCCATCACCAAAAAAGCACGCAATCTTTTGCCACCACTTAGCGCTGCATAAGTCATTCCATCTTTTAAACGACTTTCTGGTAAGCTTAAAAAACTCCGTTTTAATTGCTGTTCTGTTCTTAACTGACAGTTTCTTAATTTATCAACAAACATCACAATTTTTCGACAGGCTTGCTTCCTGATACAGATCCATCGCTTGAGAAAGTAATTTGTGCTACTTTTTCTTCAGCTTCCTTTAATTTTTGCTCACAATGTTTTTTTAAATCATTTCCAATTTCATAGAGCTTAATAGAATCCTCAAGTGGTACTTGCCCATTTTCGAGCTTTGCAACAACATCTTCTAATTCACTCATTGCTTGCTCAAATGAAAAATTTGAAATATCTTTTACTGTCATTTGCTTCTCTCCATCAGGACCTTTACGTGAACAGCGACCGATGCTGCCAATGCCTCCAAATTATAGCCACCTTCTAATGAAGATACCAATCTACCATTACAATGCTTATCTACAATATCGCAAAGTTTGTGAGTAATCCACTCATAATCTTCTTCAACCAGCTCAAGATTAGCTAATGGATCTCTAATATGAGCATCAAAACCTGCAGATATTATTAAAAGTTCTGGCTTAAACTCTTCTAATTTTGGTATAATAATTTCGTTAAAGCTTGAACGCACACCATCTCCAGCTGTATTTGATGCAATTGGTATATTTAGGACGTTATCAAATGCGCCTGTTTCATCTACCTTTCCTGATCCAGGCCACAACGGCGATTGATGCATAGAACAAAACAAAGTCTTTGGTTCATGCCATAAAAGATCTTGCGTACCATTACCGTGATGGACATCAAAATCAACTACTGCAACTCGTTCCAAACCGTAATTTTTAAGAGCATACTTTGCGGCGATAGCAACATTACCAAAAATACAAAAGCCCATTGCCTTCGAAGTTTCAGCATGATGCCCTGGCGGACGAATAGCCGCAAAAGCATTATTAAATTCTCCAGACATTACACTATCCACAGCTAGTATATTTGCACCCACTGCTCTTTTTGCAGCCGCCAATGAACCTTCTCCAAAATATGTATCGGCATCAATCTGCGCAATACTACCGTCAATTATAATTTCCTCAATCGACTTAACATAATCAGTGGAGTGACATAGTTCTATTTGTTCTCTCGTTGCTAGAGGAGCATCTCGCCAGGTTAAATTTCTAAAGCTCGATGTTTTCAAAACATCTAATACTTTTGTTATACGTTTAACCTGTTCAGGATGGCCAACCGGTTCAATGTGATTAAAACAATCATTATGGCTTAAAATCAAAGTACTCATTTTTTCAATCTATATCGCAAAGTCAACGTTAACAAGTTTTAGGTGATTAAAATAAAACTCTATCAATTTTCTGGACGCCCAAACAAAGTACCTAAAAAACTTTTAGACTTAACCTTAGAGTTTACTCTTTTAAATAACCCACTTGCGTCAATATCTAAAACTTCATTATTTTTTGAGCTGCGACTAGCTACTCTGGGATTTATCATTGGTAAGGGTCGAGAAGGTAAATCTTTACTAATTTTCATCATTATCTTTTTCCATATTTCAGCTGGTAAGCCACCACCAGTAACACCTTTTAGCGGAGTATTATCATCATAACCCATCCAAACTCCCACAACATAATCGGCCGTAAAACCAACAAACCAGGCATCACGCATGGCCTGCGTAGTTCCAGTCTTCCCTCCAGCCTCACGATACTTAATTTTAGCTCGTCGACCAGAACCCTTTTCAATTACAGTATTCATCATATAAATTAATTGCTTGGCATTATCCCACTCCATAACACGCTCACCCAAACCACCGTTTCTTCCCAAAATTGGGCTAGTTTCACCCACGATTGTTATTTCATCTAATCCATAAGGTTTTACACTAATTCCTCCACTCAAAATACCAGCATAAGCTCCAGTCATTTCTATTAATGTAGCCTCTGAAGCCCCTAATGCTAAGGCTGGTCCTGGTGCCAAATCACCCGAAATTCCAAAATCGTTAGCAATTCTTCGAACAGAATCTAATCCAACCAGCATCGCTGTTTTAACAGCTATAGTATTTATTGATTTTGCTAGTGCTTCAGTTATTGTCATCCTTCCATAAAACTCATTTGTGTAATTTTTAGGTGTCCAAGGGCCTGAATAAGGTACATCAATTGTTATTTCTTCATCAATAGCTTCACTGTTAAATTTATACCCTTTTTCTAAGGCAGCAGCGTAAACAAATGGTTTAAATAAACTACCTGTTTGGCGCATCGCTTGTGTGGATCTATTGAATTGACCGCTCACCTTAGTATCACGACCACCTATCATAGCGCGTACTGCACCATCTGAAGACATAACAATAACCGCCGCTTGGGCGTCAGATTCTTTTGCAATTTTATTGTCAAAAATATCTCGCAAAACATCTTCTGCTGCCTTTTGAATTCTTGTATCGAAAGTAGTTTTAACATAGATATCAGCATTAGCCTTTTGAGTAAAAAAAGAAGGGCTACTTTTACTCACCCAATCAGCAAAATAACCACCAAACTGTTCTTTTGCAGCTGGTGATAATTTAGCAGGGTATTTTTTGGATTTTAATGCAACATCTTTAGTTAAATAATTTTCTTTTTCCATTGTGTACCTATCACAGCAGCCCTCTCTTGAGCTCTTTGTAGATTTCGAGTTGGAGCATAATAAGAAGGTGCAACCAGCAACCCAGCTAACATTGCAGATTCTGATGGATTTAAGTACACTGCAGACTTATCAAAATACATTCTAGACGCAGCTTCAAACCCTTGATTGCCCGCCCCTAGGTAAACTCTATTTAAATATATCATTAAAATTTCATCTTTTGAAAATTTTAACTCCATGGCAATAGAAAATGGTATCTCTCGTAATTTTCGCACTATACTATTTTTACGACATTGTTTCTCAAAATCTGCCTCAGAAGACCCATCCGATTGATCAAAATTTGTACATAAAAAATTTTTAGCTACTTGTTGAGTTATGGTTGATCCTCCATGGCCTCTCAGTGGGCTTCTTCCTTCTCTAATATTAATTCTAATAGCACTTGCGATCCCACGAGGACTAATACCAAAGTGTTTATAAAATCTTCGATCCTCAGCGGCAACTACAGCATTTTTTAAATGTGGAGAGACCGCAGTAGCAGTGATGGCACCACCAAATTGATTTCCACGCCATGCAAAAACCTGACCATTTTTATCTAGTAAGGTTACTGAGCCACTCACCCTGGCATCTACCAAATTATTAAGGGGACCTATCCGCGAATATTCAAAGATTATAAAGCCAATAAGGACTACAGATATTAAGATTGTAAAACGAGAAAAAAAGAACCAAAGAAACCAAGAAACCATCTAAAAGTTGTAACAAAAATTCGCTTTATAATATTTTCACTAGATTTAATTTTTTTTCGTTTTTTATTCTTATACTTCGGGTTTACAGAAATACTCTTTCTAACTTTAGGAGCCTTACTATCTCTTCTAGCCCTCAATTGTTTATTTTTATCGACGGGTTTTGTCATCTAATCAATCCAAATGGACTCCTGATAGTAATAGGCGACATACATAACTGTTTAAAAAAGAAATGTGGAGTGCTCATGTTTAAATTTTTTCATTTTTAATTTCTAAAATATTACCCACCTTATTTATTCTTAAAATGTTCATTTTTTAAACATATAAATAATAATAGCTTATTTTTTACTCAAAAAGTAAAAAATGTAATTATTTTTTTTAAAAAATTATTGGCACCTATCATTTTCTAGTTATTAGGGAAACTAAGAAATAAAAGTCTCAAGTAGCAAGACGTAAAACATAGTTTAACAATTATCATGTCTTTTAAACAAAAGAGGTGGGCAATGTTTCTCAACAAGAACATCAAGGAATAAAAAATGAAACTTAAAACACTTATACCCGCATTTGGTGCATATATGATTGCCTCAACTGTACAAGCACAAGAAACTGCAATTGCAGTTCCTACAGACTCAGTCTTTATTCTTAACTCTCTATTATTTCTTATAGGCGGTTTTTTAGTATTTTGGATGGCTGCAGGTTTTTCCATGCTAGAAGCCGGCCTTGTTCGTTCTAAAAATGTAACAATGCAACTTACAAAAAATGTATCATTATTTAGCCTAGCATGTATTTTTTATTACCTCATTGGTTATAACCTTATGTACCCTGGTGATGAATGGACAGTGCAGGGAGTTATTGGAGCATTTGGCACTACTAAACTTGAAGCAGTAGGGATCAGCGCAACAGATGTTAATTCACTTGAGTATGCCTCAACTGGTTCAGATTTTTTCTTTCAGCTAATGTTTTGCGCCGCAACCGCTTCTATTGTGTCTGGCGCCTTGGCCGAAAGAATAAAGCTATGGCCCTTTCTTATTTTTATTATTTTATTAACTGCAAATTTAGGCTATTCAGGCCTCTTGGAAATGGGGTGGAGGTTTTTTAGATAGCAAATGGGTTCTTAGATTTTGCTGGATCAACAATTGTCCATTCTGTAGGGGGCTGGGCTGCGCTAACTGCTGTATTAATTTTAGGGCCAAGAATTGGAAAATTTATAGATGGAAAAGTAATGCCTATTCCAGGCCAATTTACCTTTGGCAACTTTAGGTACTTTTATTCTGTGGTTAGGATGGTTTGGATTTAATGGAGGATCGCAGCTCGCAATGGGTTCGGTTGGTGACGTAGCTGATATCAGTCGAATATTTGCAAACACTAATGCCGCTGCAGCCGCTGGGGCAGTAGCGGCACTGATGGCAACGCAACTACTCTATAAAAAGCCAGATCTAACGATGATTTTAAATGGTGCTTTGGCAGGCCTTGTAGCGATAACAGCAGAACCTTTAACACCTTCTCTAGGTTCAGCCACAATAATTGGAATGGTAGGGGGGGTAATTGTAGTTTTTGGTGTGCCTATGTTGGACCGATTAAAGATAGACGACGTTGTTGGAGCAATTCCAGTACACATGTTTGCAGGAGTATGGGGAACAATTGCAGTAGTATTTACCAATAATGAAGCTAATTTATTAACCCAAATATATTCAATAATAATTATAGCTCTCTGCACAATAATTTCGACAGCTCTTCTTTGGATCATTCTGAAAAAAATAACTGGTATAAGAGTTAGTGAAGAGGATGAAATCAGAGGACTTGATTTGTCAGAATTAGGTATTGAAGCTTATCCAGAATTTTAAAGATATTAACTCGACATTTAACTTTTACAGAGTTAAAACTTCAGATGTGATTGAAATTAGAGATAAGTCCCGTGGCTTAGAGATCGTGCTTAGAGGTACTGAAAGTTCCGAAAGAGATATTCCTGAATATATCGAAGTTGATAGCAAGAAAATGACAGCAAAAATCACAAAAATTCCAAATTTGGGTGAAGTTCCTTATCCTGTTCAGATGGCGCTGGACAGCAAGATTAAATATGCACGAAGCTGTGGCTAATCATTTTTCTTTAGCAATAAATGCTGATGGCTCAGAATTTCTGATAAATCCAAACCAAATGCATTTTTCAAAAATTAAGGCAAGTGACCTATTGGTAATAGATGCCAATGATCCAGAAACACTAGAAGGACCAAATGCTCCTGATACAACTGCTTGGGGTCTTCACGGTAGTCTACATCGACACTGTCCACATGCAAGATGTGCAATGCACGTTCATTCTACACATGCCACTGTACTCGCATCTCTAGAAAACAGCAATATTTTACCAATCGACCAAAATACTGCTGCTTTTTATAATCGATATGTTATTGATAATAATTATGGTGGGCTCGCATTCGAGAAAGAAGGCGAACGCTGTGCTAAATTATTTCAAGATCCTAAAGTAAAAGTCATGATTATGGGAAATCATGGAATTTTAATTATAGGATCATCAGTTGCAGATACATTTAACAGACTGTATTATTTTGAAAAGTGCAGCAGAAACATACATAAGAGCACTTACAAACAGGCCAAAAACTTCGATTTTATCTGATGAAATTGCAGAGAAAACTGCTCAGAAGATGGATGGTTTCCAGAACAATGCAGAAAAACATCTGTCAGAATTGAAAGCTATCTTAGATTCTGAAAATTCTGATTATGCTTCTTAAAACTCAAGATTATAAAAACAACAATATTTGAAGCGTATTTTATAGAATTAGTACTTCAGTTAGCTAATTTGTCAGAAACTTATCCTATCACACCTTGATTTTCACCCAGTTGGCCCCTGTGCAGTAAAAAGTGATCAAGTATGATACAAGCCATCATAGCCTCGCCAACAGGAACTGCCCTTATACCAACACAGGGATCATGACGCCCCTTAGTTATAATGTTGGTAGCTTCTCCAGACGTAGTTATAGTTTGACGACTGGTCACAATTGAAGAAGTTGGTTTTACAGCAAACCTACAAACAATATCTGCTCCATTCGAAATGCCACCTAAAATACCTCCAGAATTATTTGTTTTAGTAGAATGGCCCATTTGGGCCCATTTCAATCTCATCAGCGTTTGCGACACCAGTCAGCATAGCTGCAGACATTCCCTCACCAATTTCAACACCTTTAACGGCATTGATGGACATCATACCAGCTGCGATATCTGTATCTAGCTTTGCATAAATAGGTGCACCCAAGCCCGAGGGAACACCAGATGCTAAAATTTCTATTATTGCACCTACAGAATTACCAGACTTACGCAAATCATCTAAATATAGCGCAAACTGCTTTGCCGCTAATTTGTTAGGAGCCCAAAATGGGTTTTTTTCAATTTCACTAATATCTATATCAGCTCTATTAATTTTATGCTCACCCATTTGAAGCATATACCCAGTTATTATCAATTCAGGCATTACATTTTTAAGTACTGCCCTCGCGACACCACCAGCTGCTACACGAGCAGCAGTTTCCCTGGCTGATGAACGCCCACCACCTCGATAATCTCTATTACCATATTTAGTGAAGTATGTTATGTCGGCATGCCCAGGTCGAAATTTATCTTTAATATCAGAATAATCTTTTGAACGTTGATCTGTATTCCAAATGATCAACTGTATTGGCATACCTGTAGTTTTACCCTCAAAAACTCCTGATAATATTTCAACCTTATCAGCTTCTTGTCTTTGGGTAGTATACTTATTTTTTCCTGGCTTTCTTTTATCGAGCCAAGTTTGCAACATTTCTTTGCTTAATAATATATTAGAAGGGCAACCATCAATTGTAGCTCCCAAAGCCTCTCCATGGCTTTCACCCCACGTAGTCACTTTAAAAAAATGGCCAAAGGTATTGATTGACATGGCAGCTCCTAATAAAATCGAAATACTTTTCAATTGCTATAATAGAGTTTTATCAAAATTATGGAATACCTGAATTAATTGAACGCTTAAAATTTGAAAGACCGACCTATAGCGTCTATTAAATCATTTTTTGTCAAATCAATCTTAATTCTAATCGAATCCACAAAATTTAAATATTTTAACAGATGATCTGAAAGTTGCGGAAATATATCCCCTAATAGTTCGCCATAAGTGTAAATACCAAATAATAATAGTACAAGAACTGCTGATAAACAAAACCCTAACCAAAATTCCTTATTTGAAAGTATGTTCAGAAAATTTATCTCTTCAGGTTTATCTAATTGTTTTAAATCTATCACATCATTTTTCTTTTGAGTTTGTTTTTTATTACGGCGTGACGATTTCATTATTTTTTTATCAAACTCTGCCTCTTCACGTAAAATTTTTAATACCTGTGCATTAGTCAATGGCACCTTTTGAATGGCACTTGGTTCCTCCAAGGAAGGATTGTTCTCCACACTTAATTTATCAATAAAGATCTCTGTCCATTGATGTTTACAACTGATGCACTTAATATTGTGCTCCTTATCTAGAAATAAATTAGTATTTATAGAATAGGATTTTTCGCAATTTGGACAGACGACTTTCATAAAAACTTTCTACAAAATAAAAGATGTAGAAGTCACTTAACAGATTTTTTGATCTAATGGCACTAAAAGATTAGTAAGTTTTAGATATTTGTTAGTAAAATTAATGATATTAATTGAGAAAATAGTTAGCTATATTCTAAGGATAATAAAATAATATTAATAAGGAAAAAGGTTAGCTGAAAATGCGCATTATTATGCAATACATTTTTTCTTTAATATTTATCATACAGATGTATGTAATGATGATCTTGGTTACAATCTGCTTTACGCCATTGCTTCTATTTAGGGATGATTTAACCATGACAGCAATCAATATATGGTGTGGTTGGGTAAAATTTACTGCAAACATATTGGTTGGAATAAAAACAGAAGTACGCGGTGTTGTGCCTGAAGATGAGGTTTTAATTATCTCTAAGCATCAGTCCTTTTTAGACATAATAATGATCGTGTCTGCATTAAATCGACCAAAATTTATAATGAAAAAGGAAATATTAATAACTCCAATAATTGGCTTTTGGGCAAAAAAACTTGGGTGCATTCCTATTGATAGAGGTAAAAAAGGTGCTGCTATAAGAGAGATGATAAAAGCAGTACACCTGAGCAGCAGAAAGAAACCAGGCCAATTAATCATATTTCCCCAAGGCACCCGAGTAGCTCCAAAAACTCACGCACCTTATAAAATTGGGTCAGGTGTGTTGTACTCAGAATTAAAGCAAGATTGTGTCCCAGTTGCTACTAATGTTGGAATGCTGTGGCCTAAAAGTAGTATTTTAAGAAAACCTGGATTGGCAGTAATCGAGTTTCTACCAAGAATTGAAAGCGGCTTAGACATTAAAGAATTTATGGGTTTAATTGAAAAAAATATAGAGAAGGCATCTGATAATTTAATAAATGAAGATAATTAAGAAGATAGGGTTAATTTTTTATTTTCCATTTGTCTGTATCAATTTGAACAAATGCCTCAATTCCTGCAGTTGCAATTATGTGGTCTTTTCCAGACATCGTGTCAGGAATGTTTAAGCCTCCCTCTACTACGGTTACCTTTATTTTTCCCCGAGGCAACTCAAGCGCCACTATACTTTTATCAACTAAATCTGGTTTTTTAACACCTATCGTGACATTAACAAGCATTTCTGAATGATTGATATTTAAACTTGAAAATAATGTTAATGATGAATGATGCAGTGCATCTTGTACTGCTCTACACGCTGCCTTTGTATAATTTTCACCATAAAGATCATTTCCCATTCCCATTTCTAAAATCAGCCGAGTCATTTTTTTATCTCAATATCAAAGGATACCTCAATCCCCACATTGGCGATGATAGTTATCCCATCTTCATTCGGCTTGAGAATATCCAAACCCCCTTTTACAACCTTAATATCTGGCTTTCCATAAGGGAAAACTGATTTTAAAGCCTCTATATTTACCAATTCTGGTTTTTGAACTCCTATAGTTACATCAATTAACATATCGTTTTTAGCAAAACCAAAAGCTTCAGCGGCGTTAATAGAATTATGCCATAAGGCATCTTTTATTGCCCTTTCAGAAGCTTTCGTATAATCACTCTGGCGCAGAGAACTACCCATTCCAAACTCTACTAAAATTCTTTTTTTAGTCATAAAATTTTTAAAGTAATATTTAACCTATCCAAAAATTCACAACTTTCCAACCATTTTAGATTTGCTTATAATAGTGAAAATTACATTAGGTGGAAATAATGACGATTCACAAAAAAATTACTGCATTGAGAAAATTACTAGAACAATATGGAATTGATGCTTTTCTAATCCCTAGAGCAGATGAGCATCAAAGTGAATATGTAGCGAAGTGCGATGAGCGCGTTCAGTATATTAGCGACTTTACCGGATCAGCTGGAACGGTATTAGTTACCAAAGATAAAGCTGCCCTCTTTACAGATGGACGTTACACCATCCAAGCCACTCGACAAATCGATGAAAAAATATTTGAACTATGCCATATCACTAAATATCCACTTGAACATTGGATATTAGAAAATTTAACCAATAAGCTGAAGATAGGTTTTGATCCAAGATTACATACCCCAAAGCAAATCAAGAATATAAGTAAAATAATTTCCAAAAAAAATATTACACTTTTGCCACTAGAAAATAATTTGCTAGACATGATCTGGGAAGAGCAACCCAAGCCACCAATGGGTAACGTCGTTCCACATAAATTAATTTATTCTGGAAAATCATCTAAAGACAAACGTGCGCTTGTTGCCAATTCATTAAATCAGATGAAGATAAATGCCATACTCATATCAGCACCAGAAAATTTATGTTGGGTTTTTAATTTAAGAGGAAATGATGTTCCTATGACGCCCGTAGCTTTTGGATATGCTATTATTGAAGAAAATGGGAATGCAAATCTATTTATGAAAACAGAGAAATTAAGTAATGCCATATTAATAGAAATTAAAAATGATAAAAATATTACGATTGAAGAATATCTCTTTTACCAGCCATTTTGAAGAAATTTTCTGGTAAAAAGATATTATTCGACGAGGAAACCGCAAATATTGCGCTTATCCTACAAGCAGAGCGTGCCTATATAAAACCTTACATTCAAACAGATCCAATTTATCTAATGAAAGCGCAAAAAAATGAAATAGAATTAAATGGCATTAGAGCCGCTCACTTGCGAGATAGTACTGCGGTAATTAAATTTATAAAATGGTTTCTAGAGTCTGACCCAGTTAATTTAAACGAATGGTCAGCGGCAATGCGCCTCCAATCGGAAAGAGAAAAATTAGAATTATATCAAGGCGCTAGCTTTCCTACCATTTCTGCAACTGAAAGAAACGCTGCTGAAGCACATTATCAGCTCAATAAAAATACAGCAAAGCAAATTTTGGATGGTCACCTTTTCCTATTTGATAGTGGTGGTCAATTTTTAGACGGCACAACTGATATAACGAGGGTTTTGGCAGTTGGTAACCCAACTACTGAAATGAAATTTAATTACACATTAGTTCTCAAAGGACACATTGCTATTCATCTGGCTAAATTTCCCAATGGAACTACTGGACAGCAGTTAGATCCGTTAGCTCGCCAATTTCTATGGTCAGAAGGATTAGACTATGATCATGGAACGGGCATGGCGTTGGCCACTACCTCTCAGTCCATGAGGGGCCTCAGCGTATATCCAAGACATCAAACATTCCCCTAGAAATTGGTATGATCTTATCAAATGAACCAGGTTTTTATAAAGAAGGTGAATTTGGTATTAGGATTGAAAACTTAATCTACGCAAATACAAAAACTATCGCTTAATCCCAAGAAATCAATCTATGGGTTTGAAACTCTAAGCTTCGTCCCTTATGACACCCGTTTAATAAACAAAGAGCAATTAGAAGAGCGAGAAATCAATTGGATAAATAGCTATCATTCAGAAATTATAGAAAAAATTACGCCACTACTAGACTTAGAGCACAAAAAATTCCTTCAATCTATTGCAACAATGATATGAAAATAAAATTCTATTCGAAGTTTAAATTAACTGAACCAAAGTCAGAAAAATCAGCTAAAATACTAGTCCCTGACGGACATTCGATTGGACGAATGAATGATCCTGATAGCACAACATCACCTTTTCTAATCTTCTGATCATATTTTCCTAACCGTTCCGCTAACCAAGCAATTCCCATAACTGGATCATTAAGGACTCCAGCGCCTAAACCAGTTTCTTCCACTTCGCCATCCCTCGAAACAATTGCTCCTACCCACCTTAAATCAATATCTCCTGGATCGTGCCTTTTATTACCCAAAACTATTCCAGCGTTTGCCGCATTATCTGAAATTGTATCGAATACTATTCTAGTTTTTCCAGTCTTAGGATCAGATCGAAGAACTCTAGTATCAAGGATTTCTATTGACGGGCATACATATTCTGTTGCGGACAAAACATCCAAGCGCGAAGCTTTTCCACTTAGATCAGACTTCATTACAAATGCAATTTCAGCCTCAATACGTGGTTGAATAAATCTATTGGCCGAAGAAGGAGATCCATTTTCGAAAACCATATTCCCAGAAGGAAAGCGACCTTTAAAGCTAGTTATTGCTCCTCCAGTTGTGCATCGCTTTTGAAGTCAATCCAATTTTCCAGCCAATTACTTCATTCCCAGCTAAAATTTTATTATTAACAAGTAAAGATTGGATCGCATATGAATCAGCCATATCAATTTTGGGGTATTTTAAGGATAAAAGCCCAATTTGCTTCCTATTCTCATCTGCTTCAAATAAAGCCTTTGCCGCTTCAGCATGCTCGTCAGGTGTCATACTTCATCCTTAACGTCATTCTTCAAAATCCCAATTCCACTAGCCTCAACCTCAACCACATCACCAGATTTTAGCCATTTTGGCGGGTCAAAACGAGCACCAGCACCAGTAGGTGTTCCGGTGATGATCACATCACCAGGAACTAATGTTACAAATGTACTTATGTAATTAATTATATAATCAAACGAGAATATCATACGATCAGTATTATCCTTCTGACGAACTTCGCCATTTACTCTCGTTATGAGTTCGATATTCTTCAATTGTTCTTTAGATTTAAATGGAATTATCCACGGCCCAATTGCACCTGAACTCTCGAAATTCTTACCTTGTGTAACATTAAATTTAGCATGGCGCACCCAATCACGTATAGTACCCTCATTACTCAATGATAGAGCCGCAATGTGGTCTAAAGCATTTTCTCGAGCAATATGCCGACCCTCTTTACCTATTATTAAAACAACTTCACCCTCATAATCTAACTGATCAGAAATTTTAGGTTTGATAATTGAGCACTTGTGACCAACAAAAGTTTTTGCAAATCTTATAAATAATGATGGATAAGTAGGTGCAGCTTTTCCGTCCTTATATTCGGCATTTCGATCTGGATAGTTCACACCTACACAAATAATTTTTTCTGGTCTAGTTATTGGTATTTCATAAATTATATCTTCATCTTTATGTGTTAGAGACATTCCCTCACTGGCTAGTTCGAGGCTATTTAAACCATTATTTTCGATGACCTCTCTCAATGTTGGCCAATTTGGAAATTCAGGGGATAGAGCAATCATACCTCCCAAAATTTTAGCTCCATAAAAAGTTTTGTTATTTATTCTATAAGTTGCAAATTTCATATTAATGGTCCGGTGCTATAATTGGTTGTGCTTTAAGATCAGCAGAACGCACTGATATATCTTCAAAATGTGACCCTTTTTCAAACCAGGAACGTGGAGCTGGCGCTCCCCATAAAGTTTGTCTTTGAGGGTCTGTTAAACTCCATCTGATTGCCTCATGATCTGGATCAATAGTTTGATAATCAGAACAATAAATTTCTATTCGATGCCCATCAGGATCAAAAATATATAAGAAAAATGCGTTAGAAATACCGTGCCTACCTGGCCCTCTTTCAATATTGTCAACATATCCAGTGGATGCCATCAAATCCAATAAATCTATAATGTTAAGAGGTGTTGGTACCCAAAATCCTACATGATGCATCCTTGGGCCAGTACCGTTTGTAAAAGCGATATCATGAACACCACCTTTACGGTGTAACCAAGCTGCCCATACCGATCCACTTTCATCATCCTCAGTATACTCAGTGACCCTAAAACCGAAATCATTATAAAAATTTAAACTGCTATCTACATTTGGGGAAAAACAATTAAAGTGATCAATTCTTAAAGGCTTAACGCCTTTATAAAGATTGTATTGTTGATGTATCGTCTCCAACCTATCCATTTTATAATAAAACTCTATAGGAATTCCATTATTATCAGATGTTAGCAAGGTTCGACCTTGATAAGGTCTTTTTATCCAACTCGTCTTGCGCCCTTTACTTATAAAATATATTTCTGCCCTATCGAGGTCTTTTTCTGAGAATACTTTAAAACCTAAGACTTTTACATCAGCGTTCTCACTTTCTCGTAAGATAACACTGTGATGACCGCGCTCTTCCATTGCTCTCAAATAAACAATTTTTTCGTCTTCATCTGTAATCTGTAATCCCAAAATTTCCGAATAAAACTTTTTGGATGCATCAAGATTTTTAACACCATACTCTATATGACTAATTCGTAAGGTATCAAAGGGTGGATATAAAACTGGTTTTGGAATTGGCAAACTACCCTCCTAATTTCGTAATTTTATGTTCTGTTATGGCAAAACTTATATTTTTTGTTTCCATGTAAAAATCAAAAGACCAATCGCCCCCATCTCTTCCAATACCAGAAGATTTAACGCCACCAAAGGGCGTGGGAAGATGGCGAACATTCTCAGAATTTACCCATATCATGCCAGCTTCCATTGATTGACTAAATTGGAATGCTCGGGTGACATTATTTGTCCAAAGATAACCAGCTAACCCATAATCTGTTTCATTGGCTATCTCTAAAGCTTCTTGCTCTGAATTGAAGGGAATTACCACAAGTACAGGTCCAAATATTTCTTCCTTTGCTATGCGCATATCTCGAGTAACGTCTGTAAAGATTGTTGGAGCAATATATGGCCCTCCACCAGGGCCATCAATAGGCCCACCAGTTAACAAGGTTGCACCTTCTTTTTGACCAATTTCAAAATACTTCTTAACCTTTTCTTCATGAATTGGATGTATTAATGGTCCCACAGTTGTATCTGGATCTAAGGGATGACCAACTTTTATTCTTTCTGCTTTTTTAAGTATCATTTGAACAAATTTTTCTCGCACCGATTCTTGCACCAACAATCTTGAAGACGATGTACATCTCTCACCATTCAATGAATAAATCATGAATACCACGGCATCAGCTGCTCGCTCTAAATCAGCATCTTCAAACACAACAACAGCATTTTTTCCACCAAGTTCAAAATGTACTCTTTTTAGAGTATCAGAACCCTGTTTCATTATCATTGAGCCCGTTGCGCTTTCTCCAACAAAAGAAATTGCCTTAATATCAGGATGTTCTGTAATAAGTTTACCAGCTTCTTCACCATATCCATTTATAGTGTTCCAAACACCCTTAGGTAAACCTGCAGCTTCTGCTATTTCTATTAAAATTTTTGCTGTCAAAGGGGAAAATTCGGCTGGTTTATGAACGACTGTACATCCCGCCGCTAAAGCAGGAGCTATTTTCCAAGTTGATAACATAAATGGGGTGTTCCATGGTGTTATTATTCCCACTGGCCCTATTGGATATCGCATAGTCATATTTGTTTGTGAATTAGTAAATGTAGATTCTCCATCTTTTCCATAAGGAGCTTGATCTGCAAAAAACCTAAAATTTGCAGCACCTCTCAGCGCAGCCTTAGACATAAACCTTAAAGATTGGCCTGTATCAACTGATTCAATTAATGCTATTTCATCAGCTCTACTTTCAATGGCATCAGCAATAGCATGCAAAATCTTTTTTCTGTCTTGACCTGTCATTGAAGACCATTCTGAAAACGCTTTTTTTGCAGCTTCTACGGCTAAATCAACATCTTCCAAACGACTCCTAGCAACATTACAAATTACCTTAAGATCGATGGGGGAAATATTTTCAAAAGTTTCGCCAGCCAAAGCAGGTTCACTTTTCCCATTAATATGATTCAAAACTCCTATCTCATTGAATTTTTGTAAAAAAAATGATACTTTTTTCTTATTCTTTTCTAATTCTGACATGCTATTTTACTCTATCTCCATCCCGACTATTGATTTTCAGAAAGCCTCTTATGAATTGGATTAATTTTCCAACTCATCTCTGGATCTATCTCTACAATTTCTAATGCTAATGCTAAAAACCCTGTCCTTAATAACTTTTCTACTTTCAATTCTAATCTAGACATTAATACCTTGCCGGTTTTTTCTTTCATCTCAGCACTTCGACCAGTACCAATACGCAGGACCATGTCTATAAATCCATTGTTTGCATGTCCATCCGCTACTGAATAAAATTCAATGGAATGTGCCTTAACTCGAACACCCGCCTTTGGGAAAATACCCTGCTCATGCATCGCAAGTCTTAGAGAATCACAAAGGTCATTAAAATCTAAGTGATTTTTTAAATTTGCGGAGTATTGTAACGTTAGGTATGCCAAAGCTTGCTCTTTTTTCTTTAACATGTTAAATAAATTCATCAATGTCAAGGATCATCATGAAAAATAAAGAAGAAATAAATCGTTCTCTGGCCATTACTCTTTTAAGAAGTCGGGAAGCTGTCATGGACCGTTTTCGACCTATGTTAGCTTCAGCAAAAATAACTGAGCAGCAGTGGAGGGTGCTCAGGGGCCTTAGTGAACATGGAGAAGTTGAAGCAGGTAAATTAGCATATATTGCTTGCATTTTGCCGCAAAGTTTAAGCCGAATTACTAGAAATTTTGAAAAGAAACATCTCATTTTCATGAAAAATGATCCCAGTGATGCTCGAAAAATATTATTATCCTTGACTGATAAAGGAAAAATATTGATGAGCAGAGCAACAATCGATAGCAAAGAAATATACTCACAACTAATAGAAGATTTTGGTAGAGAAAATTTGGAACAATTATTAGAAAAGTTAAACTTACTACAATCTTCGTTAAATTTAAAATCTAGATAGAACTTATATTTTCTTCAATAACTCTATGAACCTTCCACGAGCAGCTGGTATTTTTCTATTACCTAATGCTGGCGCAACTTTATTTTCAAGAAAATACCCAGTAACCGTCAATCCTTGAATCGTATCCGCCATATTATCACCAAAACCTAAAAGGCTCTTTGGCAAAGGCAGCAATCTTTTAGACCAATCCCCAGCGCCATCTGTACTAACTGCACTGCCTGATTTGGGCGAAATATAATTTAAATTATCATTAGACCCTGTCACAACACATTGAGAAAGATCTAACCCAAAACCTAGCTCTTCAAGTAAAACCATTTCCCAATGCAAATATTCTGATAACCAATTGTTTTTAGATGTGAGTGAGTTCAATAAATCACGGGTATTCTTAAATAATTTTATATGGTTTTCTCGTTCAGGAAGTGTAAAATTTAACAAACTACATATTGAAGATAGACCAGATAATGCCAATCTATCCATCATTATTGTTGAGGCTCTGCTTTTGATCAATTCAACCGAAAAACTTCCTAAATGCTCTTCTAAACGCGCTTTCCAATGTGCGTCCAAATCATTTCCAAGTTGAAGTATTGGGCTTAACCTTCGGGATGATCCCCCCCGAACGACTCCCAGATGCCTTCCCCGGCTTTCAAAAAAAATCTCAACAATAACTGAACTTTCACCATGACGCCGAACACCAATTAATATTCCTTCTTCACGCCATTCCATAATAAAAATTTATCCTGATAAACCATCTTCGGCAAGCAAATGTCTTCCATCCCGATCCTCAACCTCAATCACCCAAAGATCTTGATCAATCTCTTTTTGCCTTAACAAACTATTTTCAACTTCTGTGTCAACTCCAGAAACTAGCATATCCCAGTGCCATTTATCTAATTCAAAGTTGTACCTTTTATAATAACTCGCTGCATATCCGTCCAATGTATTAATTTTGATAATCACAGCGCCAGAGATTTTATCTCCCTTTTTTGTTATAAAAGCAGGGATTTCTTTTAACCTTAGTCGTTTTAAATAAGCAGATATCCAAAATTCTGTGGTTAACCTGGTCACAAATCACCATCGGAAAAGGTCAAACCCATCTCCGAGTAACGATCTTTTTCATCAAGCCATTTAGGTCTAACTTTCAATTGACAGAATAAATGAACTTTTTTTTCTAGGAAAGTCTCCATTTCCTTTCTAGCAGCTATATTTATTGATTTAATAGTAGATCCATTTGGACCTAAAATAATTCCTTTATGCCCATCTCTAGCCACATAAATTAATTGATCGATCTTTACTGACCCATCTGGTCGATCTTCCCAGCCTTCCGTCTCAACGGTCAACTGATATGGTAACTCTTGATGTAACCTGAGCGTTAATTTTTCTCTCATAATTTCTGCCATAATCGTTCTCAAAGGAAGGTCAGCTATTTGATCATCAGGATAAAGCCATTCTTCAATAGGTAATTTCCCAGCTAACCATTCTTTTAAATTATTTACTCCATGACCTTTTTTTGCAGAGATTAAAAAAGTTTTTTCAAACTCATATTCCTCATTAATTTCCTTTGTCAATTTAAGTAATTCTTCCGATTTAACTCGATCTATTTTATTAATTGCCACAGCTACACTAACAGGAAAATCTTTAAACTCTCTTAATTTTTTTAGATTCTCTTTAACCCCACTAGTAACCCCTCTGTTTGCTTCTATAAGAAATACAATAACATCTGAGTCTACTGCACCACTCCAAGCTGCTTTTACCATCGCACGATCCAGCCGCCTTTTTGGTTGGAATAATCCTGGAGTATCTATAAAGATAATTTGACTATCACCCAAGATCGAAACACCTCTAATTCTCCTTCGGGTCGTTTGAACCTTATGTGTAACTATAGAAATTCGAATTCAAATGAATCAGCCTTTGATGCTTGACTTACCAGCATTTGGTTAAACTTTCTCCTGTTCATCTAAGGGCCAAGGAGGATGTGGAGTATAAAGAGCTTTAGCTGCTGCTTGCTGAGCATTCTGTTTTGAAGAAGATGAGGCTATCGCTGTCTCACCAGAATCTATACGTACTTCAATTGTAAATATAGGTCCATGATCTGGTCCACTTCTAGAAAGTTCAGTATAGACTGGAGGAGAATATTTCAAGGATTGCGCCCATTCTTGCAAAGCTGTCTTTGAATCTCTAGCGTCTTCTTTTGCTTGCTGAACATGATTGTCCCATAACTTTTCTATTAAAACCTTAGTGATTTCAAAATTTGAATCTAAATAAACTGCTGCCAAAATTGCTTCCATTGCGTCGCCAAGTATTGCTTGCTTACTGCGCCCACCTGACAACATTTCAGAGCGACCAAGACGAATTACCGGCCCTAACTCAAGGGATTCAGCGATAGCTGCACATGTCTCTTTTCTAACTAGGGAGTTAAATCGTGGAGCAATTTTTCCTTCAGAAGCTTCCTTATCTCGGGCTAATAAAATTTCAGCAATAGCTAAACCTAAAACTCTATCTCCAAGAAATTCTAATCTTTGATTATCGGCTCTTGTAGAAGAAGATAAGGAAGGGTGCGTAAGCGCTTCAATTAATAAGTGTACATTATCAAATTGATAACCAAGCCTTAAGCAAAAATCTTTCAAGTCAGAAGAAAGTTTCATTAAATTTAATTCTCCAAGAAAAAGTTAATTAATAGCTTTAAAGTATCTATTTGATCGCCAAGTCCAAAAATACAAAATTGACTTTCCAGCTGAAGAAAACACAACTCTATCAGCTCGCCCAACTATATTCTCCAACGGCACAAAACCAATCCCACGAGGTTTTCTAACTCTGCTATCAGAAGAATTATCTCGATTATCCCCCATGAAAAAATAATGCCCCTGAGGTATTGAGTAAATACCAGTATCATCTAGCGATTGGCCTGAAGAAACATTTAACATACTGTGAATTACTCCATTAGGTAACTCAGCCTTGAATTTTTCCTTAGCGCATATAGCGCCTTGCACAGTCGGTTTTGAGCATGCTGGTCTACTAATTTGCATTGGGCCCTGTATTTCGTATATTTCTTTAAACAAGCCATCATTAGTTACAGGCACCTTAATGTCATTAATAAATAAATCCCCATCTTTCATTTGTATCTTTTCTCCTGGCAACCCAATTAATCTTTTTATAAAATCCGCACCAGTAGTTGGATGTTTAAAAACTACAACATCCCCTCTTTTTGGTTCTTTTGACAGGATACGCCCAGAAAACGGGCACAATGACCAAGGACAAGAGTGCTTCGAATAACCATAGGCCATTTTATTAACAAACAAAAAATCCCCAATCAGTAAGGTATCCTTCATTGATCCAGACGGTATCCAATAAGGTTGAAAAAATAATGTTCTTATTAAACCAGCTAATAATAAGGCCCATAAAAGGGACTTTTTGTTCCTTTTGCTGTTTTCTTTTTCTTTGATAACATTCTATTTCCTAATCAATTATTTTTCCAACAAGTGAACTTTAAACAAATTAAACTCACTTTACATCGTCTCTTTTTTTAATGCTTCAATGACTACAAACGCCTGTGCCCATGGATAATCATCTGTCAAAGTTAAATGAATAATTGCTTCATGTCCGGCAGGCGTTATCGTCTCTAACCTTTTCCCAGCTGAGCCCTCAACAGTCATTTTAGGCTGTCCAGTTTTTAAATTTGTTACTTGCATTTCTTTCCAAGCAATACCCATACGCAACCCAGTACCAAGGGCCTTAGAGCACGCTTCCTTTGCTGCCCATCTTTTCGCGTATGTTTCAGCAGGAATCTTCCGACCGTCTGCTTTTTGCTGTTCAATACGAGTAAATACTCGGTTTCGGAATCTATCTCCAAAACGATCAAGCGTTCCCTGTATTCTAGCATTGAGACATAAATCTGATCCAATACCAATAATCATTTTAAAATTCTAACAAACCTCAACCAATAGTTATATTTTCTCGAGCTTTTTTTATTAATAATTTCATTTCTTTTATAGCAGCCTTCATACCGCAGAAGATACTTTCCCCAACTAAGAAGTGTCCGATGTTCAACTCGTGTAATTCACAAATAGATGCAATTGGCGCTACTGTGTCATAAGTTAAGCCGTGGCCTGCATGAACTTCTAATCCTAAATCATTTGCATATTTTGCCATACTTTTCAATCTTTGCAGCTCTTCATCTCGCTCTTTATTAAGACTTTCTGAATGCAAATCGCAATATGCCCCTGTGTGTAGCTCTACAACTTGCGCTCCAATTCTAAAAGCCGCATCAATTTGGAGTTGGTCAGCCGCCAAAAATATAGAAACCCTGCATCCAGCGTCCCTGAGTGGAGATACAAACTTTGCTAATCTAATTTCATCTCTCACAACATCTAAACCTCCTTCAGTTGTTATTTCTTCTCTTTTTTCTGGCACTAAGCAAATAGCATTAGGACGGTATTTCAGTGCTATTTTCTGCATTTCATCAGTAGCAGCCATTTCAAAATTTAATGGTATCTTTAACTCCCGCATTAGAGTGTCAATATCTTGATCACCTATATGCCGCCTGTCTTCTCTTAAATGAGCAGTTATTCCGTCTGCTCCAGACTCTTCAGCTAATAAGGCTGCACGAGTAGGGTCTGGATAGGTTCCACCTCGCGCATTTCTTACAGTGGCCACATGGTCAATATTCACTCCAAGACGAATATCTTGTTTCATTTAATCTTCCTTATCTTCATTTTCTAAAACACTTTTTACTTTTACAGCACGTTCCTTCAATATTTCCCATTTTTGTTTCAATCTACCTTTTCTTCGATTTTGATACATGGATATTATAGGTACAGAGCCAATATAAAATAACAACCCAAATATAAAACCAGGCATTAAGCCTCCAACAAGATAAGGAAATAAAAATATATTAATAAATTCAAAAATATTACTCCATAAAATATTTATGAATTCTGAGGTCTCATTCCAGCCAGAAATATTTGAATTAAAAATACTTTTTAAATTCTCAAATATCTCGTACATCACCTCATCAAATGAATTTCTAGAACTCTTGAAATCAGCATCACTAAAATCTCTTCCCAATAGAAATGTGCCCAGTCGCAAACTACCCCAACTGATAAATGGAAATGTTAAAGGGTTTCCAAAGAATGTTGCCAAAATTGCTGCAAGTAAATTGCCTCTAATTATAAACGCAATAATTGCTGCTAGAAAAAAATGAAAGCCAAAAAAAGGCGTAAAGCAGACAAATACACCAGCTGCAATACCCCTTGAAACTTTATGAGGAGAGTCTTTAATACGAGTTAATCTGTGGCCCAGATAACTTAACGCTCTACTCCAACCGCCCTTAGGGTAAAGTAACTGCCGCACACCCTGCCACCAGCCTAATTTGTTTTTTCGCCTAAAAACCAATAATTCTCACTCCAAAATCTAAACTAATTCCACTAAATCTCTATGTCTTGTTATTTCAGCAACATCTGTATCAGCATTTAGCGATGTGACAACATTATGTAGATGCTTTACATCCCGAACTTCAATTGACACGGCTATTCTATAAAAATCTGGTTGCTTCTCTTCAAAACGCATATCAGAAATATTGGCGTTTTGCTCTCCAATCAATGTACAAATACGCCCTAATACACCTGCATCATTCCCAATAGTAATATTTATTAAAACTTCGTTTAAGGCCTGATGGTTACCTTCTGACCAATGCAAGTCAATCCATCTATCTTGAACCTGATCATAAATTGCTAACCTGTCGCAGTCGATAGTGTGGATCATAACGCCTTTGCCTTTTGTTAAGATTCCAACAATCCGCTCTCCTGGTAAGGGCTCACAGCAACTAGAACGCTGAGCATTTTGATCAGACATTAAACCTATAATTGCTTTTGAAGGCTCAATCTCATCGATTGGTCTTTTTCTTATTATTTCTGGATATAACGCCTCAACAACTTGCGTCCCCGTCAATTCAGCGCTTCCCAGTGAAACCAAAACATCATCTGCAGTTTTTAAGGCAAACATTTTAGCCGCTGTTAAGAGGGCTTTATTAGTAGGTCTCTTCCCAACATTTTCAAAAGCCACACGAGCAAATTCTTTACCCAACCGAAGAAAATTGTCCCTATTTTCAGTTTTCAAAGATCGTCTTATTGCTGTTTTTGCTCGGCCAGTTACCGCAACATCTCTCCAAGCAGCTTGAGGTTTTTGCCCTTTTGCAGTTATAATTTCTACAGATTGTCCATTTCTCAAGCGGGTCCATAACGGGACTCTTTTACCGTCAACTTTTACTCCTACGCACCCATCACCAATTCTAGTATGAATACTATATGCAAAATCTAACGGAGTTGCTCCTCTTGGAAGTTTAATAACGTCTCCTTTTGGCGTAAAACAAAAAACTTGATCTGCAAACATTTCTAACTTTACATGCTCCAGAAACTCCTCTTGATCTTCAGAACTGTTAAAACTGTCTGTAATTTCACTAATCCAAACAAAAGGATCTACTGCAAATTTATTTGCAGAACGCTCACCTTCCCGATAGGACCAGTGAGCTGCCACACCTGTTTCTGCTACTTGGTGCATTTCCTTTGTCCTAATTTGAACTTCGACTATTTTTCCATCACGTCCAGAAACAGCCGTGTGCAGAGATCTATAACCATTACTTTTAGGTTGACTTATATAATCTTTAAAACGTCCAGGAACTGCTCGCCATCTTTGATGTATGGCGCCAAGCGCTCTATAACAATCAACCTCATCTTTAGTAATTATGCGAAATCCATAGATATCTGATAATCTTGAAAATCCTTCTTGCTTCTCTTCCATTTTGCGCCATATCGAATATGGCTTCTTTTCCCGACCAGTCACTTCTCCAGTAATTTCATATGTGTTCATGGCCTTGCGAATATCATCGGTAATCTTTGTTATCACATCCCCAGATTTATTGCGAAGAGACACAAACCTCCTCATTATTGAACTTCGGGCTTCAGAATTTAAAACTCGAAAAGATAAATCTTCCAATTCTTCTCGAATAAATTGCATTCCCATTCGTCCAGCCAAAGGTGCATAAATATCCATTGTTTCTCTGGCTTTTATAAGCTGCTTTTCAGAATCCATATGCTTTATGGTGCGCATATTGTGTAACCTATCGGCCAATTTCACCAAAAGAACTCGAAGATCTTTTGACATAGCAAGTAATAACTTTCGAAAATTCTCCGCTTGCGCACTCTCCACAGAGCCAAGCTCTAAGTTTGTAAGTTTAGTTACCCCATCAACTAATTCAGCTATTTCTTCATTAAATTGTTCCCTAATATCAGAGAAAGTAGATTTTGTATCCTCAATAGTGTCATGCAAAAGGGCTGTTATTATGGTCGCATCATCCATATGCTGCTCTGCCAACTGCATGGCTACTGCAAACGGATGCATAAAATAAGGTTCTCCCGATCGTCTAGATTGACCTTCATGCATTTGCTTTGCATAATTAAATGCACGGCGTATAAGTTCTTCATCTGAGCGTGGATTGTAGCTCTCAGTTAACTCAACGAGTTTTTCTAAACTTATCAATTGCTCTCCTTTTCAATCCCTTAAGGACGATAGGAAGCTAAAATTAACGTATTTCCTGAGCTTCCATTAAGGCTCTTAGCAAGTTTTCCTCTGACATATCATCACTTGGCTGGTCTTGCTCTACACCCATTAGAAGAGCCATAGCATCTTCTTCAGGTTCATCAACCTCAATTTGCGTCTGATTGCTTTCAATTGCACGCTCGCGAAGCTCATCTGCACTTTGAGTTTCATCCGCAATTTCTCTCAAAGAAACCACAGGGTTTTTATCTTTATCTCGATCAACAGTTAGCTCAGACCCAGAAGACAATTCTCTAGATCGGTGAGCAGCTAACATTACTAACTCGAATCTATTAGGTACTTTATCTACACAATCTTCTACTGTTACTCGGGCCATAAGATGCTCCTGTACATATCAATTATAATGAGATGTGTTCACTAAGCGTATTTTGAATTATTTGCAAGAGGCTCCAGCTATTTGTTTATATTTTTTTAATCTCAGCCAAAAGCTTAGAATCTATATCATTTAACATCTCAGACACTGTATTTTTTAAAATTGGGTGTTTCCATTTTGGATCAATGTCGCACATTGGAATAAGTACAAATGCTCGGTCTTGCAATCGAGGGTGAGGTAATATCATTTCTGTGGGCCATGATTCCATTTGCTCATCTTTTGATAGACCTATCCATTCTTGAACAACTTCTTGGTTGGGATAAATAAACTCATCAAAATATATCAAATCCAAGTCAATTACTCGTGGTGCCCATCTTTTATTTCGAATTCTACCTAAACATTTTTCTATACTGTGAAGATGCAGTAACGTCTCAGAAGCGTTCAATTTGGTTTTATATACAGCACAGCAATTTATAAAATTAGGACCTGATCCCTTTGGATAAGCCACTGTTTCATAAAGGTTGGAAGTTAATACAAGTTCAAATTTAGAAGTTTGAATTTCTTTCATAGCTTGGTGAACTATTTCTAAAGGACTTCCTAATTTGGAAAGGATATTTGACCCAAATGCAACGCAACAATTGCTATATTGACTAATTTTATCTTTATTATTTGTTATTTGGCTTGCAGACATAATCAAAGACCTTATTTAAAAAACAATACTTGTGCTATATCAATTTTATTTGTTTGATAATATTTGAATTTAATAAACCTATAATCTTAAAATGGATTGTGTATATGAATAAACCACCATTAACCTTATATCTTGCTGCTCCTCGTGGGTTTTGCGCTGGTGTAGATAGGGCAATTGATATTGTTAATAAGGCTTTGGAAAAATGGGGGGCACCAGTTTTTGTACGTCATGAAATTGTTCATAATAAATTTGTAGTTGACGATTTGAGAAAGAAAGGAGCCATATTCGTAGAAGAGCTAGATGAATGTCCTGATGACAGACCTGTTATTTTTTCGGCGCATGGCGTCCCAAAATCTATCCCTTTAAAAGCTAAAGAAAGAAATATGGTATATGTGGATGCTACCTGTCCACTTGTTAGTAAAGTACATATTGAAGCAGAAAGACATTACCAAAATGGTTTACAAATGATAATGATTGGCCATGAGGGCCATCCAGAAACCTTGGGTACTATGGGTCAACTTCCAGATGGTGAAGTCTTGTTAGTTGAAACAGTTGAAGATGTTAAAAATATAAAACCAAGAGATGTTAATAAATTAGCGTATATAACTCAAACAACATTATCAGTAGACGACACAAAGTGTATTGTTGAAGAGTTAAAGAAACGTTTTAAGAATATCATTGGACCACATAAAGAAGACATATGTTACGCTACCACAAATCGACAGAAAGCCGTTAAAGAGATAGCGCCAAATATTGATGCTTTACTTGTTATTGGCTCACCCAATTCTTCTAATTCCAGAAGGTTAGTTGAGGTTGGAAAATTTTCTGGTTGTAAGTACTCACAGTTAGTCCAACGAGCAGTCGATATTGATTGGCGTTCGTTAGAAGGCATCAAGTCTGTAGGCATTACAGCTGGAGCATCAGCTCCAGAAGTTCTAATAAATGAAGTAATTGATGCCTTTACTGAAAGGTACCAGGTGAAAAAAGAACTAATTGAAACAGCAATAGAAAACGTCTCATTTAAAGTGCCCAGAATACTACGGGAGCAAAAAGTATGACAGATTTAGAAACTATTTCTGTATATGATTCTAAAAGTCATGAATATGCCACTATGACTAATTCAAGTAAGCCAAGCAAACATTTGGAAACATTTATGAGAGAAGTAAAGAAAGGGGGGAACTGTATTAGACTTGGGCTGTGGTCCAGGAAATGCTGCTGCCTTTATGAGTAGTAATGGATTTAAAGTAATAGCGACCGATGCAAGCGCAGAAATGGTAAAAGTAGCAAAGATAGAAAACAATATTGACGTTCTCCATCAATCTTTTGAAGATATTAAATGGGTCAATAATTTTGATGGAGTTTGGGCACATTTTAGTCTTTTACACGCTACTAAAAGAAGGTTTTCTAATCACCTGACTGCTTTACATCGCTCTTTAAAACCAAAAGGAATTTTTACAATAGGAATGAAGCTTGGTGAGGGTGAAAAACGCGATGATATTGGGAGATTTTATTCTTACTATTCAGAACCCCAGTTGATTGAACTTTTAAAAGAAAATGAATTCAAAACTCAAGAAATAAGTCATGGAGAAGATATCGGCCTTGATGGCAAACTTTCAGCTTGGGTTATAATTAGAGCCAATGCCTGAGATTTTTGCTTACACAGATGGTGCTTGTTCTGGAAATCCAGGCCCAGGTGGCTGGGGTGTTATTTTACAGGCTAAAGAAGATCATAATATAATTAAAGAAAGAGAATTATATGGTGGTGAGTTAGAAACAACCAATAATAGAATGGAGTTAATGGCAGCTATATCATCTCTTGAAAATTTAGAAAAACCTACAAAATTGACCATTATTACAGATAGTAATTACGTCAAGGGTGGCGTTACTGACTGGATTAATAATTGGAAAAAAAATAACTGGAAAACAGCTAATAAAAAAGATGTTAAAAATATTGACTTATGGAAAAGACTAGATTTAGCAAGATCAAAACATCAAGTTACTTGGAGATGGGTTAAAGGCCACTCTGGCCAAGAGGAAAACGAACGAGCTGACGCCCTGGCTCGGGCAGGTATGGAGCCTTACAAAATAAAAAACTAACTTAGTGTATCAGCATGATTTATTTCATAACCACGAGTAAAAGATTTCCAATCTTGTTCAGCTTTACCTGGGCGTTGGATGCTCAAAATTCTAATAGCATTGCTCCCACATGCAACCACTCCTGATTCATCAATTATAGTGCCTATTGGACCATTTTTTTCAACTAACTCTGCATCTAATAATTTCAAACGCACACCATTGTGCATAGTCCAAGCACCAGGAAAATTAGATAGACCTCTAACTAGACACTCCACCCGATCAGCGCTCAAGGACCAATCAATTCTCGCTTCTATTTTATTTATTTTTTTTGCATATGTTACCCCCTCTTCAGATTGTTTAATCATATTAATATTTTGAGGATAGGTAAGCACTTTTATTAGCATTTCTGATCCAAGAAATGCTAAGCGACTGGATAATTCCCTGGTCGTATCTGACTTAAGTATTGGTGTTCTTTCTTGAGCAATTATAGGTCCAGTGTCTAACCCTAACTCCATACTCATAATGCAAATACCTGTCTCATGATCACCCGAGATGATCGCTCGATGAATTGGTGCCGCTCCTCGCCACCTTGGCAATAAAGACGCGTGTATATTAATGCAGCCTTCTTTTGGGATTTTTAAAATTTTCAAACTGTAAAATCTGACCATAGGCAACAACTATTACTGCATCTGGCTTTAATTCAGCAAATTCATCAATATCTACTGAGTTATTTAAATTATCTGGTGTTTTAACAGTTAGTCCAAGCTCATGTGCCCTAGAATGTACTGCCGAGAGTTGCGTTTTCTTTCCCCTTCCAGCAGCGCGTGGTGGTTGCGTATAAACACACAAAACATTATGTTGGCTTTTTACTAGAGCGTTTAGTGTTGGTATGGAGAACTCAGGAGTCCCCATAAATATTAACCGCATTATTTCTCACCCATGTTATTCATGAACCTTAGCAAAACCTTAGAATTATTTTCTATCAATTTCACGCTTTAATTTTTTCATTTTATCAGTGATCATACGTCTTTTTAAACCACTAAGATAATCAATAAAGAGTTTTCCTTTCAAATGATCAATCTCATGCTGAACACAGGCCGCCGATGCCCTCAAATGATACTTCAAAAGGTTTCCCTTCTAGATTCTGAAAAGTAATTGTCACTTCAGCTGGCCGAGTCACATCCTCATATTGTTCTGGAATCGATAAGCACCCCTCATTATGGGTGAAAGTTTCTTCAGAACTCCAGCTGACAGTAGGATTTATAAAAATTAAAGGGTTTGGATCTTCTTCTTTAAGTCCACAATCCATTACGAATATTTGCGACATAATACCAATTTGTGGTGCGGCCAAACCAATCCCAGGTGCATTATACATGGTCTCAAACATATCACTGACAATGGCACGCACACTCTTCATCAAAAAGAGTAATTAAGGCACATCTCTTTTTTAGCCTAGGATCTGGATGAAGTATAATTGGTCTGATGGTCATAACAAAGATTTAAGGTTTCATATATTTTTATTCAAGTAGATAAATCTTAGTAAGTCAGGCAAATTAAGTATTATTAGAATCTATTTTAATTAACCAAATTTAGAAAAGTATAACTTTTCAATTATTCCCTTGATCACAGTAAAGAAATCCCTACTTTGAGCCCAAATTATAATCAGGAAATTTTTGATGAACTTTGATGAAATAATTAATCGAAAAAATACACATTCAGCAAAATGGGATATGATGGAAGAGCTGTATGGAGTTTCCAAAGAAAACGGTATCCCAATGTGGGTGGCTGATATGGATTTTCGTCCACCAAAAATAGTGCAAGATCTATTTTTGGAGTGTATGATCATGGCATTTATGGATATTTTGGCGATGACAAAGATTATCTAGAGTCGATCCACTGGTGGCTGAAGCACCGTCATAATTGGGACATAGATCCATCATGGGTATTCACTACACACGGTTTGGTAAATGGTACTTCTATGGCAATACAAACATACAGTGATCCTGGCGATGGAGTCGTTTTGTTCACACCCATTTATTACGTTTTCTTTCGACAAATTAAAGAGGGTGGCCGGGAGGTTTTAGAGTGTCCACTAGTTAATAATAACGGTCATTATGAATTAGATTTTGAACATTATGATTCATTGATGAAAGGTAATGAAAAAGTTTTAGTTCTCAGCTCACCACATAACCCAGGTGGAAGGGTTTGGACCCAAAAAGAATTAACCGAAATAGCATCTTTTGCGCAAAGACACGACTTGGTAGTTGTATCTGATGAAATACATAATGATTTAATAATGCCCGGTTACAAACATATTCCAATGGCGATTGCTGCACCACAAATTCTTGACCGTTTGGTAATGATGACCGCCACCACAAAAACATTTAATATTGCAGGCATGCACACTGGAAATGTTATTATTCCTGATCCAGAACTAAGAGCTGCCTTTCATAAGACTATGGTTAGTTTTGGCATATCACCAAGTAGTTTTGGTAAACACATGATTACTGCTGCTTATAGTCAAGAAGGTGCAGATTGGGTTGATAACTTAATGTTGTATCTTGACGAAAATCAGAAAATTTTTAATACTGAGCTTGGTAAAATCCCTGGAATTAATTCGATGCATTTGGAAAGTACTTATCTTTGTTGGGTGGATTTTTCTAATACTGGGATGAGCAAGGACGAGTTCACAAAACGAGTTGAAAAAACTGCGCAAATTGCTGCAAGCCATGGTCACACTTTTGGAGCAGGTGGTGAAAACTTTTTACGCTTTAATATAGCAACACGCAGAACATTGTTATTAGAAGCATTAGAAAGATTGAATGAGACTTTTTCAGATCTACAATAATACCTAAATACCATCATACTTAAATCAAGATTTTCTTGCCATCAGCAGATGGAAATTATTGGAGATAAGAATGTACCCCTATCTAAGATTGGCAAAGGAACTTACACGACAAAGCTTCTTAAAAAAGATTCTAATTTCAGAGGTACACACATATTATACACTATGTTGGCCAGTTGACTTAGACCCTTGGTGGGAATTGAATAATGGCAGAACATTAACGTTATATGATCTTCGTCAATTTTAAAATCAATGTTAGGTGGATTAAAAAATAAAATAATGAGCCAAGGGTGGAGATTTACAGTTGCGGGCTCTTCCATTCGATATAGAAAAAGAGTGACAGTTTTCAATCAATTGAAGGTTAACACACGCTTATTAGGTTGGGACGATAGATTTCTTTATTTTCAACAATCGATGTGGAAGAAAAATGAACCTATCTCATCAATTTTAATTAGGTCTGCTGTAACTGATAATAATGGCATCGTAGAAAGTGATCGTTTTGCTAAAGTTATTAATTATAAAGGACCAGAATTAATATTACCAAATTGGGCAAAGGATTGGTCAAGAGCCGAGTCGGCAAGAACTTGGCCACCAGAGATCTAATTAATTCCTTGCGTTATAAATAAAAAATATGCCTTAATCTTATAAACTTTGTAAGGATAAATTAATGACCGCCATTAACGAAGCGATTGACCTTAAAAAACGTATCCAAGGCTGGATGATGTTTGATTGGGCTACTCAACCATTTTTCACACTCGGCCTAACATTTATATTTGGGCCATATTTTGCAGTTGTAGCTGCAGAGGCATTTCTAAACAACGGCATGGATAAAGATACGGCCGCCGCAAGTGCCCAAGCGATTTGGTCTTGGGGTCAAGCCATCGCTGAACTTCGTTAGTAGCTATAATTGGAATTTTAGCAGGTGCCTATGCAGATAGTACTGGGCGCCGCATGCCATGGATTTGGGCTGCCTCAATTGTGTTTGTTATTTGCACCTGGTTGCTTTGGTATATGGTGCCAGACGGATCAGCAATGTGGTCTTCTCTAATTATTTTCTCAATTGCATTCGTTGCAGCAGAATTTGCAGCAGTGTTTACAAACGCGATACTACCAAGCCTAGGACCACGTCAAGAAGTTGGTAAAATATCAGGAAATGGAATGGCTTTAGGATATATTGGGGGCATTCTAAGTCTATTTATCATGTTATTCTTTTTCTTTGACGACGGTGGAAAAACCTTCATTGGTTTGGCGCCTGGGTTTGGATTCCTTGACCCAGATGCACGGGAAGGTACCCGGGCAGTAGGACCACTTATTTCCATCTGGTTTGTTGTCTTTATGGTGCCCTTTTTTATGTGGGTCAAAGAAGGAAAATCCCCAAACCGTCAAGGTGGATTCACCCAATCCATGACTGAACTAAAGCTATCATTGCAAGGAATGTTAAAGCGACCCAGCTTATTTTCCTTTATGGGTGCCCAAATGTTTTATCGTGATGCTTTAAATGGCCTCTATGCGTTTGGCGGTGTATACGCTGCGCTAGTTTTAGGTTGGGGCTTAACACAACTAGGTGTTTTTGGAATTATTGGAGGTATTTCAGCGGCACTTGTTACGTGGGTTTCAGGAAAATATGACCGTAAATTAGGTCCACGTCCAGTAATCTATTTTCATATCTGTGTGCTCATCATTGTGTCCCTCTGCATCATAGGCATGTCACGCACTAGCTTTTATGGAATAGCATTACCGGTGGATTCCAATTTACCAGATATTATTTTCTACATTTGTGGTGCTGCAATTGGTGGCTCAGGCGGGGGAATATATGCTGCTAGCCGCTCCATGATGGTTCGCCACACCAACATGGCTCGCCCAACTGAGGCTTTTGGACTATTTGCTCTTGCTGGTAAAGCTACAGCATTTTTGGCTCCACTTCTCATCGGACTTTTTACTTATTGGTTAAATGACGCCCGACTGGGATTTTCACCAGTTGTGGGCTTATTTATATTAGGCATGCTTCTACTTCGTTGGGTACAACCAGAAGGCGATGTTACTGATACATAAGCAAATATTATACAAAATAGTATTACTATTAATTTGTACTTTTATAGCAAATATTTCGATAGCAAATACTACTAAAGAAATAAAAGCCTATGCACTTTTTGGCCAAGAAGGCATGCCTAGCGCTCAAGACTTAAACTCAATAGGAAGCTACTCAAAAGGTTGTCTGGCTGGGGCAGAAAAATTACCAGAAACTGGAAAATCTTGGCAAGTTATGCGATTATCAAGAAATCGCAACTGGGGCCATCAAAATACCTTAAAATTTGTAGAGCAGCTCAGTTCTTTCGCAAGCTCTCTAAATGGATGGCAAGGATTATATATTGGTGATATTTCTCAACCAAGGGGTGGGCCATTTAAAGCTGGCCATATTTCCCATCAAAATGGTTTGGATATCGACATCTGGATGTTACCTGCAAAAACCTTAAAATTAAATAAAATGGAAAGAGAGACTATTTCTTCAATCTCAGTAAAAGCGTCTAATCAAAAAAATACGAATTCGTTTTGGACCCAACAACACAGAGATATTTTGAGAAATGCTGCCAAAAATCCTCTGGTAGATCGCATTTTTATAACAGCTGTAGCCAAAATTGATCTATGCAAAATAACCAAAATAGATCGTAACTGGCTGCAAAAGCTAAGACCCTGGTATGGTCACGATACCCACTTTCATGTTCGATTAAAATGCCCAAAGACCTCCAACAACTGTGTCGCACAAACACCTACCATAAATAAATTAAGTGGTGATGATTTCGGTTGTAATGAAACCTTAAATTGGTGGGTTACCGATTACCTAAAGCCCAAAGAGCCATTAACAAACGCAGAAAAAATTAAATCAAAACTCAAACGCACACCACGGGACTTCACAATGAGGGATTTACCAAAATTATGTGAATCTGTAATTAATTCACAATAATTCAATAGATATTAAGTTATTGAAGCACTAACTTTTTTTGTTACTCCATTGATCGCAGCAAAAGGTTTAGATATATGCTACCTAATTAACAGACAGATATTAATTGGAGAGTAATCATATGTCTAACAATCAACTTGAAGAAGCAATTGAAACAGCTTGGAATGATAGAGATAATATTTCACCTGATACCGTTGGGCAAACACGTACAGCTATAGAGGAGACATTAAATGCTTTGGATGCTGGTTCTTTAAGGGTTGCTGAACGACAACCAACAGGTGAGTGGAGAGTAAATCAATGGGCTAAAAAGGCTGTTTTATTAGGATTCAAACTGCAAGATATGGCCGAACAGGGTGGTGGCCCACAAGGGACAAATTGGTGGGATAAAGTTGATAGTAAATTTAAAGGTTGGGGAAAAAATGAATGGAAACAAGCTAATTTTAGAGCTGTTCCTAATTGTATAGTCCGTAAATCAGCCTACATTGCGAGTGGCGTAGTTCTGATGCCTTCATTCGTAAATTTAGGAGCATATGTTGATACCGGTACAATGGTTGACACGTGGGCGACAGTTGGTTCTTGCGCACAAATTGGAAAAAATGTACATCTAACTGGTGGTGTTGGTATAGGTGGCGTACTCGAACCCGTACAAGCTAACCCTACTATTATCGAAGATAACTGTTTTATTGGTGCTCGTTCTGAGGTTGTTGAAGGATGCATAGTTCGTGAAGGTTCTGTTCTAGGAATGGGTGTTTTTATTGGACAATCAACCAAAATATTGGATAGAGAGACCGGCAAAATAACTTATGGTGAAGTGCCTGCGGGATCAGTCGTGGTTTCAGGCTCTTTACCCTCTAAAAATGGAGTTAATCTTTACTGCGCAGTAATCGTAAAAAAAGTAGATGCTCAAACTAGATCAAAAACTTCAATTAACGAATTATTAAGAGACTAATTAGATAATTAAACCAGAATGTAAAATTTGACTGATAATAAAAAAAAAGAACAAAAAATTTATACTCTCATAGCTGAGGTTGGGAGGAGTAAAGATGATGGTCTGCCCAAGACATCTTCTGGGGCTGCTCTTATGTGCTATGCCAGCGGCATTGACGAAGCAGAAGCGGTGAGAGAAACAATAGCCATATTAAAAGTAAGTGGAATGTCACCTTTGAGTGTTTCTGGATATGGGACCATCGAGGAAAGAATTGATCAAGGCCATGATATCGACGATCATGAATATGATTTAATGGATAAAGCTACCAAGGAAAACTCTGTTGTGATTTCACAAATAACTCCATTTTTTGAAGATTAAGATGCCAATAGATGTATTTCTAGATCTAGATGGGACTCTGACTGACCCAAAAGTCGGAATAACAAAATCCATTCGCTATGCTATGACCAAAATAGGTGCTCCGTTGCCCAAGAATTTAGACTTGGACTGGACTATAGGTCCGTCACTTTGGGATAGTTTTGGAAAAATGGGTCTGCAAAATAAAGATATTGATAAAGCAGTAACATACTATCGTGAACGATATACTGATGTTGGTTTATTTGAAAACCAAGTTTATAAAGGAATTCCAGCCGCTTTAAAAATTTTACAAAAAAATCATATAAAAATGTATTTAATGACTTCAAAACCTCATTCCTACGCAAAAAAAATTACAGCACATTTTGGGTTAACCAAATTTTTAACATATGAATTTGGATCAGAATTAGATGGAAAAAATACTGATAAGACCGATCTGATTGGCCATGCATTAGGGTTTTTAAATATATCACCCTCTAAAGTAATTATGGTTGGAGATCGTAAATATGATATTATTGGGGCGAAAGAAAACTTTGTTAAAACTATAGGAGTTTCATGGGGGTATGGCACAAAGTTTGAATTGGAAGAAGCCAAACCAGATTATTTAATTAAAAACCCAGAAGAGTTGACCAAGACTATTTTAAGCTTAACAACCTAAATTTATATTAATACAATCACAACGATTGCAAAGATATCACTAAATAACCTAGATTTGCTTCAATCAGGAGTTAAATATGCATTCTAAAACTGACCCAGTCAAATTATCAGCTGACCTTATTCGCTGTAAGTCTGTTACTCCAGATGAAGGCGGAGCTATTGGTTTATTAGCATCTCTTTTAACCAGTGAAGGTTTCAATTGTTACCGTATCGAAAGAGAAGGCATCTCTAATTTGTTTGCAATTTGGGGTGAAAACAGAAATGGGAAAACCTTAGGTTTTAACGGTCATACCGATGTTGTTCCAGTCGGTGATATCTCTTTATGGTCTTTTGATCCATTTGGTGGAGAAATTAAGGATGGAAAAATTTGGGGAAGAGGCGCCTGTGATATGAAATCTGGTGTGGCTGCATTCTCCGCTGCTGCAATTGATTATATAAAAGAAACTCCACCAAACGGGTCAATTGTAATCGCTATCACTGGAGATGAAGAGGGTGACGCAACTGATGGAACACTAGCAATTCTTGATTGGATGAAAGCAAAGAAATATAAAATAGATGCCTGCTTAGTGGGTGAACCAACCAGTGTAGAAAAGATTGGTGACACAGTTAAAATAGGTCGTAGAGGATCAATGACAGTTCACTTGACAGTAACTGGCAAACAAGGCCACGCGGCATATCCACATCGAGCAAATAATCCTATCCCAGCCTTAGCAAAGTTAATCGATAAACTAAGCACTCACAAATTGGACAAAGGAAGCAAACACTTTGACCCATCAAACTTATCAGTAACAACAATTGATACTGGAAATAAAGCTAGCAACGTTATTCCAGCAAAGACAAATGCATCAATAAATATACGGTTTAATGACCTTCACACCTCCAAATCAATTAAAAAATGGTTATTAAATGAAGTGCAATTAATTGAAAGCGATTTTGATTTATGCATTTCATCCAAATTCAAGGTATCTGGTGAAAGTTTTTTAACTTTACCAGGTGATTTCTCTTCCATCGTCCAAAATGCCGTATTAGAAGAAACAGGTATAATGCCTGACCTTTCTACTTCAGGTGGAACATCAGATGCCAGGTTTATAAAAGAACATTGTCCCGTGGTAGAAGTTGGACTGGTTGGTAAGTCAATGCACCAGACAGATGAACACGTAGAATTAGAAGATATAATGAAATTAAAATCTATTTACTCAAGTATATTGAGAAATTATTTTTTAGAAAATAAATCAAAGAATTAAGCCAAATCATCGAGAAAACTACTTTAAACTGCAATTTACAATCACTTAAATAATATAACTATATTGTGTTAAAATAAGAAATATTTTTATTAATAATAGTATAGTAATATTTATTTATTGGAATTAATAATTTTGGTTTAGAATATGAAAATGCTTACAAACAAGTAATTTAGGAAATCCTCTCGATATAAGAAAAACATATTACAAGCTGTAATCGTAAAATTTACTGATGATAATGATCTCATTTTAAGATTAAGCCAACAAGACAAAATAAAGAGCATAACAGAAGTTCTTTATACCCCTAAAAATAAAGATCCTATTCTAAAAATTGGGGACACAATTCTTGTAGAAATAACTGAGACACCCAATGATGAGTATTTATTAAATGCCAAATTTATCAGCACAATAAATGATAATAGAATTACGATCTTAGGTATTTTTGAGAAACATGGTAACAAGGGCATAATTTTGTCAATTACTAAGGGATCACAAAAAAAATGGAACGTTAATCCTAACTTCGAAAATGACGCTATAAATGGTGATATAGTAGAGGCAGAAGAAACGATATCAAAATACCAAAAAGAAGATGCGAAAATTATAAATATTTTGGGTAATGTTAACGACGCTAAATCCTTAAGCCTAATAGCCATTAATGAGCACAATATTCCACATAGATTCCCAGAAGAGGTTTTCGAAAACTACGATGAAGTTAAAGTTTCTCAAAAAAGTAGAACAGACTTAAGAGACTTGTCGTTTGTAACAATTGACCCTTCTGACGCCCGTGACCATGATGACGCCGTGTTTGCTTTACACGATAAAGATAAAGATAATTTAGGAGGATTTATTGTTTGGGTAGCGATCGCAGATGTTGCCCAATATGTAAAAATAGAAAGCCCTATTGATCTAGAGGCACGCAAACGAGGAAACTCAACATATTTCACAGACCGTGTTATTCCTATGTTACCGGAAAAACTATCAACTGACTTGTGTTCCCTAAATGAAAATTTAGAACGTCCATGTATCGCAGTTTATATGAAAATAAATTCAAAAGGTGAAAAGATAACACACGAATTTGTTAGAGGTACTATTATTTCAAAGGCGTCATTAAACTATGAGGAAGTACAAGAATCTTTTGACGGAATTACTAATAAGAAAACAAAACCACTGTACAAAAATCCTTTAAACATAATAAAATATCGCGACAAGAACTTTTTGATTTTGAATGGAGATTGTTTGAAATAAACGATGAAATTTCCAGATTAGAAAGAGATGATATAGAATAATAAAAATGAAATTAGCATCATTAAACATATTTATTTTAGATCGATTAGGTTTTAGAAAAGAACCTACAGACAAACACGTTGTGCGATTAAGTAAAGAACAAACTAGAGAATGGTTTAAAGTTTTTGCTGAAGATGCTCCAGTTGAATTACCCAAATCACAAGTATTAAAAACAGCAGATCTGAACAAATTACTATATCAAGCATCAAAAACTGATTATTCTGAAGTCATAAACCTAAATGTACTCCGCACTATGACGCAGGCCTATTATTCTAATAAAGAATCCTCACATTTTGGATTAAATCTAAGAAAATTTTTAAACTTTCACATCCCCTATAAGAAGATATGCAGATTTAATTGTACACAGAAAATTAATTAAGTCTTTAGAAGATAAAAATGCCCACAAAGGCGAATTCCCAAATTTAGAAAAGATAGCTTCTCATATTAGCATTACAGAGCGACGCTCTATGGTAGCTGAAAGAGAAACTATAGATAGGTATTTAGCAAGGTATTTAAAAGACAAGGTTGGTGGAGAGTTTCATTGTACAATTTCGGGCATCACTCGGTTTGGAATTTTTATACAATTAAATGAAATAGGTGCAGACGGTTTAATACCACTTTCAAATTTCAGTAACGAATATTTTAAATATAACGAAAACGAAAATAGTTTAACTGGTTCTCTTTCCAATCGAAAGATACAGATTGGGATGAGCGCAATAGCAATACTCATTGCATCAGATGAAAAGTCTGGTGGGCTAAGGTTTAAACTCTTGGAATTAAATGACAAACCTTTTGAACAATTGCGTAAATCTAAAAAATTTACAAAAAGAAAACGAAAATTAAGAAAGAAAAAAGTTAAACTTAATGAAACAATAATTTCTAAAGAACCATTTAGCTAGCTGCTCTTGATTGTCTTTTTCGTTCGTGCGGATCTAGAAACCTTTTTCTTAATCTGATATTCTTAGGAGTAACTTCTACCAACTCATCATTATCAATATAAGCGATAGCCTCTTCCAATGAATGAATTATTGGCGTCGTTAATCTTACCGCTTCATCAGTTCCACTTGCTCTAACGTTTGTTAACTTTTTACCCTTTAATGGATTTACATCTAAATCATTCTCTCGGCTATGTTCACCAATAATCATGCCTTGGTAAACATCTTCTTGCGGACCAATAAAGAAACGACCACGATCTTCTAAATTGAAAATAGCGTATGAAACTGATTGTCCATTTTCCATTGATATTAATACACCTGATCTACGTCCTGGCATAACACCCTTATATGGTGCCCAATCATGAAATACTCTATTTAAAACACCTGTGCCGCGAGTATCCGTTAGAAACTCACCTTGATAGCCAATAAGACCTCGGGAAGGTACGTTAGCAATTATTCTTGTCTTGCCTACGCCAGCGGGTTTCATCTCGACCAGCTCACCTTTTCGTGGACCAGTAACCTTTTCAATAACAGCGCCCGTGTATTCATCATCTACGTCTATCGTCACTTCTTCTATCGGTTCATGCTGTTGGCCATTTATATTTCGAAATAATACCTGAGGGCGTGATATTGATAACTCAAAACCTTCTCTCCTCATATTCTCAATCAAAACTCCCATTTGCAACTCGCCTCGACCAGCTACTTCAAAAGCATCTCCACCTGGAGTATCTGTTACTTTAATTGCAACATTTGTCTCCGCCTCTCTCAGTAAACGGTCTCTAATAATCCTAGATTGAACTTTTTTACCATCACGACCCGCCATTGGACTATCATTAATACCAAATGTTACGGATAATTGCCCTCTGATCAATCGGTTGCGCAGGGATTGCTTTTGTTATCTCAACAGAACACAATGTATCAGCTACCGTTGCTTTTGCCATTCCAGCCAAAGTGACTATGTCACCAGCTTCTGCTAAATCAATTGCTTGCTTTGACAAACCTCTAAATGCTAGAATTTTTGATACTCTAAAATGCTCAATTTTATTTCCATCATGTGAAATAGCATTAATCATTTCACCAGCTTTTAAAGTACCAGTCTCGACCCTACCAGTTAAAATTCTTCCTATAAATTGATCTGCTCCTAGAGTAACCGCCAACATAGAAAATGGTTTATTACGATCTTCAACTTGTTTTGGCGTTGGTACGTGCGACACAATAAGTTCAAATAACTCTGATAAATCTTTTCGAGGACCATCCAAATGAGTGTCTGCCCATCCTGACCTTCCGGATGCATACATAATTGGAAAATCTAATTGGTTATCATTCGCTCCTAAATTAGCGAACAAATCAAAACATTCATTTAAAGCTCGATCTGGTTCAGCATCAGATTTATCAACTTTATTTACGACCACGATTGGACGAAGTCCCATAGCTAAGGCCTTAGCTGTTACAAACTTGGTTTGTGGCATTGGCCCTTCGGCCGCATCAACTAGTAAAACTACACCATCAACCATTGACAGAATTCTTTCAACTTCGCCTCCAAAATCTGCGTGCCCAGGTGTATCAACTATATTTATTCTAATTCCATTCCACTCAACACTTGTTGCTTTAGCAAGAATAGTAATACCACGTTCACGCTCTAAATCATTAGAGTCCATAGCCCTCTCAACAACTTCTTGATTCTCTCTAAAAGCTCCTGATTGTTTCAAAAGTTCATCAACCAAGAGTTGTTTTACCATGGTCAACATGCGCAATAATCGCAATATTACGTAGATCCATTAATTTGTGCCTTTTAAAGAGAGTTTGGCGCGCACTATAACAAGGGAGGACAAAAGGCCAGAAGTAAATTTATATTTATTTTACTTTTTTAAAAATTTTATGGCTTCCTTCAATGCTCTTTTCTTATAAACTTCAATGACAGAACTCCCAACAGGTGCCCTAGGAATAATCCATGCTGATGTTGCCAAAACTCTCAACATTGCGAAGGTTGGAAATAGATTAATGTCTGCCTGACTTAGTGATCGCTCTTTTCCATAACCTTCTAAAATGGCATCACATCTATTTTGATAATTTTTTTCTCCAAGACTTTGTATGGTTGCCGTAGCCAAATCATAAAGAGGAAAGCCATAACCGCAATCATCAAAATCGATTAGTGTCAGTCCTTTCTTACCTATGAAAACATTTTCTCTTATCGCATCTGCATGTATTAAAGAAGTCTGCACTCCATCAAGTTTATATTCCTTCAACATTACTTGAGCATTATTCCTCGTTAAAATTAATATCTTTTTTTCTTCTTGCGAGAGATGTGGGCTTTCCCAAAATTTTCCCCAGTTAGGGCTTTCGCCCAAAAGTCCATCAATGTCCCATAATGGACGCAAAAACCAATCTGGGAAGCTTAAACTTTCTGTAATATTGTGCAGTTCTGCTAATAATTTACCTAAATCATGATATATCTTCTTGCCTGAACCTTGAATAGGAATTGTGGAATCTCCAATAGGCTTTCCATCAACCCATTCTATCATAGTGGCAACCAATTCTGTTGATACTTGAACTAAATCATCACCTTCTAAATTAGCAATTGGAGACGGTACTGGGAATCCTTTTTCAGCTAAAACCTTTGTCCACCACATTTCAGATTTTATTTCTTTTACATCTTTATATCCAGGCCTGTGTAATCGAAGAGCCGCTCTACCTTTATCCTTTAATATAACGCTGAAGACCGCATTTTCTCTATGTTTTATCAATTTTGGGGGCACACTATAACCTCCCCAAGCTACGCAGGCTTTCTCAGCGATTAACTGAAGATCAGAATTCACACTCAACCTCTTTCATTACAGAGCGCAAAGTATCTAGTAGATGGTCAGCATTGCTTTTGGAAAAAACCATTGGAGGTCTAATCTTAAGTGTATTTCTATTAGGTCCCAATACACTTAATAAAACTCTTTTTTCTCTCATTTTCTCAGCTATTTTCTCTGCATACTGGGTTAAAGGTATATTATCCTTACCACACATTTCAGCACCAAAAAAAAGACCCGAGCCTCTGACTTGTTTGATTTGTGGAAATTCTTTTTTCAATTCTCTTAACCCATTTAACGCATAATCCCCTACACTCAAAGCATTTTCAGTTAACTTATCTTTTTCGATCACGTCTAGTGTAGCTGCTGCCGCAGCACACGAAACAGGATTCCCACCAAATGTATTAAAATATCCAAAGGCCTGCCTAAATGATTTAATTATTTCAGCAGAAGTCACGACACTAGCCACAGGGTGCCCATTGGCCATTGGCTTACCCATAGTAACAACCTCCGGTATAAGTCCAATTTTTTGATACCCCCACCAATTAGTACCAAGACGACCAAACCCTGGCTGCACTTCATCAGCTATTACAATGCCACCAGCACTTCGTACCTGCCTAACTGCTTTATCAAGAAAGCCATACTCTAGCGTTGGAAACCCTTCATTTGCAAAGTATGGGCATATTAATAGGGCAGATACACCATGACCTGACTCTTCTAAAGAGCCTATTGCTAACTTTACATTTTGCGCAAAATGCTCCGCCTCACTAACACTATTGTCTTTATTATCGCTTAAACTATTAGGTGTCCGTACATATCGAATGTGATCTCCAACACCTCCTATTGCATTGCGTCCATAACTCAATTGGGAAACTGCACTTGTATTACCATGGTAGGTAGAATCCGTTACAATTATTCCCTTCTTTGCATCAGCTTCAGCCATTCTCAACGCTAGATCAGTTGCCTCACTGCCAGAACAAACCATAATAGCGGATGTCTATGCCTTCATGATGCTTAGATATAAGCCTTTCCACATAATCCAAAATCCCTTCATGCAAATATCGAGTATGAGTACTCAGCAGTATTTGCCTGGAAATCAGAAATCGCCTCTAAAACAAGGGAATTACTGAATCAAGTTGAACTAAAAGGAAATAAACTCGAACTCATAATAATCAATGCAGAAGCTATCAATTACATCGATTCTAGCGCGCTCACTATGCTTGAAAAACTATGTGTGGATATTAAAAATAGTGGTGTCAAAATTATGATTTCTGGTGCAATAGGACCAATTCGAGACATCATATTTAACCATAAATTAATTAAAAAAAATTATTATTACTACTCTTCTGGTAAATATTTGCGTAATATTTTGATTTGGCCACGTTTTGTCTTTTTATCCAAGCGCTTTTTATTAGCCGTCCGAGATGGCCTTGTATCAATTCTTATTTTAGGTAAAATTATAGCCTTTTTTATTAATTCAAACAATCTGAATCGGGCAAGATCTCGATTTCTAGCTTGACTTCGATGTTTATCAACATGAATTATTACTAATCCATCTTTAGTCCATTTCTGACCCGCTATAATCTTAAGTCTAGACTTCACTCCTTCATTTAGATTGGGTGAGCTAAGAGCGTTAAATTTTAACGTAACGGCTGATTCAGTTTTATTAACATGCTGTCCACCAGCACCTGATGCACGTGAAAACGTTTCCACCATTTCCCAATCATTGATAAAGATATTTTCTGTTACTCTGATCATATAAACATACTTACATAAAAAAGGGGCCAAACAAAGTGGCCCCTTTAAATTTCTTAAGAGTTGGGATTAGGTCAAGTCAGACCCCGCCCTTTAATAGTTAAAGAGCAACCTCTAATATGTAACTCGCCCTCTTCTCCAATACTACTTTAGACACTGGACCACCTCCTTTCATTTGTTTCGGTTAAAATGAAGGTGGCACATTCTAATTATTTGTCAAAGGATTTTTATACTTTTCTTGTCATCAGTTGAGCAACCAATAGCCTGAAAGGAATTAAACACAGGAGTGCTAATGATAACTTAACCAAATAGTCTGCAATAGCTAATGATATCCAAAGTGAGGCATCACCACCCACACCTAGTATTGGAACCATCTGATTCATAAAGTCTGTATTATGATCTACTCCAAATATGAAAACTACAGCGATAGAGAAAGATACTGCAAAGAATATCACAGTATCCAATGCTCCACCGATAATGGATGAAACCAAGGGGGCATGCCACCACGATCGATCCTTTAATTTAGTAAAAATAAAAATATCCAATAATTGAGCTAGAAGGAAGCCTGATCCAGATGCAATAGCAATTCTAAATGTTTCAGCAGGTGCATAAAAATCTTTATCAAGCTCTATCATAATTTGAGTGCCAATCAGTGAGCATATTACCCCAGTTACAAATCCAAAAAAAACAATTTTTCGTGCTACTGTTGGGCCATATGCTCTATTCATAACGTCAGTAACTAAAAAGGCCAAAGGGTACGTAAAAGCACCATAGGTAAGCCAATTTCCATAAAGAAATTGTACCAGAATATTAGATGTGACAACTATGATAGCCATCGAAATAATGCCAGGTAAGTAGATTCTAAACATTGCTTCTCCGTTTTGAAAAGGTTGCGGACACTTTTGCTGAAATTACAGCTTTGCTCTCTTAAAAGTATTAGAACTGTTTTACAATACTTAGTTTTATGGTGAAGTGTGCAAAGTATACAACATGATGTTCAATAAAATCTTTACTGATTTGACAATAACTCTTTAAAGCAAAGTTTAAGGCACCTTGCCGTCTACAATAAGACAGTTTATTCTCAGGTAATGAATAATATAACAGTTTTAGCTTTTTATCATTTTACGAGTTTTCCAGATCCAGGAGAAATCAGAGTACCTTTGGAAATTTTATGCAAAAAAAATAAAATAAAAGGATCAATACTACTTGCAACTGAGGGAATAAATGGGACAATTTCTGGGAAAGCCGAAAATATAAATATGATTATGCAGTATATTAAATCTCTACCTGGCTGTGCATCAATTGAGACCAAGACAAGTTTAAATTCATCAAAACCTTTCAACCGAATGAAAGTACGACTTAAAAAAGAAATAGTTACAATGGGACAACCAGATATTGACCCACGTCATACAGTAGGAAAATATATAAAGCCTGGAAATTGGAATGCTTTTACTGAAAAAGACGATGTCGTAGTAATTGACACAAGAAATAATTATGAAATTAAGATAGGTACATTCAAGGATTCAATAAACCCTAACACAGATAGTTTTCGGCAATTTCCAGAGTGGTGGAAAAAAAATAAAGATAAGTATCAGGGAAAGAAAATCGCTATGTTTTGCACAGGTGGTATTAGATGTGAAAAAACTTCTATTTATCTAAAGAAAAAAGGATTTAAAGACGTCTTCCATCTACAAGGTGGAATCTTGAAGTATTTAGAAGAAATTAAAAAAGAAGATAGCAATTGGATTGGTGAATGCTATGTATTTGATCATCGCGTTTCTGTTACACACGGTTTAAATAAAGGTTCTTATGATTGCTGCTTCGCTTGTGGTCGACCAATTTCGTTAGAGGATAAAAATAATATAGAATTTGAATTTGGTGTAAGTTGTAAAGAATGTATCAATGAATTTTCAGAAGCGCGGAAAGTTCGTTTTCGGGAGCGTCAAAAACAAATATTACTGGCAACCAAACGAGGTAAAAGTCATTTAGGATAAGTTGTTTATCACCAAATTTGTTTGATTTTATTAATTTCTTTATGATTAGATTTTGGTAAAATTCTAAAACGCATTTCTATACTCTCCGACAATGACATTACTAAATTTAGTCCATTTTTTAATTCATTTTCACTAAAGTATGTTAAGAGTTTTTCTGCTAATTTGTATTGCTCATTTTCAATTAATAGATCCGCTATTTTTATCACTTCATTGGTTGATTTGAGCAATTTGTTTTCACGCGCATTAAATACTTCTAAAACTTCTAACTGATAACGTTCTGGATCTTGAAGAATTAAATACAAGAGTTTTTTACACTCCATGACAGCTGAGCGGCTGCTTTCTATTTCTTGAGAAACTAATGATACAGAATCCAACCCTCCATCTTCAATTTTTCTATCATCCATAAACCTATGTGATTCACCCACAGTCAAATATCGATGTTTAGCAAATTCTATGGGAACACTTTGTTGACCCATAAAGATTGGTGAAAAAGTGGAGGCTAAAGCGCCAATTGGAGCATGCCATAAAACTCTAGTCGTTTCTTCTACACTATTTACTAAGGGGACAATTTGCCCATACCCAGCTGTATCACCAGTAAATTTAGATGTTCGAAGAGCCCAAACAATTTTTTCAAAAGTTATTTTTTCTCCATTTGAAATTATAGCATTCATAGAATCTTCCATCCACTTGACGCCAGCCCAACGCCCCTTACCATCTCCTAAAATCTTATTAACATTAAATACTCCAGACGAATACCAACCTTGTTTTTTGCTGAATGATACTAAATTCTTAGAATATAAAAAGTTTTCATCATCCGGGTTAGTGATAGGTATTTCTTCAATATAACCTGGTCTGGAAACCCTTATGCTTTTTTCATTCAACCTTTCTGCTGCCCAAAGCCCCTGGTCACCCGAAAATTGAATTACAACCCAAGCCTCTTGAGCATCAGCAATTATATGAGAATTTCCACCATAAGAACTTTCTCCGTATTTGGATAATAATGATGCAATCAACTCCACACCTTCTTTGGCAGATTTAGCGCGTTCCAAAATTAGGCGTGCTAAGTCACTATAATTTGGGCCAGTTTGGTTCTTGGGGGTCATTTTGATTAGTTCAGGTCGAGAGGTAGACCAAATATCTCTAACGGCAACACCATACTCATTAAGCCCACCATTTGTTATTGGGGCAGGAACACCCTTGTAATATGAATAATTAACTGAAATGAATCTGGCAGTTTCACTTATTTGGGGAATTTCCATTCGTTCACCCGGCATGTCAGACATTTCAGAAACGCCAACTAAAATAGTCTCATTATCTTTATTTTTTTTTCTTGGGGTTATTTCTAGCCAATGGCTAGATGGTTCATCACCATAGCCAGCTAAAAACCCATTCCCATCTGCGGTATAATCTTTACCTATGTAAATTCCGTAACTCATCTTATTTTATAAAAATACCATGATAAATATTATTAAATATATTTCTTAAAAATCTAGATTTTCGACGCTAAGTGCATTTGACTGAATAAATTCTCTCCGAGGCTCGACCACATCGCCCATTAGTTTGGTAAACAGATCATCAGCATCATTCAAATCAGCAACCTTTACCTGTAAAAGGGTTCGGGCTTCAGGATCTAAAGTGGTTTCCCACAATTGATCAGGATTCATTTCACCAAGTCCTTTATACCTTTGTAAAGATAAGCCTTTTTCACCTTCACCCAAAATTGAGTTTAATAAATCAATTGGTCCGTGAATTTTAACTTCTTTATCTTTTCTGATTAAATTAGCAGTCCCACTATAAATTTCCATCAAGCTTTCTGTAAATGATCCTAATTTTCGCGCTTCTCCAGATCTTAAGCAATTTCCATCTAATATGCGAACTTCCTCTACACCCCGAACACTTCTCCAGAATCTCAAACCATGATCTTGTGTTGGACGACCTTGCCAACCACGCTCATATTCTAAACTTATCATATCCAATCTTTTAGCGACAGAATCTGCTGCTCCCTGAAGGTCTTCATCCAACACACCAGGAGCCATAATTCCAGAGATTGCTGACTGTTCTAAAATATTTTTGGGATAATGCGTTGGAAAAGCATTCAAAATCCTGCGCATATTGCGAGTTTCTTCAACTACTCTAGCAAGATCAGCACCAATTATCTCTTCCCCCGTTCCTAATCTTAATAACGCACCATCTAAACCTTGCTCAACTAAATAATCATCAAGAGCTGCTTGGTCTTTCAAATAGACTTCAGATCGGCCTCTTGCCACCTTGAACAACGGAGGTTGAGCAATAAATAGATGGCCCCGTTCGATTAGCTCTGGCATTTGTCTGAAGAAAAACGTTAACAGAAGTGTTCTAATGTGTGCACCATCAACGTCGGCATCAGTCATTATAACTATTTTATGATAACGCAATTTATTCGCATTAAATTCATCTCTACCTATACCAGTACCTAAAGCGGTGATTAATGTGCCAATTTCTTGGGAAGATAACATTCGATCAAACCTAGCTCTTTCTACGTTTAGGATCTTCCCTCTCAAAGGTAGGACTGCTTGGTTGCGCCTCGATCGTCCTTGTTTTGCAGAACCACCGGCACTATCTCCTTCAACTAAAAAAACCTCAGATAATGCTGGGTCTTTCTCCTGACAGTCAGCTAATTTACCTGGTAATGAGGCGATGTCCATTGCCGATTTTCGACGCGTTAAATCTCTCGCTTTTCTTGCAGCTTCTCGCGCCACAGCAGCCTCAATAATCTTACCAACCACATCTTTTGCTAAAGATGGGTTTTCTTCAAACCATTCACTTAATTTTTCGTTCACAAGACTTTCTATTGCAGGACGTACTTCAGATGAAACTAACTTATCTTTAGTTTGACTACTAAACTTAGGGTCCGGTACCTTAATGGATAAGACACACGTCAATCCCTCCCTCGCATCATCTCCAGTAAAATTAATCTTTTCTCTTTTTGCTATTCCAGATGACTGCGCATAGGAATTTATAGTTCTAGTCAAAGCACCTCTAAATCCAGCCATGTGTGTGCCACCGTCTCTCTGAGGGATATTATTAGTAAATGGCAGGACAGATTCATGGTAACTGTCATTCCACCACATAGCGACCTCAACCCCAATGTCATCTTTTTCGCCTGTGATGTAGATAGGTTCTGGAATGATGGAAGATTTTGATCTATCCAAAAATCTAACAAATTCTTTTACCCCACCCTCATAAATCATCTCTGATTCAAGGTGCTCGACAGGCCTTTCGTCTTTTAAGATAATCTTTACACCAGAATTTAAAAACGCAAGCTCCCTTAATCTGTTCTCCAAAGTTTTAAAAACAAAATCTCTATTAGAAAATGTATTCAACGAGGCCATAAATCTCACTTCAGTGCCAGTTTCTTCTGGAGCATCCCCTATTACCTTTAAATGGTCGACAGTTTCCCCATGCTCAAAACGCGCAATATGAATTTTACCATCTCTCCAAATCTTTAACTCTAACCAATCTGACAAGGCATTAACAACCGAAACCCCAACGCCATGTAACCCTCCCGAAACTTTGTAAGAATTACTATCAAACTTTCCACCAGCATGTAGTTGCGTCATAATCACTTCAGCTGCTGAAACGCCTTCTCCCTCATGAATGCCAACTGGTACACCTCGCCCATTGTCTCGCACCGAAACGCTTTCATCACTATGTATTGTAACCGATACAAAATCAGCATGCTTCGCTAATGCCTCATCAATGCCATTATCAACGACCTCATAAACCATATGATGCAAACCTGAACCATCATCAGTATCACCAATATACATACCTGGTCGTTTTCGCACTGCTTCAAGGCCCTTTAAAACCTTAATAGATTCGGCACCATACTCTTCTTTTGAAGCTTCGTTTTCAGACATATTGTTATTCCTTTTATCAATGCCCACAACATATGCTATTCCTAATAGAATGTCACGCATTTACCCGTGTGAATAAGTCCAATTAATCATGAGTTTTTTTGATCATAAATTAAAGAATAAATATTTATTCTTTGTTAATTATTCTTGATAATCCATTTTCCTCAACAACCTCAAACTCATCAGCCAAACCATTTAATGATCCAAATAGATTTTGATCTGTTCCTGTCATAAAAACCTGGGCTTTTAGATTAACAATTTCATTATATAATTCCTGTCTGCGGTCATCGTCTAAATGTGCTGCAACCTCATCCAACAGCAAAATCGGTGGATCTCCCACATATTCAGTTAACGACCATGCATTAGCTAAGATAATACTTATTAAAATAGCTTTTTGCTCTCCTGTAGAACATTCACTAACTTCTATATTCTTATTTAAATAAAAGGCAGACATATCTATCCGATGGGGACCAATTAAGGTTCTACCTGCCATCATATCTCTCTGGCGGTTATCTCTTAAAGCTTTAACCAAATCATTACTGTTGATTGAATTATCTAAATCTTGGCTATTTGTTAGAGATAGCTTTGCTTTTGGGAAAGATGGATTTAAATTTGTTAGTGATTTTCCAATTTTCTCAATAGTAAATATTCGGTTTTTGTTTAAATTAGCACCATCGATTGCCATCTTCTCTTCCAACGCCTCATACCAGTTTTTATCATAAACTTTATCTTTTAAAAGTCGGTTTCTTTGCCTCAATAGTTTTTGAAAATTTATAGACAAAGAACCATGTTCAGGAATGAAGTTCAAAGTCATTCTATCAAGAAACTTACGGCGCCCATCGGCACCTTCAATCCATAACCTATCCATAGAAGGAGAAAGCCAAAGCATGCGGTAAATCTTACTTAATGAAATTTGTGACTGTATTTTCTCATCTATTTTGACAATTCTTAAACTTTTATTATCTACATAAGTTTCAATTTCATGGATTTGATTTCTATGTTCAAGTGTGGCCTTGACCTTCCAACCCAAACTCTCTGGAATTCTTGATATATCGTTAGATTTAGCATTTCTGATACCCCGGCCAGGGGCAAGTAAGGAAATGGCCTCTAAAATATTTGTTTTCCCAGCACCATTTTTACCATGTATAACAACGGAACTACCACTCATGGCCATTTTTGACAGAAGATGACTCCGAAAATGAGAAAAACTTAACTCTGAAATGAAAGAACTAGACACGCATTGGCATCACTACATAAACAGCTGAAGAATCTTCTCCTTCAGTTATTAATGCAGGATCCCCAGACGAATTAAACATAAAAACAGCGTTTTCACGATCAATTTGTCCTGCTATTTCCAACAAGTACTTAGCATTAAACCCTATCTCTAATGGCTCTTCCCCATATGAAACAGCTACTTCTTCATCTGCTGCACCGTTATCAGGAGCATTTACCGATAAGATCAACCTATCTTCATCCAAAGCTAATTTTACTGCGCGTGATCGCTCAGACGAAACGGTACTAACTCTATCTACAGCTTTAGCAAACTCATTTGCATCAACTTCTAATCTCTTAGTATTTCCAGTAGGAATTACTCTTGAATAGTCTGGAAAAGTTCCATCAATAACCTTTGATGTTAATTGGATAGTGGCTGTGGCAAAACGCACTTTAGTCTCAGAAACCGAAACTGCTATATCAACATCATCGTCATTTAATAATTTCCCCAATTCACCAACTGTTTTTCGAGGAATTATCACACCTGGCATTAGAGTTGCATTTTCTGGTAAAGAAGCATCAACTCTTGCTAACCGATGACCATCTGTTGCAACACATCTTAGCATTTGACCTTTCTCACCCTCTGCGACGTGCATGTACACTCCATTTAAATAATATCGTGTCTCTTCAGTAGAAATCGCAAATTTAGACTTATCAAATAAACGCCTTAATATATTGGCTTTAGCATTAAAATTAATTTCATATTCTGCCGATGCCATAATTGGGAAATCTTCACGTGGCAAAGTTGCAAGCGTAAAGTTAGAACGACCTGCGGAAATTTGTAGTCTACCTGATGTGCCATCGTCAGAAAGTGCCACCTGTGCACCATCAGGTAATTTTCTCACTATTTCATGAAGTGTATGTGCTCCAACAGTGGTTGCACCCGCTCTTTCTACATTCGCATTAACTTTATCCAAGACTTCAATATCTAGATCAGTTGCCCGAAAACTTGCGCTATTGCCCTCCGCCTCAATCAATACATTTGCTAGAATTGGAATGGTATTACGGCGTTCCACAACAGATTGCGCCTGTGACATTGCTTTAAGAAGTGCGCTACGCTCAATACTGACTTTCATAAAAACTCCTCTTAAAATACACCTCATAGCACATCCAAAAATGACAGGTGCTTCGGTACTTTAAGTCACCTTATCTGATTTAGAGAAGCTGTGGTCAAGCAAAAGCCCACATATAACAAATTTATTTCCTATGTGTGTTCCTTGAATCTCATAGTCGATCTTGGAAAATCTAAGCCTCTAACATTCTTCTTAGTAACTCTACATCTTCAGCAATTTGATTATCTATAGATTTTAACTCTTCGATTTTCTTAACAGCATGAATAACTGTAGTATGATCACGTCCACCAAACCTACGACCAATTTCTGGAAGTGATTTTGATGTAAGTGTTTTTGCCAAAAACATTGCAACTTGTCTTGGTCGCGCTACACTTCGAGCTCTACGTGGGCTTAAAAGATCAGTCATTCTTAAATTGTAATGATCAGAAACTTTTCTAATTATCTCATCAATAGTAACTTTCCTATCAGATGCCCGTAATATATCAGCCAAGCATTCTTGGACCATTTCCAAATTCACTTCTCGGCCAACAAGAGAGGCAAAAGCAAATAATCTTGTCAATGCCCCCTCCAACACCCGCACATTTGTTGAAATACGGTGCGCCAGAAACTCTAATACACCTTCTGACATAATAACCTCAGGGTAATGCATAGCATGCTTCTCAGCCTTTGATTGCAAAATTCCAAGCTGAAGATAAAAGGGAAACAAATCAACGACCAGCCCCGATTGTAGTCGCGATTTTATCCGATCCTCTAAGCCATCAATTTCACCTGGGGCTCTGTCAGCCGAAATAATTATTTGTTTGTTTTGATCAACCAACGCGTTAAATGTATGAAAAAATTCATCTTGAGTGCTATCTTTACCAGCTATAAATTGAACATCATCAACCATTAAAAGATCAACTGATCGAAATAATTCTTTAAAGCTCAACATATCTTTAAATCTTAAAGCTTGCACAAATCTATACATAAATTGCTCAGCAGACAAATAGATCACTCTTGAAGCTGGATTTCTACGCTGTGTTTCCCAAGCTATAGCGTGCATTAAGTGGGTTTTTCCCAATCCAACTCCACCATATAGAAACAAAGGGTTGAATGTTACGGCACCCCCCTCAGCAACACGCCTCGATGCGGCATGGGCTAGTTCGTTTGGTTTGCCAATAACAAAGCTATCAAAAGTGAATCTCTTATCTAACGGCGCGACAGGTAATAAAGAGTTACTATCATTGAAAGATCTTTCAGAAATTTGTGATGATTTATTCAAAATTTCTTTTTTTACTATGCCATTATTTTTGACGATATGTTTTTTTGAAGAGACACTATCAACTTTAAATGCAACTCTATCAATTACGGTACCTTCAGTAATGAAGTGGCGTTGAATCATCTCTCCATAATTTCTCAAGACCCACGTACCTATAAAATTAGTTGGAGCTAAGAAGTTTGCAACACCATCTTCTATTCCTTGAAAATTTAGAGGTTGGATCCAGTTGTTGAATTCATTCTTACTCACTGTTTTTAGCAGCCTATCACACACACATTCCCAAATATTATTATTCATATTTTCCCGCTCATAATCTCAATATTGGCGCCAAGCCAAATCGCGTGCTTTCCAACCGGAAGAACAACCACGATGTTTTTCTAAATTCATATCCCCTTCAAATCCTTCCGCGACATTTACACATCTAATATTTTTACCTGAGTTACTCAGGTGATTAGACAGTGCATTAGCGGCTTCCATTGAGCGAACCCCCGAACGGCATAAGAAAAAGATTTTATCTACCGGCTTACTGCCAATCTCTTCCATAAGCATATCAACGAATGAAGGGTTATAAGACATGTTTGGGTATTCTTGCCACTCAATAAAAATGGTTTGCTTACCCAGAGAAGCCAAATCAGGTACACCAACAAAGGTCCACTCTTCTTTAGTCCTAACATCAACAAGAAACGCAGTTTGGCGGCTGCTAAGCTCGGACCAAGCCTCATGAGGCAATGCCTCAGTTACGCTAAGTCCAAATGCGTTTCCCATTCAAGTCCCCCCAGACGTGTGAATCACAAGTATCATTTAGCAACAGGTTTACATCGGATACAACCAATCTTCGCACTTGACTCGCAACTTAGTTGAAAGCGAATCTAACATAGTAAAACCAAACACAATATGTTGTTGTTTAGTATTTTTCTAACACTACAAATTGCAATTATTTATCCAAAAAAAAAGCGCCCTTTAAAGGACGCCATTTCTAAATTACCAAATTAAATGATTTAAACGCTTAAAGCCTTCACTCTCGCAGACAGTCTAGACATTTTTCTGCTAGCTGTATTTTTATGCATGATTCCTTTAGTCACTCCACGCATTAATTCTGGCTGAACTTCTTTCAGTGCTACCGCTGCTAATTTCACATCACCACCAGTTATAGCTTCCTCAAGTTTGCGAAGAAAGGTTCTAATACGAGACCTTCTTGCTTTGTTCACTTCAGTTCTACGAGCTATTTGTCGCGCTCTTTTTTTTGCTTGGGGCGAATTTGCCATAATTTAAACCTTTATAAGATATACATAAATCTAAGATGTGGCTTCTATCGCCACAACTCAACTTAGTCAACCAGTACAATCATTCTATTTTGCACGAAAATGAGGCTCTCTCTTTTCTAAAAATGCCGCCATGCCCTCTTTTTGATCTTGAGTTGCAAAAAGCGAGTGAAATAACCTCTTTTCGAAGAGAATACCTTCAGATAATGATGTCTCCTCTGCTCTATTAACAGCTTCTTTCACTGCCATTACAGTCAAAGTTGACTTCTCAGCTATTTTTGCCGCTGCAGCTTTAGCTTCTTCAATTAATTTCTTTACTGGAACGACTCTGCTTACTAAGCCGCTACGTTCTGCCTCTACCGCATCCATAAATCGACCAGTTAAATGCATATCCATCGATTTGGCTTTTCCAACAAGTCGCGTTAAACGCTGTGTTCCTCCAATGCCAGCCACCACTCCAAGATTAATTTCTGGTTGTCCAAATTTTGCCGTATCAGAAGCTATTATAAAATCGCACATCATTGCCAACTCACATCCACCACCCAAGGCATAGCCCGATACAGCAGCTATAATTGGCTTTCGGCTTTTTGAAATTATAGAGTGCTCATCACCAAAAAAATTAGACTTAAACATGTCAACAAATGACTTTTCAGCCATTTCGGAAATATCTGCTCCTGCCGCAAAAGCTTTTTCTGAACCAGTTACGATTAATGCATGCACTCTATCATCACTATTCATTAATGTTACTGCAGTTGCTAGTTCTCCAAGCATTTTGCTATTTAAAGCATTCAAAGCTTCAGGACGGTTTAATGTTATCACGCCAACGTGTTCTTCAATCTCTACAATCAATGTTTGGTAAGCCATTTTTACCTCTTAATTTGTTAATCGGTTAATTTACATCAAAACAGATTCTTTAAAATTAATCTATCTTTGACAATTATTACAAAAGAATGTCGATCTGCCTGCTTGAACAATTTTCTTTATTGTTTCACAACACCCTACTGTTTTACAACTATTTCCCTCACTATCATAAACTTTAAACTCTTTTTGAAAACTGCCATTTTTTCCTTCTGTATTTTTAAAATCTCGAATACTTGATCCACCTTTTTCAATAGCTTCTAAAAGAACTTTTCGAATCGCTGTTGTTAAAAGTTCAATTTTATTTATTTTTATCTGACCAGCTAATTTCAATGGTGAAATACCAGACCTCCACAAAGCTTCACAAACATAGATATTACCTAAACCACAGACATGTCTTTGGTTTAGAAGTGCAGCCTTGATAGTAGTTTTACTGCCCTTAAACTTCTCAAAAAGAAAATCTGCATTAAATTGATTGCTTAATGGATCTCAAGATCTATGGCATGAGAAGACTGATCACATACCCCAAAGAATAAGTTATCTGGCTTATCTGCATTATCAAATGCTCCCCTGATAGTAGTTTCCAATAAAGGGTCTTGATAAGATGCTATTGAAATAAAAATTTTCATGATTAGAAGATAACAATAGAGACAAATCAATAATTTGCAAATATAATTTTTAAATGACCATGAAACCAAACTAATATATATTTAGAACGTCTATTTACATTTAAAACGACATTACCCTCTAATCTCTCTTTCATACCTTTCGGAAATGGCCAACGTAAATTAGGTCTATTTATGGTAACAGTTTTAATTAATTTTCCCGTAATTACTGTCAGTAATCCCACGACGCGTGGTCTCAACTTCAGGTAATTCTGGCATCAATCTAGTCTACACCTTAATCGCTGATAAAAACAAACTAAGATAATATATAGCTAATTATCAAATAAGCTAAAAATTAATTTGGAAAATCTACTTATATTTTCAAGTTCAAATTTTATTTTACGAACTATCTGACCTAAAACATTCACATTTATGGTTTTCAAGCATATATGACTCTCAAACTGTTAGAAAGATATTCAATGTCCAGCCTTAGAAACACCACTCATTTTGGCAATAAAACAGTGGAAAAAAATCAAAAGTCTGCATTAGTTAAAGAAGTTTTTACAAATGTTGCAAACAAATATGACATAATGAATGATGCAATGTCTCTGGGAATTCATAGAATATGGAAAAATGCGATGTTAGATTGGCTATCACCACGCAACAATCAGCATTTACTTGACGTAGCTGGAGGGACTGGAGACATAGCATTTAGGTTCCTGAACCGCGCTCCTTTATCAAAAGTAACAGTCTTAGACATGACAGAAAGTATGCTTATTGAAGGGCAGAAAAGGGTAGAGGCCCAAAAGTACCAAAATAACCTAAATTGGGTTTGCGGTGATGCGTTGGATTTGCCTTTTGAGGGTAATTCTTTTGATGCCTATACGATTAGCTTTGGTATACGAAATGTAACAGACATCCAAAAAGCTTTATCTGAAGCATATCGCGTCTTGAAACCTGGGGGTAGATTACTGATACTAGAATTTAGTCAAATTCCAATTTCGAAATTACAAAAAATATATGACCTTTATTCGTTCAAAGCGATACCAAAAATGGGCGAACTTATAGTTGGTGATAGTGATAGTTATAAATATTTAGTCGAATCAATCAGAAAATTTCCAAAGCAGGACGAATTTTTAAAAATGATAGAAACTACCGGGTTTGAAAATGTTAAATACCGAAATTTGAGTTTAGGCATAGCTGCTCTCCACTCGGGTTGGAAGGTTTAAAATTGCGTGGACCCCATAATATCTGGCGACTAATTAGAACCGGCGCGACTTTTGAGAGAACTGGCGCTATGAATATCGCACTTGAGGCTGTAAATGCACCAAAAAGCATTCGAGTTACAGCGCGTTTCTTAGGATGGCCCTTTAAATGGCTAGGCTATAAAGGTGATATTACTCAACCACCCATTTTGAGAGCAATTAGCGCTCTGGGGCCTGCCTACATAAAATTTGGTCAGTTGCTTTCTACTAGGCCTGACATCGTAGGAAATAAATTATCCAACGAACTTAAAGTTTTACAAGATCGTATACCACCATTTCCCAGAGAATTGGCTATAAAAACTATTGTTTCAGAATTAAAAGCACCTTTAGATTCCATTTTTTTAAATTTCTCTGAACCTGTTGCTGCTGCATCAATTGCACAAGTACATAAGGCAAACTTAAAATCTAATGGTGCTGAGGTTGCAGTAAAAGTTTTACGGCCAAATATCGCAAAAGCTTTTAAACGAGATATTGATGCATTTTTTTTCGCAGCCCGCGTAATAGAACTGCTCTCTCCATCAGCCAGAAGATTGAGACCAACAGATGTAATTGCTCATTTTGATAATGTTGTTAAGGGAGAGTTAGACTTAATGCTTGAAACTGCAGCAGGATCTGAATTTGAAACAACCACATCTAAAGATGAAAAATTTCAAGTTCCACATATTCATTGGCACTTATCAAGTCACAGCGTAATGACGTTAAATTGGGCAGAAGGAATAGCCCTTGGAAATGTTACCAAACTTGATGAGGCAGGTCATGATTTGTCTGATTTGGCAGAAAGAATCATTCAAACTTTTCTTAAACATGCTCTTAGAGATGGATATTTTCATGCCGATATGCATCAGGGAAATTTAAAAGTAGCAGAAAATGGAGACCTAATTGCTCTAGATTTTGGAATAATGGGGCGGATAGATGAGTATACTAGGCGCGTCTATGCTGAAATAATAATGGGGTTTATAAATAAAAACTATAAAAGAGTTGCAGAAGTTCATTTTGAAGCTGGGTATGTTCCAAAAGGTCAAGATGTTGATGCCTTTGCTCAGGCATTAAGAGCTGTAGGTGAGCCAATATTTGGTGAAGACGCCAGCAAAATATCCATGGCAAAACTATTAACGCAATTATTTGATGTAACTGAAAGATTCGGTATGGAAACTCGGACAGAGTTAATTTTACTGCAGCGTACAATGGTTGTTGTTGAGGGAGTGGCTAGATCACTTGATCCAAATATAAATATGTGGAAAGTCGCGAAACCCATCGTCGAGAATTACATAAAAGAAAATATTGGACCAAAAGCATTCTTTAAGGACTTTATAAAAACCATGCAGATTCTCTCTAGGTTTGGTCCCCAATTGCCTGCTATTATAGATACACTAACTGAAAAATTAGATCATTCAGTTATCGAAAAACCTTATTCTAATAAAACAAAATTGTTTTGGTGTGGGGTTGGAAGTTTGTTGACGATTTTGTTAGCATTAATTGTATACAGTATTTAAATATTGTTTTTCCTTTAGAAATGCATCTTCGTAATCTTGTTCACCTTTTTTTGCTCTCCAAAAACAATAAGCCGCAATCCTAAAATGATAAATTTGACCTAATGACTTATAACGCTCAATAGTTTTTTTATGACTATATGTTTTTAAAAAATTTTCTCTTATGTCAAAATCTAACTCACCTTTTCCATATAAATATTGCATAGCAGGCGATAGAGCACATGCTACATCTTCACTTCCATCACCGATCGCACAGCATTGCCAATCAATTAAAATAACCTCATTTTTATGTAAAATTGCGTTTCCAGGGACTGGATCACAATGAATAATTGAAAGCTCACTACTATCTTCTATATTTGGATCAAGTGGTAAGCTTAGGTTATCTAAAGAAGTGCCCCTTAAGAACTTCTCACATTGTTTTAACAAAAACTTACTAGAGCTATCTCTTCTCTCTAGCAAAAGATTCTTTGACGAAACAGCATGTAATCGTGATAAAGTTTTGGCAAGCTCTTCTGAAGGCTGATTGCAGACAAGACCATCAACAAATTGATAAACTAAGATGAAACCAATAGATAATTTATTGAAATAAATGAACTCTGGTGCAATAAAGCTGCCCTCTAAAAACTTTAATATCTTTTGCTCGGTATTTGGATTGTTTGGAAATAAATCAGATGATCTATTACTTTGATATAATTTACATACTTTATCACCAACACGCCAAATAAAATTTGACCGTCCACCAGAGAGTTCATTCCATTCTAATCCAGCCTCAACTACACCCTCTTTCTCTAAAATAGGTTTTAGCGTTTCAATTGCATTAGAATTCAATTTGCATCCAGTATGGGATTAATTAATGTTCCAATCTTACTAATTTCAACCTCTACAGTATCACCAGCTTTCATCCACACAGGTGGTGTCCTAGCAGCACCAACCCCACCAGTTGTACCTGTTATGATAACATCTCCCGCTTCGAGTTCCGTGAATGACGAAATATAAGCTATTAATTTGGGAACATATAACTCCAAATCGCTTATGGGTGCAGATTGCATCACCTTACCATTTAACCTAGTTTCAATATGCAACACAGATGGATCAGGTATTTCATCGCTTGAAATCATCCAAGGCCCAAAACCACCTGTACCGACAAAATTCTTCCCTGCCGTGAATTGAGAAGTATGTCGCTGCCAATCACGTATTGATCCATCATTATAACATGAATAACCAGCAATAGAATTCATTGCTTCATTTTCAGAAATTTTACGACCTCCCTTCCCAATTATAACTGCTAACTCTCCTTCGTAATCAAACTTAATAGATTCTCTAGGAGCAAGCATCGGTTCATTATGTCCAACTTGACTATTAGCAAATCGTGTAAATAGCAGAGGGTACTCGCCAGGCTCTCGACCCATTTCAGCAATATGGCTCGCATAATTCACACCAACACATATAATTTTTGCAGGATTAGGAATTACTGGTTGAAAATTAACCTCACCGAGCGGTATTAAATTACCCTCATTTACATCAAAATCTGAAGCTAACATAGCTTTTAAGTCATTGAATTTATGAGAAAAATCCATCACACTGTCACCTGTTACAGCACCAAACCCAGCAACACCATCTTTAACAAAACTCATCAATTTCATAATTGAACTCCTATTTTTTGTGTAGTTTAACTAAGATACAATTCAAGCACCAGTGAGTCTGGGCACTTTATAGTAAGTAATTTGTAAAAAAGAGAAATTAATGACAAAACTTTTATTTCACCAATACTCCTACGGTTCTGACAATTATGGGGTCCTTATTCATGATCCAAATTCAAAGAAAACAGCCTGTGTTGACGTAGGCGATGCTGCCAAAGCGATTAAAGCCTTAGAAGATAAAAACTGGTCCCTAACTGAAATTTGGATCACTCATCATCATCCAGATCATACCGATGGTCTATTAGAATTAAAAACAAAAACAGGTGCGTTTGTATATGGTCCCAAATTGGTATCACATCACATCGAAGGGTTAGATCTTGAGTTAACTCAAGATGATAAATTCGTTTTTGCAGACCAAAGTGTAGAAATTATTCATACTCCCGGCCATACCATCGACATGATAAACTTTTACTTACCATCTCATAATACACTTTTTTCAGGTGATACTTTATTCGCATTAGGCTGCGGTAGACTGTTCGAAGGCACGCCTTATATGATGTGGGAGAGTCTTCAAAAACTTATGAAACTTCCAGAACAAACAACAATCTATTGCTCTCACGAATATACATTAGCTAATGCTCGTTTTAGTTTAAGTATTGATCCTTCAAATGAGCTTTTAAAGGACAGAGTTAAAGCCATTGAAGCGCTAAGAAAAGCCAATATTTCGACTATCCCTACCAACTTAAAAATTGAATTAGATACTAATCCATTTTTAAGAGTCTCAGATACGATAATTAGAGAAAATTTAAACATGAAAAACAAATCAAATGCAGAAGTATTTGAAGAAATCAGAAGATTAAAAGACAATTTTTAATTATACTGTTCCAGTAACTCTAAAAATTTTTCTTCAAAAGAACTACGGACTAATTTAGGTGAACGCAAAGTTATTGAAAAAATATTTCTTAAATTTTTATCTGGAGCTCCAAAGATCTTACTGGCCTCTAATTCATCAAAACCTGCAATTTGTACGGCTTCCAACCAAGCAGATATTTTATCAGCTTGCTTGATACCCTTCTTAATTTTTATTGGTATCAAGGAAGGCAAACCAAACCTCAAGAGAATTGCTGACATAAGTCTATTGTCTAATTCTTCGTAACCAGGGCCAACTTTAGACTTAACAGGAGAAATCATATCTCCGATAACATATTCAGGGGCATCATGAAGAAGGGCAATTAATTTCCATTTTACTGATATGTCTGGATTTAAATAACTATAAATTTTTTCAACCAAGATTGAGTGCTCTGCAACAGAATAAGGATAATCACCAACAGTTTGACCATTCCAGCGTGCCAAGAAAGACAAACCATGCGCTATATCTTCTATTTCTATGTCCACAGGAGAGGGATCTAATAAATCTAATATTCGACCAGAGAGCATTTTTTGCCAAGCACGAGGTGATTTTAAATTTTTTTTCATCATTTTACTCTATGCAATTACTTTTTTGTATAGAAAGCAATAACTCACTTGCTCCATATAGATTACGATGTTAGACGCCCGTGGAATAATAAGTCAAAGGATAGTTAAATGAAAAATGAATATATAGTTAAAGATATCTCTTTAGCCAGTTTTGGACGAAAAGAATTGAGATATCGCTGAAACTGAGATGCCCGGCCTAATGGCATTAAGAGAAGAGTTTGGGCATAGTAAGCCGCTTACAGGTTCGCGTATTGTTGGCTCTTTGCACATGACCATTCAGACAGCTGTATTAATTGAAACATTAACTGCATCTAGGTGCAGATGTGCGCTGGGCCTCTTGTAATATTTATTCTACGCAAGACCATGCTGCTGCTGCAATAGCTAAAGCAGGTGTACCTGTATTTGCAATTAAAGGTCAGACACTAGTTGAGCACTGGGATTATTTAGATAAATCTTTCATGTTTGAAGATGGTGCAAATATGATTTTGGACGATGGTGGAGATGCCACGCTTTATGTTCTTTTGGGTGCACGAGTTGAGGCAGGCGAGACTAACTTACTTGATGTTCCAACATCAGAAGAAGAAGAAGCAGTTTTTGCTCAAATTAAAAAGCGTATGGCAGAAAGCCCAGGCTGGTTTACAAAAACACGTGATGAAATCCAAGGTGTTTCAGAAGAAACAACAACAGGTGTTCACCGTTTATATGAATTAATGCAAAATGGGCAGCTACCTTTTCCTGCTATCAATGTGAATGACTCTGTTACTAAATCAAAATTTGATAATAAATACGGCTGTAAAGAATCTTTAGTTGACGGTATTCGTCGTGCCACAGATACAATGATGGCCGGTAAAACGGCAGTTGTTTGTGGGTATGGGGATGTTGGAAAAGGGTCCGCTGCCTCACTAAGTGGCGCTGGAGCAAGAGTAAAGGTTACAGAAGTTGATCCAATCTGCGCACTACAAGCAGCAATGGATGGGTTCGAAGTTATTACATTAGAAGAAGCGGTCTCTAGTGCTGATATCTTCATAACGACTACTGGTAATAAAGATATTATTCGTATCGAGCACATGCGTGAAATGAAAGATATGGCAATCGTTGGGAATATTGGTCACTTTGACAATGAAATCCAAGTGGCTAATTTGCGCAACTTAAAAATGACAAACATCAAAGATCAAGTTGATATGTATGAGATGCCGTCTGGTAATCGTATGATTTTGTTATCGCAGGGTCGTTTGTTAAACCTTGGAAATGCCACGGGTCACCCTTCATTTGTAATGTCTGCATCATTTACCAATCAGGTTTTGGCACAAATTGAATTATGGACTAAAAGTGACGAATATAAAAATGAAGTTTATATTTTACCTAAACATCTTGATGAAAAAGTTGCACGTTTGCATCTTGCAAAAATTGGCGTCAAGTTAACTGAATTAACAAAAGATCAAGCTGATTATATTGGTGTTTCTTCTGAAGGTCCATTTAAGCCTGAGCATTATCGATATTGATCTTAATAATGAGGGCTAATCATTTAGCCCTCATTATTCAAATTTCATCTTTCAAAGGCCTGGATAAAAGCTGTTCGATAGCTTGTTTTGTGGTTAATTCGTTTTTTAAAACTTGAGAAATCATTTGAGTTATAGGCATATCAACACCTAAACTATGAGCTTGTTTAGCTATAATATGAGAAGTTTTAATTCCCTCAACTGTATCAGAAATTTTCAACCCATTTTTTGATGTAAGGGAAAAACCATAGGAAAAATTCCGTGACTTGGTAGAATTGCAAGTCAATGACAAATCCCCAAAACCAGACAGCCCCATCAAAGTATTTGGGTTAGCACCTTTTTCTTTTGCAAACCTAATCATTTCTGCAAATCCTCGTGTCATTAATGACGCACGCGCGCTTTCACCAAGACCGGCTCCCATCACCATCCCACAAGCTATGGCTATGACGTTTTTTAACGCTCCACCCAATTGTAAGCCAATTAAATCATTACTTTGATACAAACGTAATGTTTTTGAAGAGAGAGCTTTTTGAATATTATTTTTTGAATAAAGTAATACAAAGTCATTGCGGTAGGTTTGCCTAATGCCAATTCAGTCGCAAAACCAGGGCCGGTTAATACCAGTATCTCATTTTCTGGCAGATATCTTTTTATTATTTCAGTTGGAAGATCACCTGTCTCAAGTTCTGCCCCTTTGCAACAAGCCACTATAGGTACTGTATTTGTTTCAATAGTGTGAGAACTAAATAGTTTGCTTAAACTTTGGGTAGGTATTGCTATAAGAATTACCTTACAACTATTTAACTCCTTAAAATCTACAATAGGTAGCAATGTATTTGGAAATTTAATTCCTGGCAAAAATTTTTTATTTTCATTAAACTTAATCATCTCCTCAACTTGAGATTGTGATCTAGCCCATAAAGTGACGTTTTTATTTTCGCTTGCTAATGAAATAGCCAGTGCAGTACCGAAAGATCCAGCCCCTACTATTCCAATATCACTCATGCTTTTGCGCCTTTTTTTCCAGAGCCAAGCATCGGAGGACTAATCACATCCAAAGGCCATCTTGGTTTAGCTTTCAAGCTCATATCATCTACTCTACCAGCTTTTAATAACTCGATACCAGCCCAAGCTATCATAGCACCATTATCAGTGCATAAGTTTATTGGTGGGGCAGAAAAAATAACATTTTTTTCTTCACATAAATTTTGCAACTTTAGTCTAATTTCTGAATTTGCAGCAACGCCACCCGCTACTGCAAATGATTTTGGGAAAAAACCAATTCTATTTGAAAAACTCCTCATAGCAAATTCCGTCTTTTTTAACAAAACATCTGAGACAGCTTGTTGAAAGCTCGCGCATAAATCCTGCAACTTCTCAGTCGACAATGTCCCATTATCCAATACTATCTTATCTCTCAAACGAATAACTGCAGTCTTTAGGCCAGAGAAAGACAAGTTGCAGTCTTTTCTATCTAGTAGAGGTCTAGGTAGGGAGAATGCATTAGGATTTCCTAACTTTGCTGCTCTTTCAATTGATGGTCCACCAGGTTGATCTAAACATAAAAGTTTAGCAACCTTATCAAAAGCTTCACCTGGAGCATCATCTATTGTTCCACCAAGCCTAACAAACTCTTCTGCACTTTTTACAATAAGAAACTGGCAATGACCTCCAGAAATTAACAACATTAAATAAGGGAAACTTATTTGCTCCGTTAAACGAGGCGTTAAAGCATGACCCGCTAGATGATTGACCCCAATCAATGGTAACCCCAATCCAGCAGCTAAACCTTTAGAAAACATTACTCCAGACAAGACGCCACCTATAAGTCCAGGACCTGCAGTAACTGAAACTGCATCTAATTTCAACATTATAAGATTTTAATTTTGTTACTATATCTAATTTTGTAGCATTAGTTAAAGGAACACCTGGCACTGACCTTTGACTGCAATCTTATGAACATTTTGTCCAATAACTTCGTTCGACAATATCAAAGGTCGGCCATCAGATGTTTCACGAACAACCGACGCCGCTGTATCGTCACAACTACTTTCTATTCCGAGCATTGTTATCATTTAAAAACGGTTACATCGTTGCGTTGCCACCTGCAATCCCGTTAAATATAAACATGGTTAAAGAATTTATCATCATAACTCGACCAGTGCGACAGGCTAATAGATTTAATAAGCAATTGATTGATGCCAAAATTAAAAAAAGCCAAATTATAATATCACCAATTTCTAAAATAATAAACACAATGACAACTCCTGAAATAGCAACTTCTACTATTTTAATTTTTACATCAGAAAATGCATTATTTAATTGGAGTTGTGATTATAAAGAAGAATTTTCTTGCTACTGTGTTGGATTAAAAACAACTAAAACTGCACAAAAATTAGGCTTAAATGCAGAATGCATAGGCTCTAATATCGAAGAGTTCACAAACAACTTTCCTAAAAAAACTAGTGAAAATTACCATTATTTAAGAGGTAAATATGTCTCATTTAACCTAAAGGAATATCTGCTTAGACAAGGTATTAATATTAATGAAACAATTATTTACGAACAAAAACCAGAAAAAGTTAATAAAAGAACTAGACTTTTATTAGAATCCAAAGAGAAATCACTAATAACTATATTTTCAGCTAATACTGCTTCAACGATGGCTAGCCAACTCAAAAATTTAAAATTTTTAAATCTAGAATTCTTATGTCTAAGTACAAATATTAAAAACGTTTTACAGAACCAGGGCTTTCAAAATATTAAAGTAGCAGCACAACCAACGGCAGAAAGTATGGTAAAAAGTTTAATAAAGGCGACAAGCAAATAACATGACTTGTAGACTTAAGCTCGAAGTTTTAACTTACTTCAAGAATAATTATAAATTTAGAATGGATTTTATAGGAGTTCATTACTGTGGCCAATAAAAATCCAGCTACTACAAGTAACTCTAAGAAAACAAATAAGTTGCCTAAACCAAAAGCAAAAAAAGAATCTATAAATAAAGTTTCGACACCAACAAAGAGTTTTAAGACTAAATCAACCCAAGAAGTGGCAGAGTTGGAAAACTCAAACCTTCAAAAAATTGATGACCAATTAACCAAAAAATTTAAAAATAATATTATTATTAGCAATATTAAATGGCTAATTTTTGCAATAATTTTTGTCATTTTAATAGGGTTATACTATTACCAATCGGAGCAAATTAAGAATAGTGATAGATCGCAATTCATAGAAATAGAGCGGCAATTAGAGAACTTTCAGACAAACTTAGCAAATACTTTGGTGAATGATCAAAATGCTAAAATAGAAGAGATAAATAAGAATCTTAACCAGGTATTGAAAGCAAATACTTTTTTATCTGAACAAAACCAAGATTTAGCAAATAAAATCAATAAAATAATAGTTCAACCGAAGATTAAAGCTACTCCTGACAGCACTCAAAAAATTGATGTTGCCATTTTTGATGAACAGAAACTTCCTGAGGATCAAAAAGTTAAATCAGAAAATAGCAAATTAATTTTAGCCATTAAAAAAGCTGAGTCAGCTGTAAAGATCCTAGAAAAGAAATTAAAATCTAATGAGATCAAAAACAATCTTTTATCAGATTTAAACTTAGTGCAGTCAGCGTTTCTTCAGGGAAAACCCTTTGGAGAACCCCTTTCTAACATAGCAACACAATTAAATATAAAAATATCCAAAGAAATACTAAAGAATGCTTTTAATGGTGTAAAACCATTAGAACAGCTTCGTAATACTTTTCCTAAAGAGGCTAGAAGTGCATTAAAAGAATTCCATACAAAGAATGATAAAGATAAAATATCACAAAAAATCTTAGTATTTTTGAAAACACATATAACAACTCGTTCCTTAAAACCTATTTCTGGAGATAGTATCGATGCTATTCTTTCTAGAGCAGAAAGAAGTTTAAAATTAAATAACTTAGGTGATGCACTAAAAGAGCTAAAAAGTTTACCTGAAGATGCAAAAAAATCCATACATAATTGGATGATAGAGGCACAAATAACTTATAAAACTAAAGCAGAGTTAGACAAGATCTTCGTTAAGATTACTGAAATGCGCGAAACCAATGATTAAATCAATAATCAACATAATAATATTCATTGGCATAGTAAGTGTTTTTTCCTTTGCTGTAACTCAGTTCGCAAAAACCAACGATGAGTTTCAAATTATATTGTCAAATATTGAAATCACTTTTTCTCCAATTGCTGTTATAATTGCGGGAGCTATAGGTCTTTTTATTATCTGGTTCATGTTTAAAATTTGCAATTTTTTAATTGCCACATACCGTTTCCTAAATGGTGACGAAACTGCTATTTCTCGTTATTTTGATAGAAATAGAGAGAAAAAAGGGTTCCAAGCTCTCTCTGATGGTATGATTGCATTAGCTTTAGGTGAAAATAAAACAGCAACAATTAAAGCTTCACGTGCCAATAAATTACTAGGAAAGCCTGAAGTAACGAATCTATTAAGTGCCCAAGCTGCTGAACAATCTGGAGACCGTAAGGAAGCCCTGAAATTCTATAAAGAACTCCTTAATCAAGAACGAACAAAATTTGTGGGAATTCTTGGTATAATGAAGCAAAAATTAGAAGACGGTGATAAAGAAACAGCTTTAGAGTTAGCTCACAAAGCCATTTCCATAAAACCTAAAGATGGCACAATCCTAACTACCCTTTTCGAACTGCAAGTGGAAGGGAATGATTGGACAGGTGCGCAAAAAACTTTGAGTGCAAAATATAAATCAGGTCTACTACCAAAAGATATTTTTATTCGTAGAAATGCTATATTGAACCTTGCGACGGCAAAGGAAGGTTCTAGTGAGAATTCCTTCGAGGCGGCCTTTCAAGCAAATAAAGCTTCACCAGAATTGGTTCCTGCAGCTATTTTAGCATCATCAGCTCATCTAAGAAATATGAAAAAACGTCTCGCAACTAGTGTATTACGTAAGGCCTGGAATAAATCACCACATCCTGATTTGGCAGCAGCATTCGCAAATTTAGAACCTTCAGAGAGTGCTGATGAGCGTTACAATCGTTTCAAACCTTGGATAAAAGTACACAATGGAACACCTGAAGTCCAAATGTTGGAAGCTGAATTAGCTCTTGCTGCAGAAAACTATACAGGAGCTCGTAAAATTATGGGAGACCTTGCAGAGAAAAAACCTACTGCACGATGCCTTACAATTATGGCTGCTGTAGAACGCGGAACTGGCGCAAAAGATGCAGTAGTTCGTGGCTGGCTAGCAAAAGCGTTAGGAGCTAAGTATGGACCAATGTGGACATGCACAAAATGCAACAACATATACAATGAGTGGTTGCCTATTTGCGATCAGTGTAAAGCGTTTGATACATTGGAATGGATGGAAACTGAAATTCCATCAAAAATTGATAAGTCTACAGAGTTGTTACCGTTGATAATTGGTGAGTTAAATGACAAAAAAGAACCTTCATCTGAGGATAAAAAGTAATTTCATGAAACAAGTATTAAGCAAACTAACATTAATCACAATTATGACTTTATTTTTTTCTCATACTCTAAAGGCTGATGATCTAATGTTAGAAAAATTTGATGTCCAACCAGAAAAAAGATGGGAGTTCTTCAGTGACCAAGTTATGGGTGGGATTTCCACTGGTAAGATTTCTTTTAATAACGAAAATCAGTTAAATTATATAAATTTAACTGGGAATGTTAGTACGCAAAATCAGGGTGGATTTATTCAAGCTAGAATTAAACTAATACAGCCATTAACAAAAAATATAGAAGGAATAGTGTTAAACGCAAAAGGCAATAATACTGTTTATTATTTACATCTGCGCACCAAAGGAACAATTTTACCATGGCAATACTATCAAGCTAAATTTTCTGTCACGTCTGATTGGAAAGAAATAAAAATTCCATTAAAAACCTTTAAAAGATCTGGTAGTTTTCTACGGAAAAATATTAATCCGAGTTCTTTAAAAAGCATTGGTTTGGTTGCATATGGCCGTGATCATAAAGCTGATCTAAGTGTAGCCTCAGTAAGTTTTTATTGAATGATAATGCATTATTTAATTTAAATACCAATATGAGGCATTTAATATTGTGGCAAAGCTAATCCATAGCAAGTAGGGCATTAAAAGAAAGCTAGATATTTTATCAATACGCCAACTTAAAGTTACTAAGATAAAAATGCATAGCCATAAAATTATTATTACAATAAGTGCACTAAACAAATCCTTTGCACCAAAATAAATGGAAACCCAAATTGTATTTAAGGTCATTTGCAAGGCCCATAATGCCAATAAGATGGGCTTTATATTTGTAGTCTTCATAAATACAAAACGATATGCAGATGTTGCAATTAAAACATACAAAATTGTCCAAACAGGACCAAATAACCAACTAGGAGGTGAAAAAGCTGGAGCCAGGAGTGCTTTATACCAGGTAGAATCTATTTCCCAAATTAAAGCATTACTAGTCGCTACCAATGTACATGAATAAAAAAGGATCCAAGTTATAATCTTATTAAATGTCATCACTAATTCTCTAGTTTTTCAGAAAACAATTTAGCCATAATTGATCTAACTCATCAATTTTTGCCAAATCGAATCTATGAGTTTCTTTCCAATATTTACCACTTGCCACAAAGTAATCTAATTTTTTTTCCATCTCCAATGCTTTTGTAACAATAGTACTATTTAAATTACGATCTGAGAGCTGATAATCGTTCAGTTCAGAGATTCCAATTTTCTGGTATGTGAGCCGGCTCACATCTTTTTCAGAAATATTTACTACTGAACAACCCTCTTTATTGGCAAAAAATTCAAATCTATTAGCTTTAGCTTCAATTGATCGAAGTGAGGGGTCTACTCTTAATGGGTCAGCTGTACCACAACCATAGAAATGGGTATTGGTACCTTCGTAAACCATATCACAACCCAGAAATGCTATAAGGTCAGGATTTAAGTAATCTAATGCCCAATAAGCGGCTGTGAATGCCATAGTTCCTCCAGCATACAAAAACCCACCATAATTATTTTGAATTGGTACATACTCTTGTGCTGTATGAAGTGTTTGTTTTGGATTTTCTTTCGGCCTCTTTTCAAATGGAAAATCCGTTGGAAATATTGAATGAGTCCATCTTGGAGTTATTTTCCAAGCATTATTAATGGCAACGATCGAGGTAAATGAATTTATGTCAAAGTCGGCTGCCCTAATAGCGTCAGGTGCACTCCCCAAAATGAGTATTTTTTTCAAATCAAAACCTTTTTAAGATTGTTTAAATATTATTAAGTCTAAATGATTACGCTACAGCGTTCACTTTGGATTAAATAATTTGATCTTTGATTAACGATATAATAATTTTTCTAAAATAGTCCGGATTTTCAATCTTTATTAAAACTTCAGATTCAAAATCTTTGGCTACCTTTGCCATGTTTTCAATAATCTTTTTCCCATTTTTTGTTAATTTCAAGTCCACTAAGCGCCTATCTTTGAGGTTCACTGTTTTGGTAAGAATTTCCCGAGAGCTTAATCTCGAAACAGCCCTACTCACTTTTGATTTTTCCAAATCTACTTTTGAGTAAATTTCTCTAATACTTATTGCTTCATTTTCCTGACTAAGATGTGCGATAATTCGCCATTCTGCATTATTTAATTTAAACCGGGAAATGTATTCTTTTGAAAAGTCTTTGCTAATTCTGTTAGCAAGTAAACTCAGCTGATAAGGAAGAAAATTTTCTAAAATAAAATCTGACAAAACGTACCTCGCATTATTTAGCTTAATATAGGCAACTCATTCGCAGCACGTTTTGTTAAAAGCTCAGGTTTACCTTCTCTTATGCAAATATTTTCTTCATGAACCATCATCAGTCCTTCACCATATGACATACTCGGTTCAATCGTTATTACCATATTTTCTAATAAGACAGTCTTATCATCTAACATTAAAGATGGGTACTCCGTTAACTGGATACCTAAACCATGGCCCATTCTACCGACATCCGAGCTGCCGCCACCTAAGGCATTATTAATTAGTATAAACACTTGTTCACAAGTCATTCCTGGTCGAATTTCTTCTAATGCAACTTCAGTAGCATAATGTAGTTTCGAATATACACGTTTAGCTAAATCACTCGCTGTATTGATTGCCCAATTTCTATCAAAGTCACAAAAATACCCCTTTAATGTAGAACCAGTATCCAACATTAATATGTCACCACTCTCTAATGGCTTATCACTTGGAGGAGATATAAGGTCTGCATACCCGTCAATTCCAGCACCTCCTACTAAATATGGGACCTCTTCAGCACCCTCTTCCAACAGAGCTATTTTAAATTCCCTAAACGCTTCATTTAAAGGTTGCCCACAATAGAATAGTTTCTCTGCTCGATCAAACGACCGATCAGCAATTGCACAAATATTTTTTAAAATAAGAATTTCAGCTTCCGATTTTATCAAACGGACTTTTTTTATTATATCGCTACAATCATAGAAACATCCATTAACTCTAGATTTTAGTTCTTCAAAATCACTAAGAGGCATTCTTAATGATGCTTCTTCTCCCATTAAAAGGCCAATAGTTTTGGCTTCCTTTAATACGTCCACCAGTAATGAAATTCCCTCATCTTCTCGCCTAGGTGATGGCCAAGTGATTATCTGATCAATCCAGGTTCTTGCCATAAGCTCACGACCGATTTCTGGGATAATTGCTATAGGTTTACCATTTTTTGGGATCACAACAAACCATGGCCTGGTTGGACTTTGCCAAAATAAGCTTCTGAAACCCGTAAAATATCTAACCTCAGGCTCAGTACAAAGTAAGATTGCATCAAATTCTTTTTCGAACATAATTTTTTGAACTTTTTCAGTCCGTATTTTAAATTCAGCTTCTTCAAAATCAATTGAACAACCTTCTAAATGAGCATCTCTAAAACTTACAGAAGAAGAGTCTAGATCACAATCTTGATTAATCAGAGCCTTTACTAACCCAGCGTAACCAGCTCCTCCAGAAGCGGATGTCTGCAAACCATAACTACTTAACTCCATAATAGTTTCCAAAACCTCAGCATCACTTAATGTCATAAAAAAATCTGCTTCTTTGGCTAGACAATATAATGCTAGATGAGATGGTTCTTTGCAATCTAATCGACCCATAATTGAGACTTTACCCTCAGCGTAAACAGGTTTTCCAGCTTTTATACTTTCCATTATTGCGGGAGCTTCTGAAGGTTCTACTATTATAATTTTTGGAGATGAACCCCATTTAGATCTTACAAAGGCTGTTACCGCTGCCGCTAACCCCCCCACCCCCGCTTGTAAAAAAATATGTGTTGGAGAGGTGGTCATTTGCACAAGCACCTCTTCAGGCATCATTAAATAACCTTCCATTACGTCATAACCAGCAGAATAACCTTCCCAAGTACTATCCGAAAGTAATATCCATCCTTCCTGTTTCGCACGTGCAGCTGCAGCTTGCATGCTTGCCTCATAATCTTTTCCTTCAATTATGACTTTGGCACCTTTTTCTCGAAGCTTCCCAGCAAATTCTTTTGGAACCGTTTCTGAAAGATAAACAACAGAATTCGCTCCAAAAACTCGTGCACCAGCTGCGACAGACATTCCATGGTTTCCTGCACTAGCAGTAATAAATGTTTCACCTTCAAGAGTTCGTTCAGGTTGCTCATTAATCAATGGACTTTTTGCTGCTTTTTTTGCAATAGCATAGGTAGCACCAAGAGCTTTAAAACTTCCTAAACCCATTCGAGGTCGTTCATCTTTTACATATAAAGATTCTATCCCTAGTAATTTTGCTAAATCAGTACACTCATGAAGTGGCGTTTGGGCATAAACAGGGCACTTTAATATCAATTTTTTTACATTTTCTGCGTTACTCGATACAGGTTTTGAAGGTGAGAACTTCAAACCTACACCTCGTAAATTATTAGCCAATAATTTCATTATAAATCTTCCAATAAAGAGGTAGACTTAGCATGCAAAAGTAAAATTGAAAAGCCACAACCTTGACTTCGTTGCATTTGCAACGATAAAAAGGTAGAAAATAAGGAGCTTATTATGAAATTTAATTCTAAGTCTTACATGTCTGGGTTTGGAAATGACTTTGAAACTGAAGCCTTAGATGGCGCTCTGCCCCAAGGACAAAACTCACCTCAAAGATGTCCTTACGGCCTTTATGCTGAGCAATTATCAGGCACACCATTCACTGCGCCAAGAGGAAAAAATGAAAGAAGTTGGTGTTATAGAATTCAACCTTCCGTTAAGCATACAAACCGGTTTAAAAAAATAGAGATGCCTTTTTGGAAATCAGCACCACATATTTTGGATGATATCATTAGTCTTGGTCAATACAGATGGAACCCAATTTCAAGTGATACAAAAACCAATTTTATAAATGGCATGCGTACAATGACAACTGCTGGTGATGTTAATACTCAAGTTGGTATGGCTGCACACATATATGTGGCAACTGAGAATATGGAGAATGAATATTTTTACTCCGCGGACAGCGAGCTTTTAATTGTTCCTCAAGAAGGACAATTAAGATTTTTTACCGAAATGGGGATTATTGACCTAGAACCACAAGAAATTGCAATTATACCCAGGGGATTACTGTTTAAGGTAGAAATTTTAAATGGACCAGCACGAGGATTTGTTTGTGAGAATTATGGTGCTAAATTTGATCTGCCAAATAGAGGCCCAATCGGTGCAAATTGCTTAGCAAACCCCCGTGATTTCAAAACACCTATTGCTGCATTTGAGGACAAATCAATAACATCTACAGTAACAATAAAATGGTGCGGACAATTTCATACTACCGAAATAGATCATTCACCTTTAGATATAGTAGCTTGGCATGGAAACTATGCTCCATGTAAATATGATTTGCGAACATTCTCTCCTGTGGGCGCATTGCTTTTTGATCATCCAGACCCATCAATATTTACAGTCTTAACTGCCCCGTCAGGTGTAGAAGGGACTGCCAATATAGACTTTGTTCTATTCCGAGACAGATGGAGTGTTGCTGAAAATACATTTCGTCCCCCCTGGTACCATAAAAATATAATGTCTGAGTTAATGGGAAATATTCATGGCATCTACGATGCTAAACCCGAAGGCTTTGCCCCAGGTGGAATGAGTCTTCACAATATGATGTTACCTCATGGACCAGACATGGATGCTTTCGAAAAAGCAACAAACTCTGAGCTGATCCCACAAAAGATGCAAAACACAATGAGTTTCATGTTTGAAACTAGGTTTCCACAACATTTAACCTCTTTTGCAGCAAAAGAGGCACCCATTCAGGATGATTACATCGATTGTTGGTCATCATTAAAAAAGAACTTCTCATCAAAAATTAATAATGATTAAGTGGTTTAAACTTTTATTAATAAATTAAACAATTAAGAGAGCGCTTCGATGACTTTAATACGATCTTGGATAGAATCCGCCAACACAAAGCAAACAGATTTTCCTTTAAACAATCTACCTTATGGCGTTTTTACAGTTTCAGATAGTGACCCCCATTGTTGTGTGGCCATTGGTGATATGGTGCTAGACGTGACATCGCTAGAAGAACTAGAAATCTTAGAACCTTCAAAAAATGAGAAAGTGTTCAATGAGCCATATTGGAATTCTTTCATGGAATTAGGGCCAGAAACCTGGGCCTTGTTTAGAAAAAATCTAACCGACCTATTAAAAGAAAACTTTGACGAAGCAATCGCTGAAACTAAATCCATTTTAGAAAATTCATTAATTCCTCAAAAAGATTGTATCTTACATATGCCATTTGTCATATCAGAATTTACAGATTTCTTTGCTAGTTATCATCATGCAAAAAATGTTGGCACAATGTTTCGTGGTCCTGAAAATGCGTTGCAAATGGAACTGCTCCTTGTGAAGGGTCAAATGCCACTATACAGACCGTTATTGTTTCTGGTACTTCCTATCAATGGTTTGTTTTTGATACAGTAACAGGTACTTTTGTTGTTATTGTTGGTGAAACAGGACCAGTACTTACTACTAATAGAGCTGGGAGCAATTGTTGGCACGAACACTGACATAGGCACGACACTGACAACTCAAGAAGCAGATGATATGATATTTGGTTATGTCATTTTAAATGACTGGTCAGCTCGAGACATACAAGCTTGGGAGTATCAACCTTTGGGGCCCTTCCAAGCTAAAGCTACAGCAACTACTATAAGTCCTTGGATAGTAACAAAGGCAGCGCTGGAACCCTTTAGAAAATTTACGCCAAAACGTGAAGTGCCCTTGTTAAAATATTTGGAAGAAAAATGCCCAATGCTATATGATATTGATTTATCCGTATCAATTGAAACTAATAGCAGCAACGGGTCTAATGAGATCACTAGAACAAATTATTCTGAAATGTATTACTCATCTGCACAACAATTAGCCCATCACACCTCCAGTGGTTGTGCCATGAGTTGTGGAGATTTACTTGGATCTGGAACTATTTCAGGTCCTGAAAAACATCAATATGGCTCTATGTTAGAACTTAGTTGGGGTGGGAAAAATCCTATTCAACTTCAAGGTTCAGAGACTAGAACGTTTTTAGAGGATGGTGACATTATCCGAATGAGTGGTGCTGCTGACGGAGGGGATTATAAGATAGGTTTTGGAGAAAATATAGGAAAGATAATACCTGCAAATAAATAAGAAAACTTATTTGTTTTGGTAATTTTGAAATTAATTGACGTAACGTAGACGCAAGATTATCTTTTTTGTAAAACAGAATGATACTAGAAAATAATCTCAAATAAACGAGGGGACGGGTATTTGAGCGATTACAGTGTAAATGATTGGATAACACAGCATAGTATGGCAATGCCTGATAAGTTGGCATCAATAGACTTGGCAAGTAATAGGCATTACACTTATTCAGAAATGAATGATCGAGTAGGTAGGTTAGCTAACCATCTTCAAAGCCTGGGAATAACAAAAGGGGATAGGGTCGCATATTTTGCATTTAATTCTACAGATGTTGTGGAAATTATTTTCACGTGTTGGAGAATAGGTGCAATAGCAGTTGCTTTAAACTTTCGTTTAACAGCAACAGAGTTAACTTTTATTATTAATGATAGCACTCCCAAATTGGTGTTTGTTGACACCTCTCTAGAAATGGTGTGGCGAGATGTTCATAGCCAAACAAATGTACCAAACACAATTATGTTAGATGGCGTTGGCGGGGATACAGATTATGAAAAAGGGATATCCTCTGCAACGCCTATGCATGAAATGATTGAACAAACGTTGGATGAACAATGCATGCTAATGTATTCATCTGGAACTACTGGCAGACCTAAAGGGGTTATAATAACTCATGGAATGATGCTTTTTTCAGCAGTTGGTGGAATGAGTGCGGGGCGTACTACACGTGATTGCGTTAGCTTAGTGGTCATGCCATTATTTCATATTGCCGCAGTCAACGTTTCTTGCTGCCCAATGATCTATATTGGTGGTTGCCTTGTAGTAATGAGAATGTTTGATCCCGATATGGTTCTAAAAACACTTGGAAATAAAGCCTTTGGAGTAACGCACATATTTTTAGTACCTGCTGCTTACAATGCTCTGAAAGGCAGCGAACTTGCCGAAAAAACAGACTTTTCCAATATTATTGGTGCATTTTCAGGTGCTGAAACTGTACCAGTTTCATTAGTAAAATGGTGGAATAAACGTGGGGTATGTTTGCAAGAAGGTTGGGGTATGACCGAAACCAGTGGTACTGGGTGTTTATTACTTCATGATGACGTAGTTGATATGGTTGGTAGTGCGGGTAGGCCCCTAATGGGAAGTAAGATTAGGATTGTGGATAACGAAGGCAATGAAGCCTCACCTGATGTGTTAGGCGAGATACAAATGAAGGGGCCCGCTGTAACACCTGGATACTGGAATAGGCCCGAGGCAAATAAAGATAGTTTTATTGATGGCTGGTTTAAAACAGGCGACATAGGAAAAAAAGATCTAAAGGGCTATATATTTATCGAAGATAGATTAAAGGACATGTATATTTCTGGAGGAGAGAACGTATATCCAGCAGAAATTGAAAATGTACTTTATGAACTTGAAGAAATTAATGAGGTAGCAGTTATAGGCGTCCCTGATGAAAAATGGGGCGAGGTAGGATGCGCCGTGATTAGTTTTAATGATGGTAAAACGTTAACTTATGAAGACATGAAAGCTCATTGCGTTAAAAATTTAGCAAAATATAAAATACCATCGTTTATGGTAGGCGTTTCAAATTTACCAAGATCAGCAACTGGCAAAGTTCTAAAATTTGAATTACGCCAAACAATTCCAGCACAATTAAAACGTTAAGTAAAATTTATTAGGTAACAAAATAGCTGGTTTAAAAGTCGAATGCTTTTTACTCAGCAATAATATAAATCTGTTTTACCAGTTCTCTGCAAATGGCCGAATATCCATTTCAAAAGTCCATCCATCACGTTTTTGATGATACATATTCCAATAAGCTTCTGCTACTGATTCAGGATTCATTAAGGTATCTGAGGCTAAAGTGTCTGGATCAAGGCCTGCTGCTTTTATTCTTTCCCTTACAAAGGCAGTATCAACTCCTGCATCAATTATAAGATGAGCTACATGAATATTTTCGGGTCCAAGCTCTCGAGCCATACTTTGAGCAACTCCTCGCAACCCTGCTTTACCAGCAGCAAAAGCTGAATAACCTGTTGCTCCCCTTAAACTAGCTGTTGCTCCTGTAAAAAAAATTGAACCTTTTTTACGGGGCACCATATATCTAGCTGCCTCTCTACCTGTTAGAAACCCAGCATAAGTTGCCATTTCCCATACTTTCCTAAATACTCTTGAAGTAGTCTCCAGAATTGGGAAACATACATTTCCACCTACATTAAAAATAACAAGCTCTATCTTACCTATTTCTTGTTCTATTTTTTTAATTAGCTTCTTTGTTACTCGATTCTGGCATCCAACGTGAAACCATAAGCTACACCACCAAGATTCTCTATTTCTTTTATAATTGGTTCAAGCTTTTCACCATTTCTTCGCCCCAGACAAACAGTAAACCCACCTTTAGCAAATCTTCTAGCTATTGCAGAACCTATATAGTCACCAGCCCCAACTATTAGCACTATGTATTGATCAAAATTGGATTAAAAGAATTCATTAATTTACTTACAAATGCTCACAGCTATTATAAGTTCGTAAGGTTATTTTACCACTTTCCAAAATTACTCTACTAATTGAACCATTAGAGGATCCCAAAAATGCCAATGGATTACTACCTGTAGCCATTGCCATTATCGCTGAAATAATTCCCCCATGAAGTACTGCTAGCACCTTTTGATTCTGATGCCGTGCATAAATTAAATCCAACGATTTTTGAACTCGCTGAAATATCATAGAATTAGTTTCTGCTCCTGGAATTTTACCCCACTCCTGGTGCCTCAAAAACTCTTGATACATAGGATCTTTAGAAGCTACTTTCATTCGAAATAACCCACCTTCCCATGCACCTAAATATACCTCTCGAAGTCCTGCTTCAATAGTTATCGGTAAACTTAAATACGTGGCTAAAGGTTCTGCTGTTTGCTGTGTTCTTTTTAAATCAGTTGCATAGATACTTTGAAAATTTTTTTTCTCCAAAGCCCGTTTAACCGCCTTGGCTTGCAATATTCCATTTACATGCAGATCTGGATCACCATGACCTTTGTGTAACGGAAAGGGCTTTCCTGGTATGGCAGCTGAACTTTCTCCATGCCTTACCAAAGTTAAGTCAACTGCATCTTTTGGTACTTCATATTTATGTTGTCTGAATTCCTTGATCATGTCTGAGGTTTAACTTACTTTAATCAATTGTTTACCAAAATTCTTACCATTAAGAAGATTGATAAAAGCTTCTGGAGCATTTTCAATACCTTCAGTTACAGTCTCACGATAAATGATTTTATTAGATTTTACTAACGGCGCTACCTCCGATAAAAATTCATCAAATACATCATTATGATCCCAAACTATAAAGCCACGAACTTGCAACCGTTTCGTCAAAATTGCGCGCCAAGCCCCAGGCAAGCGCATAGCCTCATCAACGCCAACACCGGAATACCAAGAAATCATTCCACAAACTGATATTCGGCCAAAATCATTCATTATTGGTAAAACTGCTTCTGTAGTTTTCCCTCCAACATTTTCAAAATACACATCCACACCACTTGGTGCTGCATCCAAAAGCCATTTTCTTAATTCTGAGGCATCTGAGGCTAGCTTATGATCAAGGCATTCATCATACCCTAAATCTGATTTTGCAAATGCGCATTTTTCAGAACCACCAGCAACACCAATGACCCTCATTCCTTTAGCCTTTGCAAGTTGACCTGCCAAACTTCCAACTGCACCCGTGGCAGCAGAAATAACTACAGTTTCTCCTGGCTGAGCTTTTCCGATAATATTCAATCCTGTCCAAGCAGTATGGCCCGGCATCCCCAGAACGCCTAATGCTGTTGAAATTGGAGCAATACTATTGTCAATTTTTCGTAAATCTCCTCCGTCAGAGATTGCGTGGGTAACCCAACCAATTCGCGCAGCTACAATCTCTCCAACACTATAATTTGAATTTTTGGAATTGATTATTTCAGCAACGCATTCTCCTTCCAGAATACCACCTAGGGGTACTGGTGCAGCGTAAGATTTATCAGCATTCATTCTACCCCGCATGTAAGGATCAAGAGATAAATAGATGGTTTTCAACAGAACTTGACCATCTTGGATTTCACTAAGTGAACTTTTCGCTATCCCAAAATTTTCTAAAGTTGGTGGCCCAATTGGTCTACTTTCTAAAGTTATACTTGTTTGTTAATCATATTGCCCTCATTAAAATTAAGTTAATATATTGTTATTCTTTAAATTTATTATTTCTTTTTGTGCCAAACCAATTTCATTTAGAATTTCTTCACTATCAGCCCCACGCGCCCTTATACTAACTGGCTTTGCACTAGGCGTTCTATCAAAACGTGGCGCTGGTGAGGCTTGCAGAACACCATCTTGTTCAAAAAAAACATCGCGCTCAGAATTGACTTGGTATTTTGTCGCTTCTTCCAATGTGAGGATAGGTGTAACACAAGCATCTGAACCTTTAAAAATCTCAGACCACTCATCACGAGACTTTGTTTTAAAAATATTTTCATAGGTTTCATTTTTATATGACCATGTTTCTTGATCATTCTGCGTTTTTAAATCAATTTCTGGAAGATCGATGACCCTTCCCAATTCAGCAAAAAACTGAGACTCTAAAGCACCAACTGATATAAATTTTCCATCTGCACATTTATAACATCGGTAAAATGGAGCTCCCCCATCAAGCAAATTTGACTCTCGCTCACCATCAAGCCAGCTTCCATTAGCAACAAATTGATGAAATAAACCCATCATCGCTGGAACACCATCTACCATTGCAGCATCGACAGTTTGCCCTTTTCCTGAAGAGGTTCTTTCATACAACGCAGCCAAAATTCCAAAAATCAAGAACATTGAACCACCTCCATAATCTGCAACTAAATTTAAAGGTGGTATTGGTGTTTTATCAGTTCCTATTGCGTGTAAAGCTCCCGTTATTCCTAAATAGTTTATATCATGTCCTGCAGTTTTTGAAAATATTCCAGTCTGACCCCAACCAGTCATTCGACCATAAATTAGCCTATCATGGCAATCACTCGGCGCTATTCCCAGCTTTTCCATAACACCAGGCCTGAAACCTTCAATTAACACGTCACAGCTATCAATTATTTTTTTTACAACTTTTAGTCCCTCTTTTGATTTGAGATTTAATGCAATTGATCTTTTATTTCGTCGATTAATTTCACTTGGATCTACCTTAGCTGATTTTCGATCTATTGTAATTACATCAGCACCCAAATCTGCTAAAAGTTGCCCCGCTAGCGGGGCTGGTCCTAATCCACTAAATTCCACAATTTTCAAAGAACTTAAGGGTCCCTTCATGGTAATCTAATTCCTGCATCCAAGCGAATTACTTCGCCATTTAAATATTCATTTTCAATCATAAAACAGGCTAATTTGGCTATTTCTGATGGCTTTCCTAATCTCTTTGGTAATAAGGGTTGGCTGGACAAAGCTTCTTGAGCTTCCACTGGCAAAGAAGCCAACATCGGTGTAATTATTAAACCTGGTGCGATTGTATTCACTCTAATTCCATAACTTGCCAGATCACGAGCCATCGGCAATGTTAACCCAATTACACCAGCTTTTGATGCCGCATAAGCAGCTTGACCCTTTTGACCATCATACCCAGCGACTGATGCCGTGTTGACAATCAAACCCGTTAGACCACTTTCATTGGGTGTATTTTTTGAAATATATTCTGCAGCTAAACGACAAACATTAAAGGTCCCATTCAAGTTTACATCAACAACTTTTCTATACAGATCCAAATCATGTGGCCCATCTCGACCAATGGTCTTTACTGCAATTGCAATCCCTGCAAAATTCATGGCTACATTTAATTTACCAAAAGTTTCTATGGTTTTCTCTATTGCAGACTTAACGTCTCCTTCATTAGTAACATCTGTCTTACAAAAAATAGCGGAAGTGCCCAATTCATTAACCAATTCATTTCCACGAATAGAGTCCATGTCTAAAATTGCAACTTTACCACCACCAGAAATTATCGCTCTGACTGTGGCCTCGCCTAAACCAGAAGCTCCGCCAGTTACTATTGCATAAGTTTCTTCTAAATTCATTTATTCTTCCTCATTTTTATTCAATAAAACCTTTAACCACAATTCCTCTATCAACCATATCATCAAATATTTTTAATGCCTTATTAGAAAAGTCCAAATCATTTATGTGGGAATCATGCTCATGGAGTATGACATTACTTGGACAGTTTTTCTTACATGCTCGCATGAAAGTCTCTAACCCAACTGGATCATAAAGCCCACCGTCAGGTCGATCCCACTCTCCACACCCACCTAAAGGTAAAATCATATGCGTTTCGGATAACGCTTTTGATAATTTTTGCATACAACCTTCAGCCACTTGCACTCGCTCTTCTGGTTTTAAAACAATAGAACTAATCAATCTATTGTGGGCATGATGAGGATGGTTCTTCCATTTTTCCGGAATATCTTGCCAGCAGATTAAATCAACTAAATCATGACAACCAGGAGCACAAATTTGTGGTATTTCATGCTTACCAGCTGCCGTTAATCTATTCTCTCCAGAAGTGACTTCAGAACCATGAATATGATTAGACAATTCTTGCATACAAAAATCCATGACTGCTACAAACGCTCCTTGCGCGCACAAGCCTTCAAAAGCTCGCCCCCCCATTCCCGTGGAATGGAAAATAGCGACTTCATAACCACGTGCTTCTAATTCTGGTTTTAAAAATTTCATATACTTTAACGCTGATGAACCCAAACTAGTCATACCAATACAAGGTATTTTGTGAGTCTTTATTTCAACTGCATTTGCTGCGCCTAAAACTGCTCCAGCCGCTTGACTCAAAGAAGCTTTACAAATGGAATTTAAACCATAAAGACCGCCTGCCCATAGTATCATTTGAATATCAGGCGCCAAACGAGCAGCAGGTATGAGAGGAGAAAAAGATACCGTAGAAACAATATATTTGGGAACACCCAGAGGAAGTGCAGCGCATACATCTAGAGCTAAATCGGTACCCATTGTGCCACCCAGTACAATAACGCCATCAAACTTGTTATCATTATAGAGTTGTAAAGCTAACAGAGATGATCCTTTTGCCATAATCTGCATTGCTTTATTTTCATCACCAGCATTTTTTGCATCATCAATTGTTAAGCCTGATGCTTCTGCAACTTTTTGCTTAGAAATATCTGTTGGCTCAGTTGGATCGCCTAAGACGCTAACGTCCATTGTAAGAACATCACCACCTAAATCTATTATTTTTTTTGAAATATAAGACAACTCATCATTTTTAGTATCGTAGGTTCCAATGAAAAAAATTATTTTTTTTGTCATAAATCGCTCCCAATACCCATATTTTTTAGCCCAAAAGTGAACTCAACTTAAATTATTGCTAATTACAACCTATCCATTGCCTCTTTATAACTCGCACTTGGCTCTATCACATTAAAATGAATAGTTGATAATCCTATATTTTTGGCGCCATCAATATTTCTTTTTTGATCATCAATAAATAAACAATCTTTAGCTCTAAGATTTAAGTCCCTCAAACAAGAAATATAGGCATCAGGTGCAGGTTTAAGAATTTTTGTATATGTTGCATCATGAATAACCTCAAAGTTCTTTAAAAATTCGAGTTTTTCTCTAAACTCACTTCCGTAGAACAAATCTAACTCATTAGATAAGATCGCTAACCTTACACCTCTTAACTTTGCGGTAGCTATTACTTCTAAAAATTCTGGTCTAATAATTGAGCTTGGATCTGCACCCCGAGCGGCTTTGACAAATTCAGACATTTGAGACCATTTAATGTTGATCAACTTTGCAACTTCTTTAGTTCTTATTAACCAATAATCCCTTTCTGATATTTCTTCAGCTTGCATTGATTCCCATAGCTTATCGTTTTTAGGGTCGAAAGGACCACGCCATTTAAGAGTGCCAGGAGGGAGACCCAACGCTATTTCAGTTAAATCATGCGTTTCAAATAAGGTCTTAGAAATCACACCTCCAAAATCAAATATTATAGCCTTTTTAGTCACAAATTTACCTTTTTTAAACGATAATACATTAAAAAACTTAAAATGTAGTTTTCAGATTAACAAGTGACCAAATATAAAACACCCACGAAAATTAACTCACTTCCACCACAATTGCTGCAGCAGTATCACCTGCAGCACAGCCCGTAAATAACCCATAACCACCACCCTTCATTTCGAGCTCCTCAATCAATTCGATCACTAAACGCATACCAGTTGGTCCTTGAGGATGACCAAAAATCAGTGAGCTACCAAAATTATTCATCTTTTCTGCAGAAAAGCCAGTTTGTTGGGCAAAATAAATATCGTTAACAGCAAAAGGATTATGAGTCTTGACAGATTTTATCTCATCGATCTTAATATCTGCTGCTACAAGTGCTTTCATCGCAGCTGGCACTGGAGCCATACCCATATGCGCCACCTCAACGCGTGCTTCTCCAAAGGATAAAAGGCGTATTCTTGGATGGCCGTCACCAAACTCTGAAATTTTTTTACCGCTCACTAACAAGGTTCCAGCATTTCCATCGGCTGGATGAGTTTGAGTGCCAAATGTTACCGTTCCACCCTTTATGACGGGGGAAAGGCGGGCCAGGCCCTCTGCCGTAGTCTCGGCGACTCCCAAGTCTGTTGAAACTTCATGCAAAACCTTCTGGCCACGCGCATCAGTTATCTGAATTTTACGTTGCATATACCTACGTTGAAAAGCACAGTTATTTTCAAGCGCCTCCTGATATTGGTGAAAACGTCTGAGTGCCAAATCATCCTGTTCATTGCGTGAAATATTACCGATACGTGCCACGTTTTCGGCAGTTTGCACCATCGCGCAAGCCGCATAAGGGTCTTTGGAAAAATTATCCAGTACCCAATTTTCAATTATCGGTGCTCCTCCCAGTGCAGTTGCGTTAGGATAGCTGAGCACTGGGCCGTTGGATATTCTGTCACCAGCCATGGCCAAAACAATATTGGCACCACCGAGTTGCACCTCAGTTGCCGCGCTAGCAAGTACGCGAGCAGAAGTGGCGCAGGCCTGAGACAAAGTTGGCCCAGTAACGCGATCATTTCCAATCAGTGCCGCCACCCATGGCGCACCATAAAATGCTCCCTGCTGAGGCACTGTTTGACCATAGTGCAGTCGTTCAAGATGATTAGAATCAAAAGAATTGTCATCTAGCATTTTACGCGCACATTTTGCTGCAAATTTCAGGGAATGTTGATTGGAAAATTCACCTTGCCACTTACAGAAAGGTGTCGACCAATAGTGACTATAAGGGATGTAGACATCATTAAACTGCATAATTTAATTTTTTCCTTCAACAAATATAAGTTTCGTTTTCATTTCAAACCGTTCAACTGTTCCTGGTGGGACAACTGAAACTTTTGCAGTAAATATTAACTTTTCGCGTAAAGTTTTTTCTATGAACTTTTCTAGGGCAACAATATTAGTAGGTTGATGACCATGCTCAACTTCGATCCTCAAAGGTGGGTTAACCATTGGCCCTGGCTTTGGTAATAGTATGCGCAATGCTCCTGTTGTGGTTGGTCTCATTGAGGTAATTACATCCTTGATCGCTGAAGGCCAAACATTTACTCCACGTAAAATCAATAAATCATCTGTACGACCTATAACGCGTATGCGGGGGCCGGTACGGCCCTGTGCACAAGGACCGTTTCGCACAATAACATGATCATAGCTACGAAAACGTAAAAGTGGTACGGCCTCACGTGAAATATGCGTGAAGACCATTTCACCCTCTATTTCTGGTGCATCAGTAGAAAGAATCTCACCTGTTTTTGGATTAATTATTTCCATAATCACCATATCCGGTATTAGAAAATGATTACCTTCCTTATACTGAGTTTCAGCGCTGTGGATTGGACAGACATCTCCATTGCCAACAGACTCTGTTACAGTCGCATTCCAAGCTTCTTCGATCTGGCGACGAATTTCTGGCACTCCACCACCAGGCTCTGCACCAACCATAATTCGTTTAATGCCAAGCTCTGAGACGTCCAACCCAAAGCGTTCTTTAGCTATTTCCGCAAGAAAAATTGCGTAAGACGGTGTGCATGCAAGCACGTCAGCGCCCATCCTAGAAATAGAGTCCAGAAGACGGTCAGTCGCACCAGTTCCAATCGGCAGAAAAGTTGCACCAATATCTTCAACACCCTGTGCAACTGGCACGCCACCCACAAAAAACCCAATACCAAAGCCCATGGCAAATGTCGATGTCGGCCTCAATCCCTGACACCAATATGCCCGTTTAACTGCTTGCTTCCACATGGCAGAATCTTTGGCTGTAACGGGAATAAGAGACGGCACTCCCGTCGTACCAGAAGAAGCATGAACTCTAACTATAGCATCTCGATCTGCAGCTTGATGCGCACCAAAGGGTGGGTAGCTTTGCTGACTATCGCGAAGATCTTGTTTGGTAGTTAATGGCAAATGAGCCAAATCTTCTACTGAGCGGATGTCTTCTAATGAAGCCCCAGCCTTTGCAAGATGTTCTGAATAGAACGGTGAGTTACTTCTGAGATATGCCATTTGCTCACAAAGTTTTGCATTCTGAATACTACGAACCTCATCAGCACTTGCCATTTCAATTGGATCGAGTATGTCACTGTCCATCCTTTTTCCTTTCAATCGTGATGATAATTTGTGCCATTCAAACCCTAATTCTTTTTCACTTTTTCCTTTTTCTTACGTTCCTCAAGGCGACCTTCAACTTCTTTTTTAAGGTTTTCATGCCGTTGGGTGCGCCGCATCAGTTTAGAATTACGTGTTGGGGCCCAACCATCTTTTGTTGAACTGCTTTTTGATGGAGGCACATCAAGGCATGGTGACCCATCAAAAAAGCTGGAAGGTTTTAGCATGAAGCCTAACTTCTCAGCCGGCATCATTGGCCAATCTTCCAAGCGCGGCACGTGATGATGACCAAAAACATACCAAATAACAATATCTTCATTTTCGATGTTACGATTTTGTTCAGTCCAAAGCGCCAAACCGTCTGGGCCAGGATTTTGGTTTGGGTATTCACCCGCAGGAAAACGTTCGTCATTATTGTATGGGGTGACCCACAAATGGTTTGTAAGATAGGCTGCTCGGCGCTTAATCGATGACCCATCCTGAAAGAAAGGTAAAACGATTTCTTTTGGCATAATCCGATATCCTGGATGTTTACCCATCCGATTTTTGACGTTTGGGTTTTGCACGATCCAAGTGCGTACAGTTTCAGTTTTATGGACCCTTTGCGCTTCCTTTTCGGTCTTGAAAACCTTCTCTGTAGTATAAAATGCATTACCGTAAGGGTTGGTTTTTCCTAACGGATCAGCAACTGATTCAACTTCGCATACTTGATTCTTATCACCATCGACACTCATATCCATCCGCGCACAGAAAAAGTGCTGGTGGTTTGGTGCATAAAGCCGCTCTTCGATCATTGTACCAAACTTTGTGGTTTCGCCCGGTAGTAATGCCCCAGTCTGAACGATGCCTAACGCCTTAACCTCCAGTTCGACTGAGCCATCCATTCGAAAAATCCAATAAAACCCATATTCGTAGTTTCCTACAGTCGAAATGGACGAAACAATCAACTTTCTTCCACGGCGGTTCTCAACTTTCTCAGTTACCAGTTGCGTGTGTTTCCACAGAATTGAATCGTCTTCCTCATGCATACAAATTGCATTGGGTATTGATTCAATTTCGCCAAACGAGTTGATGAAGTCAAAGTCAAAATATTTAATAATACCCAGGCAGTCGCAGCCCAATGTTAGTGAATTAGCCAAAGTACCCAATCCATATTCACCTACATCAAACGCGTTTTTTCGTGATGTCACATACGTTACATCACAATATGGGACAGTCATTTCCACTATTGAGGCTCTGTTACAGATTTTTCTGACTTCCCCCTTATCAACGTCGTTGTAACGCACATCATGCAAAATCAAACCCTCACGGGCGTTAAATCCAACTCGAAAACTCCACCTTTGCCAGTCAACCCGCCAGCCATCAACTTCAAATTCAACGCCTTCAGGTTGCGTAATAGAAATCGGCTTCAGGCTCTCACGGAACTTTGGAATGTATTGGCGCTCATAATTTGCCATCTTTTGTGGCACGGGTACAACGCCAGTATCTTCAACTTTTATTACTTCTTGCAAATGAAGATCAACTACTACTGTCAATCCTTCAATAGGGTGTGCATAGGCGTTATCGTTGGCCTCATTTTTACAGAAGAAAAAAGCACGGACCATGCGGCGCTTGCGATCCTCTTCATTATCGAACTCGTCGTCGAAGTAACCCACCGCCAACGGATCAACCTGAATTTGGCCACGCTGCGAAATATCAAGACCCCGCTTTTCTAACGCACGTGCTACCTCTTCGTTTTGCATACACACCATTGTCATTTCAATAAATTCATCCTGCATTATGAAAGGTTGACCTGCATGTTTCGTACCCGCAAATTCTAGTACTTTAGCGTAGGATAGAGATACCACTGCCTCTACGGTCGACTGGCTATTGTTATCCACCAAAACTACGTCAGCTTCCCGCTCAAACAACTCTCCACGACGATAGTTCTTCATAAACGCTTTGTTAGGTTCCCTCAGTGTAATATCCACAAACCGGTGACCATGATGAAAATGTTCACTTTCGTGCAAGATAGCAACCACACCATTAAGCTCATCGTGCGTCAATGGATCTAGTGGATAGTCAGTACCGTAACGTGGATACTTTATAACGAGTGACTTTTTGTCATTATTGTCATTATTGTCAAGTGTTTTTGTAAAGTTTTCAAAATCTTTTTAGAATATTAATCAGTAAGCAATACAAACGGCCTTTTCTTCCGTAAATAACTCGATTGCGTTGCGACCATGTTCTTTACCCATGCCAGACAATTTACGCCCACCAAATGGTAAGTTTGCATCAAAAACAGAATGGCAATTAACCCAGACGGTTCCCGCTTTGATACGTGGGATCAACATATTGATTTTCGATATATTTTGACTCCAAATTGAGGCACTAAGTCCATATTTACTATCGTTAGACTTGGCGATCAAATCGTCCAGATCATCATATTGCATAACAGTGATAACAGGCCCAAAAATCTCTTCATTCACGCATTCAAAGCTATGATCAACATTTGTCAAAACTGTTGGTCGGATAAAATAACCCTTCGCACCCTCAACTGCGTGACCGCCAACCTCAATTTTTGCACCAGAATCTTTACTACGTTCGATAAAACCCATAACCTTTTCAAAATGCGTCTTTGACACCATCGGTCCAAGATGAACCGTTCGATCAAACCCAGAGCCTGTTTTGAGATAGTTGGACATATCAATTAGCCTGTCCATATATTGATCATACCGCTTTTTTGGTAAATAGATACGCGACCCGGCAACACACTGTTGGCCAGAATTAAAAAGCGTAGCCATCGCAGCATTTGGCGACAGAAAGTCAGGGTCAATATCTTCAAGTACAAGCATCGGAGATTTTCCACCTGTCTCGAGTGAAAAACGCGTCATATTTTCAATCGCAGCTTTGCCAATTGCTTTTCCAGTTTCAGTAGACCCAGTGAAGGCTACTTTATTTACACCCTTGTGAGAGACCAGTGGCGCACCAACCTCAGAGCCCGTACCGGTGATAACATTTACAACACCTGGTGGAAACCCTGCCTCTTGACAGAGCCGTGCGAGAAAAAGGGCTGTTAATGGCGTATCCTCAGCAGGCTTGAGTATAACTGTGCACCCACAAGCCAATGCGGGAATTATTTTCCAAATTGCCATAAGGTGTGGAAAATTCCATGGCACAACCGCTGCAACAACCCCTACTGGTTCGCGACGTGTATAGGCTTGAAAGTTCAAACCAGCCGGCTCACGGACTGACAAATCTAAGCTTTCACCGTGAAGTTTAGTTGCCCATCCAGCCATATAACGCACGTAGTCAATGGCCATATTTACCTGAACCATTTCTGCAACCCAAAGGGGTTGGCCCTCTTACATTAAATTAGCAATTGTTTCGCCATTTTTCTCAATTAAATCTGCTAGGTCTAGCAGAAGTTTCTGTCGATCTGCTGGCAGCATTCGAGACCATGATGGATCTTCCAATGCACGATTAGCAGCACCAACTGCTAAATCAACTTCCTGCAAACCTGCACGTGGAAATTCGGTGATCTTCAACCTGCTCGCTGGATCCAGTGTTTCCATTGTTTTACCACTAACAGCCTCAACAAACTGCCCGTCGATCAGCATTTTTTGCACAGGTGCACTCACAAATTTAAGTGAGATAGAATCCAATACACTCTCTATTTTTGGCACAAACATAAGGTAAAATTCTCCAAGTTTTTTTACATAAACTCCTCAAAAAAAATACGAAGATGAGATGAGCTAAATTTACTTCAGTATATTCACTTATTAATGTCAATGTTACCAAGAGCAAAAAATTATCTATTCCTCAAGTGACTAAGAAAGGTATGAAGTATAATAATTAAATTAATATTTAAAAACAAACTAGTTTACAGAATAAAAAACATGTTCTAGATTGCATTATTAATTAACATGTTAACAAAATATTAAACTCAAAGTTATGAACTTAAAACAATTGACTCTTAATGTACAATTTGTAACCGTTCTAATTACGCCACGTAAAATAATTAAATTTAAGTACAAATATTAATTTAATAGGGGAATAAAATGAAAAAAATATTTTTAACCATTGCTACATTAACTATAGCAATAACTGGATTTATAAATCCTACTTTCGCAGAATATCCTGAAAAACCAGTTACTTTTATTGTTCCTTGGCCTCCAGGTGATCTAGAAGATATACTGACGCGAATGATTGCAGAAGATTTTCAAAAGGAATATGGAGTTGCAGCGGCCGTGGTAAATAAACCTGGCGGAGGTGGTGGACCATTTCCTGGAGCAATTGAAGTAGCAAATGCACCAGCTGATGGCTACACGATTGGATCATTTGTTATTGGCGTTCCAGTAATTGGACATCAAATCGGTATCGAAGAATTAGCTCCTGCAAAATTTGACCCACTTGGTATTTTTGTTACATATCCATTTGTTATAGCAACAAGCCCTGACTCTCCTTATCAAACAATGGCGGAATTAGCTGCATACGCAAAGGAAAATGATGTTTCACTAGGTCACTTTGGAGCACCATTAATACCAACAAAAATAACGCTGGCTGCTGCAAAGAAAATGGACTTTAGCTTTGCCTCTGATGCAGCTTTTGATATGCTGGACTGTAATACTCTCGCATCTGGTGATGCAGACGTGATAAATACAACATTAGCACTTCTGTTACCTTGCCTAGACAACGTAACTGTTTTGGCTTCAATAACAGGATCACGTATTAGTCTGACACCAGACGCTCCAACTGTAATGGAAATTGAACCTACCTTAACATCAAACCTTTGGAATGGTCTCTTTGTTCACAAAGATACACCACAAGATGTTAGAGACAAAATAATTGCAGTAGCTTCCAAAACCGTAATGAGTGAAAGAGCTCAGGAAGTTGCAACAAATACTGGCGCTCAAATCTACTGGATGGGTCCAGAGGAATCTGCGGCTATGGTTGCGGCTGATATAGCTCAAGCAGCATATGTGAATGGTTTACTAGAATAACCAATTAATACATACTTTGAGGGGCTGAAAAACCAAATCAGCCTCTCAATACCAAATAATGTGAAAATATTATTATGAAAAATATAAAATCAGGTGATCTATTATTTGCAATATTATTTTTTTTAATTTCAGCTTTTTTAATCAGCTCAACTACCTGAACAGGTTAAATGGTTTAAAAAAACAAAAATCACATCCCAACCAGCATTATGGTGCTCTATTGGCTTAATAGGAATGACAATTTTTGGATTTATCCATTTGTTACTTAAGATCCGGTTCAATGATTTAAAAAAAGAATTAATAGAAGGTTTCATTTGGATTAGATCAATGGAATTCGCTTGTTGGTTCCTTTTATACGTCTTCCTTGTTCCTTATATTGGATATTTATTAGCGACATGCATTATTGCTTTTTGTTTGTCATATCGTGCTGGGTATCGGAATAAGAAAATGCTCTTATACTCACTTATAACTGCGTTATCTATAGTGTTAGTTTTTAAAACATTTTTAGAAGTAAAAATACCAGGTGGTGTAATTTATGAATTTCTTCCCAGTACATTAAGATCCTTTATGATCTTAAATTTTTAGATAGGCTATTAATGGATATTATTTTTTCTGCATTTGAAATTCTACTTAGATGGGATGTATTAATAGCTCTTCTTATTGGATCCTGTGGTGGTGTCGTTATTGGCGCTATTCCTGGTGTCGGGCCAGCTGTTGCTATTGCAATTATACTGCCTGCTACTTTTTCCCTAGAGCCAATTGTAGGCCTAACTTTACTTCTTGGTATTTGTGGTGCGATTTATGGTGGCTCAATACCAGCAATTTTGATTAACACCCCAGGCACACCCGTAAACGCATTGACCACATACGATGGGTTTCCAATGACTCAAAGGGGGGAAAGTCGCCGAGCACTAAGTTTAGCCTACTCTGCTTCATTCTTTGGGGGTGTTTTTTCAATAATGTGTTTAATTTTCTTATCACCCGTACTGGCTTATATAGCTCCAATGTTTGGATCACGGGAAATATTTTTAGCAGCGCTTCTTGGAATTATACTTGTTATAACTGCTCATCGAGGTCACATGTTTGCTGCCGCCATGATGGCTAGCTTAGGGATATTCATACAAGCAATTGGCATGGAACCAATTAAATATTCAAAGCGATTCACTTTCGACCAGAGTTGGTTAACTGGTGGTTTGAACTTAATTGTTGTTGTTTTAGGCTTATTTGCAATATCTCAAGCTATATTACTGCTTGTTGAAAAAGATAAACGATCAAAAGCTGTAAAAGTTACTGGTGGCCTTTTCCAAGGCTTAAAAGAGCTTGGAAAACACAAACGAATTGCAACAGTTTCTGCTAGTTTTGGTGTATTAATGGGCATGATACCAGGCGTTGGGGAGTTTACATCACAATTCTTATCCTACACTTACGCTCAGCGAAGCTCCAAAACTCCAGAAAAATTTGGGAAGGGCTCAACAGAAGGCTTGGTTGCATCTGAGGCTGCTAATAATGCTGTCCCAGCTGCAGCGATGATACCATTACTAGCTTTAGGGATACCTGGAGAAGCTTTAACGGCAATGATGCTTTCTGTCTTTTACGTGCATAATGTGATACCTGGGCCAAATCTTTTCCAAAACCATCTAGATTTTGTTATTGCTCTATATATTTCACTTTTAATATTGAACATCCTAGTTTTGATATTTTTATTATTCTCAACAAATTCTTTATTAAAAGTTATTGAAATACCAAGTCGATTTTTAGGGATGAGTATTCTTATTTTAAGTTTTGTTGGTGTGTATAGTCTACGTAATAGCTTTACTGATTGCGCCGTAGCTGCTTCCAGATATTTTTGGATTTATTTTAAAGCGATTAGACTTACCAATTGTGCCAATCATTTTAGGTATGGTTTTAGGTGAAATAATGGAAGGCAAACTTCGAACTTCTATGATGAATGTCAAAAAGTCCAATTGATTTTATTAACAGACCTATAGCATTCATTCTATTTGCGTTGATAATCATAGTGTTACTGTTACAAGTTCGAACAATGTGGAAAAATTTAAGAAAGAAGTAGGGTAAAAATATGTTAGATCAAGACATAATCAATAAGTATCGCAATAAAGAAATTCGTGCGCAAAAACTGTTTATTGATGGAAATTGGGTAAATGGATCTGGCGAGAATTTTAATATTATATCTCCAATAGATGGAAAACCGTTTACGTCAATTGCACGGGCAACTGTTTCTGACATGAATAAAGCCATAAAGTCAGCCCGGGATGCTTTTGAAAAAGGTTCTTGGTCTAACATGCCACCCGCACAGCGCAAAAAAATATTACACAAACTTTCTGATTTAATTGAGCGCGATGCTATTGAACTTACCGTCTTAGGTGTACGTGACAATGGTACAGAAATAAATATGGCGATCAATGCAGAAGCTGGTTCAGCGGCAGGTACTTTCAGATATTATGCAGAATCCATTGATAAAGTTTATGGTGAGATAGCGCCCACAGCAAATAGTGTTCTTGGGTTAATTCATAAAGAACCCGTAGGCGTTGTTGGCGCAATTGTTCCTTGGAATTTTCCTTTAATGATTGGGTCATGGAAGATCGCACCCGCATTAGCTGCCGGAAACTCCATCGTCTTAAAGCCTGCTGAAACAGCATCTTTGTCGTTATTGAAGCTTGCCGAACTTGCTGCGGAGGCTGGCGTGCCTGAAGGAGTTTTAAATGTTGTTACAGGTCAAGGTTCATTAGTTGGGAAAGCCATGGGATTATCAATGGATGTGGATGTACTTGCATTCACTGGTTCTGGACCAACAGGTCGTCAACTTCTAGAATATTCAGCACAATCGAATATGAAACGTTGTTATTTGGAATTAGGTGGTAAATCCCCAAACATTATATTTTCAGATGCACCTGATTTAAATCTAGCTGCCAAAGTTTCAGCAATGGCCATTTTTAGAAATTCTGGTCAAGTATGTGTAGCAGCTTCAAGATTAATTGTTGAAGAAAATATACACGATGATTTTATAAAAAATGTTGTTGAGCATGCTAAGCTATTGCAAGTGGGCAACCCGTTAGATCTCAGCTCTGATGTTGGAGCGATAAACTCTGAAATCCAGTTGAAAAGTAACTTAAAATTTGTCGATATAGCAAAAAAAGAGGGTGCTAATATTATAACTGGTGGTAACCAAATATTACAAAATACTGGTGGATACTACATGGAACCAACTGTTTTAACTAATGTCTCCTCAAGCAGTACATTATTTAATGACGAAGTATTTGGACCAGTCTTAGCTGTATCAAAATTTAAAACTGAAGATGAGGCAATTGAGTTAGCAAATGGAACAGAATTTGGACTTTCAGCTGGAATTTGGACATCAAACCTATCAAAAGCCCATAAAATGGTTTCTAAAGTTAAGGCTGGAGTAGTGAACGTCAATACTTACGGTGGTGCAGATATGACTGTCCCACTATCAGGGGTCAAACAATCAGGAAATGGCGCTGATAAATCAATGCATGCTTTAGATAAATACATTAATCTTAAAACAGCATGGATCCAATTATAAATAGCAGGTTAAGTTGACAACTTTTCAAAAAATTGCGCAATTGACTCAGCAAATTTAATTGTATGAGCATTCTTATTCAAAGAAGAACGGGCACTTTCTGTTAGCTCTTTGCCCAATTCACAAGACAACTCTTCGGTTAAGGCCTCCATAAATTGACCACTCATTTCTGGATGATACTGTGTTGTAAAAATACTATTTTCGATAGAAAAACCAGCGATCTCACATCCATCAGTTTTAAATAAAAGTTTAGCGCCATTTGGAAGTTCCTTCACTTGCTCCATATGTGCAGCATAGACTAAAGTTTCTTTTTCCAGACCTGCAATCCATGGTGCATCTGCTACGATTTGTGTTTTAACAAGACCAAAAGACCAACCATTTGGGTTTTTTATAATATTTGAGCCCAAAGCTTTGGCAATCACTTGATGGCCAAAGCAAGAACCAAATATTGGAATTTTTTTGTCAATAGAGCTTCTGATAATAATTAAAAGCTCTTCAATCCACAAATTTTTATCATTAGCTGATGCGGGGCTACCAGTAATTATGATACCATCAAATTTATCTAATGATTTTGGAAAAATTTGATGAGTGACATTAAATACTTCATACCCCCAGTTAGATCTAACACAGCTTAATATATCAATGAAATTTTTCATCATCGCTAGGATGTTGGGACGCAAAATCACTTTCATCTGTATTTGCCATTAATATTGCAATTTGCAAGCCAGTTACCTCAAATATCTAATCACAACTACTTTTATATAAAATTAATGCGTCTAATATGTCTTGTGGGATCTTGATAGCCTTATGAGTATCTAGGTTTGTAGCTACTGTTACAAATCTTCCCCGCAATTTTTCTACTTCTTCTTTGAATATATGAAGATCTAATGACAAAGAGGAATTACCAATTTTGTTAACAATTAATGCATATTTATTATTCTCCCATTAAACATGGTTCGAAAAAATTCGCACTCGCTTGGGCATAACCCAAACCAATGCGCCTTGATCCTATAATTTCATAATAATTGATGCCAAGGCACGTAGAATACCAATCCTCCACAGCAACATTGAATAAGTCAAAGAAATGCGGGGTATATGCTATACCTGCAGGATCACATTGACCATGCCTTAGAGTTACAGTGTGGCTCCAACAAGCTGTCGATAAATCACATTTTTTTATTGGGGTAAGTCGCTCAGCTTTTTTTTTCTCAATTTCATTCATCAAATCATATCTACCTTTGCATTCAATCTTGATATCAATTTTGATTTTTAAATACTATCTTTGATCTTTATCGTCATAAAAATAATTTTTAAATGGTAAATTATCTTTATATTAGTAAAGTGTATAACAATATAGGCATAAATCAGAAGGTTAAGGGTTTTAACATGATCAAAATTTATATAATCAGCGGTGTCTTAGGCCGTTTAATACTTTTTTAATCTTTCTTTTAAACCTTAAGAAACCTTCAAAATCTTTTTCAAACTCAGCCAATTTTCAAGTAGTAAATTGAAGTTGTTTTTATATAGTAAAAAGAAGGAAAATTAATTACGCTAAAACCATTAAATAGTAATAAGCAAGTAATTTTAGGAGTTCAAAATGACTGAAATCGATGCAAAAGATGATGTCCTGGGCCGTGCTCGGGTTAGGGAGAGTGCCGAATTAACAGAATATTATAAGGATTTAGCTGAAATTGATACTGGTGCCTTATGGACTGTTGCGAACGATATAGAGCCATGGGAACCAACACCAAAATCTGATCCAATTATTTGGCGCCATTCTGACCTTCGCAAACAGGTACTTAAGGGCAATTGATCTTGTGCGTCCAGAAGATGCCGGACGCAGGGTGATTTACCTCAGAAACCCAAAGCGACAAGATGTGAGTGCCGCTTGTGGGTGGCTTTTTTCTGGAATTCAGGTGATGAAAGCTGGTGAAAAAGCTGGTGCACATCGCCATGCAGCATCGGCTCTTAGATTTATTATGGAAGGTACCGGTGCTTATACAATTGTTGATGGTCACAAAGTGGAGTTGGGTTGTCGCGATTTTGTGATAACTCCAAATGGAACATGGCATGAACATGGTATTTCAGAAGATGGGAGCACATGCATATGGCAAGATGGACTTGACATTCCACTCACCAATGCCCTTGAAGCTAACTTTTATGAGGTCCATCCAGAAAACCACCAGTCTTCTAACTTGCCAACAAATGATAGTCCTTTTACCTATGGTGCACCTGGTTTAATGCCAGCCCTCGACAAATGGGATAAGCCTTACTCTCCGCTGCTTAAATTTTCTTGGGAACCTACTTATGATGCTTTAAAAAACTATTCTAAAGTAACTGATGGATCTCCATATGACGGAGTAATTATGAGGTACATTAATCCACAAACTGGAAGTGACCCAATGTTAACAATGGGTGCACAAATGCAAATGCTTCGCCCAACTGAGCACACAAAATCTCACCGGCATACTGGAAACATAATTTACCAGGTTGCAAAGGGTAATGGATATTCAATAATCGATGGCCACCGTTTTGATTGGACAGAAAAAGACATATTTTGTGTACCCAGCTGGACTTGGCATGAGCATTGTAATACCGAAAAAAATGATGATTCTTGTCTTTTTTCATTCAATGATCTTCCTGTAATGCAAAAACTTGGGTTTTACAAAGAACAAGTATTTCCTGAAAATAATGGCCACCAAGTTGTTGAACAAAACTGACAAGGCATAAAATGAAATTAATAACCTACCGCGCAAATAAAATATCCGAAGCAAGACTTGGTGTTATTCACAATGAGCAAGTTGTAGATGTTAATAAATTGGGATTAACAATTGGATATCAATTTCCAGATTCTATGTTGGAATTAATTGACCAAGGACCAGATGCAATATCTGCACTTTCAGACGCCTTAAAAGAAAGAGGTGGCAGAATGCCTCCTGGTATTGCGATTCCAGAAGCAAATGTATCATTACTTGCGCCGATCCCAACGCCAAGAAAAAATATCTTTGGGATTGGGTTAAATTATGTGGAGCACGTAGCAGAATCAGCAAAAAGTCTTGATACTTCAAAAGATTTACCAACAAAACCTGTCGTATTTTCAAAACCACCAACAGCAGTGATCGGGACTGGTGATAGTATTCAACACAATAGTAAAATGACGCAACAATTAGACTGGGAAGTTGAATTAGCAGTAATTATAGGAAAAAAAGCCACTCGAATTGACGTTGAAAATGCGATGGATCATGTTTTTGGTTATTCTATAATGAACGACGTCTCAGCACGCGACAATCGGCGGGCGGGGCAGTGGATTTTTTCTAAAGGACAAGATACCTTTGCTCCGTTTGGGCCATGTATAGTAACAGCAGATGAAATCTCTGATCCTCATAATCTGAACCTTTGGCTGAAAAAGAATGGAATTGAGAAGCAAAACTCCAATACAAAGCACTTACTTTTTAATATTCCAACTTTGATCTCTGATTTGTCTTCTGGAATGACCTTAGAGCCAGGAGATATTATAGCAACTGGAACACCATCTGGTGTAGGTGCAGGTAGAGATCCTCAAGAATGGATGTGGCCAGGGGATATAATTGAATGCGGGATAGAGGGTATTGGTATACTACAAAATCCAGTAATTGGTATTTAGAGATATGAACAAAAGAAGTTAAAATGATAATTTATACGAATATATTCTGACTAAAAAGCCTATAAAAGATTAAGTTATGACAAACCAAAAAATTGAACTACTCTCTGTAATAGAAGAAACACCAAATATTAAAAAGTTTGTTTTTAATTTAATGGGTGATGAGGATTGGTCTTGGACCGCAGGTTCACATATTAGAATTTTATTACCAACTAATGACGATCGCGCATATTCGTTACTTCGGCTTAATGAATTAACTAAAGCGCAAATTGCAATTGGTGTCTTACTTGAAGAAGATAGCACTGGTGGCTCAAATTATATGCATTCATTAAAAATAGGGGATAAGGTTACAGATGCAATGCCAAAATAATTTTGAGCTTGTAAATAAAGCATCGCACCACATGCTAATTGCTGGAGGTATTGGGATAACTCCAATATTATCGATGGCCGCAGATCTAGCCAAAGAAAATAAAAAATTCAATTTGCATTATGCTGGAAGAAGTAAAGATGCTCTCGCTTTCGTTACTGAAGTAGCAGAAATATGTGGTGATCAGATGCAATTACATTATGATGATGATGATCCTCTCTAGAACATAGAGCATATTTTAAAAAAAGCCCCCATTAATTCTCATGTCTATATCTGTGGGCCAAGTGGTTTAATTGAAGCTATAAAAAATCGGGCATTAGAATTAAATTGGGATAGTTCTAGAATCCATTTTGAGTTATTTAAAACTGATACTAGTGGCAATGAGAATACAGCTTTTGAAATAGAAATCCACAAGACCGGACAGGTGATTCAGGTAAAGGCAGATCAATCTATTATTGGTGCACTAGAGGGGGCTGGATTAGATCTATTATACGACTGTCAACGTGGTGACTGTGGTATTTGTCAGTGTGATGTGATTTCTGGTGAACCTGATCATCGTGATATAATACTAACTGATGAAGAAAAAGCTTCTAATACAGGTAATGCAGATATGCGTTTCACGAGCCAAATCAAAACGCCTCGTTATAGATATTTAAGTGTAAAGGGTTAAGTCTTATGGACAAATATGAGAATAATAAAAAAGCAGTTCAAGGGTTGGTATTAGACAAATCAGTTCATCGCGATGTTTACGTCAATGAAGAAGTTTTTAAACTTGAAATGGAACACCTGTTTCCAAATGTTTGGATTTTTATTGGGCATGCTAGCCAGATTAAGAATTCTGGGGATTTTATTACAAGCAAAATTGGCAACCAACCTATTTTAGTTTCAAGGCACCGAGATAATACAATTCATGTTTTATATAACCGATGCCCCCATAAAGGCGTAAAGATTGCGTCTGAACCATGTGGTAATACAGGTAAATTCTTTAGATGCCCCTATCATGCTTGGTCATTTAAAACAGATGGTTCTCTTTTAGCAATCCCATTAAAAAAAGGATATGACGGAACTGGATTTTCTGACGCTCCGGCATCTAAAGGCCTCTCAAGAGTAGAAAACGTTAAAATTTATAGAGATTTTATTTTTGCCCGATTAAGTAAGAATGGTCCCTCGTTTGAGGACTATTTTGGAGAATCTTTATCAACAATCGATAATATGGTAGATAGAGCGCCTGAGGGCGCTCTCGAAATTATTAGTTCCCCTATTAGGTATATGCATACCTGTAATTGGAAGATGTTAGTTGAAAACCAGACTGATACTTGCCACCCAATGGTGGCCCATGAAAGTAGTGCTGGGACCGCTGTTAGAGTATGGGAAAGAGAGAAAATTAATAGCGTTTCAAAAGAGACACCCATGGCTGTTCAGTTTTATGCACCCTTTATGAGCCCATATGAGTTTTATGAAAGTACTGGCATTAGAATATGGCCCAATGGCCATGGGCACACAGGCGTTACAGGATCCATTCATCAAGACTATACAGATGTGGATGGTTATATGGCTCTAATGACTAAAAAACATGGAGAGCAAAAAGCCAAAGAAATAATCAATGATGTTCGACATAACACCGTCTATTTTCCAAATATCATGGTCAAAGGTGCTGTTCAAATTTTACGTAATTTTATTCCAATAAGTGTTGACAGAACATTGGTTGAAAGTTGGTGCTTTAGATTGGTTGGTGCACCTAAAAAATTCTTTGAGCGTAGTCTAATGTATAATAGATTTATAAACGCGCCAACATCTATAGTGGGTCATGATGATCTAGAAATGTACGAAAGGGCACAAGAAGGTTTGAAATCTAACGGAAATGAATGGGTAAACCTTCAGAGACTTTACAGTGAAGATGAGCAACATGATGTAACAGAAATAATTAATGGCACGTCGGAAAAACAAATGCGTAATCAATTTAATGCTTGGTCAAAATACATGACACTAAATATGAACGACAAACTAGAGGTTACTGAATGAAACGGGAAGAAATTATCGATTTTATTTACGAAGAAGCATTTCTGTTAGATACAATGCAATGGAACAAGTGGTTGGAATTATATGATCAAGATGTCAACCAATTGACACAAGTAAATGGAATCAAAAAGATCCCTTTACCCCAGTTTCTAATGTATGAGGATATGTTATTATTGACTATCCGTGTAGAAAGATTATCGGGGGAGCGCACCTTTAGCCAAAAACCTAAGAGCCGATGTCATCATATATTACAGGCACCTAAAATTTTAGAAATTAATGAAGAAGATAAAACGTGTAAAACGCGAACAGCTTTTGCGTATACCGAAACTAGAGGTGACATTCTTGAAAGATTTTCTGGCTGGGCCAGTCATGATTTAAAATTGGTAGATAATAATATTAAAATTGATTTAAAGAGAATAGATTTAATTAATTTTGATGCTCCATTTAGCAATATTCAGCTTTTCATGTGAGGCTGTTATGAAAAATGAAACTGTTTATAAAAGATTCCAAGCGGTAGCTAATAAACGAAAAGATGCGCCATTTTTACAAGTATTAAGAGAAACTGCTCTAATCTATAATATTAATGATGGAGACACATCTTATAGTGACATGCAAAAAGCTGTTAATGTATGGGAATTAAAATTTAGAAACGCAGGATATAGTCATGGCCAACGAATTGGCCTCTTACTCCAAAATAGACCAATCTTTATAGAAATATGGTTAGCATTAAATAGCCTTGGCATATCAGTTGTTCCAATTAACCATGATCTAAGAGTCGCCGAGCTAGAATATATAATTGAGCATTCTGAAATGAAGTTGATAATTTCTACTCCTGAAAGAATTTCAGAATTAAAGCAAGCAATCAGTAATAGGAATCTAACTGTTGATGTCATCTCAACCTTCGATGAGATGCCTAATATTCTTGAAGTAGATAATAAAATATTTGATCCAGATACTTCGACTGAATGTGCTTTGCTTTACACCTCAGGAACAACTGGTCAACCAAAAGGCTGTATATTAAGCAATGAATATTTTTTACATTCGGGAGATTGGTATTCTGAAGTGGGAGGATTAATCAGTTTATCTGTAAATCATGAGAGGATGATTACGCCTTTGCCTTTATTCCATATGAACGCAATGGCTGTTTCGTTTACAGCGATGCTAACAGTAGGTGGATGTTTAATAATATTAGATCGCTTTCATCCCAAAACCTGGTGGCAATCAGTTAAAGAAAGTAAAGCTACGTGCATTCATTATTTAGGGGTAATGCCATCAATACTTATGAACGATATCCCAGATATTAACGATAATAATCATTGTGTGCGATTTGGCTTTGGTGCTGGTGTAGGACCAAAAATTACATGCAAAATTTGAAGCTCGATTTGGTTTTCCATTAATTGAGGCTTGGGCAATGACCGAAACGGGTAGTGGTGGCACAATAAGTGCCCATACAGAACCAAGAAAGATTGGCGTGTCATGCTTTGGTAAGCCTGAAAAAGATGTTGAAATAAGAATTGTTGACGACGATGAGCAAAACACACCAACCGGCACCCCAGGTGAGCTTCTAATTAGACGCAAAGGTCCAAATAAGGAATATGGATTCTTCTCAGGGTACTTAAAGGATGAAAGAGCAACTGACGACGCCTGGGCAAACGGTTGGTTCCATACAGGCGATATTGTAAAAATTGATAAATTTGGGTTTCTATATTTTATCGATCGTAAAAAGAATATTATTAGGCGTTCAGGAGAAAATATAGCTGCAGTCGAGGTTGAATCAATTTTAAATCGACACGCTAGTATAAAGATTTGTGCTGCTGCAGCAGCGGTAGATGATATTCGTGGTGAAGAAGTCGCTGTGTTTATAATTCTTGATAAAGATATTGATACTTATGATACTGCAATAAAAATTGTGGAATGGGCTCTAGATGAAATGGCATATTATAAAGTTCCAGGGTTAATAGAATTTGTAAATGAATTACCGTTGACAGCTACTCAAAAAGTTCGACGTGGTGATTTAAAAAAGCTTGTGAAATGTACACAGGAAAATAATGGCTTTCATGATATGAGAAGCCTCAAAAGAAGACAGTTATGAAACAAAGGCAAAAGTCATATGATGGAGTTTCATTATGTGCTCCAATCACAATTCCATATCAAAGGTTTTCATCAGAAACCGCTCATTGGTGGGCAGGAGCTGCTTTAAAAGAATTAAACTCAAAAACAGGTCTTAAACCAAAAGACTTTGATGGTATCATATTTTCAAGTTTTTCATCTGGTCCAGATACTGTAGTTGGGATTGTACAGCATCTTGGATTAACGCCTAAATGGATGGATCATATTCCAACAGGTGGTGCAAGTGGAATAATGGCTATACGTAGAGCAGCCCGCGCCGTGCAAGCTGGAGACGCAAGTATTATTGCATGTGTAGCTGCAGATACAAATCATATTAATAGCTTTCAAAAAACATTAGAGAATTTTTCTAGATTCTCCCAAGATGCGACCTATCCATATGGTCAGGGAGGCCCTAACGCTACATTTGCTATAATGACTGGAGACACCTTGATTGCTGGAAAAGAATTTGGCAAAATAGCGATTTCACAAAGAAAAAACGCACTATCTAATCCATTTGCGCTTATGAAAAAACCATTAAATATGAAGCAATATATGGAGGCGAAGTTAATTGCTGATCCAATACATCTTTTTGATTGTGTCATGCCATGTGCCGGAGCAGAAGCTTTTATAGTTACTACCCCAGAAATAGCAGAAAACCTTAATTTATCTACTGTAAAAATCTGCAGTACTATCGAAAGACATAATGCTTTTTCAGAAGATCCTATTCAATATAGAGGAGGTTGGGCTAAAGATGTTGACGATCTTTGGCATTCATCAGGTTACACTCCAGATGACATGAACTTTGCACAGGTTTATGATGACTACCCCTTAATTGTTGCAATGCAACTAGTGGACTTAGGATTCTGTAAAAGAGAAGAAATAAAACATTTCATCAATAAAACGGACTTTACTATTTCAGGCACCCTTCCATTAAATACTAATGGTGGTCAGCTATCCGCTGGACAAGCAGGAGCAGCTGGTGGCTATCAAAACGTAACAGAGGCATTGCGTCAATCAATAAAACAACCGTTAGGTGATCAAATACCTAAATCTTCTAAAGGTTTAATATCAGGTTTTGGGATGGTAAATTATGACCGTGGCGTTTGCACTGGTGCTGCAGTAATTGAAGCTGATAACATTCGATGATAAAACCTTTGAGCAACCCAAATAAAAAAAACCCATTAATTAAATCGAAAATTAATCAAGTCACACCAGCTATTCGAAGTCGTGCTGCGCTTGCTATGTCTTGCCACGCATCTCAAGGCAATTTTGTTTTACAAGTTTGTGAGGATTGTCAGTCAACTACATATCCCCCGAGAGATCGATGTCCCAAATGTTGGGGTAAGTTAATATGGAAACCCCAAAAAAGATCAGCTATTCTACTGGCTGAAACAACTATTCACTCAACGAGTGATCTTTACTTTCGGGAACACATTCCTTGGCGCATTGGAACAATTTTATTAGATGCCGGGCCAACTGCTTTTGCTCATTTACATAATGATATAAAAATTGGCGATAAATTAAAAATCAATATAATGTTAGACCGTAGTGGGAACCCAGCACTATTCGCTTTACCAAGAAAGGCTAGCGCAAATATGGAAGATGATTATCAGTACAAGCAATTTACGGTTTCTCCAAAAAATCGACGCGTGTTGATATCAGACGGGCGAAACAAAATGGGCCAAGAATTGGCAAAAGCATTAATAAAGGCAGGAGCAGAAACTATTTATATTGGAAATGGTGATATGAACTTGCTTTTTGACGGAGAACAGGGTTTTAAAAATAATCCTAAAATAAAAATGGTATCTTTAAATTTATTAAGCACAAAAAGTGTAACAAAAGTTGCTCAACAATATGGTGGAAAAATAGATATTGTCATTAATACCGCTTATTATAATCGTCCTGGGTCAGTTGCTTTTAGTGGTAAAATAACGGAATTACAAAATTCCATGGATATAAATGTTAGTGGGCTCTCAAGGTTAGCTAAAGCATTTTGTCCAGTATTAAGTGCACGCTCGGGAGACAAAGAAAGACCTGCTATTGCATTCGTCGATTTACTATCAGTTTTTTCACTGACTGGGCATCCGAATTATGCCAGTATGGCAGCTAGTTCTGCTGCACGGCTCTCATTAATAAATAGCCTACGTTCAGAAATGCGGAAAACTGGTCTCAAAGTATATAGTATATTAATTGGACCATTAGATGATGAATGGCATCAAGATATATTGCCACCAAAAATTTCGCATATGCAAATAGCAAAAACTGTAATCGAAGCTCTGAATAACGGTCAAGAAATTAGCACAGTCGGTGATGTTGCAAAAGATATTCTTTCAAGATGGAAATTGGATCCATTACTAGCAATTAGGGAAATGAACCAATGAAAGAATCAACAAAAATTTTAACAAAATTGGCACAGGCAATCTCAGAAGAAACAGTGAAAATAATTGATCTATCTAATACTCTGAGCTCTGATTTTCCTGTAATCATCTTACCCCCTGAATTTGGTCAATGCGAACAATTCAAAATGGAAACCCTGTCTGAATATGACGAGAATGGCCCAGCTTGGTATTGGAATAATATTTCAATGAATGAACATACAGGAACTCACTTTGATGCACCTGCTCATTGGATTACTGGCAAAGATATACCTAATAATACTGTGGAATCTATACCTGTACAAAACTTTGTTGCACCAGCTGTTGTGGTAGATATTAGTAAAGAATCTGCAATTAACCCAGATTTTTTAATTACAAAAGAATTTTTATTAGAATGGGAAAAAACTCACGGAGAAATTCCACCCAAGAACTGGATTGCTTTAAGAACTGATTGGTACAAATTGGTTGGGACAGAAAAATATCTCAATATGCAAAAAGATGGAGCTCACTCACCTGGCCCAGATAAATCAGCTATTGAATTTTTAGTTTTTGAGCGTGATTGTATAGGGCTAGCAGTTGAAACAATTGGCACTGATGCAGGACAAGCTTTTGATTTTGATCCTCCGCTTCCTGCCCATTCTATTCTGCATGGTAATGGTCGATACGGCCTTCAGTGTTTAAAAAATTTAGATAAGTTACCCACTTTTGGTAGCATTATAATAGCAAATCCCCTAAAAATAGAAAAGGGTTCTGGAAGCCCGCTTAGAGTATTAGCATTAGTTGATGGATAAAATCATGAAAACTAAAACAACTTTAATTACTGGTGGTACTTCTGGAATAGGTGCTTCAATAGCTAAAAGTCTTTTAGCTAAGGGCGAAAGAGTTATAACGCTCGGTTTGGAGATGCCTAATTGGTTACATGAAAATTTATATGGTTATAAAGCTGATCTAACAGACGAGAAGCAAACAAAAAAAGCAGCTGACTTAATAAGTTCTGAGCATAAAATAAACAGCGTAGTACATAATGCTGGAATTATTTTACCAAATTTGCTCTCGAAAGTTGAAACAAGTGACGTTTTAACTCTGAGTCATATACACTTAGCAGCACCGATTGCGTTAACTCAAGCAATATTGCCAAACATGATAAATGATAAAAATGGTAGGATCGTATTCATTAGCTCTAGGGCTTCGATGGGCATGCCTACCCGTTCTGCGTACGCCGCTACTAAAGCCGGTATTCATGGTTTAGCCAGAACTTGGGCCTTAGAGCTTGCTGAAAACAATATAACAGTAAATGTTATTGCGCCAGGTCCAGTACTTACTCAAAATTTCTGGGACTTAGTTCCAAAAGATGGGGAGCTTCAGCAAGAAATATCTGATAATATTCCAGTCGGTCGAATTGGAACTGCCGAAGACATAGCACACGCTGTAGAATTCTTTTTAGATAATAAATCAAGCTTCATAACTGGTCAAATTCTATATGTTTGTGGAGGTACTAGTCTCAAAGGATTAGGAACATAATTAATCTTAATTAAAATCCCCTAAACCCAACACAACGGTATGGGTACTTCTAACCATCAAGTTTATCCTTGTAACAGTTTCTGTTACGTTGATAATCATAAGACAACAATATCATAGGATTTTTTAAATGACAATTTGGCATCCAGTAGATGACCCATACTCCGACTTAACAAGCCATGATACATTTTCTTCTGGTGTCCCATATAATACATTTGAAAGATTACGCGCTGATGACCCAGTTCATTGGACAAACTATAACGGCGGTAAAGGGTTTTGGTCTATAACTAGACACAAGGATATTTCTTCGATGATAGGAAATACCAAAGTCTTTACTTCAGCGCAAGGCATCAGAATGGAAGATCAGAGTTATGAAGAATATATGGCTAGACGTACATTTCAAGAAGTCGATGGCTTTGAACACAGAAACTCAAGAATGAAAGTTGCAAAGGCTTTTTCAGGGCCCGTGATAATGAAATTTGAAGAAAGCATTCGTAGTTTATGTTCTGACATTCTTGATGTCACCTTACCAATGGGTAGTTTTGATGCTACAAAAAAAATCGCTCGGGAATTGCCTATGCGAATGTTGGGTCGTATACTTGGGATACCTGAAGAGGATCTACCTTGGTTGGTCGAAAAAGGTGATGCCCTCATTGCAAATACTGATCCAGATTTTACAGATCACGTACTAGATAAACTAGATACTAATGAATTTCGCATGATGCCCCATAATTCACCAGCAGGAGCTGAATTATACGAATATGCCAAAACTTTAATGGAAAAAAAATCAAAAGCTGGTGAAACAGACGGGATTTTACACATGATTTTACAACCCTCTGAAGATGGCTCAAAAATATCAGAAACTGAATTTAAAAACTTTTTTTGCCAACTTGTGGCAGCGGGAAATGATACGACCAGGTATTCAATAGCTGCGGGCATTCATGCTTTATGCCATCAGCCAGAATTATTAAATCAAATGAAAAATGATCCATTAGTGTGGGAAACAGCGCCAGATGAAATAATCCGCTGGGCTAGCCCTGTAAATTATTTCAGAAGAACCGCTACTGAAGATTTTGAAATCCATAACAAATTTATAAGAGAAGGGGACAAAGTTTTATACTGGTTTGCATCAGGGAATAGGGATCCAAATACATTCGAGAACCCTTTCGAGGTAGATTTATATCGCAAACCAAATAAACATCAATCGTTTGGACAAGGCGGACCACATATTTGTTTAGGAATATGGCTAGCAAGATTAGAAGTGCGTTGCCTTTTCCAAGAACTATCAAAGAGAATAAAATCTATCCAGCAGGTTGCACCACATAAGTACTTGAGATCCAATTTTGTAAATGGAATAAAAGAATTACCAATCAATATAATTTAAATTAAAAGACTTAATTTTGATATCTGATGGTGATTATTTTCTATAATAATCAAAGTGCATATAAAGGTGATAAATATTAGAAATTTGTAAACTTTATCCAGTATTGTGATTGTAATTTATTTTTTTTTAAACTCTTGAATTATTTTTTCTAATTTCTGATCAATTATTTTCCAATCATCAATTACTAACCTTATTGGAAGAGTCAAATGGGCTTAATATCTTCAAACAAGCGCACGGCATCTTTTTCTGTGGTTACCAACATAGCATTATATTTTTTTGCATCCATTTCTAATCTTTGTATTCCATTTTAGTCCATGGCTCATAAATAGCACCTTCTTTTTCAAATAATTCGTTCTTTTGGTATAATATATCAAAAAATTTTTCAGGATAACCAATACCAGCGAATGCTAAGACCCGGGTATCTTTCCAATCCATTCCCATCTTAACAGTTTCCACATATGCACTGCAGACTGGTAAAGAAAATGGTTCATGTAGTTTTTTAAAACTTTCTTTATCTTCATTCTTTCCAATTAAAATTATCAGGTCAGCTCTTTTGAAAGCAACCTTCACAGGTTCCCTCAATGGACCAGCTGGGAAGATTTTTTCATTTCCAAAACCAACCTTTGCATCAACTACTATTATTGAAAAATCCTTATGCAAAGATCCATTTTGAAAACCATCATCTAAAATAATAATATCACAACCATTTTCAATCGCTGCTCTCGTTCCCTCAACCCGATCTTTTGAAACCCACGTTGGAGCAAAGGCTGAAAGTAACAGCCGGCTCATCTCCCACTTCGTCTGAATTAAAGTTTTTAGTAACCAACACAGGTCCCGTCAACTTTCCCCCATAACCTCTAGAGATAATATGGGGGGTCAAACCTTTAGCTTTTAGTTTTTCTACTATAGCTATAACACTAGGGGTCTTTCCCACACCCCCTAAATTAATATTGCCAACACACATTACGGGTACATTAATCTTTTTAGGAACTCTCCTCATTCTTAACATAGTGCCAAACATCCAAAACCATGAGATCGGTGATAGCAGGTTTGATAAGACCCCTGGCGAAGCTCTATCATTCTCCCAAAATTTAGGTGCACGCATTAAAGATCTCCCAGCGATAAATTTTCATAAATTAATTTTATCGCTCTGTCAGTAATTTCTGCACCGTTTGAAGATACTTCCCAAGCCGATTGAGCCAATTTTGCAGCATTCTCTGGAGAAAGGGTCTCAATTAATTTAACACCTAACTCTGATGCCTCTTCAATCTTAACAGCTGCTCCAGCTACATTTAACCGGTTGTAAATTTCTTTAAAATTCTCAACATAAGGACCATGTAATATTGCTGAACCCAATGCTGCTGGTTCAAATGGATTATGTCCCCCAATAGGAACAAACGAACCACCAACAAACGATAATACCAACTTACCAGCCACAACAGGTGATAATGAATCACCCCTTGGAATCGGATAATTACTAACAAATTCAATTTTTTCTTGAGGTTTTGTTATTGGGTCATATATTGTATCAGCAACAATTGTAATTAAATCAGAAATTAACGTAGCCGAACCACTTTCTATGGTTATATTAGTATCATATGATTGTGTAAATGTATTTTGATATAATCTATCAACATCGGATGAACCAGTTACAGATTCATTGTTCAAAATTTGCTTTGAAAGTATATTTGCGTAAGTAACAGCATCATATGATGAAGTTAGTTGTGCTATATCCGTAATTAAACTAACTCCATTTTTATCATAAAATGATAATGCTGCTTTTTTAGTTCGTAACGTACCACCATTTTCTATATCATTTTTTAAAGATTTTTTAAAAAACCGCCATCTTCTATATGATTTTTCTGAGATTCTGGCATTTATTAGAATCATAGGGATGTCTCGGGCAGAGGTGAAGCTAATAAGGTTTGGCCAAAATTCACTTTCAGTCCAAATAGCTAAACTAGGCCTCCATCTATCTAAAAATTTTTCAACAGCTTTTGGTGTATCTACGGGTATATATTGATGAACAGCATTACTTGGCAATCGAGATAAAATTAATTTCGCTGAAGTAATAGTTCCAGTTGTAATCAGAAAATTATAATCAGGTTGTGAAGAGGAAATTCGTTTAATTAATTCCACCAGAGACAATGACTCGCCAACACTGGCTGCATGAAACCAAATCATATGGCTGTGTTTAATAAAAATGCATAAGCTAATCTTTCTTCTAATCTTTCTGGGTCCTCTTTTCCCATCAAAAGTCTTGACCTAAGCCGACGTTCGACATGTCTATCTGCTCGCTTCATCAACTGATAATAGCACCATAAGGCAAAGGAGCGTTTAATCTTTTTCATTTAGAGACCGTACTTCGTAAAATAGATTTGCAAATCTGTTAATTACTAGACTTAACAAAATAGAACTCCATATTACACTAGTTTTTGAATAAAACTGGTGCTTTGAATTATTTTATAACAGGAGCCCTAGAATAACCTAAATTAAATTTTACTTCGAGCTTCAATTATACCTAAAGCGGCATTTGCCGCCTCTCGACCTTTTTCTTTAAAATGACTTTGAAAAACTTTATCATGAAATTCAGTTTCCTGATACTGATGTGGTGTTAGAGAAATAGACAAAATTGGGATATTAGTATCCATGCTTGCTCTTACCAAACCATCAACAACTGCTTGAGCAACAAAATCATGCCTATAAATACCACCATCTACAACAAATGCAGCAGCAACTATAACTGAATACTTGCCAGTTTCAGCAAGTAATTTTGCCATAAGTGGTAGCTCTAACGCCCCTGGCACATCATAAATATCAATTTGATCTTTTGGTATGACTTCAAAAAAACCGTCCAAAGAACGATCCACAATATTTGAATGCCATTTAGCTTTTATAAAAGCGTATCGGGTGTGTGTCATAGTATTTCCCTTCCTTCAAAGACACGTCACCCAAGGCGATAACGGTCAGGAAAAGCATACTAGCTAAGCCCTACCATTCTCTTCCATCCGGACTTTAACCGTCGGCTCTGGATTTTAACCAGATCTGCTGACCTTTGACATTGTCAAAGCGCTCGCGGGCTTACAAATAGTTTGCTTACCGCCGGTGGGGAATTACACCCCGCCCTGAGAATTATTTGTTTGCAAAATTTGAAAAAAAAGGCAAGTAAAAACAGATGGAATTGACTTAGTTAATGAGATATTTATAAGTTTATGATTATTTTGTTTAACAAGCCCTTTAATGTTTTATCTCAATTTACGGATAATGATATTCAGTCTCATGAGCGAAATAATTTATCCAATTACATAAGTATTTCAAATGTTTACCCGGCAGGTAGATTAGATAAAGATAGTGAAGGATTGTTAGTTTTAACTGATGATGGAGTGCCTACAATCCAGAATAAGTGATCCCAAATATAAAATGGAAAAAACATATTGGGTACAAGTAGAGGGAACGGTTACTGAAGGAAGTTTAGAAAAATTGAGTACAGGGGTGATGTTAAAGGACGGAATGACCTCAAAAGCAAAAGTTAGAAAAATTAATCAACCAGAACAGTTATGGTCACGAATTCCTCCAATTAGAGAGAGAAAAAGTATACCGGTACAATGGCTCGAAATTATAATTTCTGAAGGTAGAAATCGCCAAGTTAGGAGAATGACTGCATCCGTTGGACATCCAACTTTGCGCTTAATAAGAGCTCAGGTTGGGGAATGGAAATTAAACAATCTTAAAAGTGGTTCTTATGAGGTAATTTAATTCTCAGGCATTTAATCCAACCCAATATCCAGTTGAAATACATGCAGTAAGCAAATAGCCCCCAGTTGGGGCATCCCAGTCGATCATTTCACCCACACAAAAAACTTGTGGCTCTTCTCTCAACATTAAGTTTTCATCTAAAGCCGCAAAAGGAACGCCCCCTGATGTTGAAATTGCCTGATCAATGGGTTGTGTTCCTAAATAATTTATTTCCAAATGTTTAAGTGAGCGCGCCAATGTTTTGACGTCTGATGGAAACGGTCGAAGAAACTCATTAACCAAAGCCAACCTCACACCTTTTAATTTCAATGTTTTTCTCAAATGGTTTCCAATGCTATTTTTTTTCTGAGATTTAGATAATAATGAAATTATATGATTTAGATTTGAATTTGGAAACATATCGATTGCAAGATTACCACCATCTCGTAAAGACGCACTTAATTCATAAATGCCACCACCCTCCAGTCCACTTTCAGTAACCATTGCTTCGCCTTTAATTACCAAATCTCCAGAAGACATTTTTATATTCTTTAGTGGCTCCCCAGCATATTTATGCATAAATTTAGACCAATCGACTCTAATACCAACATTTGTTGGCTTAAACTGATTTAGATTAATTTTTCTTGCCTTAAGTATTTTATCCCATTTTCCATCTGAACCCAATTTAGACCAACTTGAACCACCAAGAGCCAAAATAACAGTCTTAGGTTTGAAAAGCCTTTTACCACTTGGCGTGTCAAAAACGAAACTATCGTCCCAATCAATCCATTTATGGTTGGTTTCAAACCTCACGCCATATTCTTTAAGTCTTTGCAACCATGCCCTGAGTAAAGGAGATGCTTTCATTGATTTTGGAAAAATCCTGCCTGTAGAGCCAACAAATATTTCTTGCCCTAGGTCTTGAACCCATTTCTTAATTTGTTCAGGTCCAAACACTTTCAATATTGGTTCGAGTTTTATCTTATCTTCTCTAAAGCTCTGCATAAAGCAATCAAAAGACTCTTCTTTAGTTATATTAAGACCGGATTTTCCAGCCATTAAAAACTTACGACCGAAAGATGGCTTTGAATCAACAATAGTAACTTCACGTCCACGCGAAGCCAAAACTTCTGCAGCCATAAGCCCCGCTGGTCCCGCACCAATAACTAGAACATCCATCAAATTTAAATTGCCCTTTTTCGGCTTTCTTCTATATAAATTTCTCTCAATCTTTTTGATACTCCACCAGGTTGCCCTCCTCCGATAGACGTACCATCCATCTCAACAACAGGCATGACAAAAGTAGATGCAGAAGTAATGAATGCTTCATCCGCAGACTTAACTTCCTCTACTGAAAACGGTCTTTCATCAATTTCCATTTGAGCTTCTTTGGCATAACGCAAAACTGAGTCTCGAGTAATACCATGTAAAATATCATTAGATAGCTCTCGTGTTATAATTTTATTATCTACAACTATATAAGCGTTATTTGAGGTTCCTTCAGTAATATATCCATCCTCTACCATCCACGCATCATCACAATTAGCTGATTTAGCCATCATTTTACCCATAGATGGATATAACAACTGTACGGTTTTTATATCTCTCCGCCCCCAACGTAAATCAGCAATTGATATTACTTTCATACCCTTCTCTACTAATTCTGACCCTAAAATGTCTTTTGATTGAGTAAACATAATTAATGTTGGTTTAACATTTTTTGGATAAATAAAATCTCGGTCCGCAACCCCACGGGTCACCTGCAAGTAAACACCACCTTGATCAACATTATTATCTCTCACCAACTTCCGATGTATATCAAGAAGATTATCAATTTCTGCTGGCTCAGGCATATCTAACTCAGACAAGGATCTTTTCAATCTTTTCAAATGTCCTTCAAATTCTAACAATTTACCATCTAAAACAGATGTCACTTCATAAACAGCATCGGCCATGAGGAAGCCACGATCAAAAATTGATACAGTTGCTTTCTCTTCAAAAAGATATTCTCCATTAACATAAACTAGTCGACTCATCTTAACTCCTATCCCCAAAGTTCTTTTTCTGGTGGGTAAACCCCATTTTCATTATATTTTAATGGATTTTTGCGATCTTCTGCTAACAATAATGGTCCATCAAGATCAGTAAAATCAACACCTTGCGCTATTAAAGTAGCTGGAGCCATAGCAAGTGAGGAACCAACCATGCAGCCCACCATAACTTTATAACCAGCTTTTTGAGCAGCTGAGCGAAGCTCAAGTGCTTCTGTTAAACCACCAGTCTTATCAAGCTTGATATTAACTATATCATATTTTCCATGGAGGTTTTCTAAACTCCCTCTATCATGACAGCTTTCATCCGCACAAACTGGTAAAACTCGTTCAATTTCTAACAGTGCATCATCTTGATGCGAAGGAAAGGGTTGCTCAACCATTTCCACACCCAACCTTAGCAAAACAGGTGCTAATTCCCGATAAAGTTCCAGCGACCATCCCTCATTTGCATCCACAATAATTCTGGAATTTGGTGCGCCTAACCTCACCTGTTCAATACGCGCAATATCTTCTTCTCCACCACCCAATTTAATTTTAAGTAATGGTCGATAATTATTTTCAATAGATTGGTTATACATATTTTCAGGCGTTCCCAAAGATAATGTATAAGCAGTAATTTGTGGCATTGGAATTTTTAGATTTAAAATTTCCCAGACGCGTTTATTTTTAGATTTGGCCTCAAGATCCCACAAGGCGCAATCAACTGCATTTCGAGCGGCACCAGCTGGCAGTTCATCCAATAAGCTCACTCTATTAATTCCCATCGAAAGACCTTTTATCTGTCTCTCCACACTATCTAATGTTTCATTATACCTGCTATAGGGGACACATTCACCCCAGCCCGTAATACCATCCTTCAAAATTCTTACAGTCAAAACTTTGGCTTCAGTTCGGGAACCACGTGAGATTGTAAATACCTTTGCAAGTTTGAAAATATCTGAACTAACGGTAATTACCATAATTATTTTCCATTCTTCTAATTGAATACATCTAAAATACAAATAATTATATTTTTTCTAAAGCATCACATAATTGACCTGCACCAAGTCTAAATGGATCCACCGCTGCATCAAATTCATTTTCTAGAGATTCGGCTGTTTGATTGCACTAGCTTCAGACATATGCTGAGTATTTACAGAAATGCCTATTACTTTGCATTTAGGGTTTGCAACAAGAGCTAATGTCAGCGCCACTTCTTGCAATTCTTTCAAGGAAGGTTGTTGATATTCAGGCAACCCACGCATGTGCTCTCTAGTTGGCTCATGACACAATATTAGTGCATCTGGTTGACCACCATGTACCAAGGCCATCGTGACCCCAGAATAAGATACATGATATAGTGACCCCTGACCCTCTATCATATCCCAATGATCACTATCATTGTCGGGCGTTAGATACTCAACTGAACCCGCCATAAAATCAGCAATTACCGCATCCAACGGCACACCATTTCCGGTTATTAAGATACCAGTTTGACCAGTTGCACGAAACGTAGATTTCAACCCACGACGATGCATCTCTTTATCCATTGCTAAAGCTGTATACATCTTTCCAACTGAGCAATCAGTTCCAACAGCAAGGCAGCGCTTACCTGTTCTCTTTTTTCCATTGGCTATTGGATAGTCTACAGTTGGAACTCGAACATCATGTAACTGACATTTATTTATTTTTGCTGCATTAACTAATTCAGGCTCATCTATCAATAAATTATGTAACCCACTCGCTATGTCAAAACCAGCATTTAACGCTTGAATCAAAACTTCCCTCCAAGCATCTGAAATAATACCACCTCTGTTTGCCACCCCTATAACTAACGTCTTAGCACCTGCTTCTTTAGCAGACTCTAGTGACATCTCAGGCAATCCCATATCAGCTTTACATCCAGACATTCGAAGCTGTCCAATACTCGCGTCTGGTCTCCAATCTTTTATACCTTGTGCCACCTTTGCAGCTAAAGCATCTGGAGCATCGCCTAGAAACAATAAATATGGGGTCTTAATCATTTTTTTTCTCCTAAAATTCAAACTTTCGCTATAACGATTAACAAATTTTCTAAAGAATATCCTCTGAATATTAACAAAAATATAAAGATTTTTAGAATTTTATTCGCTTTATTGACTCATAATCATAAATTAATTTTAATAATTAATCATATTGTCGTATGAATGTCTATCTGAGATTCGTGTAAAAATTATGTGTCTTACTGGAGTAAGGCTACAGGTTTTCCATTTTCTTTCTCAAAATCTAATGGTGCTTTATCTACTGCATGAGTATTGCGCTTAAATTCAAAAATACGTTCATCTCCTTTTATAGAAGATAAAATAATTAAGCCTTGAGATAAATGAGTAGCGCCATCGTAAATGTCTATTAGGCCTCGTAATATGGGGGAAACCTTTGCATCTAATGAAAAACCAGTTTCCCAATAACGTAATATCGGAAAAATAGAGTCTCCAACCATTATTCTTAATCTATTTTTTCTAGAGTAATCTGCTTGCCTAGCTTTTTGCAAACCGTCCATAACATCTTTTGGTAAGTCATAAATCATTAAAATGTTCCCCAAGTTAAATGGGCCACTCAAAATAAAAAAAATCAAGCGAAAACTTCAGATTATTTAATATTTCTCTATGTATTATTTGGCTCTTCTAACTCTATACCACTAACAGGGCGCAAAACATGCGGCTTTGTTGAGTCATAAAGAGCACTATCGTTAAATAGAATATTCTCGTCTAATGCAGGTCCAATCATGATTAAAGCAGTACGAGTAATCTTTGCGTCACGTACCTTCTTTCTTATATTTGATAAGGTACCCCTTATAAGCAACTCATCAGGCCATGTTAGGCGATACCCCACTACTACCGGACATTCTGCCCCATAATACGGTGTTAACTCACGTTCCAGTTTGCGCATATTTCTTATCGAAAGATGTATAGCTAAGGTAGTGCCAGTTTTTGCAAAGTTTTCAATAGTTTCATTTGGAGGCATTCCAGTAGATTTCATTGAAGTTCTGGTTAGCACAATTGATTGAGCCACTTCTGGTATTGTTAATTCTTGCTTCATTGCAGCAGCCATTGCTGCGTAGGCTGGAACACCTGGTATGATTTCAAAAGGTATTTTAGATTTAACTAATCTTCTTATTTGCTCCGCTATCGCACCATATAAAGACGGATCTCCTGAATGTACTCTTGATATATTGTGTCCATTTTTATGTGCTCTTTCTATAGCACTGTGCGTTTGATCTAACGTCATCGGGGCTGTATCCATGACCAATGTTCCCGGTTTAACGGTTTTAACTACATCCTCTGGAACTAAAGATCCGGCATAGAGACACACTTCACATTCTTGTATTTTTCTAAGCCCCTTTACCGTAATTAAATCAGGATCACCTGGACCAGCGCCAATAAAATAAACTGTCATTCTTTATCCACTTTTGAATTTTCATAATAAACCAAATACACTTCACCATCGCCATAATTTCCCACCCAAGTACCATCTGCCTCGTTTAAAAATGCAGTTATATTTGAAAAATCCTTCGCAACACTTTGTGAAATGATCGCCTTACGCTCCATTAAATCAATTAATTTCTGCTTATTTGCAAATATCTGAACTTTTTCCGCTGCAATTCGAGACTTTTCCGGTACTGAAGGATGACCCCATGCCCATAGAAACTGTCCGTCCCTAGTTCTAGTACCAACAATTTGGCAATCTAAGGATACATTTACGTTGTCACCAACAAGCCATCTTACCCTTGCCTCATTTAAATCTAATTCAAATTTCTCATAATTTGATATCATTCTTCCAATTTTACTATTTTGCATTCTACGCTCATTACGGGCATTAGCAAAAACAACTAACTCTTTATATGACATCAGGTTTTGACTAAGATCACCTGAAGCTCCTTGACTTAGAAGTTGATGGGACACCTTTTCCATCAAGCCAAATCACCATCTATTTTTCGAGCATAACCACGTGGAGTATACATCCTAGGTCCACCACCAAGTTCAACAATTTTTGAATTCGATGATCCAACAATTACCACAGTCAACATATCCACCTCATCGACTCGCAAATCCTCTAATTTACGATACAAAAGGGTTTCATTTGTGCGTCCCAAATTTTTTGCTAATAAAACAGGCGTAACACCCGGTCTGTGCTTAAGTAGGGTTTCTTTTGCCCCCTTCAATAAGGTTCGTCTATTTAAAGAAACAGGGTTATAAAATGCGATAACAAAATCCCCATAAGCGGCAGCCTCAATTCGTTTTATAATATCTTCTCTTGGAGTAAGAAGGTCGGACAAAGAAATAGCGCAAAAATCATGCCCTAAAGGAGCGCCAGCCCTTGCCGCGGCACCCTGCAATGCAGAAACACCAGGGGTACAAACCACTTCTACTCGGCGAGCAGCATCTGAAACTCCCAAATTCTCTTTCGATCTATCAAGCAATTCGAACACCAGAGCGCCCATTGCATATATTCCGGCATCTCCAGAGCAGATTAAAGAAACCCTCTTACCCTTTCCCGCCTGTTCTAATGCATATCGACAGCGTTCCTCTTCTCCCCCAAGTGGAAAATCAGACCTATCTTTCCCAAAAGTCAGTGGGCCCAACAAATCTAAATATAAGCTATAGCCAACCAATTCTTCAGAATCTGCTATTAATCGAGTTGCTTCTGGGGTGCGCCAGCTTGATTGCCCAGGCCCAATACCAACGATTGCCAATCTTCCCCGTGGACTGCCAAACAAGTGATCTAGCCATACTCATTTACATATCTGTCAACTTGTTTTTGTGTTTTCTTTTTTGGAACCATTAAGCTTCCTTTTTGCCCAGAACATGCCAGTGCAGCTCCTTCTGACACACCGTGGCAACCAACCTCATCAAAAACCAACTTTGATGGATGTTCCAGTCGATCGAATTCTTCTTCCAATTGATCAGCTGTAAACAAGAGAAATGGAACTTTTAGTTTCTTTGCAACCTCGTTGATTGCTATTTCGTCTGCTTTCAAATCAATTGAAGCTACCGCAGCGATACACCCTTTTGCTAAATTTTCTTCAATCAATGTGTTTTCTACAAGATTCCATAATTCTTCCGGATCAGTATTCCTTGCACAGCCCAACCCAATAACACAATTTTTTGGATTATATACTAGATGTGACTTTGATCCCAAGGTGGGCTTTGACGTTACTTCTATTAGGACATCACCATCGTCATTACTTTTTAAATCAAATATATTAGTTCCAATAATTTTTCTTTTCTCTCCTGACAAGAGTTTCATCATTACATCTTTGGCATCAGATCTATTTTGCAAAAAATAACCAATCGGTGGCTCATCTAAGGCAACTCCAAGTGCTATATCACCAGCTGTGGTTACAGCAGCTATTCCATTTACAATATTTCCAATATCTTTTGCCAACCGATTGGCACCATAATGCCCACCAAGTAGTGGTACAACGACTGAACCATCTTCAGCCACAGAAACCAGAGGTGGGTCAGCTTTTTTATCAGAAATAAATGGGGCGACCGCTCTAATTAAAATGCCACTGGCACAAACTCCAACAATTGAGTAGCCCGCTAAAAATAAATCACGAATATGTTCCAGGGAATTACCAAAGTATACGTCAGCATTTTCAACTCGATCTATACGCCCATGAAGTGGTACATCAAATTTCTCTGCTATAGATCTAGCTACATTTTCACCAGACTTTGATAGAGCAAGCACAACAACTTTTACAACCAAGGGTCTTCTCCTTTTGCAACCAGTATCATGGAAAAATAAGGTGCTACCTCTGGAGCATCAGCCAATTTTAAGACCTTCTGTTCTTTTAACGATGCTCGTTCTACATAGTAAGAAAATTTTGTTAATCCTAAATTACCTATTACCCGTTTTATTTTTTGCAAATGGCGCCCAACTTTCATTATAGCCGCTGAATTAACATCAGATAATCTCCTGCTAAGCTCTTCTTCACTTAATGGGCCAGGTAGGATAGTCAAAACTTCATTTCGGGCTGCCAAGGGCCTGTTAGCTACTGCCGCACATGTAGTTAAACTTGAAACTCCAGGTATTATTTCAGTTTTATATTTTCCAGAAAGTCTCGAGTGCAAATACATAAATGATCCATAAAAAAAAGGATCACCTTCACACAACACAACAACATCCTTACCTATTTCAAGATAGCTTGATATTGTTTCTGCAGCAATATCATATGCTTTTTGGGCTGGCAGCCTTTGTTCTGACATTGGTATTTCCATAACAATTTCTTTTTTTGGAAATTCAATAAAACCTTCTATAATAGTTCTAGCAAAACTTTCACTTCCCTCTAACTTTGGATAAGCGATAATTTCCGCACTCTTAATCAATCGTAATGATTTTAAAGTTATTAATTCGGGATCACCTGGACCAACCCCAACACCATACAAAATCCCACTCATTTTTTTTCTAAACTCCACTGTGTTATTGGCTTAAAGGGTTTCCAAACTGCCGAATTACCAATGCTTTCAACCCTGTTTATAGATATTTTTGTGAGTTCACCTCCGTAATTCTTATATAAATTCAACAAAAGAGCCTCACTTTCTAATGTAACAGCATTTACAACAAGCCTACCCATTGATTTCAGCTCAGCCCAACACAATTCAAAAGTTTCTTTCGTAAAACCTCCACCAATAAAAATCGCGTCAGGTGGGTCTAATTCATGTAATGCGCTAGGTACATTGCCTTGAATAACTCTTAAATCTGGAACTCCCAAATTCAGTGCATTAATTGACGTCAACTCACATCGATCAAGTCGAGAATCAATCCCTATAGCTCTTGAGTTTGGAGCAGCTCTCATCCATTCAATCGCAACCGTTCCACAGCCACATCCAACATCCCACAACAATGCATTACGAACAGGCTTAAGTTTAGCTACAGTAATAGCCCTGACTTCTTGCTTGGTCATCATACCATCACTTTGGAAAATATGATCTGGCAAACCCGGTAATCTCGTTTGAAACGAGACCTTTATTGAAGACACACATTCAATCGCCAATGTGTTAAACGATGGTACACTTTCGTTCCAGTTCTTAGCTTTTCCAGAAAACAACCGTTCATCTTCTCCTCCCATTGAGGAAAAAACTGTCAGCTTGCTGTTACCAAAGCTTTTTGAAGTCAGTAATTCAGCTATTTGTTTTGGAGTTTCTGAGCCAGAAGTAAGCACTAATAATTTTTGATTTGGTTGGAAAAATGGAATTATTCTTTCCAAAGGCCTTCCATGAACAGTTATTGTTTCTACATCTTCTAATGGCCAGTTCATTCTTACCGCAGCATTTTGGAAAGCACTAATATGAGGATGATATGTTAATTCAGTACTATCAAATAAAGATCCAATCTTAACCCCTACAGAAAACCAAAGAGGATCACCCGTGACCAAAATCACAACATTCTTACCCCTATAACTTTTAATCTTTTCGTACATTAAATCAAAAGGCTTAGGCCAATAAATTCTCTCCACATTTAACTCTGATGTTAACTTGTGATGTCTTTCCCCACCAATTAAAATCTCAGCTGACTCAAGAATCAATTTAGTTGAACTTCTTAATCCATCTAAGCCATCTTCACCAATGCCAACAATATTAAGCCAAACTTTTTTCAACCATTTTCCTCCGGCAAGCCCGCAGCCAGAGCATTGACGGCCGCTGCTGCCATTGCAGAGCCACCTCTTCGACCACGTAAAGTTATATAATCACAACCTCTTGAGTTATTGGCTAATTCAGCTTTGCTTTCAGCAGCACCAACAAAACCAACTGGAAAGCCAATAATACAAGCTGGTCTAGGGAAGCCCGAATCAATCAACTCTAATAAATGGAATAATGCGGTTGGCGCATTTCCGATTGCCACCACTGAATCTTTTATAAACGGCTCCCATAACTCTATTTTTTTTCCATATATAGTATTTTTTATTAATTTTGCTCTTTCTGGCACAGTTGGATCATTAATAGTAACCAATATATCATTTTGTGCAGGCAAATTACGCCGAATAATGCCAGAGGCTACCATTTGACAATCACAGATAATATTAGATCCATTAGCTAGAACCTCACGACCCTTGCGGCCTATACTTTCAGAAAATGATAATCTATTACCCACTTCGATCATACCACAAGCATGTATTATTCTAGTAACTAAAGGTTGTATGGATAAATCAAATCTCTCAATTTTTGCTTCTCGCCTAACAGTTGAAAAACTATTAGAATATATTTCACTAGGATCACGCTCATAATTTAAGCTTTTTTTGAATTTTGGATAACTAACTACCATCTAATTTACTGCTCCCAAAATCCAACCTTCATGAGTGCATTCTGATCCTTTTAACTTACTCGGAATACTCATAATTTGTCCCAGCTCTCCTTTGACATCTAAAGCATGTAATCTTTTCACAACTGTTTTCACTTGATTAGCATCTTTAATTCTTTCAGTATTTTCTATCTTATACATTGAAGGGTATATTTCCGCACATACTACTTTGGAAATGCATGATTCAAATGGCCAAATAGACGTTGGCACATATTTTCTCAAACTTTCCACAATAGGAATTCCTAGAAGCGCTTGGCCACCTACAGATCCAGCTCCATTCAATTGCCAAACCGTTTTTGTTGATTTTATTAAACCTTCAATCGACCTTTTTTCATTAGGTAAAAAACATCCATATCCAAATGGTTTTTTAAATGGGATATTAATATACCTCCCATCATTTGGCATTGGATGGCCCCAGAACGGACCACTTTCAGGAAATAATGAATTGAAATAATCCGCAACTTCAAATCTATTATTATTGTTATTTGTACTATCTATTATTCTTTCAAATAGCTCAGCCCAAAGATCAGACCATTTAAGCAATCCAAGACCATCAAAAAAGACTTTTGGATAACCAAAAGGAAAATCAAATCCTGCTAAAACTCTTCCATCTGAATCTTTTAACAATCTTTTGATAATATTCAAAGCATCAAACCGAGTTCTAGGGTTGAACAATGAAAGCTCACCTGTTTTAGAAAGCCAAGCTAACCAAACGCTATCTGCGCCTATCTTGGGCTTACTGTTTGCCGACCAATCAACAGCTAAATAATTATTAAAAATACTCATAGTAGTTTCTAAAAATAATCACTATTCTGACCCACTTTTTGTTTTGATTAATAAACGTTCTTCCTCAATAACGTGATCTGGGAACTGACTCATAAAACAGCAACACACTCCTTGATCAATCATTGTCCTTGGCCCGTTGGGGTGGGATATATGTTTGTAAACTCCATGACTATGACTATGACTATGACTATGATCGTGATCGTGATCGTGATCGTGAGTACTTAGGGTATCTTCATCTTCAGGATCTACAATGGGTTTAAATTCTGCATGATGATGGTGAATATCAACTTGACCTAAATCAAGCCGTTTTTTAAACGAAGCCATCAAGTCAACGTTTTCTTCCAGCTCACCACTTTCTGCTTCAGCAATTCTCTCAATAAAAGTATTAATTACATGATCTTGATCCGCCAAATAATGTGCTTTATAAAATTTCACATCTGGCAGCGTTGCGCTCACTCGATCAACATAATTATATATACGATCTATCAGTTTACCTGAAAATAAAAAATAAGGGGCAACTACTATTTTCCGATACCCTAACTTTGCGGCAATTTCCAAACCCTGACCAACTGAGGGAAAAGTTACACCTGAATACACAGTTTCTGACCAACCAAAACCTAAGTTTTCTGTAACTATTCTTGTTAACTTTGCTGCTTCAGCATTTGCGTATGTATCTGATGTACCCCTTCCAACAACAACTAACATTGTATCATATAGATCTCCATCATGGGTATGATTCAATCCCAAACTTTCTAAAATTCTAGATTCAAAAGCTGCAATCATTTCAGAATGAAGAGCCAATTCTCTCCCATAACTTATTTTTAAATTAGGATACTTTTTTTGATAAGTAACAAGAACTGATGGAATATCATTCTTTGCATGCGTTGCGGCAAATAACATTCCTGGAACAGCAATAATATGCTCAACTCCATTGTTTCTTAATGCATCAAGCCCCATATGAATATTTGGAGCTGAATACTCTAAGAACCCATATTCAACTGGTGTTTCGGGAAACCTATTTTTTAAGCCTTTTGCTAATAATCCAAACTCTTCTTCAGCACTTTTTGATCTACTTCCGTGCCCACATATCATAATGCCCTTTTTCAAACTATTATACCTCCTGAGTTTCTTCTTCTAAATCTTCAGCTTCAGCTTCACTATTCCGATCCTTTAAAATTTTTATTAAGGCTATCGCTCCAGCCAATCCAATAGCTATTCCTGCTGCAATATGACCATGATCAGCAAATTGACCAAAATGCCCAATATGGGCATAAGCCTGACCAGCCGAACTTAACAAAAATAAAATTAGTAAAACTATACGCATATTTTGCACTTTCTCTTTAACAATATAGAAAAGTGCTCAAAAATATTTTTTGACGACGCAATAATTGATCCCCACTTTGGGTAAATCGTTACTAAAGCACACCTTTCCGGCCATTTCTGACTCGTCCACACTTTTTTATAATGAATGTTCTCTAGTTACACAATTAAGAAATAAAAATATTGAACCTTGTCCATTAATTTGACTTAAAATTGCATTTGGACATTATAATAACGATATGCAATGTAGATAATATCTAATAAATGAAACAAAGGCAGTTAAAATGGGTCAATTAATTAATGGTTTCTGGAATAAAGATGACACAAAATTAACGAAAAAAGATGGCACCTTTAAACGTGAAAATGCCGTTTTCAGAAATTGGATTGACAATAATAGGGATTCAAAATTTATTCCAGAATCAGGGCGTTACCACTTATACGTTTCTCATGCATGCCCTTGGGCTCACAGAACCCTCATATTTAGAGTTTTGAAAGGCTTAGAAAATCATGTAAGTGTGGATGTGGTACATCCTGAAATGCTCCAAGACGGATGGGCTTTTAATACAAATTTTTCAGAGACTACTGGAGATAGAATTTATAAAAAAAGGTTCTTGAGTGAAATATACACGCAGGCAGAAAACAACATAACTTGCCGTGTAACAGTTCCAGTTCTTTTAGATAAAAAATCCAATAAAATTGTTTCGAATGAAAGTTCAGAAATTATACGGATTTTCAATTCATCTTTTAATGAAATTACCGGTAATAATAGTAATTATTGGCCAGAAGAATTACATAAAGCCATAAAGCCAATTAATGATCGGATTTATGAAACTATAAATAATGGTGTTTATAGAGCGGGATTTGCAACTTCTCAAAAATCTTATGATGACTCTGTAACAAAATTATTTGACACAATGGAATGGCTGGAAGGAATTTTGTCTAACCAACGCTTCCTACTGGGTGATATAGTCACTGAAGCGGATTGGAGGCTTTTTCCAACATTAGTTAGGTTTGACTCAATTTATCACTTACATTTTAAATGTAATCTAAAAAGACTAACAGATTATAAAAACCTATGGGCTTACACGAGGGACTTGTATCAAACCAAAGGCATCAGCGAAACCGTTCATCTAAATCATGCAACTCGTCATTATTACTTTAGTCATACTTCGATCAATCCAAATCAGATTATTCCCATTAACCCTATTTTAAATTTTGATGAACCTCATTCCAGATTTTAAGTAACTTAAATAAAAAGTAAAAATTTATTGTATTAAGTTTGTAATTATTATTAATGAGCGGGTTCAAGAAGGATATATTATGCCCACTATCATCACTATTTGCGAAACCTGCAAACGAGAAGGCTGGAAAGACAAAGGCTTAAAGGAACCTGACGGTTTTGAATTAGCAAAGCTAATAGAAAATATACCAACGCAAAAAGAAAATGTTGTGATAAGAAGGCATGCTTGCTTGATGGGATGTGATCACGGGTGTAATGTTACCATCCAAGATAATAAAAAGTTGAGCTATGTATTGGGAAATTTTAAACCGTTGAAAGAAGACGCTGAAGCAATTGTTTTCTACGCTAACTTGCACGCTGATAGCTCAAACGGTCAAGTTCCATATAGAGAATGGCCACAAGCTATTAAAGGACATTTTGTTGCTCGAATTCCACCTATAAAAGATAAGTAAATGACTGAGAATCTTTTAGATCATGGTGGTAAATTAGATCGTAATATTAGCTTATATGGTGGGTTAAGATCAGACTGGATTGATTTATCAACTGGTATTAATAAATCTTCTTACCCAATTCCTGAAATTCCAAAATGGATTTGGGAGAATTTGCCAGATGAATCTTTGATTGAAGAATTCCAGCGCTCAGCAAGAAAATTCTGGAAAATTCCAGATAATGCTGAAATAATCTGCTCAAGTGGAACATCAATGATAATAAGCGCACTACCAAGTCTCTTTGATAAAGGTAATGTTGATATCTACAAACCTAGTTACAATGAATATGAAACTGCATTTAGACAAAATGGCTGGAATATTTCAGCAAGAAATGCAAATGCCCGTATATTGATTAACCCCAACAACCCTGATGGTAAAATCTGGCACTCAGATAAAATCTTAAATAATGGAAAATTAACTATTATTGATGAGAGTTTCTGTGACTTGGTTCCTAATAATTCGCTCATCAACTATGCAAATAATCCTGGTGTAATAGTTTTAAAAAGCTTTGGTAAATTTTGGGGGTTAGCTGGATTACGCTTTGGTTGCGCCATTGGACTACCAGAGACTCTGAAAAATCTCAAACGTAGGCTGGGTCCATGGCCTGCATCTGGACCTGCTTTATTCATTGCAAATAACGCTTTATCCAATCATGGTTGGGCTAAAGATACCATAAAAAGACTAAATAATGATGTAATGACCCTTGATAAAATTTTAATTCAAAATGGTTTAAAGGTTATAGGTGGCACAAATTTATTCCGGTTAATATTCGCACCAAATGCAAATCAACTCAAAAATGATCTTTGTAAAAAATACATATTAACTAGAACATTTCCTTATTCTAAGCATTTTCTTCGAATGGGGATCCCAAGCAGGGATGATCATTGGAAACGAGTTAAAAGTGCTTTGAAGGAAATCATTTAATGACTTTGTCTTGTATTTTACTTGCATTAATTCTTGATGCTTTTCTTGGTGAGCCTGTTTGGATTTGGTCTAAAATACCACATCCCACTGTACTAATGGGAAGAATAATAAAATGGTGCGAGTTAAAGTACAACAATGGCATTAATAGAAAAAATAAGGGCATTCTTTTTATTGCATCTATGGTAATATTTTTAGCAATATTTGGTTACTTAATAGAGAAATTACCATTTTCTGCTATTTGGAAAATTCTTATCGTTGCAATACTTTTATCTCATAAAAGCTTAACCGAGCACGTTACTGCAGTTAGCTTAGGGCTCCAAAAAAATCTTTCCCAAGGACGAACTGCTGTAGCTATGATTGTAGGCAGAGACACCGCTAATCTTGCAGAAACAGATATAGCAAGAAGCGCAATAGAAAGTGCTGCAGAAAATTTTTCAGATGGCATAATTGCTCCACTTTTTTGGTTTTTGATTGGTGGTTTACCAGGAATCTTAATTTATAAATTTGTAAACACTTCAGATAGTATGATTGGGTATAAAAATATACAATATAATCAGTTTGGTTGGGCTGCTGCAAGATTGGATGATTTACTTAATTGGATACCAGCAAGATTAAGTGGTCTGTTAATCTGTATCGTCCATCAGAACAATTCAGCTTTAAATATTATGTGGCGTGACGCAAAACTCCATCGCTCTCCAAATGCTGGATGGCCAGAGTCAGCAATGGCGGGTGTTTTGGACGTATCAATTTCTGGACCCCGTTCATACGAAGGAGTCATTAAGAATTATCCATTCGTAAATGTTGACGGGAAAAAGAAATTAACAGCGGTAGATATTGATAATGCTGTTGATGTATTGTGGCGCTCCTGGGGTGGCTTAGTGTTGGGATGTGGAGTTATACTTTTTTTCTCAACAATAATTTGATTTATTTATTTTTCAAATAAGCCAAAATCTCATCAGTATCTTCACCTAACTTTGGTGATGATTTCGTAATATTCATTTCTGAATCAGAAAAATTATACGGTGAAACAACAGTTGGAATATTATCTATTTTTCTGACCAATCGTCGGAAAATTACCTGTGGGTCGTCGAAAACTTCAGAAAGATCATTTATTGGACCAGCTGGTATCCCTTCGTTTTCGCATTGTTTTAGAAGATCTTTTTTTGTCCTTTGTTTTGTTTCAAAATTTAAATTTTCGATTAATAAAGTCCGATTCTTTAACCTATCTGCATTTGTTAAAAATAATTTATCAAGCAATCTCTGTACGCTCTAACAATTTACACAATCGTTGATATTGCGCGTCATTTCCTGTGGCAATTATTATATGACCATCTTTACAATCAAAAACTTGATAAGGAGCTAAATTTTGATGACCATTTCCCATACGCGTTGGAACATTCCCTGTAGTTAAATAATTCATTGCCTGATTTGCAGTTACTGATGTTGCCACATCTAATAATGCTAAATCTATATGCTGTCCTTGCCCAGTTTTCTCTCGCTGAATAACCGCGCTTAGGATTGCAGTAACACCATATAAACCAGTCAAGATATCAGTCACTGCTATACCCATTTTCTGAGGTTGCCCATCTGGCTCCCCAGTGATTGACATTAAACCTGACATTCCTTGAATAATGTAATCATAACCAGCCCTATGCGCATAAGGACCAGTTTGGCCAAAGCCTGTTATTGAACAATATATTAACTTTGGATTAACTTTAATGAGGTTTTCAAAATCTAAACCATATTTGCTTAATCCACCTACTTTAAAATTTTCAATCAATATATCTGATTCAGATACAAGATCTTTTATTATTTTCTGACCTTCTAAGGTTTTCAAATCAACACAAATTGATTTTTTACCTCGATTACAACTATGAAAATATGATGCAGAGTTTCATCATCATTTTGAACAAAAGGAGGACCCCATTGCCGCGTATCATCTCCATTAAGGCTCTCAACTTTTATAACTTCTGCTCCCAGATCAGAAAGAGTCTGCCCTGCCCACGGCCCAGCCAGTATTCGGGCCAACTCAATCACTTTTAGGCCTTCTAAAGGATAATTCATTTAATAACCCTTTAGATGCTCATCGATCTTTGAAACAAACTCTGAATAAGATGAATTATTCATTTTCTCTCCATTTATTAAAAATGAAGGCGTAGAGCTAATTTGATCTCTTTCAGCATTGGTCTGATAAACATCCACAAGCGCTTGCGCCATATCACCGTCATTTAAACAGGCGCTTATTGTCTCACTGTTCATTCCTGCAGCCAAACCAATTTTTCTGAGATTATTAGCTATATTAATGTTTTCCGCACCATCAGTCCACTCAGATTGTTTTCTGAAAATTTCATCAACAATTCCATAAAATTTATTTGAACTGTCACATCTGGCAACCATAGCGGCCCACAAACCATATCGATCAAAATATACATCCCTCAAAATAAACTTAACTTTACCTGTATTTATGTAATTTTGCTTTAACTTTTTAAATGTCCCTTCATGAAAATTTTTGCAATGTGGACAAGTGAAACTAGCATATTCTATGATGGTGACAGGAGCGTTTGGATCACCAAGGACCATGTCCTCAATAAGTATACTAGAGATATTCGTCAGTTTTAAATTTTTCTTTTCAGTCGACATTGGCAAAACATAGCTATCACTTTTCTCAGCTAATAACATACTATCAAGTTCAGTAGATGTATCACTAGACGACAAATAATAATAACCACCAATTAGCACTGCTATGCAAACACTTATTATAAGTTGTAATCGATTCATTTTTAAGTTTCCTCTCATTTATTTTGATGATTTTGAAATGATATTTGCACCCAATAACCACAAAGCCTCATTTAAACTATTATCTTTAATTCCATTTACTTCATCTTTTGCTTTTGTTTTATCTAACTCACTTGGTTTTACTAAACTAATTGAACCTTCATTTTTTTCGTCGATTAACTCATTGGGATCAATTTGAGTAATCCTAACACGTGAGATTGCATTATACCCATAAACACCATTCACACGATCTATTATCTGCTTGCTCTGAGCCTGTACAATCGGCGCATTCGCACCATTCGTTAAAAGAACTAAACCAGCTCCCAGTCCTTCTCGTCCATAATTAACCTTCACTGGTTTGGCAATTTTAGCAAGATCTGTACCAATGATTTCCGTCCAGTTTGTCAATAGCTTAGACACTGCGAATCCGCGCGTTTCACTTGCCTTTTGGATCTGCTTCTGCAGCAAGCTTGATGCACTTTTAAAACCACGTTTTCTACGTTTGTTATTTTGATCAAGCTTCATGTAAAATGCGATTAAATTTATAATTATATTTTATTGAGATATTACCAAACCTTTAATATTGATAGTTAAACTTATTTGTGAGTAGTTTTAAACAGCTTTTTTTGATCATCAGTTGCTTCTATCTGATATCGGCTTTTCCATTCAGAAGCAGGCATTCCATAAACAATTTCTTGGGATTCCTCTTTAGTCATCTCAATACCTAATTTATGAGCTGACTCTTTATACCATCTACCCAAGCAGTTTCGACAAAATCCTGTTGTGTTCATCATATCAATGTTTTGAACGTCAGATCTATTTTGCAAGTGATCACGAATAGTTCTGAAAACTGCTGCTTCAACTTGTAAAATTAATTTTTTATCCATTAAATTTATCCTTTTCAAAGCCAACTTCTATTTTAATTTCTCTCAATGCATCTGCTAATTTCGTTGCCCATAAGAACTGCCCATCTATCGTGCTAATTAAATCGTTACGAACTTCAATCAAAACATGTAATCGATTATCATTTAACGCGTGATAGTACATTGTATCACCAATAAGTGAACCTGAATATGGCTCATTATCTCCACAATTTATATCATCTTTTCCTTTTAGGTGGGCTAATAAAGGATTTGCTACCCGTCTATCTCTGGCAGAGAGCACTCCAACGTGCCAAGGTCGCTTGGCTCCTCCTTTAAGTTTTGGTGTAAAACTATGAATTGATATTAAAATTTTAGGCTTTTTAATAGTTATTAATCGCTTTATTTCATCATGATAAGGTCGGTAACAAAAATCTAATCTGGCTTTTATTTCACTATTTTTTAAATTTCGGTTACCCTCAATAATTGACCCATCATAGAGTTGCATAATTAAAGTTGGATCATCTTCACCCCTATTTGGATCAATCACTAATCGTGAGAAGTTTGATAAAATCACTGTTGATTTTAACTGTTTTCCCAATTCTCTACTCAATCTTGCTGCTCCAATATCATAGGAAATATGACGGTTCATATCAAAGTCAGATAATGCAATATTCTTTAATCAATTGAATATTGATATTAGCAAACAACAATTTAATAGAAGAAGACAAGAAATTGATCATATAAAAGTTGTTAAAATGATTAATTCAGCAGGCAAATTAGAAAATGCCTTTTATAAATAAATTCTGCTATATTATAATAATTGATATATCACAACCATAATTATGATATAAATAGATCAAATGAAGCAAAAAGGTAATAGACGTGAGAAGATTAAGAAATGTTAAGATTGTTGCTACATTAGGGCCCGCTTCTGAAACTTATGATACAATCCGAGCGCTTTTTGAAAGTGGCGCAGATGTTTTTAGACTTAACATGAGCCATGGGTCCCATGCAGAAATTAAGTCAAAACACACAATTATAAGACAAATAGAGAAAGATCTAGATCGTCCCCTCTATCCTGGCAGACTTACAAGGACCTAAATTACGATGTGGCGTATTTGAGAATGGAAGTGTGGACTTGCAGAATGATAGCGATTTTTTGTTTGATTTAATTGATAAACCTGGAAATCAAAATCGAGTTTTTTTACCTCATAAAGAGATTTTTAATGTGATCAAAGCTAGTGATAGTATCCTTGTAGATGATGGCAAAATCCGTCTAAAGGTAAAGTCGGTGGCCAAAAATCAGATAAAATGTATTGTAGAGATTGGTGGAAGAATCTCTGATAAAAAAGGTATAAATGTTCCACAAACTATTATACCAACGGCAGCTCTATCTAGAAAAGACAAAATAGATTTAGAGTTTGCATGTAATTTAGGTATCGATTGGTTAGCACTTTCTTTTGTACAGCGCGCAAAAGATGTAAATGAAGCTAGAAAACTTGCTAAAGGTCGGACATCAATATTATCAAAAATCGAAAAACCGTCTGCAGTAACAGACTTTAATTCAATATTAGAAGTTTCTGATGGCATTATGATTGCACGGGGTGATCTAGGCGTAGAGATGCCTGTTCAAGCTATACCACCAATACAAAAAAGACTTGTAATGGCATGTAGGCATGTAGCAAAACCAGTAATTGTTGCAACACAAATGTTAGATAGTATGGTTGATTCTCCAATGCCCACTAGAGCAGAAGTAAGCGATGTAGCGACTGCTATATATGAAGGCGCTGATGCCGTAATGTTATCAGCAGAAAGTGCGGCCGGTAATTTCCCAATAGATGCAGTAAAAACCATGGATAACATAGCCATAGAAATCGAAAATGATCCCGCCTACAGGGAATTAATCGATAGCACCCGCTCAGGTCAGAGAAAAACCGTAGCTGATGCTATCACTGTTGCAGCACGTGAAATCGCGGAAACAACAGAAGTTACAGCCATTTGCTGCTTTACTCACTCCGGCACAACAGCATCGCTAGTATCAAGAGAACGACCCCGAGTTCCAATAATAGCTCTTACGCCTCTTATAAAAACTGCGCGGCGACTGTGTTTACACTGGGGTGCTCATTGCGTAATCACAGGACACGTCGATAGATTTAAGAAGGCAGTAATTAGTGCAGCTAGAGCTGCAAAAAAATATAACTTTGCAACTATAGACAAACAAATTATTGTAACAGCTGGTGTCCCATTTAACAAACCAGGTACAACAAATATTATACGAGTTTCACCAGTCGACGAAAAATTAATTTTCAGTGGTGATCACGAATAAATACTTAAACTAATCCATTTTTAGTGCAGATATAAATGCTTCCTGAGGAATATCTACACGACCAAATTGGCGCATTTTCTTTTTACCATTTTTTTGTTTATCTAATAATTTTCTCTTTCTAGAAATATCACCACCATAGCATTTTGCAGTAACATTTTTTCTTAAAGCCTTAACTGTTTCTCTGGATATAATCGCCCTCCTATCGCCGCCTGAATAGGGATCTTAAACATATGCCTAGGAATTAAGTCTTTTAGCTTTTCACACATCGCACGACCTCTTGCGTCAGCACGATCTCGGTGAACCATTGTAGAAAGAGCATCGACTGGCTCATCATTAACCATGATTTGCATCTTTACTAAGTAGTCTTGGCGATAACCTTCAATCTGATAATCAAAACTCGCATATCCACTTGTGACTGATTTTAATCTATCATAAAAATCAAATACAACTTCATTTAATGGAAGTCGTAAACAACCATTGCTCGAGCACCAGCATAAGTTAGATCTATTTGAATACTACGAATGAAGATAATTCATTGTTGCCCTAGATATAGGTACTACTAAAATAGTTGCTTTAATTCTTGATCATCAATATGCTCAACATAAGTTAAATCTGGCATATCAGCGGGGTTATGTAACTCAATAGTGCTCTGATCCTTCATGAAGATATGATAAATAACTGACGGCGCCGTTGTTATTAACGCTATATCATATTCTCTTTCTATCCTATCTCTAACAACCTCTAAATGCAGAAGACCTAAGAACCCACATCGAAAACCAAACCCAAGAGCAGCAGAGGTTTCCATTTCATAAGTAAATGAAGCATCGTTGAGGGATAATTTTTCAATTGCCTCTCGCAAATCCTCAAACTCCGAATTATCAACTGGAAAAAGACCACAAAAAACTACAGGTTGTGATGGTTTAAAACCAGGTAATGCTATGGTTGTTCCTTTTTTTTCATGCGTGATGGTATCTCCAACGCGAGTGTCACGGACTTGTTTTATACTCGCAGTTAAAAAACCCATCTCTCCTGGACCCAAGCTATCAATAGGTTCCATTTGAGGCTTAAAAACACCTACGCGATCAACTTGATAGGTTGCGTTGGTATTCAACATTTTAATCTTATCACCCTTTTGTTAAAAAGCCATCATGAATCCGGATCAAAACAACAACTCCAAGATATGCATCATACCAGCTATCTACCAGCATTGCTTTTAATGGAGCGTCAGGGTTACCAATTGGTGCAGGTAAGCTTGTAACAATCCGCTCCAACACATCTGGGATTCCCAATCCCGTTTTTGCAGAAATTCTAACGGCATCTGTTGCATCTATACCAATCACATCTTCAATTTGTTGTGCTACGCGTTCAGGTTCAGCAGCAGGTAAATCAATTTTATTTAAAACAGGAACTATTTCATGATCAGCTTCTATTGCATGGTACACATTAGCTAAGGTTTGAGCTTCAACTCCTTGCGATGCATCAACTACAAGCAAGGAACCCTCTACTGCACGCATTGAACGTGATACTTCGTAAGCGAAATCCACATGCCCTGGAGTATCAATTAAATTTAATATGTATAACTCACCATCATTTGCCTTATATTCAATCCTTACGGAATTGGCTTTTATGGTTATTCCTCGCTCTCGTTCAATATCCATTGTGTCAAGCATCTGCTCTTCCATATCTCGCTCAGCAACAGTACCAGTCTGTTGAATTAATCTATCAGCTAAGGTTGATTTCCCGTGGTCAATATGTGCCACAATGCTAAAGTTACGTATGTGCGAAATTTTAATCATGATAATTGCATATGCGGTTCTTTTTTATAAGGGTCAAGAAGATTTAATAATAATTGCATAAGATAGTGATAAAACGCTTGCCCTGGATGGCGTTCATGCATAAAACCCAATTTCTAGCGCGCGGCCGGCCGACAGTGGCATGCCGAGTCGTGCGTCAAACGACCTTAAATAGGAGACTGAAATGCCCAAGATGAAGACCAAATCAAGCGCGAAAAAGCGCTTTAAAGTGACGGCTACTGGCCGGTCATCGGAGGTCAAGCTGGCAAACAACACGGTATGATCAAACGCACAAACAAGTTTTTGCGTAACGCGCGTGGCACGACTGCATTGTGCGCTGCCGACGCTAAGATCATCAATACCGCAGCGATGGACCTTGATATGTCTAGAGTAAAAAGTGGTACAGTAACTCACGCCCGTCACAAAAAAGTCATAAAAGCTGCAAAAGGCTACTATGGTAGAAGAAGCAATACTTTTAGAACTGCTACGCAAGCAGTTGATAAAGCAAACCAATACGCTACGCGAGATCGCAAAGCCCGTAAACGAACATTTAGAGCATTGTGGATTCAACGTATCAATGCAGCAGTAAGATCACACGACGAAGAACTAACATACTCCCGTTTTATCAATGGTTTGGATAAAGCTGGGATAGAAGTAGATCGTAAGGTTTTAGCAGATATTGCTGTAAATGAGCCAGACGCTTTCAGTTCTATTGTAGATCAAGTAAAAGCTGCGTTAGCATAATTACAATTATAAATTTAAGAAGATCTGCTAACTAGTAGATTTTGTTATCTTGTTGTGTACTTATGGTGAAAATAAGAGATAACTTATTACAATTTTAAATATTACAAATTAATATTGTTTAAGAACTTTAACAATGCTTGAATTTAACCAACTCTATGATAGCAGTAAATCAAACGAGATGGAGTAGAGAACATGGATGGGCTAGAAAAACTACGAATTAAGTATTTAGATTTGATAAATAAAGATAATGATCAAAATTCGTTAGAGAACTTGCGCGTTGAAATTCTTGGAAAAAAGGGAGAGTTGAGCCTTAAAATGCGTGAATTGGGGAGCATGACACCCGAAAGAACGTCAATCTACTGGCCCAGTCCTTAACTCATTGAGAGATGAGGTAACTAAAGCTTTTGTTGAAAAAAAATCCAAATTAGAAGATTTAGTTCTTAATGAAAGGCTAAAAGAAGAGTGGATAGATTTAAGTCTACCAGCTCGGAAAAAACCCAATGGCTCCATCCATCCCATAAGTCAAGTTACTGAGGAAGTAAGTGCTATTTTTGCAGAAATGGGGTTTTCTGTAGCAGAGGGCCCACAAATAGAAAGCGATTGGTACAACTTTGATGCACTAAACATTCCTCCAGAACATCCAGCACGGCAGGAACATGATACTTTTTTCTTAAATCGAGATGATGGAGACGATAGAGCACCGAATGTTTTACGAACTCATACTAGTCCAGTTCAAATAAGGCACATGCTAACCAATGGAGCTCCTTGTAGAATAATCGCTCCAGGTAGAGTTTATCGCTGCGATTATGATCAAACACATACCCCGATGTTTCATCAACTAGAAGGTTTAGCTATAGGTAAAAATATATCAATGGCAAATTTAAAAGGAACCCTAGAAGAATTTTGCAAAAAATTCTTTGAGGTCGATGAGTTAAAAATGAGATTTAGACCAAGTCATTTTCCATTCACTGAACCTTCTGCTGAAGTTGATCTGCGTTGTTCTTGGAATAATGGGAAATTAGAAGTTGGGAAGGGTGAAAGTTGGATGGAAATTCTTGGTAGTGGGATGGTACATCCAAAAGTATTAAAAGCTGGCGGTATTGATCCAGATCAGTGGCAAGGGTTTGCATTTGGAATGGGGATAGATAGACTAGCAATGCTTAAATATGGAATACCAGATTTGAGGGCTTTTTTTGATAGCGATCTGCGTTGGCTTCGTCATTATGGGTTTTCTTCTTTAGATCAACCAAATTTACATAGCGGCTTAAGTCGATAATTTTCTATTGAGGTAATCATCTGATGAAATTTACATTAAATTGGCTTAAAACACATTTAGAAACAGATGCTTCTGTTGACGATATTTTATATAATTTAACCGATTTAGGGCTGGAAGTTGAAGAAGTCATCAACCCTTTAGAAACACTTAAGGACTTCACTGTCGGGTATGTTGCAAAATCACAAAAACACCCTGATGCCGATAAATTAAAAATATGTGAAGTTGAAACTGATGAAGGTAAATTGAATATAATTTGTGGGGCACCAAACGCCCGAGAGGGGATTTACGTAGTAATAGCAAAGCCAGGAACTTATGTACCTGGTATAGATACAACTATCGGTGTGGGAAAAATTCGAGGCGTTGAAAGTTATGGAATGATGTGCTCCGAGCGCGAAATGGGATTATCTAATGAGCACGATGGTATTATTGAACTAAAGGGTAAGCCAGTCATTGGTTCTAAATTCACAGAGTATCTCTCAAATCACAACCCAGGCGCTGTTGATCCAATTATCGACATTGCTATCACACCCAATCGTCCTGATGCGTTAGGTGTACGGGGAATAGCACGAGATTTAGCCGCGCGTGGAATTGGCGTGCTAAAACCTGCAGATACCCCTCTAATTTCGACCGCTTCAAACTGCAATAGAAATTAAAATTAATGATGATGTACTAGAAAATGGTTGTCCTGTTTTTTTTAGTTGTATGATCAGAGGCGTAAAAAATGGACCCTCTCCAAAATGGTTGAGAGATCAAATTGAATCTATTGGCTTGCGTTCTATTTCTTCGTTAGTAGATATTACAAACTTTTTTACCATGGATCGTGCTAGACCCCTTCATGTGTTTGACTCTGACAAGATTGAGGGAGGCTTGCGAGTAAGTTTTGCAAAAGGTAATGAAAGCATCGATGCGTTAGACGAAAAAAATTATAGTCTACCAAAAGACGCAATGATAATATCAGATGCGTCAGGAATTATAAGTATTGCAGGGATAATGGGTGGTGTTTCAACAGGTTGTTCTGAAAATACTGTAAATGTTTTACTCGAAAGTGCTTACTGGGATCCAATTACAATTGCAAAGGCTGGGCGAGCCCTAAAAATAAATTCTGATGCACGATATCGTTTTGAGCGAGGTGTAGATCCAGATTTTACAAAAGATGGGATTTTGTTAGGGGCGCAGATGATAATGAATTTATGCGGTGGCACTGCTTCAAATATTGTTGAAACTGGAAAGATTCCAAATTTTTATAGAGAATATAAGTTAAATCCAAATAAGGTCCAATCACTTGTTGGAATGGAAATTGATCAAAATACTCAAATAAATATTTTAAACTCTTTGGGCTTTAATTATAATAAAGGCATTGTTTCGCCTCCACCTTGGCGCCCTGATATCTTGGGAGAAGCCGATCTTGTTGAGGAAATTGCCCGGGTTTCATCCTTGACAAAACTACGTGGTGTGCCGCTACCTAAATTGAAACAAAATAAAACTACCAGTACGCTAACCCCAATCCAAAAAAGAGAATCTGTTATTAGAAGAGAGATAGCATCATTAGGGTATAATGAATGTGTTACATATTCTTTTATTGACAAAAAATCAGCTCTAATATTTGGTGGAGGGTCTGATCAAACTAAATTAGAAAACCCCATCTCTTCTGATATGAGCCATATGAGACCCTCACTACTTCCAGGTTTACTTCAGGCAGCTAGTCGAAATCAAGCCAGGGGTGTATTAGATATGTCTCTTTTTGAAATTGGTCCAGTTTTCCATGGTGGAGAGCCTGATGATCAGGAAATGTTAGCTACTGGAATATTGATAGGTCATACCAATTCTAGAGACGTTCACGGTGAACGAAGGCCAGTCGACCCTTTTGATTCCAAAGCAGATGTTGAGGCTGTCTTAAAATCAATCGGTTGCCCAACTACTTTATTTGTTTAACAGCGCCAATCCAGGACGTTCTGGAAAGTTATCATTGGGGCCAAAAAACGTTCTTGCTGGCTTTGGTGAAATACATCCAAAGATTTTAAAGGAAATGAATATTAAAGGCCCAGTTATGGCTTTTGCAATTCATATCCAAAAACCTCCATTTTCAAAACTTAAAGCAAAGACACGTTCAGCATTAAATGTAAGTGACTTCCAATCTGTGCAGAGGGATTTTTCTTTTATTGTAGATAAAAATATTGAGGCAACAGTTTTGGTAAATGCTGCAAAAGGTGCAGATAAATCGTTAATTAAAGACGCTTATATTTTTGACCAATTCATTAATTTAAATGATAATGAGCCCAAAATGCAAGGAAAGAAGTCATTAGCAATTACAGTTCATATACAATCTTCTGAAAAAACACTTATCGATAGTGAAATAGAAAATGTGAGCTAAAAAAATTATTGCTAATATTGAAAAAGCTAGTGGTGGTATTTTACGCAGTGAATAAAAGATATAAAATTAAAATTTAAAAAAAACCACTAAATGGGATATACTTAACTAAATCTCCCAGATTTACTTTACTAGTCTCTTCTCGTAATTCCACTAGACCATCAGCCCAACTTAAGCCTGAAATTCTGCCAGAACCTTCAGAATGGAATATTTCTACTTTCCCATTTTTCACTCGTGCACGAAGATATTCTCGTCGACCAATTTTCTTATTTTTTGAGAAAGCGGCTGGTACTTGAAACGAATTTGGTTTTAACCAACCCTCACCACTTAACAAACCACAAATTGGCCGACCAAAAACTATAGTACATACAAAAGCTGCTACAGGATTTCCAGGCAATCCAATTACTGGTGTTTCATTCCACTTTGCTAATGCAAGAGGTCGACCCGGCTTCATTGCAATACGCCAATTATATAAATTACCATCTGACTTTAATAATCTTCCCACATAATCTTCGTCACCAGTTGATGCACCACCAGATGTAAAGATGATATCACAAATTTTAGATGCGATATTTAACTTTGTTTTAATTTCTGTTTTATTATCATTTACATTGCCCAAATCAATAGCCTGATAACCCCATTTTTTCACAATATTCATTAACATTGGTCTATTAGCATCAAGCGTTTTATTTGAATCCTTATTAGAAACTTTATGGATCAATTCATTACCTGTTGACAGAATTCCAATTTTTAAAAGTAAATAGACTTTGATTTGATTAATCCCAGTGGCAATCAATAAGGCAATATCTTGAGCTCTAATTCTTGAACCTTTAGTTAAAACACATTTTCCTTTTTCAATATCCTCTCCCACCTTTCTTGTATTTTCACCTCTTTTTAAATCAGTATTTAATATAATATTATCATTTTCTATGGTTACTTCTTCCTGCAAAACTACTGTATCAACACCTCTTGGTAATTCCGCTCCCGTTAATATTTTAATTGCGCTACCTTGAGGAACAATGCCTTGGTAGCTGTCTCCAGCAGCAATCCGATCTACACATAAGTTCAATTTTCTATTTTGATTTTTTATTGATTGGTCTGCAAAACCAAAACCGTCAACTGCTGTATTTCCAACTGGTGGATTGGAGCGGTTAGCAAGAATATCTTCATACAAAATATAATCTAAAGAATCACTCACATTAATGAGCTCAAAATCTAAAATGGGTTTTAAAGATAATCTTAAATGCTCTAAAGCTTCATCTACTGGTGTCCAGGACACACCATTTGGAAAAACAGCCGAGCCTTTGTGAGGTTGTTTCGTCATAATAACCTTACAGTTTTTAAAATAAAATCTGCTATATTGTTTGTATCATCAAGATCAAAAATAGGAAGTAATATGTCGACTTTATCCTTTGTCGCAATAGCCCTTATTTGTTTATCAGTCTCCGCTAAAGGATTTTGTTTAGTAACAGCGCGATAGGTTTCAATTTTTGGATGATCATTTGCCTTAAAGCCCTCTACCAAAATTAAATCAACAGGATTCATTTTTCTCAGCAACGCATCCATTTCCAACTCTAAATTTTTTTCCAGCTCTGTCATTAAAACCCATCTAGAATCAGAGCTTAGAAGAACCTGATGAGCTCCTGCTTTTCTATGCCGATAGCTGTCTTTTCCTTTATGGTCTATATCAAAGTTATGATGTGCATGCTTCATAGTTGAAACAGAAAACCCACGACTTGTTATGTTTTCAACTAATCTTTCTAGCAGTCCCGTCTTTCCAGAATTTTTCCAACCTATTATACCAAAAACTCTCATACCCAACCCTTATCTATAATATTTTTTGCTTTCTTTAAATCCTCTGGATTATTTATATTAAAAAAACAATCAAAGTTATCTGATGGAAATTTACTATAACAAAAAGAATGCCTATCAGTCCAAGCAACCATTTTTCTAACGCCCTCATTTAAACTTTTGCGTAAATCTTCTCTTAAATTAACTTTCCATAGTCCAAATGTAGGATGAATGTTTTGCTTATTTTGGCAATCAATCGTTGAAGCCATAACTATAGAATAATTATCTTTTTTCATTACTTGTCTTAAGTTTTCAACCAAGTTTAGTGGAAAAAATGGAGTATCAGCCGCTGCTGTCACAATATATTCATAACCATTGTTAAACGCCCAATCCATGCCAGCTAAAACACCTCCTAACGGATTGTAAAAATTATTTAAACTATCCTTAACTAAAGGAAGTCCAAATTTTGTAAAAGACTCTTCGTGAGTATTAACATTTAAAATAACCGAGCCAACTTGAGGTCTTAACCTATCAATAACATGTAAACATAAGGGTTTTTTTTGTAATTCAATTAGGCCTTTATGACCACCACCCATTCTTTTTGACTGGCCACCCGCCAAAATAACGCCAAGTATATTCAATTAACAATGTCCATTTTATTTAAAGAAATTTCTCATTTTCAGTTAAGCTCGCATCCCACTCCAAACGATCTTCACCAGACAAGCAAATAAACCGCTTTCCTCTTAGCCGCCCAATTAGGGTCATACCTACTTGTTTTGCAATCTCCACACCCCAGGCTGTAAAACCAGATCTAGACACCAATACAGGGATACCCATTAACGCAGTCTTAATTACCATCTCTGAAGTGAGCCTACCCGTAGTATATAATATCTTATCATTTGAATTGGTACCCGTCTCAAAAATCCAGCCCGCAATTTTATCAACAGCATTATGCCGACCCACATCTTCCATATAAACTAATGGGTTGTCTCTATAACATAATATTGTCCCATGAATTGCTCCAGCATTTAAATATAGGCTAGGTGTTTGATTGATTTTTTTCGACAAACTATAAAGGTAAGATGTTTTTATAACTAATGGGTCAAGAATTAAATCTTCCATCCCCTCCATCATATCGCCAAAAACTGTACCTACAGCGCATCCTGAGGTTTGTGTTTTCTTTTTTAGCTTGTCTTCAAAGTTAGTTTTATTTTCTGTTCTTACAACAATAGTATTTAACTCTAGATCAAAATCAATGCCCTTCACTTTATCATCACTTAAAAGCATTCTTTGATTCTTAAGAAAACCTAATGCCAAATATTCAGGGTAATCACCAATAGTCATAGCAGTAACAATTTCTTGCTCATTTAAAAAAATGGTTAAAGGACGCTCTTCAATGACTGGAAGCTCAATAATATTTCCTAATTGATCTGTCCCGTTTATCGATCTCGTTAAGTCACTTCTAACCAAATTAGGTGCTATAATATATGTATTAGGTTTTTTTTCTTGTTCCACTTTTATATCGCATTTCTTGATAAAATTAAGTATTCTTCTTTATATAGTAAAACTTCAAATAAAAATTAAAGGCTTTTTTTCAGGTCAAGGTTAAATAGCTATATCGGCAATGCAGTAGTGTTTGATACACTACGCAATGAAAAGCTTGAATGCATCTGGGCAACACCAGGTAATCTTGCAAGATATTTCCTATGTATTCGGGCAAAATCATCCGTATCTTTAGCAACCACCTTTAGAAGGTAATCTGCTGAGCCCGCCATTAAATGGCATTCTAAAACATTGGGAATTAACAACACCTCTCGCTCAAACGCATCCAACACTTCATCCGCCTGACCAGATAAAGTTATTTCTACAAAAACGGTAGTTGGTAATCCTACCAATCTATTGTTTAATAAAGCCACATAATTTTTAATAACACCAATTGAATGTAGTCTTTGCACTCTTCGATGACAGGCAGATGGGCTAAGATTTATATTCTCTGCTAAATCTGCATTTGAGGTTCTTCCCTCCTTTTGCAATACACTGAGAATTCTTCTATCTATGCTGTCTAATTGAAGGTTAACCACATTAAGCTCCTGATTGATACGATAAGTATATTAAGGCAACTCACCTTTCAAAACATATTTCAAAATACTAACTACTTGTTCTGGTGTTTCAGTAACAGCTAGCGCAGCGGCATCCACCTCTTTTAATGCATGTGATATATCCAAAGCATGCATAATAATTAGAGATTTCCCTAAAGCAGCTGCATAACCTGCGTCAAAAGCGGCATTCCATTGTTTATATTTTTCTCCAAACCTCACCACAACTAAGTCTGATTCTTTTATTCCTGCTCGAATCCTAATTGAATTTATTTGCGCACTTTTCTTATCATGCCAATATTTATTTTCTTCCGGTCCTAAAATATCCACACCACAATCATCTGAGGCCGAATGATTTGTGACTGGAGCATTAAAAGAAATCTCTAATCCTTTTGCTCCTTGGATGATTTTATCACGCCAATCTGTATGGATTTCCCCTGATAAATAAACTTTCATTAAAAATTACTCCACAAATGTTGCTTTAACCCTACGAGTACCCGCAGAACTACTCTGTTCTTTACCTATTTTAAATTGTCCATAATTCGATAATATCGAACAATTATCAACATGAGGACCACCGCAAAGTTCTTTACTCCAAACCTTCCCCATTTGATCCTCTATGGAATAAACCTTTACGATTTCTGGATATTTTTCCCAAAAACTACCCTCAACTCCTTCTGCATAAGCTTTATCTTTTGCCATTTCAGAAACTGTCACTAATGCTGCTGCTTCAATTCCGTCATTAACATACTTTTCAACAGCACATTTTTCTTCATCTGTCATCTTTAAATCATGACTGAAATCAAATCTAATTCTTTCTGCCGTAATATTACTTCCTTTTTGATGGACATGACTTCCCAATACTTCGCGTAATCCAGCTAACATTAGATGAACTGCTGTATGGAATGCGGTCGTTTTTTCAGAATTATCAGCCAGCCCCCCTTTAAACTTTCCAGCCGCTGCTGTGGCAGACATTTTTGAATGCTCATTAAAAGATTTTTCAAATCCATCAATATCTTGGATTTCTAAATTCCGTTCTTTCAAAATCTCTTCCGTCAACTCCTTAGGAAACCCGTACGTTTGGTAAAAATTAAATGCATCAACACCCGTAACAGTTTCTTCTCGATCTATATGTTTTAATATTTCCCTTTCACCAGATATAACAAGTTTCTGAAACTTTGCTTCTTCTTTCAGGATAGAATTTAATATCACTTCCCTTTGTGTTTGTAGTTGCAAATACGATTTAGCATCATCCAAAAATGCAGTTATAACCTTTCCCATAAAGGATCCTTTTATACCTAAACCCATCGCAGCTCGCATTGCTCTTCTAATTAAGCGGCGTGTTATATACGAAGCATCTTGATTTCCAGGATGAACACCATCTCCCACGAGAAATGTAGCAGCTCTACAGTGATCTAAAACGATACGGAATGCTGATAGATTTTCCTCATAAGACTTTCCAGATAATTCTGTTAATACCTTTTTTGGTGATTGGAAAAACGGTGTATTGTACACATCACGATCTGAATTAACAGCTGCACATATTCTTTCAAGACCACCACCATAATCAATATTTGGTTTATCAAGAGCAGCGAAGTTATTTTCGCTTATTTTCTGATGAGACATAAAAACATTATTACCAATTTCCAAAAACCTTCCAGTATCGCTAGCCGGATGGTCCATTACATCACCATTAGGTTCAAAATCAAAAAACATTTCACTATCAGGACCACCCTAATTCGCCAATTGGCATATTTTTTGGTTGTCCCGATCTAGACCACCAATTCTCATTTGCATCATATAAAAATATGCGACCACCTCTTGAGGTACCATAAATTTCACCATCTTCTTCTATCTTTGGGTCTATATTTTTAGCACTAAAAAGTTCTGTCCAAATCTTTTTCTAGGCTGGTGACGCATTATTAGTTAAAGAAGGGTCACCTTTGAAAACAGTTATATATAGATGATTTGGGTTTAAACCTAAAATATCTACTTGCCATTCAAAAATCCACTCTATTTGATGTTTTTTAAAATACACCGGATTAGCCTTTAAATCCCAGCGTCCAATCATTTCAAAAAATGTTAAATGAGAATTGTCACCAACCTCTTCGATGTCACCAGTTCTGCAACATTTCTGTATATTTATAAGATCACTCCCAGATGGATGTGTCTCACCAAGTAAATACGGAACCATCGGTTGCATTCCAGAGCCTGTAAATAGAGTTGAGGGATCATTTTCTGGAACTAAACTAGCTGATGGGATTTCATACGCTCCCCTTTTTATCATAAATTCTGAATATGAAGTTCTTATTTGATCAGGTGTCATCGTTATAATCTCATAATTGTTTCGTTACTGGCTTTATTTCCTTCTAAAGCAAGTTTCAAGAAGACACAAAAGCAGAAAAAAATATTGATAAATTTACCAAGCATATTCTTGCTTATACTATTATTAATAGCTAAAAGAAACTTACCTCGGGGAGCCCTTATAGGCTGAGATGCATTTTGCAGACCCGTATAACCTGATCCAGTTCATACTGGCGTAGGGAAGGTAGAGTCATCGCTCACCTAGCCCACGATAACATAGGAGTATGCGATGATTAAAAAATTGATAACATCAGTATTGTTTTTATCAACGGCAACACTTTGCTTTGCAGACACTAATATCTTAAAAGTTTATACATATGATAGTTTTATATCTGATTGGGGGCCTGGACCCACTATCGAAAAAAAATTTGAAGAAACTTGTAAATGTGATTTACAATTTATTGGAGTAGGAGATGGTGCAGCTCTTTTGGCCAAAGTTCAATTGGAGGGAAAGCAAACAGAAGCTGATGTTATCTTAGGATTGGATACTAACTTAATAGAACGTGCAAAAGAAACTGGACTGTTTGCAAAGCATAATAAAACCTTAGACTTAAACTTGCCAATAACATGGAATGATGACACATTCATTCCTTTTGATTGGGGATACTTTTCCTTTGTTTATAACAGCGAGAAGATAACCACAGCACCAAAGAGCTTTATCGAACTAGCGGAGCGCTCTGACCTCAAAATAATAATACAAGATCCAAGAAGTTCTACGCCTGGTCTTGGTTTGTTACTATGGATTAAGGCGGTTTATGGGAATGATGCAGGTAAAATCTGGGAAGGATTAGCTCCAAACATTCTGACTGTGACTAAGGGCTGGTCAGAAGCGTATGGTTTATTTTTGGATGGTGAAGCAGACTTAGTCCTGTCTTACACTACATCACCAGCTTACCATATAATTGCTGAAAATGACTTTTCCATAAAAGCTGCTATTTTTGACGAGGGCCATTATATGCAAATCGAAGTTGCTGGAAAAGTGTTGGGTAGTGATCAATCAGATTTAGCTGATGAGTTTTTAGAATTTATGATTTCAGAAACATTTCAATCAATAATTCCCACGACAAACTGGATGTATCCTCAAAATAAATTTAAAATCAAACTTGGACAAAGCTTTCTTATCACCCATATCAAAAAACAAATCATTAATTTTTGATCCAAAGACTGCTCAAGAGATCAGAGGGCCGGCATTAAATGAATGGTTAGAAATATTAAGCAAATAAAAATAACAAATATTTTAGGATGGGTCTCCATGACCCTCCTAATATTCTTAACGTTTGGCACATTAGCAGTTGTTTTATTTTATTCTCATAATGATTTTAAATTAACCTCAAGTGATTTTAAGGTTATTAAATTTACAATTTATCAGGCGGTTATATCAGCCTTAATCAGTTCAATAATGGGAATGTTTTTAGCTAGATCCTTGATGAGACAATCATTTTGGGGCAAATCAATTTTAATTACTATTCTTGGTGCACCATTTATTTTGCCAACTATTGTGGCAATTTTAGGAATTATATCTGTATTTGGGCGGAATGGAGTTTTAAATAATATTTTAAGTCCATTAGGATTTAACACTCTAACAATATATGGTTTACATGGCGTTATACTTGCTAACGTTTTTTTTAATATTCCCCTCGTTTCCAGATTGCTCTTACAAGGTTGGAAAACTATACCAGCGGAACAGTTTAGATTGGCTGAAAGCCTCTGCTTTAATCAAAAAAATATTTTTTTTCTAATAGAACTGCCAATGTTAAAATCAAGAATGCTTGGTATTTTTGCAGTTGTATTTCTAATATGTATATCTTCATTTGCAATCGCTTTAACACTCGGAGGTGGGCCTAAATCTACAACAATTGAATTAGCAATCTATCAAGCCTTTAGGTTTGACTTTGATTTGAGTAAAGCTGCCAATCTGGCTATTATACAATTTATATTATGTCTAGCACTTACAATAATGGTCCTATGGAAACAACAAACTGAACCATTTCAAATTAAATTTGACCGTACAATTAATCGCTGGGATGTAGATAAAACAAGATTATTAGATTGGACTGTGATATGTATATGTTCAGTTTTTTTATTAACACCATTGGTAATGATTATTGCTGATGGCGTTTCAGCAATTAAATTAATAAACCTAGTCATATTAGTTGCCTTGGGTAAGTCTATTTTTGTTGCTGCAGGCGCTGTTATTATATGCCTCTTCTTAACCATCTCTCTTGGGCACGCTATTGTGTCCAGCCGGACCAATATACGCATTAAATGGCTTATGGAAGGAACTGGCTATTTTGTAATTGCCACATCTCCACTAGTAATAGGTACAGGTCTTTTTATATTTTTATATCCAATAATAAACCCTACAAAATTTGTCTTACCCATTACTGGATTGGTAAACGCAATAATGGCACTACCTTTTAGTTTGAGAATTATTTTACCTGCAATGCAGAAAATTAATCAAGATTATGGCAAACTCTCGGATAGTATAGGATTAAATGGGATTCACAGATTTTTTAAACTAACCTTACCGCGCTTAAGAAACGAAATAGGCTTTGCAAGTGGATTGATAGCTGCGTTATCTATCGGTGATCTTGGAGTTGTTACATTATTCGCTTCACCGCAGTCAGGAACATTGCCATTGACAATTTATCGATTAATGGGGAGCTATCAAATGGAAGCGGCAAAAGCAGCAGCATTTATACTATTGATAACTTGCTTCTCAATTTTTCTATTAGCTGACAAATTAGGAAAATCAAATGCTCTGCATAAATAATTTAATTGTAAAACTTAATTCTTTTCATTTAAGTATTAATTTTGAAATACACCCTGAAACAATTACAGCTATCATTGGGCCATCTGGAGCAGGAAAATCAACACTGCTAGATGCTATAAGTGGTTTTAGTTCAGCTGAAAGCGGTACAGTTTTTTGGGGAGAGAAGTCTTTAGACAGTTTGGCACCCTCACTACGACCAATAACAATTGTTTTTCAAGATAATAATTTATTTCCACACTTAAGTGTTTATCAAAATGTCGCTTTAGGTTTAACCACAAAATTAAGATATCAGCCTAAATTTAATGATCAAATTAATAAAGCTTTGTTTAATGTTGATATGTTAAATTATTCAGAGAAGTACCCTTCACAATTATCTGGCGGGCAAAAAGGAAGAATTGCTCTTGCTCGTGCATTAGTAAGGAAAAAACCATTGTTACTACTGGATGAGCCTTTTTCAGCTTTAGGGCCCGCACTTAGGAAGGAGATGTTAAATTTAGTAAAAAGTATTTCCACAGAAAATAAACTCACTGTATTAATTGTTAGTCATGATCCAAAAGAGCTCATTGGTGTATGCGAAAACGTTATTATTGTTGCAGAAAATGAAGCAACTGGACCATATAATTTGCGAAATATACTTATGAACCCACCCAAGTCCTTAAACGAATATCTTTAGATTTAAACTGTAAGAAACTATGTCTAAACTTTGGGTTGTTTTCGTTTTATTGGGGCCCATAGTCTTTTATTAGTAAAGTATAGTAGTACCGCTAAAAGGCTTAAAAGCATTACAGCAACTATTCCCATAGTCTTTCTTGCCATCATCTTCGGTTCAGCCGTCCACATAAGAAATGCTGAGACATCCTCTGACATATGATGAACTGTATTAGAATGATCATCACGATATTCAACAAGCCCATCCTCTAACGGAGGTGCCCATTGAAATCCATCCACCTGGATAAGCAGTATTTTCATAAAGTATTGCATCAGCCTCTTCCTTTTCACGACCAGTATAACCACTTAGAATAGAAGCTATATATTCAGCGCCGCCCATCCCTTTAATTATTTGATTTATTCCCAAACCATAGGGCCCGTGAAAACCCGCTCGAGCTTTTGCCATCAAAGACAAGTCAGGAGCACTTAACATACCTGAGCTAGGGAATTTATCAGACGGGATAGCCGATCTTTCATCGTCAAGCTCAGGATCAAACACATCAAATTGTTTTGCGTAAGCTTTTACCTGATTAATTTCCAAACTTGGACCACCAGTGTCTCCTAACGTTCTAAAAGCAACATGCTCTAAACCGTGGCAAGAAGCGCAAACCTCTGTATATACTTGTAAACCTCTTTGTAATTGGTGTTGATCAAAACGTCCAAAAGGTCCTTCAAAACTAAATTCAAAATCTTCAATATGTTGTTTTGAGGATCCCGCAGCTAGTAAGTTCGTTGTGAAACCTAAGCCAATAATTAATGCAAATGTGATATTTCTTATCATAATATAATTTCTCTATTAATCCTATTCAGCGGGTTCAGATTTTGGTGGATAATGAGCGTCAAAATCCTCCTCGATAGTCGCTGGAACAGCCAAAGGTTTCTCCATTACACCAAGAAGTGGAAGAATTATTAAAAAATATGCAAACCAGTAAGCAGAACCTATCAAGGCGATTACACCATAAATACCTTCAGCTGGCATTGCACCACACCACATTAGAACAAGAAAATCTATGCCCAACAACCAAAACCACCACTTAAAACTAGGTCTATATCTGCCAGAACGAACTGAAGAAGTATCCAACCAAGGTGCTAATACCATAACAAATATTGCACCAAACATAGCCGCCACTCCAAAAAACTTTGCATCAACAATACCTCCAGTAAGAAAATTTTGCGTCTAAAAATAAAACATCAAAGGTGATTGCACGTAAAATTGCGTAGAACGGTAAATAGTACCATTCAGGAACAATATGTGCAGGTGTCGCCAAAGGATTTGCTGGTATGTAATTATCAGGGTGACCCAAATAATTTGGCATAAATCCTACAATAGCCATGAAAACAATTAATATCATTACTAATGCAAATAAATCTTTAATTACATAATACGGCCAGAAAGGTACTGTATCTTTCTGAGCTTCGGCCTTTGATTTACGTCGAACCTCTACACCTGTCGGGTTATTATTCCCCGTGGTATGAAAAGCCCAAATATGAAGAGCCACTAGTCCAACTATTACAAAAGGTAGCAAGTAGTGAAGCGAGAAGAATCGGTTCAAAGTAGCATTGTCTACAGCAGGTCCACCTAGTAACCATTCTTGAAAAGACTCCCCAATACCAGGTATGGCACCAAATAATCCAGTAATTACGGTAGCTCCCCAAAATGACATCTGTCCCCAAGGTAATACGTATCCTAAAAATCCTGTTGCCATCATTAGAAGATAAATTAACATGCCAATGATCCAGGTAACCTCTCTTGGTGATTTGTATGAACCATAATATAAACTACGAAATATGTGAGCATAAACGGCAATGAAAAACAAAGATGCTCCATTCATATGCAAATACCTAATTGCCCAGCCACAATTTACATCTCTCATAATGTGTTCGATTGACGCAAATGCTAAATCAACATGAGGAGTGTAATGCATTGCTAAGACAACACCTGTTATGATTTGCAGAACTAAGCATAACGTTAGTAAACTACCCCAAATCCACATCCAATTTAAATTTTTTGGTGTAGGGACAGTTAAGGTAGCGTACATAACTCCGGCAATAGGTAAGCGGGAATCTAGCCATTTTTCGAATTTTGACTTTGGTTCATAATCATCGTGCGGGATACCTGACATTTTATATTCTCACTTACCCAAGTTTAATCGTTGTATCATTAATAAAGATTGCTAAAGGAACAGGTAGATTTTCTGGTGCAGGGCCCTTACGTATTCTCCCAGCAGTATCATAATGAGAACCATGACAAGGACAAAACCATCCATTATAATCACCAGCTCCATTTCCAAGTGGAACGCATCCAAGATGTGTGCAAACACCCATCATAACTAACCATTCGCCTTTTTCATCTAAAGTTCGATTTTTATCATCAGCATCTGCACCCGACACATTCGCATTTCTACCCATCCCATCAGGGAGTTCAGAAATTATTGTATCTCTAGCAAGATCAATTTCACTTTCAGTTCGCCGACGAATAAAAACTGGTTTTCCTAACCACTTAACTGTGATTTGGGTGCCTGGTTCGATATCTGAAATATCAATTTCTACAGAAGAAAGGGCCTGAACATCTGCACTTGGATTCATTTGATTTATAAGAGGCCACACTGCTGCCCCAACTACAACGGCACCAGTTCCCCCCGTGGCGTAATACAAAAAATCTCGGCGAGTTGCCTGTTCGTCATCTTGTGACAAATGAGTTTCTCCTAAACTGATTACTTAATCAAAAATACCTAATCCAGCTAGTTGCACCTAACCTTTCAAAAGGTTTACTACAAGTCAAATACAAACGTCTACCGGACATTAGATCGCAGAGGAAATTTTTATGGCACTAAATCTACATTTAGCAGCTTATCAGACTGATTTGGCACATAATTTAGGCTCAATGATTCGTCTATCTGCATGTTTTGGGGTTACTTTAGATATTATTGGACCTTGTGGATTTCCACTTTCAGAAAAAAGCCTGAAGGAGGCATCCTTAGATTATGGTGAAAAATGTGAAATGGTTTTACATTCAGATTGGTCAAACTTTAAAAAAACATCCACAAATAGAAGATTAATACTATTTAGTACTAAAGCAAAAATAAATTTGTGGGACTTTGATTTTAATCTTAACGATACACTTATCATGGGTCGCGAAACACAAGGCGTCACTGATGAGGTTTATGGCCAATGCGATGCCTCAGTCACAATACCAATGCCTGGCGGTGGTCGGAGCCTAAATGTCGCCATCTCAGCAGGAATTGCAATTTCAGAAGCTATAAGAAAAATATCAACTAATAGCTATAAAAGTTAATTTTTTATCAAAAAAAATGATACTATTATTAAAAAAAATACTTTTTTTAAAAGGATAATAAAAAGGAATCTAAATCTTGAAACCAAATTTCCTATTGGAACAGGAATTAATTAATTCTGGAAATAATATAATAGCTGGAACTGATGAAGTAGGGCGGGGCTCCTGGGCAGGTCCAGTGACCGCAGCAGCGGTCATTCTTGATCCAAAAAAAATCCCTATTGGAGAAACGATAGCAAAAAACTACCCAAATCAATAAGAGAAAAATTATCAAAGGAAATAATGTCATGTGCATTAGAATACTCGATAATTCATATTGATGTACAAGAAATTGATACGTTAAACATTTTACAGGCTTCTATGTTGGCAATGCATGAAGCAGTAGAAGCCCTTGAAATCAATCCAAACCACGTGCTTGTCGATGGAAATAGGATACCTAAACAATTAAAATGCCCAGCAACAGCGATTGTAAAAGGGGATAGTTTAAGCTTATCAATTGCTGCCGCATCTATTATCGCTAAAGTTGCTAGAGACCAATTAATGGTGGATTTAGCGCAACACTACCCCCAATATGCATGGGAGACTAACGTAGGATACGGTACAAAAGCCCATATTGCTGGACTTACAAAATATGGGATTACACCACATCATAGGGTTTCCTTCAAACCCATACACAATATGTTGTAGCAAGAAAAATATCTAACCTATTGATTTAAAAAAAGAATTGACGCCGAATCATCTTTGACTCATGTTGTGGTAAATAAAAAGCACGAAAAGTGCAGTCTGAGGCAGAAATGAAACAAGAACCAAAAACAGAAAAGCTGTGCGCTTTGCCACGAAATGAAATCATCGCTGGTGATTGTATATCAATAATGAATTCTCTTCCAGAATGCAGCGTTGACCTCATCTTCGCAGATCCACCCTATAATTTGCAATTAAAGGGGGATTTGCATCGCCCCGATTCTTCCAAGGTGGACGCCGTTAACAATGATTGGGACAAGTTTTCAAGCTTTAAAGCTTATGACAGTTTCACAAATAGTTGGTTGAAAGCAGCCTATAGGGTGTTGAAGCCAAATGGTGCAATTTGGGTTATTGGCAGTTATCACAATATTTTTAGAGTAGGCTCTAAATTGCAAGATATTGGGTATTGGATATTAAACGATGTTATTTGGCGGAAATCAAACCCAATGCCTAATTTCCGGGGAATGCGTTTAACTAACGCACATGAGACATTAATTTGGGCTGCGAAGTCAGAGAAATCAAAATATACATTTAATTACGAAGCTATGAAGGCAATGAACGATGATTTGCAAATGCGTTCTGATTGGATAATACCAATTTGTAATGGTCACGAACGCTTGAAAAATAAAAATGGAGAAAAAGCACACCCAACGCAAAAACCTGAGGCTTTGTTGCATAGAATAATTCTTTCTACGACAAATCCTGGTGACGTAATTTTAGATCCATTTTTTGGTAGCGGGACAACTGGTGCAGTTGCAAAAAAACTTGGTAGGGATTTTATCGGAATTGAACGAGAAGAAGCGTACAGAATAGCAGCAAATAGGCGAATTAAAGAGGCGCGAAAATACGACCGTGATGCTTTAGAAGTTACTCAATCAAAAAGGATGGAGCCAAGAGTTCCATTTGGGCAACTCGTTGAAAGAGGATTGCTTCAGCCGGGTGAAACTTTAGAAAGCCTAAATGGCCGTCATAAAGCAAAAGTTAGGGCGGATGGAACTCTAATTTCAACAGAAACTAAAGGATCTATACACCAGGTAAGTGCTGCTTTAGAAGGTGCGCCATCTTGTAATGGATGGACTTACTGGTGTTTCAAGAGAGAAGGTAAAAGTGTGCCCATAGATCTTTTAAGACAACAAATTCGATCTGAAATGCAGGGGTAAAAATAAGAGAATTTTTGGCAAATTATAACATAATAAGCCAATAAAAATGGTGCCTGTGGCCTGACCACTAAACCTTAACTCCCCCACGCTCTTTGCGTGGGGGTTTTTTTTGATCAATGCTCTGAATTCAAATATAAATCAAAGGCTTTCCGCATTACTGTTGGCATATCATTAGAATTAAAGCATTCAGTTGGAATAAAAAAGTATGGGTCTACAGAGCGTTTAATGGTAGCTTTAAATATATTTAATTCTAAATTGAAATGTGTAAATGTATGTTGGACAAGACCTATAATAGGTACCCAATCAGCAGGTAAAGGAGGGTCTGAGCTTTGGCGACTAGACCAGTCCGTAGACGGCCAACTCAACATACCCCCTAATAAACCACTTTCTTTGCGTCTCTCTACTAAAAACCCATTTGTTGGGTGAACACCTATAAATAGCGAACCAAACTTTAATGGCTTTTTCTTTTTAGGTAACTTTTTTGGCAATGACTCTGCATTACCTATTATATATGCTTTACAAGCAGAGTTAACCGGACATCCAATACAGTTGGGTTTTGTTGGTGTGCAGATCGTTGCACCTAAATCCATTATTGCCTGATTATGATCACCAGGCCGATGGGCGTGAAGGTTAGATTGAGCCAAAATTTTTAGCTCTCCCTTGCTCGCCGGCAAAGGGTTCAAAATAGAATAATATCGTGACATTACTCTTTCTACATTACCATCCAAGACAGCATATGGTTTTGAAAAAGCAATAGATGAAATTGCTGATGCAGTATAAGGTCCAATACCTGGAAGCTTTATCAGTTCTTCATAAGACTTAGGAAAAAATCCATTATATTGGGCTACAATTATTCTCGCACATTTTAATAAATTTCTAGCTCTTGCATAGTACCCAAGCCCAGCCCAGCTCGCCATAACATCATTGTCATCCGCATTTGATAGGTCAATTATGTTCGGCCATTTTATGATAAATTTATTAAAATATGATGAAACAGTCGCAACCGTTGTTTGTTGCAACATTATTTCAGACAACCATATAAAATACGGATTTGGTTCTTGTTGCGAATTTGGTGGAAGCCTCCAAGGCATAACTCGGGCATTTTTGTCATACCAGGTTAATAAACTTTTAGAAAAGCCCATGTCCTTTTTCATATTATCATTCTGCGCTTTATAATTTATAATTTCTCAGGTTTGTATTTTATCATTAAGGTTTTTAAAATGCTTTAAACGTCAAAGTAGTAAGTGTTCGTTTAATACCTTTTATACTTAATAAGTTATCATTAATAAATTCACCTGAATCCTTGTCATCAGGAATATATAACTTCAATAAAAGATCGAATGTTCCACTAGTGGAATACAATTCTGATTGAATTTCTTTTAAAGTTATTTCTTCAGCAACTTTAAAAATTTTTCCTGGCTTGCAACGAATTTGAACAAACACACAATTCATAGTTTTTCCCCTAATAAATAATTTAAACCAAATGTTACATAAAAAGCCTATAACAAATTTATGATTTAAACGAAATATAATATTTTATGGCAAAATAAATTTTATGTGAGTTCCAATAAAATCTCTTTTACTTTATCTACGCATTATTATTCCAAAAATAACTAAAATTGGAGTACTTAAAATGGGTTATAACATTGTTGTTGTTGGAGCTACTGGTAACGTTGGTAGAGAAATGCTCAATATTTTAGCAGAACGTGAATTTCCAATTAACAAAATTGCTGTTGTAGCATCTCGAAAATCAATAGGTACCGAGGTCACCTTTGCAGATAGTATTTTGAAAATCCAAAACCTTGAAACGTTTAACTTCAGTGGGTGGGATATAGCATTATTTGCTATTGGATCAGATGCTACAAAAATTTACGCACCCAAAGCCGCTAAATCAGGCTGCGTTGTTATCGATAACTCATCACTATACCGTTACGATCCCGAGGTTCCATTAATAGTTCCAGAAGTAAATCCAGAGGCTATTTTTGGTTATTCTAAAAAGAATATCATATCTAACCCAAATTGCTCAACTGCTCAGATGGTAGTAGCACTTAAACCTCTACACGATAGAGCAAGAATAAAGCGTGTTGTGGTCAGTACATATCAGTCTGTCTCTGGCTCTGGAAAAGAAGCAATTGATGAGCTTTGGAATCAAACAAAGGGTATTTATGTTCCAGGGCAAGGAGTGGCGCCAAAGGTTTATCCCAAGCAAATTGCTTTTAACGTAATTCCACATATTGACGAGTTTATGGAAGATGGAACTACCAAAGAAGAATGGAAAATGGCTGCTGACAACAAAAAAAATAATCGATAAATCAATTAAGGTTACAGCCACCTGCGTGAGAGTGCCTGTTTTTGTAGGGCATTCTGAAGCTGTAAATATAGAATTTGAAGAATTCTTAGATGAAGATGAGGCACGAAGTATACTACGAGAAGCTCCTGGAATAATTATAGTAGATACACGCGAAAGTGGCGGATACACTACTCCAATCGAATGTGTTGGTGAGTTTGCTACCTATATAAGTAGAATAAGACAGGATAGTACGATTGAAAATGGTTTAAATCTATGGTGTGTTTCTGATAATTTAAGAAAAGGTGCAGCCCTCAATGCAGTACAAATTGCTGAAGTTTTAGGACAAAAAATTCTTAAAAAAGGGTAATCACCTAATAACCAATAGCACATCCGTCCTTACGCGGGTCTGATGCACCTTCCAATACACCTTGCTCCCAATTAATTTTTATTGCCTGCCCACCACCTATTGGAGAATTTGGTACTTCAACTTTATGCCCCATATTTTTTAAACCATCCCGTACTAAATTAGTATAACCTCTTTCTAACATTAAATCACCATTGTCATAGAAAGATCTTGGGCCATCTATAGCTTCCTGAATATTCATATCAAAATCTACTAAATTAGACATGTAGCGAACATGACCATTTGGCTGATATGCCCCGCCCATTACTCCAAACGGCATTGTGAATTTATCAGACTGACGCAATATGCCAGGAATGATAGTATGCATTGGTCTTTTAAACCCAGCTGCCTCATTTGGATGCCCTCTTTCTAACGTAAATCCCGCTCCCCTATTTTGAAAATTTATACCAAATTTCTTTGAAGCCATACCCGATCCAAAGCTATGAAAAATAGAATAAATCATTGATACAGCCATTTGATCTTTATCAACTACAGTCAAATAAACTGTATCTTTATGAACAGAACCCAGCGTTTCTTCTTTAAAATATGTTGCTTTAATTGGATCAATCAGCGCAAATCAGTTTATTTGCAACATCTATTGACCCATGTGCGCAAGTCGTTCAGTATAATCAAAATCCGCAATAAACCTATCCCGTGCATCGTAAGCTAATTTTGCAGCTTCTGTTTCAATATGAGTTCGCTTTATACCAAAAGGCTCTAATGATTTTAAATCAAAATTGCTTAATATATTAGCCATTAACAAGGCTGTGGCACCTTGCCCATTTGGAGGATGTTCAATTAACTCATACCCCCCATAGAAACCATTTATGGTTTCGCAATAATTGCAATTTGTTTGAGCAAAATCTTCTAAAGTATGAACGCCACCTAAACTATTTAAGGAGTTAACCATATCATTGGCAACTTCTCCTTCATAAAATCCAGCTCTTCCATTTTTTGAAATTAATCGCAAAACCTCTGCTTGCCGTGGGGCCCTAAAGATTTGACCAGCCAAAGGGGCTTTATCATTTATTAGGAAATGATCCCTAGCGTCACCTTTCAAGATTGAAGCAGAATTAGCCCAATCAAATGCAGTCCGTGGCCCAACTACAATTCCGTTTTCAGCATAATTAATTGCTGGTGCAAGGCTAAATTTAAGGCCTTTTCTGCCCCAATCATTTGAAAGTTGGCAGAATGCATCAATCGCTCCTGGAACCGTTACGGACTCAACTCCATAGAGTGGCATTGAATCAAAGCCAGAACTTCGCATTTTTTCTGAATCCAAACCTAAAGGTGATCGCCCAGAACCGTTTAAAGCCACTGGTTTTGTTTTATTTGGCGGTTGAACCAAAACAAAGCAATCCCCTCCAATTCCAGTAGATTGCGGCTCACAAAAACCCAGTAAGACTGCAGCTCCTATAGCCGCGTCAATTGCATTTCCACCAGATTCTAGTAACTGCACAGCTACTTTTGCGGCAAGCGGAGTGGAAGTTGCACACATACCATTTTCTGCAAAAACTGAAGATCGCCCACCAACTTGAAAATCACGCATTATTTGTCCTAACCCAAATTAATATTTATAATAACACTCTAATCACTATTTATTATCGATCAATTGCTAAATGAAAACTTAATATAGCAATCTGATACCTTGATAACTAAAGTAAAACTGCTACACTCAAATTTATGAATCTGCACTTTGTATCAAATCATACTACCTCAAAAAAATTACCTGAAATTATTAGCTTTCATAGGACAGAACTCACACCAATACTTTCAGTATATGGAAAGATGGTGGCATCTGGGGAGTGGAGAGATTACGGTATTTCTTCTTTAAGAGAATTTGCTGTTTTTTCAATTTTCAAGAGAACCTCAGAAAATCCAATTTATCGAATTGAAAAAAGACCTAAACTTTTCTTGAAGCAAAGTCAGTATTTGATTTTAGGAATAGATGGTCAGATATTAAAACGTGGTAATGATTTAGTGGCGTTATTGAGATTTTTTGATAAAAAATTAATCAAATCAGTAAAGATAGATTAACTTTTTACGATTCAAATATGTGAAGTCACCATCACCCTTAAATTTGATTCTTTCAATTACCTTTTCTATTAATTCAACTTTAACAGACATATTAAAAGCATTAGCATGAATTAGATGAGAAGAACTAATGATTAGAGCCACATGTCCATCCCAAAAAATTAAGTCATTCCTATTAAAATTAACAGTGGTTGGAATTTGTTCAAATGACGCTTCTTGTTGATCACTATCCCCAGGACATATGATCGAACAGCTAGATAATGCCATCTGTATGATGCCCGAGCAGTCAATTCCCCAACAGCTATTACCCCCCCAAAGATATGGTACATCTAAAAATTTCTCAGCCACTTTTGCCGGGTCAGAATAAAATGTACCTATCTCCTTTAAGTGTACTTTAGGGATATAACCACCATCAGTTGTTTTAAAAAAATCGACAGTGGCACTTTCTATTTCCAACTTTGAGCCAAAAGATAACACTTTTCTGTATTCTTTCTTGATATCAGGTTTGGCGTAAACATGCGTTGCCAAGGCAGAAACCCAATGAGTCAAACTTTGACCTTTCTTCCCTAAACTAGTACTTTCTATATACCCAACATACCCATCACTCTCACTAAACCCAAAAGAAAAATTATCTTTCTCCTCTAAAACTCGGAACCTACTTCCATAAAGAAGTTGTCTAATTCTTACCCCATTTGGTGAAGATAAAATATTCACAAAACTATCAGTAACTACCTTTACTGTACCTTTGACCAAATTTGGTGCATCACACATGGGTTTAGCACCTACCCAACCCACTCGTTCATTTGCTGGGAGCAATCTTTTATCCATTATTTTTTTCAGTATGATCTTTAATCAAATGAAATAACGTTCTTGATGCCATTCCGACACCACCTTTTGGTCTTGCAATCTTTCTGGTCTCCGACCACCCAAAAATATCGAAATGCACAAATATTTTTGACTTTTCTACAAACCTTCTTAAGAACAATGCTGCCGTAACTGATCCTGCAAAACTTGATTTTGGGGCATTATCTAAATCAGCTACTTCTGGCTCAATCATTTTCTCATATGGATCCCAAAAAGGCATTCTCCAAACAGGATCATAATACTTTTTCCCATTATCCATTATTTTTTGAGCAAAATTATCATCATTGGTAAAAAATGGAGCTATATCAGGGCCTAATGCCACTCGTGCTGCACCCGTTAATGTCGCCATACAAATCAAAAGATCTGGCTGTTCTTCATCTGCGAAAGACAGCGCATCAGCCAAAACAAGTCGGCCCTCCGCATCTGTATTATTAACCTCAACAGTTAAACCTTTTCTAGAATGTAATATATCTTGTGGCCGAAATGAATCTGAAGATATTGAATTTTCAACAGCTGGTATAAGAACTCTCAATCTTACATCTAATTTTGCTTCCATTATCATACTCGCTAGCCCAAGAACCGTAGCCGCTCCACCCATATCTTTCTTCATCAAACCCATGGAACTTCCTGGCTTTATATTTAGGCCTCCAGTATCAAAACAAACTCCTTTTCCAACCAATGTTACTTTGAATGAGCGTTCATCACCCCAAATTATATCAATCAATCTAGGCTCTTGTTTTGATGCCCTTCCAACAACATGTATCATTGGAAAATTCTCTTCGAGCAGATCGTCACCAACAGTGACCGAGTATTTTGCGCCAAATTTATCAGCTAATTTTTTTGATTCATTTGCTAACTCCTCAGGTCCCAAGTCGGATGCAGGTATATTTATTAAATTACGGGTTAAATATTCCCCATTTATTAGAGAGTTTAAAAGGATTTTATTTGTAGTCTTTTCTAATACTAAGTGAATTTCATCAGATAATATTTTCTTATAATTATCAAATTTGTATCCACTTAACGCCCAACCTAAAAAAGCTTCTGTAAAATCAAAACCAGTAGGAGCATATGATATTCTATAAGTACCATTTCGTAACAGATCTCTAATTTTTGCAAAATGAAACCTATCTCGCAAACGATCTACATTCTCACCCCAACCAAATAATACCTGGTCAATAGAGCCAGATTTGGATGGTATTATTAAGAAAGTCAAAGAGAGCTCCTTTAAAACCATTGGTTTTCACCCAATTTTGTACATAACTTGATTGTTTTTCATTCCATTGATTAAAGTTTTCTTTATCAATTATTTTAATGGGGTGAACGTTTTCAGTTTCTAATGAAAAATGGTCCATCTAAGTTTCCTTAAAAATTACTATTATTATTTATTTATTTATTATAATTAAACCATGTTTTAATTATAAAAAGTATTTTAAATATAATTAATTAAGATTATATCTTTAAGAAAAACCAATAATAGCTCGGTAGTAAAATTAATGTCAATTATCTCACCAATACCCAAATATTTAATAGAAAGATATCACAATTGGGAATATACAGAATACGAAAAAAATAAAAAATGGTTTTATTACTATTATACCAATGATTAATAAAACACAATGGTAATATCGTGTTGTGATAGCAGAGTACACATAACATCAATTTTTGGAGCAGAAACAGGTGAGTTTTTCATTCATCGGAATATAGCTAATTTAGTTCCACCATATGCCCCAAATGAAGATTATCATGGATCTTCAGCAGCAATAGAATACGCTGTAAAAAACCTTAACGTGGCCCATATAATAATTTTAGGGCATTCAAATTGCGGTGGGGTACGAATGTGCCATAATATTTGCTCAAACCACAAAGAAAATAATAAAGATGATGATGAGTTTATTTCACAATGGATTAATATTTTAAAACCCGGCTATGAGCGAATAGACAAGAGCAAAACAGCTGATGAGCAGATAAATGAGCTAGAAAAAGAGGGCGTTCTTATATCACTTGAAAACCTTATTGGGTTTCCCTTTGTAAAAAGTGCAGTTGAAAGTGGCGCTCTTACTATACATGGATTATGGAATGACATCGGTGAGGGAAATGTAGAATTGATGATGAAAAAAAGAAAAAATTCATCTCATTAAATAAACATTAATCAACTTAAAAAAGCCAAGTTAATTCATTTGAACTTCAATATTATAATAGTTTCCGTGAAATTTCCCAAATAATGAGGCTATATCTGGATGTTCAACGGGCTCACCTGTGTCATCGATCAATAAGTTTTGTTCAGATACATATGCTGTATAATATGTTTCATCATTTTCAGCCAACAAATGATAAAAAGGCTGCTCTTTTGCTGGTCGACTATCCTCTGGAATTGAATGCCACCACTCTTCAGTATTTGAAAATATTGGGTCGATATCAAAAACAACACCTCTAAATGGATGTCTTTTATGTTTTACTACTTGTCCAATATTATATTTAGCAGCTGTCTTAATCATCAGTGATCCTTTATATACTGGCTATATGATAGTCTTTCAATCTATTAGAGTCTATGCATCACCGTAACGAAATTTGTTTTTTTTGAGAAAATTTATGCTTTTAGTTTTGACAGTGTTAAAAATAATTTCTCCAGTATTTTTTCTTGGAATAATTGGATATTTTTGGGAAAAGACTGAAATAGAGTATCCTATAAAATTTGTTACAAAATTAACAATGAATATTGCTCTTCCTTGCTTAATCTTTACGTCTTTGATGAATACGCAGATTGACTCTAATGTATTAAGCTCAATAATTTTTGCGACATTGCTTAGCTACCTTTTTTTAACCATATTTTGTTTCCTTTTCGTTAAGTTAATGAAAATTGATATACATACTTTTTTACCACCAATGATTTTTGGAAACACTGGAAACCTGGGATTACCCCTAGCATTTTTTGCATTTGGTAACGATGGTTTGAGTTATGCGGTAATCATATTCGCAATAATGGCAATCTTTTCTTTAACACTGGGCATTTGGATAATAAGTGGAGATAAAAACCTAACTAAATTATTAAAAGAGCCCATTGTTTGGGGTGCTGTGTTGGGTGCAATATGTCTATATTTTAATATCAAAACCCCTATTTTTATAACAAACTCGTTAGAGCTTACTGGTCAAATTGCTATCCCCCTTATGTTAATCACATTAGGTGTATCAGTTGCTCGTTTGAAGCTTACAAACCTAACAAGAGGTTTTTCAATTGTATGCTTTAGAACGTTAATTTGTCTTTTATTTTCTGTTAGTGTTGCTTTTGCTTTAAATCTATTGATGAAGCAGCGGCAGTGTTAATTTTACAATTAACCACTCCAATAGCCGTAACTTCATACTTACTTTCAGAAAGATTCAATAGAAATCCAAATGACGTAGCTAGTTTAGTTATCATCTCCACATTAATGTCAGTATTTTATATTCCAATAATTCTTAGCTTTCTGATCTAACTAACGATTATTTTTAATTTTTCCTAATTCTAGTGTTGCATCAAATAAATTGTTGCTCATGTTACCACCAAGGGAAACATTGGTTAGTTTAACAATTATTTTCTCTTCCATAGAGTTTACTAATAACCACTGTTCTAAAACAATTGGGTTAAGGGTAAATGTCATCTCAATATAACCCTCATTTTGGTTTTTCAGATCTTTAACAGTTAATATTGTTTTAGATTCCTCTGAATCATAATTAACACCCATATTAAACATTTCCAAACTCAGATCTGAAAATAATAAAACTCTAAATGGTGAATTTTCTAAAGCGAAGTTTTGAGGAGGGGCATTGGATTTAAGATCAAATATTGTCACTAATCCACTACTTACTAAAACAACACTTTCGTTTGGCTCTTCATATTTCATTCTCAACTTGCCTGGTTTCTTAATTAACAAACGACCAGTAGATCTTGAGTTATCACTAATCATGTTGGTAAAAGAGAAGTTTTTTATGATAAATTTAAAAGTTAGTTTTTCTAAACTTATTGGATCTGCAGTCACAACAGATGGTAAAAAGAGTATCAATAAATAAAATCGATAAAATATTTTCATAAGACCTAAATTTAAAAATTGTTGTTTAAAGTTATAAATTTTGTTCTGGTACTAAAATAATTCTTTTCCCAACATGATTGGCCTGACTTACTAAACCTTCTTCTTCCATTCTTTCAACCAGCCTAGCAGCTTTATTATAACCTATAGCCATTTTTCTTTGGATGTAGCTTGTAGAGCATTTACGGTCTCTTAGTAAAATAGCAACTGCCTGATCATATTCGGCATCCTCTCCCTCAGAGCCACTTGATAATCCTAGAACTTGATCAATACTATTTTCTTTGTCTACAGAGTTTCCTTCAACAACTCCATTAACGTAAACTGGAGGCCCAAAGGTTTTCAGATGATTAACAATTTCCTCAACCTCTTCGTCAGAAACAAATGGGGCATGGACACGGGTGATTTTTCCACCTCCAGCCATGTAGAGCATATCTCCCATGCCTAATAATTGCTCTGCACCTTGCTCTCCCAAAATGGTTCTACTATCAATTTTAGAAGTAACTTGAAATGAAATCCGTGTAGGAAAGTTAGCCTTTATGGTACCCGTTATTACGTCAACTGAGGGTCGTTGAGTTGCCATAATTAAATGAATACCTGAGGCTCTTGCCATTTGTGCTAGCCTTTGTATGCAGGCTTCTATTTCTTTTCCCGCTACCATCATTAAATCTGCCATTTCATCGACCACAACAACAATAAAGGGTAACTTTTTTGGCACGAACTCTTCAGTTTCAAAAACTGGTTCACCTGTCTGATCATCAAAACCTGTTTGAATAGTCTTACTAAACATTTCACCTTTATCTAATGTATATGTTTTGCATTATAACCATCAATATTTCTCACGCCCATTTTAGACATTTTTCGATAACGCTCTTCCATTTCCCCAACTACCCATTTAAGGGCTACAACTGCTTTCTTTGGGTCAGTAACAACTGGTGATAACAAATGCGGTATCCCATCATAAACACTCAGTTCAAGCATTTTAGGATCAATCATAATTAATCTGCATTCATCTGGTGTCAGTTTATAAAGTAGAGATAAAATCATAGTGTTAATTGCAACTGATTTTCCAGAACCTGTAGTACCAGCAATCAATAAATGAGGCATTTTTGACAAGTTAGCAACTACAGCTTCACCGCCGATATCCTTTCCAAGAGCCAGTGGTAGTTTAACATTACTATCTCCATAATCACGTGCTGCCAAAATTTCTCTTAAAACAACTTTTTCCCTTTGAACGTTTGGTAACTCTATTCCAATTACGCTTCTGCCTGGCAAAGTTGAAACCCGAGCGGATAGTGCCGACATTGAACGAGCAATATCTTCAGCTAATCCTATTACTCGACTCGCTTTTAAACCAGGGGCTGGTTCAAGTTCATACATGGTGACAACTGGACCTGGGCGAACAGAAACAATATCTCCCTTCACGCCATAATCATCTAAAACATTCTCAAGCATTCTAGCATTTTCTTCTAAGGCTTCATCTGACAAATGATGTCGTACTATTTGAGTAGGGTTAGACAATAATGATAAAGGTGGCGTTTCAAAAATAATTTCCTTTTCATTAAAATCTAATGAAGGCTGCCTTTCTTTAATAGCAGCTTTACTTGGTTGTGGTGGAGCAGCCACAGGAATCACTAAGGGTTTGGTTGCAGACAAACTGTCTAGATCTATTAACAGATTGAAAGGAATTCATCTCATCCTGAAAATCTTCCAAAAGCCCATCTTGTTCATCAATTTGTATATCTGTATCATTAGTTATTTTTAAATTTCGATTTTTTACTGCTTGAGAAATTTTAGATCTTAAGGAATCTCTATTCTCCAGTTCCTCATTGTTATCGATTTTAATGTTTTCTGGTTAGAGTGATTGTAGAAATATTTAAATTTTTAATATCTGGTTCAATTAACGTCTTAGTATCAAAATCACAATTTGACGCTTTATAAAGAAGAGATTTCTTAATTTTTTTAATATCTTTATTCTTTTTTCTCATTCTAAAAAATAATAATTTAAAAATACTTACAGATAAGTTTTTAATAAATATTGTTTGGTATTTTAGGATATACAAAACTGCTAAAAATAATAATTTACTTATGTTTTTTAATTCTCGCTTATTAAATCCAAAAACAAACAATGAAACAATGAAACTAATTGTACCAAAGATTGAAACCTATGATCCTTATGCTGCCATTCCATTTGGCATTATGTTTATTAATGATGCAAAAATTGTATCTCCAAATAACCCACCTAAGCCAAAGCTGTGGGGCCAGCTAGACGATGCAGGGACTCCCGAAGCAAAAATAGACGATAAAGCAACCAATATTGGCAAGAATACTACTCTATTAAAAAAAGAGTTCGCATTTAAACGAAATGTAAGCCGTATCGCCCAAATAAACATGAAAATGGATAAAATCCATGAACCTAAACCAATTGTAACTATCATCGGCGCTGCAATACTTGAGGTAAAAATCTGAAAATTACTTAAAAATGTTTCATCAAAAATAAGCTTTGCAAAGGATAGTCCAAAAGTAAAAAGTAATAAAATAAATGACCAAAGAATTGAACCAAAAAGTAAAAATACTCCAGCTAATTCCTGACCTCTTCGTTGAAGAAAGGTTTGAATATTCGAACTAAACAATGAGTTCCTATCTTGTACTTGGTTTACCATTTATCCCTCAATTATATAAAATTTCTTTTATTAAATGTAGTCCACGTTTAATGTCATTAATTGGCTCAACTAATGCCACACGTATAAATTTTTTTCCTGGATTTCCATTAGAAGTATCTCGACTTAAGTAAGAGCCTGGCAGTACTCTTACACCTGATTTTCTCCAAAGATTTTTAGCGGCAGCCTCACCATCTTCAACTTCTAAATTCTTTCTAACAATCTTAACGGAGATGAATACGAAGCAACTTGGGAAAAAACTTCATCTGCGGTTTTAAACTTCTCTTTGTATAAAGCGCGATTAATTTCAACATGCTTTTCATCTTTCCACAAGTGTTCTGCTACTCTTTGCAAAGGAAGTGGAAGTGGAGCTCCAGCATAGGCGCGCAATCTTTTCATTGCCTTTATATTTTTTGGACCCGAGACAACAAAACCTGATCTAAGGCCAGCCACATTTGATCTTTTTGATAATGAATGAAAGGAGACAATTCTTTCTGGATTTGCTTGTATCTTTTTTGCTATTTCCAATATTCCAACTGGAGGGTTTCCCCGATAGATTTCCGAATAGCATTCATCTGCAAAAATACGAATATTAAATTTTTCTGCCAGATTTAATAAGTTTACCCAATAATTTTCTGAGGCTATTGCTCCCTGAGGGTTTGAAGGAGAACAAACATAAATTACAGCTGTTTTTTCTAGTATATCTTTAGATACTGCAGAAAAGTCAGGCAGAAAATTATTTTCTTTAGTTGCATTTATATAAACTGGCTTAACATTTGATGATAAGGCCGCAGCAGCATAAACTTGATAAAAGGGATTTGGCATCAATACGATTGATTGAGCGCCATTTTTAAATTCTGGACATAATGCTTGTAGAGAGGCGTATAGGCCTTCCCGCGTCCCATTTAAAGCCATAACTTCTGTGATTGAATCTATTGAAATACCATAACGATTTAGTATCCATTGACTTATGGCTTCAAGCAATTCTGGCGAACCATCATTTGGTGGGTATTGCCTGAATTCATTAATATGTTTTTCCAGGACATTTTTTATCCAAATAGGAAACGCATGCTTTGGGTCTCCTATTGACATATTTAATACTTCATCGCCCGCTGGATAATCATCCAACAGCAAACGAAGTCGCGAAAACGCGTATTCCGGAAGGTTCGAAAACCGCTCGGGGAAATCCATTATTGCCTCAATATTACAAGATCTTACGTCTCGATTAGATACACTTTACACGTGCAATAGCTATCGGTCTAGCATCATTAATAGTTTTTCTTAAAATCGTATCTTTTTTGCCCTTTAAACACCCTAGAGTCATAAAGGTTGGTTAATATCCATTGGTATCAAATACCACTTTTAGAAGACTGCAAATTATAAAGCGCAATTAAGCGTAATCAAAACTATTTCTACTGGGATCTAATCTCTCTTGTTGATTAAACAGATAGCACCTCTTCTAATGCTATTCCGTTTCGTAACAATTGCGCCTCAGTATTTGGCAGACCTACTAACATAATTCCACAAGAAGGAATACTCGTAGGCAGTGTCAGAGCACAGGTGCCTAGAAAATTGCATAGTCTAGTATTTCGCAATGCTAAAAGATTTTGGGTATCAAAATATTGTTCGTCTTTAATTAACCTCTCCATATTTGATGACTGAAAAAGGTTAGTTTGATTTTCGTTTGCATAAGACCTAATTTTTTCAATCGTAGCTTTGTCTGAGCATTTTTAATTTGCGCCACTTATCTACATATTCTGCGCCAGAAGTAGCTTTTCCCAGCCTAAATCTTTTAAGGATCTGTGAAAACATAACTTCTGGTGTTTTTTCAATATGCTCAAACCACGTGCCATAGGCTTCAGTCGTAACTAAAGTCCCTCCTAAGCTCATCGCACCCTCAACTTCAGAAAAACTCTTATAATCAATCTCAGTGCCTTTAGCCTTAAGAATATCTATAATATTATTGAAGCTATTTTGAGAATCAGAACAAAGATTGTCCATAACTACATTTTCAATTATTAATATTTTTACTCCATCTAATGAGGACTGCGATAAATCTGCTGCTTTGCTTCCTTCAAGTGCAGAAAGCATTAAGTTTGCGTCAGAAACGGTTCTACATAAAGGACCAACTGTATCAAAACTCTCCGACAATGGAACAACACCCTGTAATGATAATCGACCTGCGGTAGTTTTTAACCCAACAAGATCATTCCATGCGCTTGGCACTCTAACTGAACCACCAGTATCAGACCCAATACCACAAGAAGCCAAATTAAATGCTACAGAAGCTGCAGCCCCTGAAGATGAGCCACCCGCAACTGCATCAAAATTATTTATGCATGGTGGGCTCTGAGTTACTGGATTAAGACCAAGGCCAGAAAATGCCAACTCCGACATATGGGTTTTTCCCAAGCAAATTAACCCAGCTTCAGTTGCATTCTTAACTACTTCTGCATCACTTTGTGGAATTCTTCCTTTTAGTAGTCCAGTTCCTGCTTCAGTTAATATGCCGGCGGTATCAAACAAATCCTTCCAAGAAATAGGTACTCCATCCAAGTGACCTCTACGCATCCCACTTTTCATACGCTCCGACGCAGCTTTAGCTTCAGATCTTGCTCGATCAAAAGTGACCGTGGAATAAATTCTATCTTTAAATGCATGGCTTTCTATTGCATCCAAGTAGCATTCCGTCAGTTCAATAGGATCAATTTTTCCTACAGATATTAAATTACCTAAATTAGTAGTGCTTTCGGATAACCATGAAACAGACATTTTTTCTCCACTTCCTTGCAGAATTTATTTTTCACACGTACTGGACAAATACCATACCTAGGCCATATTCACCATTATGTCTAACAACACTCAAGTATTAATTATCGGTGGAAGTATTAATGGTGCTACTTTAGCTCTTTTACTTGCTCAAAATGATATAACCGTAACCCTAGTGGAACCAAATTCTCTGCTAAGTAAAAAAAACCCTGTGTTCGATGGCAGGGCATACGCCCTAGCTTTATCAACGCAAAAAATGCTTAAATCTATTGGTATTTGGGGTGAGTTGAAAATGAATAGTGAGCCTATACTAGATATAAAAATAGGTGATAATAACCATAAAAACTCATTATCTAAAACTTTTCTTCACTTCAATCATTATGATATGGCTGAAAATGCTGACCCGATGGGTTATATCTTAGAAGACAGATATCTTCGATCAGAACTAATTTCTAAAATCAAAAAATGTAAGAATATCTCTATAAAAGATAAATGTTCCGTTATTGAGCACCAAATAAACCCTGGATGCGTTGTTTCAAAGTTATCAAATGGAGAAACAATCAAAAGCACATTAATTATCGGGAGTGACGGTCAAAACAGTCAAACAGCTAAATTTGCAAATATTAATCGTTTCGGTTGGAGTTATAACCAAATGTCACTTGTGTGCGCAATTAAGCATGAAAAAGCACATAATGGGTGTGCACATCAGTTTTTTAGACCGTCTGGGCCGATTGCAATTCTCCCACTACCAAAAGACCGTTCATCCATTGTTTGGACTGAAAAACCAGATCTGGCTCAAGAAATAAATAAAATGAGTCCAAACGAATACATAAATATACTAAAGTCCAGAATTGGAGCAAATTTAGGTAATATTTCTCTTTCAGGTGAAAGGTTTCTATTTCCCTTAAAGCTTTCACTAACTGAAAATTTTGTTTCTGACAGGGTGGCGTTAGTTGGAGATTCTGCCCATGGTATTCACCCACTAGCAGGTCAAGGACTAAATTTAGGTATGAGAGATGTTGCTTCGTTGATTGAAGTCATTGTAACAGCGGTGAGACGAGGCGAAGACATGGGTTCTTTATCAGTGTTGAAAAGATACGAGAATTGGCGCAGATTTGAAACATCATCAATGGCTGCATCAACTGATATAATCAACAGAATATTTTCTCATAATAATAAGATTATAAAATTTGCAACAACTACAGGACTAAAAGCAATCAGTTCAAATGTTTTTAAAAAAACATATCATTAGAGAAGCCGCAGGTTTAAACGGAGATCTCCCAAAACTTTTACAAGGAAAATCACTCTAACTGCCTAGCCTCACTAATTAGTAGTATAGGTATCCCGTCTCGAACTGGAAAAGCCAACTTGGCATTTTTAGATATTAATTCACTATTTTTCTCGTCGTAGTGAAGAGCACTATGGGAAATAGGACATACAAGAGATTCTTATATTTTTTTATCAGATAAAAAATTTTCCAAAAAAGAACACCCCCTACATCGCCACCATGCAATGAAAACTCCATCAAAGTAGTAATCATTTCTCTTCTGCTACATAAATTTTTTGATTCCAAAAGTGCTTGCTTTTCGTCAACGTCAAAAGGGCATAACATTGATAAGGAATTAATAAGTAACTCTTCATCCGCGTCTCTTAAAGATTCCCAATCTGTTTTCAAACCAGTTACTGAAAAATATTTTTTTAATAATTCAAAAAACTTGTCACGATTAAATTCAGTATCAATTTTTTTTTCTGTTTGATCTTCTTCAAAATCTTGCCAATTAATTTTAGCCTTTGTGAAAGGACTAAAACTTTCCACCAGGCTATCTATTCTAAACCTAGAGATTCCTGACAAAGTAATCATATAACGCCCATCATCTGTTTCAGAGAAGCTACTTACCCTACCTGCACACCCTATATTATATAACTCATCATCATTATTACTTATCGAACTTTGGAGGGGTTGTACCATTCCAATTAAACGTGAAGTAGATTTTAAAACCTCATCAAGCATTTCTAAGTATCTAGGTTCAAAAATATGCAATGGAAGTTTTGACCTTGGCAACAACAAAGCTCCAGGCAGGGCAAAAATGGGTAATATGTGTGGTAAATCAACTTTTCTTTTCATAATTTTAACCTAGAACTATTTATACATTAAGCAAAAATAATTGAACTTAATTGTCGCCGTCCTTTCAAAGCAATAGGATCATTCGCTTTCATTGAATCAAATATTTTTATCAGTTGAGCTTTAGCAGAACCTTCATCCCACTCTATATCATTTTTCAATATTACCAATAATTTTCCTATAGCTTCTTCTGTATCACCATTTGAATGCATCAAAACCGCCAACTCCATTTGTGCTTTATAATTTTTAGGTTCCGAAATAACTAAAAGTTTCAAATCATCAATTGATGCATAGGACGCAGCTTGGGTTGCCAGTTCCAACTGTGCCTTTATAGTGCTTAAATCCTTGATATTTTCCATGTCTTTTGGAAGGTTTGTTATGACATCTTGCGCTTTATTTAACTCACCTAAACCTAAATAACTTCTAACGAGCCCAGAATAAGCAATTCCAATTTTTGGGTCTTGATCAATTATAGCCAAAAAAACCTCTAACGCATCTGAAAACTCTCCATCTTCTAACATTTTTTCTGCCATCTCTATCGCAGCGTCTAAGCCCTCCTCTTCCTTATTATTTGGACCTAGCGAAATTACTTTCTTAACAAATTCTCTTATTTCAGCTGGGGTTTTTGCTCCTTGAAAGCCGTCAACAGGTTGTCCATCAATAAAAGCAAAAACAGCTGGAATAGATTTGATATTCATTTGTTGAGCAATTGATGGGTTTTGATCAATATCAATTTTTACCATTTTTACATTACTGGAATTTGCCTTAACTTCTGCTTCTAATGCTGGGCCTAAAGTTTTACACGGCCCACACCAAGGGGCCCAAAAATCCACAATTACCGGTTGTTTTTTACTTTCTTCAACAACATCTTCCATAAACGTTGCCTCTGAACCATCAACTATTAAATTCTCGCTTTGTGGTTTTTGTATTAGGTCCATTATTTTTTCTCCATTTTCCTAATATTGAACTAAGCGCTCAAGTAATAAGCTTCAAGCACAATACTTAAATTTAAATGCAATTATAATTAATTTATGTCTCATCAAACACTGTAAATATTGGAGCATGGTCTGAAGGCCTCTCCCATCCTCTCGCTTCCCGGAAAATGGAATTTTTAAACTCTAACCCACTTAAGTCTGATGATACCCAAATGTGATCAAGTCTTCTTCCCTTGTCTGCTAGCTGCCAATCTTTCGCTCTATAAGACCACCATGAATAAAGCTTTCCATCTGGCATTGTTTTACGAAAAACGTCAATCCAATGCCAGAGCCATAACATCGATTAATTGTTCAACTCAATGGTGTGTGGCTACAATTTTGGATAATTTCTTATGGTCCCAAACATCATCCTCACGTGGCGCAATATTTAGATCCCCAACCAAGATTGCCCTTTTTGGCTTATTTAAATCAAACCAATTTTTCATAGCATCCAAAAATGCTAACTTTTGCGCAAATTTCACATTCTTTACGATATTTGGTTCATCACCACCTGCTGGTACATAAAAATTGTGAATAACAAAGCCATTCTTAAGATGACCAGCTATATGCCTAGCATGCTTTAAATCCGCAAAATCAATTGAAAACTCATCAATAATAGGTATTTTGGAAAAAATAGCCACTCCGTTATAACCCTTTTGACCCCGAGCAATCATATGTTCGTATCCAAGATCGAAGAATCCTTGAGTTGGAATTTTTTCTATTGGAGACTTGCATTCCTGAAGGCAGATAACATCAGGGCAGTGCTCTTTTAAAACTCTTAAAATTTGAAGTTCCCGCAATCTTATTGAGTTAACGTTCCAAGAACAAATTTTCATAAATACACCCATAAATTAAACAAAGTTGAAGAAAAGAATAAACGATCAATAAGAATTTAGAAAAATGATCAAACCCTTTTAAGCTTAAATTAATTAGCTTATCATTATCAAGTTTTTTGCGCAAATAATATAAATGTGTCTCCAAAGTATGGGTGTTAACACCATTGCTATACCCCCAAACTTTATGCAGTAAAATATCTTTTGAAACCACCTTATTTACTGAATAATAAAGGAATAACAGAATATCTGTTTCTTTTTCGGTTAATCGTATTTCCAAATTTGAACTATTCACTAAAAGTTTTTTGATTGGATAAAATGTAACATTATCCAAATAAATTACTTTCGATGAGTAGCTTTTAAGAGTATCAAAAATAACTTTTTCTAAAAAATCATAACTAAATGGCTTATCAATAAAGATATAATCATTCTTCTCGTCTAATTTTAATTTCACCGAATAATCCAAGCAATCATTAAGTATGATTATAGGACAAGAAAGTTTATTAGTTTTTATATGGTTTTTAATATCTAGAAGCTGAAGTTTTTTAACCTCATTATTATAAATAATTAAATCTGGATGATTATTATTTTCGTAGTCACCCACATCAGGAAAAAACTTAACATCTAAGAAATCAACTAATTCAAATTGGTCAAATAAAGCTTGATTTAAATTACGATCAGAGCTTATCTACAACTACTTTTCCAGCCTCTTTAATCATCTTTTGCTACCATATATTTTAATCAAAAATATTTTCCTATTCATTTCTTATATTAAAAATCTTAAATTATTCATACATTATTAATTAGAATACCTTCACTTTTGTTTAAATGGCACTATAGCTTAAACATGGATAATTAATAGCTAGGAACAAATTTGTGTTTTCTCCCACCTCCATAGAATTATTAGATAGGGCAAGAAATGACTTACGTATTGGTTTGCCTATTTGTATTATAGATAATGACCAGAGTTGGTTAATTTTTGCCATAGAAACAATTTCAAAAGAACGGTTTTCTACTCTTAAATGAAATGCTGAATTCAGTATAACAAAAAGACGGCTAAAACTTTAAAAACTACTGCTTATGATAAAAATATTGGTAGGTTTGAACTGGATAAAAGTAAAGATTGGCGATGGGTAAAAGCTATTGCTGATCCAGCCGATGATCTAAATTATCCAATGAAAGGCCCGTTCGTGCCAATAAGAGTTGGGTCTCCAAATGCGCACAAATAGGGCTTAATCTTTGCAAACAAGCAAGATTATTACCAGCAGTTTTGGCCCAAAAAATTGAAAAAGTAGATAAAAAATTAACCAGTATCACAGCAAAGAATGTGGCAGCCGCATCCCAAAATAAAAATATCATCAAGATAGTTAGCGCTAATTTACCAATAAAAGTATCAAAATCCTCCAAATTGCACGTCTTTCGACACGAAAACGGTACAGAGGAAAACTATGCAATAGAAATCGGTTCACCTGATCGGTCCCTTCCTGTTCTTTGCCGGATCCACTCCGCTTGCTTTACAGGCGATTTATTGGGATCCTTGAAATGTGATTGTGGGGCACAGTTAAATAGAGCTTTAGAGCAGATGGGTGAAGAACAAAGTGGGGTCTTACTGTATTTGAATCAAGAAGGGAGGGGCATCGGACTAACAAATAAAATGCGTGCATATGCGCTTCAAAACCAGGGTTTTGACACAGTTGAAGCTAACCATAGATTAGGTTTTGAAGATGAAGAAAGAGATTTTGAAATTGCCGCTAATATTTTAAAAAATTTAGGGTTTAATTCTACGCGTCTTCTAACCAATAACCCAAATAAAATAAAAATGATGAATAGCTCTGGAATTAAAGTAGTTGAAAGAGTGTCCTTAAATGTGGGTAAGACAGCAGAAAATGCTCATTACCTAGCAACCAAAGTGAAGAAAAGTGGGCATTTTAGTTAATGAAGCAGTTTTGTGATCTCCTAATAGGTAAATGGAGTGCTCAGATAAAGGGTTATCATTTTCCTTGTTCAGTAGGTCGATCGGGAATTGGAAAAAAGACTCACGAAGGAGATGGTATCACTCCAGAAGGAACCTGGAGTTTAATGTTTTTTATGGCGAGAGGTGATAGACTTCGCATAAATGTAAATCACAAAATAAATATCAGAGATGTTTGGTCAGATGATCCACTAGACCCTGAATACAATCACTTGAGAAAACCTAACATGGATTTAGTTGCGAAAGGCTTTGGAGACCCGACCCAGTTTATAATTTAATAGGTGTGACTAATTTTAATTGGCCTACTGCAGTACCAGGCGTAGGTTCTGCAATTTTTTTACATACCTGGAGAAAGCCACGCCATCCAACTGAAGGCTGTATAGCATTTGCATTAAAAGATCTTAGTATGATTTTTAGACTGTGGGAGCCAAGGTCAAAATTGATAATTAAGGCGTAGGAATACGTTCACCAAAAATGGCAGAACCAACACGAACATGTGTAGCACCAAAAGCAATGGCCGTTTCAAAATCTGAACTCATTCCCATTGATAGTGATTTAACATCATTTCGTTCTTGCAGTTTTTTTAATAAAGAAAAGTGTAACGAAGGTTCTTCATCTATTGGTGGAATACACATAAGCCCCTCAATTGGAAGATCCATTGATCTACATTCCTTAATGAATGAATCAAGTTGTTCAGGAAAAATGCCTGCTTTTTGAGGTTCTTCTCCAGTATTAACCTGTATAAATAACTCTGGACAGGATCCTTTTTCTTGAGCCAAACTTGCAAACGATCTTGCTAATTTAACGCGGTCCAATGTTTGAATAACGTTAAAAAGCTCAAAAGCCTGACGGGCTTTATTAGTTTGCAATGGGCCAATCAAATGAAGCTCAATATTATCATAATTGTTTCTGAAACCAGGCCATTTACCCAAAGCTTCTTGAACTCTATTTTCCCCAAAAATTCTTTGACCTTTCTAAGACAACTTTTATTCTTTTCATTTGGCTGAACTTTTGAGACAGCAATTAATTGAACTGAACCTAGTTTTCTTTTTGCACTCAGATTCCAAGTTACTTATTGAGTCTTTTCACTTTTGATAAATTCATATTTTATAAAAATCTCTAAAATTAAATAGTTTGTATTTATTATAAATTGTTTTCAAATAAATAGTTACACAAATAAAAAAGAGCGGGAAAATCCCGCTCTTTCTTTAACAAATAATTCTAATAAATTAGAATCCGAATGCTACACCAGCACCAACTGTTGTTGCGCCACCAGCACTAGTAGCACCAGCTTGCATTGAAGCACCGCCACCTAGAGACTGGTTATAACGTAGTCCATAGTTGTTTGACTGACCTAGAGTTTTACCAGCAAAAACATAAACACTACCTGCACCCATAGGTGCACTTACGTTAGCCATATATCCAGTTGAGCCGTTAGATTGTGACATTCTAACACCAACACCCATTCCGCCCATTGTGCCGGAATAGTTGATAGATATAGTTGATCTTGCTATGTCTGCTGCAACTGCTGTCTGACTGCTGCTACTGCTGCAACTGCTGCTGATTCGCACCGTCAGTATCGCGGCTACTGCATCACTGCTACTAGCGGCTACTGCTGCTGTTGCTGACCAGCGTCATAACCAACACCAACGGACCACCGCCTAATGACATTGAAACAGAAGCTTCTGTGTCGTTGTCATTGCCGCCAGAAAGAGAAACACTTGCTCCACCTAGAGCCATGTCTAAACGTACAACGTTTGGACCAGTTCCTGTAGAAGAAGTAGATGCCCAATCCCATGAACCAACTACGTCAGCACAACCCCACATTACTGTGCCACAGCCCCACATGCCAGAGTTTGCATTAATAGCACCAGCCAGCATTACCAGCTGTCAATGTCATTGCGCCATTTGAAATAGATAGACGTGGAGCAGAGAATGCGCCTAGTCCAGCAAACTTACTTGCGCTGCTGAATGACGGTAACGAGTCCATGTACCTAAAGTTAGGCCACCATCTGTTGTTGCCGAACCAGTAAATGTGATTTGGTTACGTAGAGTAATTTGTAGTCGTGCTCCATCAGCAGTATGGACTTACACCATACGGGCATAGCCACCTACAGAAACGTCTGCTGCTGCTGCGCCTGCAAGCAGGGTTAGAGCAGAAGTAGTAAGAAGAATTTTTTTCATTATTTTCCCTCGATTGAAGTTATTACTGCGCCTCAATTCAGGGAATCCAAACTGAGTTGAATAATAAATCCACTTTTATTGATGCAGGGTCAAGCAAGTCTAGCTTTTTATATGAATGAAATAATGATGTGATGCCAAGAAGCCACACTAAGGAAAACATCTAAAACCATACTAACTTATCAACTATGGACTTGAAGCAATGGCATATTGACGTTTATACCACTATTAAAAGATAATTGGAGATTATATTGTTAGCAATTAAAAATCTAAGCATTTGTGGGATTGCTGTTATCATTCTGAGTAGTTGTGGTGTTGGAAGTTTGTTAACTAATAAGCCAGAAAAGGCAGCTAATGAAGTTTCTACATTTAATGTAAATCCTGCAAACATTGAAGGCAAAAATGGTGGTGTGTTTGATCTTTTCTCAAATAGAAATAGCTCTGAGACCGTTCTTAAAGTTAATAGGTATATTTGGAAGGCATCGCTCGAAATTTTAAGTTTCCTACCTATTGAGGGCGCAGATCCATTTTCAGGGATTATAACAACAGGTTGGGGAAAACCACCAGGAACGAGCACAGAATATCGAGCAACAGTATACATACAAGATCCATCATTAGATGCACGATCTCTAAAAGTTACATTGTTCAAAAAAAGTGGGGCAGTTGATCCAAAAATCATAAGAACCATTGAGAATGCGATTCTTAAGTAGAGCCAGGCAACTCCGCATTAATGATGACAAATTATGATTATGCATTAATAAATTTTGAATTTTACTCAACGATAATGCTATCAATAGAGGAATAATAATGTCTCGATATAATTCGAAAATATCAGAGCCAAAATGGCAAAAAAAGTGGGAAAGTTCACAAATATTTTGTGCAAAGCGTGATGAAAGCAAAATAAATATTATGTATTAGAGATGTTCCCTTATCCTTCTGGTAGAATTCATATGGGTCATGTCAGAAACTATACGATGGGAGATGTTGTAGCGCGTTATAAACGGCACAAAGGATTTAATGTTTTACACCCAATGGGTTGGGATGCTTTTGGTTTACCTGCAGAAAATGCAGCGATAGCAAAAGGTATACATCCAGGCGACTGGACATACCAAAATATTGCCGACATGCGTGCTCAAATGCTACCTTTGGGTCTTTCCATTGATTGGTCGCGAGAATTCGCAACGTGCGATCCAGAGTACTACGGCCACCAACAGGCAATGTTTATTGATATGATGGCAAAAGGTTTGGCCTATCGCAAAAGAGAATTATGTTAATTGGGATCCTGTAGACATGACAGTATTGGCAAATGAACAAGTTGAAAGCGGTCGGGGCTGGAGGTCAGGCGCACTCGTCGAGCGAAAAGAATTAACACAATGGTTTTTTAAAATTAGAGACTATTCTGAAGAATTATTAAATGCATTAGATAATCTGGATAATTGGCCTGAAAAAGTAAAAACAATGCAAGCTAACTGGATTGGAAAATCAGTTGGGTTGGAAATTAAGTTTCCAGTGACACAAAAATATAACGGTTTTTCTGAGATAAAGGTATTTACTACACGACCAGATACACTATTGGGCGCAAGTTTTATAGGCATCTCACCAGACCATCCACTATCAAAGGATCTAGAGAAGAGTAATAAAGACGTTCTTTCTTTTAATGCCAAATGTAGGCATTCAGGAACATCACAACAGGACATGGATAAAGCAGAAAAAATTGGCTTTGATACTGGATTAACTTGTATTCATCCAATAACGGGCGAATCTACTCCAATTTGGATAGCAAACTTTATTTTAATGGATTATGGAACTGGTGCTATTTTTGCTTGCCCCGCACATGATCAACGAGATTTAGAATTTGCAATAAAATATAGTTTACCAATAATAGATACCTTCTTCTCCATAGAAAATAAAATAAAGGTACAAGAGAATGCGTTTGTTCCTCCAAAAACTGAAATAGTTGAGTGGGTTGACCATTTTACTGGAATTACAAAGGCATCAGGTGAAGAAGCTATCGATTTAACTATAAAGCTTGCCGAAGATACCGGGTGGGGAAAGTCTATAACACAATACAGGTTACGTGATTGGGGAGCTAGTAGACAGCGCTATTGGGGCTGCCCCATACCAGTTGTACATTGTGAAAAATGTGGTGCCGTACCAGAAAAGAAAGAAAATTTACCAATCAAACTTCCAAAAGATATCACATTTGACAAACCTGGAAACCCGTTAGATAGGCACTCTATATGGCGAAATTGTTCTTGCCCAAGTTGCGGCGGTAAGGCCAAAAGAGAAACAGATACTATGGATACGTTCATAGATTCTTCCTGGTACTTTGCTCGCTTCACATCCCCAAGGTCAAATACCCCTGTTGATAATCAAGAAGCAAGTTACTGGATGAATGTAGATCAATATATTGGAGGTGTGGAGCACGCTATTTTGCATTTATTATACTCAAGATTTTTTGCTCGTGCCATGAATTTAACTAACCATTTGCCGAAAAAAGCAATTGAGCCATTTAATGCTCTCTTTACTCAGGGAATGGTTACCCATGAAACCTACTCAATACCAGAGGCCTCCAGCACAAAGAGGAAGGTTTGGTATTCTCCAGATGAGGTTCACAAAAAAAATAATAAAATTTTGGTAAAAGGAACCGGTAAGGAAGCATTCGTTGGTCCTACAATTAAAATGTCAAAATCCAAAAAAAATGTCATCGATCCTCAAGATATTATTGATCAGTATGGGGCAGATACTGCCCGTTGGTTTGTTATGTCTGATAGCCCACCAGAGAGGGATGTAGAGTGGACAACGTCAGGCGTAGAGGCTTCTTGGAAGCATTTAAATAAAGTTTGGCGACTAGTAGTCGATGCCAAAAATGATACCACGAGTAAAAATAATGAGGACTTAATTCTGGAAAGGTCAGTGCATCAGTCCATCAATGAAGTCACTAAAGGGATTGAGAGCTTTTCTTTCAACAAATCTATAGCAAACCTATATGATCTAACAAATACGATAAGTAAGTCCAAAGCAGGTTCTGGGGCCAAAATAAGCGCTTTGAAAGTTTTATCAAAGCTAATGATGCCTTTTACTCCCCATATCGCAGAAGAAATGTGGGAAGCTCTTGGAGAATTAGAATTAATAAGCAAGTCTCCATGGCCAAAAGCAAATAGGGAATTATTAGAAAGTGATGATGTAACCATAGCTATTCAGGTGAATGGCAAAAGGAGATCTTTAATAACACTTTCAAAGTCACTAGAAAAAAAAGAGATTGAGTCATTAGCTCTTGCAGATGAGAATATAAAAAAAATATTGAATGGAGCACTGCCTAGAAAAGTAATTGTGGTTCCAGGGCGAATAGTAAATGTCGTTTTATAAAGAAACTATCTTCCTAATAACTACTGCTATTATGGTATCGTCATGTAATTTAAAGCCAATTTATCAATCAAATTTAAAAGACCGTCCACTAGAGAACAAAGTTTCTGTAGAAAATATTGATACTGACATTGGTTTTTACCTAGCTCAAAATCTAAGGTTTGCTCTTAATGATTTTGGTAGCAAAAAAAGACTTAAATCTTATCACTGAAATAGAGATTTCTGAAAATAAGTATAGTTTTTCATCGTCTAATAAAGAAACAAGGATGGATCTTATTGGACTGATTCATTGTAAAATCATAGATAATGATCATGAATATAAATTTACCGTTAAAGAAATAGTGTCTTATGATGTAGGTGAATCAATTGTTGCAAATAAAGCTTCAAAGAAAAATGCAAAAAAACGATTAGCCAGCTTGTTATCGCAGGCAGTTTTAACTGATCTTTATCATGCAAATTTTGATTGGATCAAATGAAACTTACTGGACAAAATGCAATAAAATACTGTATCGACCCAAAGCCTGTGCCCGCTTTGCTTTTACACGGTGAGCCTAATTTAAAAATAAAAGATAAATATAAACATATTAAATCAAAGCTGGTCGGTAATAATGCAAATGATGAAATGCGCTTAACCGAAATTACAGCAGCCGAATTGCGAAAAAATAAATCATTAGCTACCGACGCCATTAAGGCCATTGGTTTTTTTCCTGGCCCGCGCCTAGTCCTCATTGAAAACTGCACAGATGGGTTAGTCGGTTTAATTGAAGAAATAATCTTTAATTATAAGCAAGGTGATGCTTTTTTAATTGTGACAGCTGGTTTTTTACCATCACGGTCTAAATTACGGAAATTATTTGAAAATAACAAAAATGCTCTTTCTATCGGTGTTTACCAAGAACCGCCAACGATGCAAGAAATAAGCTCACTTATTGAAAAAGCTGGCATAAATGGCGTTGAAATTAAAAAAGACTTGGCACAGCTAGGGCTAACAATAGAACTAAACGAATTTAAACAACTTTTGGAAAAAATTACTCTTTACAAAATGAATGATAGCTCTCCAATTTCTTATGAAGACATATTGGAATGTACAAATATCTCTATGGAAACAGAGCTGGAAGAAATAATAGATACCATCTGCTCTGGAAATACAAATTATCTTGGCTCTTTGCTGAAAAAACTAACTGCTACAGGTCAAAACCCTACATCAATTTGCATTGGAGTAGTTAGACACTCTCGCAGTCTATGATATCAACGCAGAAGGTTGGAGAAGTTTCGTTATTAAAAATAAGACCACCCATTTTTGGTGCTCGAAGAAATAAATTAATTTCAAATTCAAAAAAATGGGGGATTAAACGTCTTGAAAGAGCAATTCAAATTCTAATGGAAACAGACTTAAGGCTTAGGTCATCCAAGCTTGATCCTAAAAGCGCTTTAATGGAACGCGCATTAATAAAAATTTCCATGATGGTATCAAAATGAGGAATAAAAATGTATGAAGTAATAGGTGGTACAAAAAGTAGAGCGTTTCGAGTGTACTGGATGTTAGAAGAAATTGGAGCTGATTATGTAGGCATTCCAATGAAGCCTCGATCAACAGAGTTAATAAAAATTAGTCCATCTGGAAAAGTTCCATTGCTCATTGATGATAGTACAATAATATCAGACAGTATGGCCATCTTAACCTACCTTGGTGATAAACATAAAAGTCTAACTTACGCTGCAGGAACCAAAGAACGAGCGGTGCAAGATAGTTTTACTTTTTCGATAAATGATGAAATTGATGGGATATTATGGATGGCGGCTAGACATTCGTTTATATTACCTGAAGAAATGCGTATCCCAAATATTAATACTTCACTGGAATGGGAGTTTAACCAAAATTGTAAAAACCTAGCCAATAAAATGAATGGTCCATTTTTAATGGGTGATAAGATTACAATTCCAGATATTTTGTTAACCACTCTTTTGCGGTGGGCAAAAAATATAGGATTTAATCACGGCGAAAAAAAATTAGATGACTATTTAAAGGTTATGAAAAATCGTGATGCATTCAAAAATGTCAAACCATTATAGATTGTTAGAAGTATAACTTTTGCAAATCAAGACGCCCAACTTTCTGATTGCATTTCTTTCAGTCTTGATACTGTTCTTTCAAATTCAAAAGAACCTGTTCCCTTTTCATAAAGTTTTTCTGGACTTACATCAGCCGATGCAATCAAAATAACTTTATGCTCATAAAGAGTATCTATTAAAGTTACAAAACGTTTTGCTTGATTATTTTTTTCTCTGCTCAGTTTTGGTATTTCTTCTATAATTAATACCCGAACTGATTTGGCGATAGCAAGAAAATCAGATGGTCCTAAAGGTTTTTCACACAAATCATTAAAATATGCTCGGCCAACACCATTACAAAAAGCTGGTATTATAACCTCTCTTGATTTTACCTTTAATTTTAGAGGAGCTGAGGTTCCATCTGTTAATTCACCCCACAGAGCATTTATTTCAGATTTATTTTTTGGGTTTATGGGTGTAAAAAACCTTTTTTTCTCACTTAAACTTAACTGGCGGTAATCAATATCACCTGAAAATTGAAATACATCCAGGTTTTCCTTCAAAAAGGATATAAAGGGTAAAAATAAGTCTCGGTTCAAGCCATCTTTATACAGATCATCTGGAGGCCTGTTAGATGTGGAAACTATTACTACACCATTTTTTGTTAATAGTTCCATTAATCTTCCAACTATCATCGCATCCGTAATATCAGTTATTTGCAATTCATCAAAACATAATAGCTTCACATTCTTTGAAATATTTTTTGCAATGGGTTCAATTGCATCAGTTACACCAGATTTCCTTATCCCGGGCAATACCTTCATGAACCTCCTGCATAAATGCATGAAAATGAACACGCTTTTTCTTTTTAATAGCTGAGTTTTCGTAAAACAAATCCATAATCATTGATTTTCCCAGGCCAACTCCACCCCAGAAATAAACACCTTTTATTGGATTTTCTTTTTTTATTCTTGATAAAAATCCAGATTTTATATACAAGATATTATTATTTAATTTTTCAAGTAATTTTGCATGGGCAATATCGATTGCGATCATAGGTCATCAACTGCTTTGATAATTTGTTATTATATATATCAACAAGTGTTTTATTCATTATGCTCAATCAAAAGAAGATTATAAATTAAAGTTAATATACGATTTAGAGCATCAAGGAAAATAGTAAATAACTTTTTAGTCTGCTTAATAAATTAGATGTACCGGAGAATCAAATTAATTTGATTGGATTAAATTTTAAGAATGTAAGTCGTCTCCCAACCTATCTGTTACTGTTCCACCAGCTTCTCTGACGATTAAATCACCTGCTGCTATATCCCATTCACAAGCCCTTGGTTCAGCAACATCAAAAGAACCGTTTGCCGCAAGGCATAAACGATAAGCCAAAGAGCTCCGGTAGGCCTGTTTTACTGGAGGAACACCTCCCGGCCATAAAGACGGGTCCAAATGAGGTTTAGCCGTTAATAAGCTGGACTGATTAATATCCATTTGGGTACTTACAGTGATTTTCTTGCCGTTTTCATATGCACCCTGTCCAACATTTGCCCAAAACGTTTTATTTAAACTAGGCATTTGAACAACTGCTGTTTGCATTCGTCCTTTAAAAGAAATTCCCAAAGCACAGGCATAATTCTCATGCCCATCAATAAATGATCTTGTTCCATCTATAGGATCAATAATAAACACATAATCTTTTGAGAGCCTACCTTGATCATCCTCTGTTTCTTCAGATAACCATCCATATTCTGGACGTGCAGATTGCAATTTTTTTATTAACATGTCGTTAATTTTTATATCAGCTTCAGTAACAGGTCCCTGGTCTAAATCTTTATCCCAGACTTTTGGATTTTTTCTAAAAAATTTGCGTGCTATTTGACCAGCAGCATCAGCCGCCTCAAGTAATAACATAAGATTATTTTCCAGCAATTTTCAAACCTTCTACCAATAGTGATGGTACTGAAAAGCTTAAATGATTTCTTGCATCGTTGGCTGGTATAATACTTTTAAATATGTCTTTTAAATTTCCGGCAACTGTACATTCATTGACTGGATACTGAATCTCTCCATTTTCTAGCCAAAATCCAGACACGCCTCGAGAATAATCACCTGTAATTGGATTAATAGTCAAACCAATCATAGCCGTTATGATTAGACCAGTACCCATATTATTCATCAAATCTAATTTGCTCTTTGAGCCATTAGTGAATGTAATGTTTGTAATGCCAGGCGTAGGAGGGGATGATATTGACCGGACAGCATTGGCCGTACTATCTAAATTTAATTTTTTACCACAAGACAGGTCTAACAGCCATGTTTTTAATATACCGTCTGAAACGATTGTTTTCGAATATGTCTTTAATCCCTCCGAATCAAATGGCCTGGAACTAAAACACCTTGCTTTCAGTGGGTTTTCTATAATTGATATATCTTTAGGAAATATTTCTGCGTCCATAGACCCTCTTAGCCAACTTGAACCTCTGACAATAGAGGACCCATTAATTGCATTCAAAAAATGACCTATTAGTGTGTTTGAAATTCTTTCATCATAAATAACAGGGTAGTTACCTGTAGGAGCTTTTTTTGAACCAAACCGCTCTACAGCCCTTTGTCCTGACAACAAACCGATAGTAGAGGGTGCGGGTAAATCAGAAGCATAAACCCGCCCTTCATAAGCATAATCCCGTTCCATTTCTAACCCTTTTCCAGAAATAGAAACACATGAAATGTTTGCACTGCTACGAGAGTATCCCGCCGAAAAACCATTTGAGGTGGCTAAATATGAATTTACCATTCCCACGCTCGCGCTAGATGATTGGACTTGTGTTACACCTTTAACTGTTTTTGCTTCAGCTTCAGCTTCATCAGCCCAGTCTTTAATACAATCTGGCTCAACCATTATTTTCTCATCAATCAAGTCTAGCGAATTTAAATCCCAATTTTTTGCAATTTTGTGTCGTGCCGCCAATAGGACATCATCATCCTGCGGGGCTTCCCTCGCCATTGCTAAAGAGCGCTCTACCATTTTCTGCATAGTAACTTCTCGAATATCAGATGAAGAAATGCAGGCTTGCCTATTATTTAAAATTACTCTCAAGCCCACATCAATGCCCTCGGACCGCTCTAGGGACTCAAGAGAACCATTAAGGGTATCCACGCTAAGAGACTCCTGTTCTAAAATAATTGCTTCTGCTGAGTCTGCGCCTGCTTTTTTAGACATTTCTAAAAGAGTATTAGCGATAAATTCTAAATCATGAGTCACAAATCATGTCTTTCACTTTTTTGGGTTATTTTACTTTTAAATAATAAAATCAAATGTATTATATTATTAAGTTGAATTATTATTAAGTAATATTTCTCCAGATTCTCGTATTTCTATTACGGATAATAGATAATCGCCATCATTACTAGACCTCGCACAGGCAACAATTGTTCCTAAAATAAAAATATATTCGATTACTAAACCTCACATGATTTAATTATAAGATATTTTTTAAATTATATTAGCCAAGAAATTAACTTGCAATTACTTTGAATTTAAGTTTTTCAATTAAATTGATACCAAAAATGGAGAATACTATGACGTGGTCAGGTGACAAAACGGTTGTTAACAGTTGGAACGAATGGGATGAATTAAAACACGTGATTGTTGGTAGAGCTGATAATTGCCATATTCCCCCAGCAGAACCTGCTTTAGATGCTAAAGTTCCTGAAGATAGTGATATGCGTGGCCAATGGGGTCGAAGGCCTCAAGAAACCATAGACCGTGCAAATGAATTATTAGATAACTTTGCCCAAAAGTTAACTTCCCGTGGTATTAAAGTTGATCGACCAACACCAACTGATTTTTCAAAACCTGCAATAACGCCAGACTTTCACACCGAAAGCCAATTTGGATGTATGCCGCCTCGCGACGTTCTTTTAACAGTTGGGTCAGAAATACTAGAAGCAACAATGAGTTATAGATGCCGCTGGTTTGAGTATTTATGTTACCGGCCCTTACTGCAAAAATATTGGGAAGAAGATCCAAATTTCCGCCATGAGGCTGCACCAAAACCAAGATTGACTGATGAAGATTATCGGCCTGATTACCTTTCTGAAAAAATTGGTGTTAATAAAAGACTAGAGTGGGCTGCTGAAAAGTTTTTTGTGACAACAGAAGTTGAGCCATTGTTTGATGCTGCTGATGTTTTACGGTTTGGAAAAGACTTGGTTGTTCAACACGGCTTTACCACTAATGAAAAGGGTATTGAATGGTTAAGAAGGCACTTCCCAAACCATAGAGTTCACTCTGTTAACTTTCCTGGAGACCCTTACCCAATTCATATTGACGCAACATTCACACCACTCCGACCTGGACTCATTTTAAACAATCCTCAAAGAAAGCTTCCAAAAGATCAAAGAGAGATGTTCAACAAGAATGGGTGGGAAATTATTGATGCAGCTCAACCTGCACATAACGCCCCTCCACCCTTATGTTATTCATCAACTTGGCTTTCAATGAATGTACTAGTTTTAGATCCAAAAACGGTTTGTGTGGAAAAATCAGAAGTTTATCAAGCAGAGCAAATGGATAAATTAGGGATGGAAGTATTGGAAATAGATCTGCGCGATGCTTATGCATTTGGTGGTGGCTTACATTGCTGTACAGCTGATGTTTACCGCGAAGGATCGTGTGAAGACTATTTTCCAAACCAATAATAATATAAGCTCAAAATTTGTGTTGTAGGCATATAATCAGTGGTTTAACATCTCACTATGGAAAAATTTAAAAACAAAACCGTAGTAATAACTGGTGCTTCCCAAGGTATTGGTGAAGCCGCAGCAAGAATGTTTGCGGATCTAGGTGCTAACGTTGCACTATTAGCAAGGTCTAAAAATAAAATTGACAAAATCTCATCAGAAATAAATCTAAATGGCGGTAAATCCATCGCTATTCAATGTGACGTGAGCAATGCAAGTCAAATGGAAAATGCTATAAAAACAACTATGAAAATGTTTGGCTCTATAGATATTTTAATTGGAAATGCAGGGGTAATAGAGCCAATAAAAAGTATTTTTGATATGGAGGTTTCTGATTTTGATAAGGTTATTGATATAAATGTTAAAGGGGTTTGGTATGGAATAAAGTCAGTACTTCCATACATGATAAATGGAGGAACAATAATTACAGTCGGATCTGGTGCAGCAATATCTCCTTTGGATGGGTGGTCTCATTATTGTACTTCTAAAGCGGCAGTACATCACTTAAATGCCTGCCTCGATTTGGAAATGCGCAGTAATTCAATAAGGGCTCTAGTTCTTTCGCCAGGAACAGTTGCGACTGAAATGCAAAGATTAATTAAGAAAAGTGGTGTAAATCCTGTTTCCAAGATGGAGTGGGAAGATCATGTTCCTGCTAATTGGGCTGCCAAATGTTTGGTTTGGATGTGTGGCGCTCAGTCTGACGACTATCTAGGAAAGGTCGTTTCTTTACGGGAAGAAGGTATTAGAAAAGCAATTGGAGCTAATATGATTAAAATATCAAAAACTGCTTTTAGATGGACAATTACATTAAGCCGCACAAACAAAGCCAATGCCATAAATATGGAAATGCTTAGGAAGTTAAACTCAATCCTGGATGCCGCAAAAAAAGAAGAGCAGTTGCGATCGTTGATTTTCACTGGGGAAGGTAAGGTTTTTTCTGCTGGCGCTGACCTTGATGCAGTAAAAAAAAATAATGAGATAACCACTACGACACAATGGGAAGAGTTGTCAGAAAAAATAGCAAATATTCCTTGCCTTACTTTAGCGGCGTTAAATGGTACATTGGCGGGTGGTGCTTTTGGAATGGTTTTAGCTTGTGACCTTAGGATAGCTACACCTGAAGCAAACTTCTTTTATCCAGTATTAAAAAATAATATACTACCACAGCCCAATGACATTGAAAGGATGGTTGATATTGCAGGTATATCTACTGCAAAATTAATTCTTTTGGCTGGTCAAAAAATATCAGCACAAAAGGCATTGGAAACAAATCTAATCGATCAGAATTTCGAAAAGGAGCATTCATTTCTCACTATAGATAGCTGATGCAGTATTGCTCGAAAGTAATGATGGTATTTCTTTATTGGCAATAAGCGTCCTTTTTCAAGGAAAATATAATTCTACAATAAAGAAAGATGCACTGTTGGCTGTATTTGAAAAAAACGATGCTGCAATCAAAAGGCTTAAAGAGTTAAAAAAATTTTAAAGTGATGGTTTCGCAATTGTTTGCATCCAATTTATGTATGCACGCTCAGCCATATCCTCAAACTGTCTTTGGTTTAATTTTGCATCTTGTTGCAATCTAACAGCGCCGTTTTCCCCAAGGGCTGTCTCCAGCGACTTAGAATATTCAGGGATGCCCGCCCAATTTTTTATGGTGTCCTCCTCAACCTCTAAATGAAACTGGACAGTATGCGCGCGCGTTTGCCACCGCATCGCTTGCACAGCGCAATCTCGTGTGGTTGCAAGAACTTGAGTTCCGTCAGGAATAACAGTTACTTCAGCCGAGTGCCATTGAAGAGTGGGAAAAGTGTCTGGTAACCCATCCAAAAAAACCCCACTCTGGCCATCCGGTGTCTGGTGAACATCTAAAATACCAATTTCAGGAGATTTGGCTCTTTCAACTTTTCCACCTAAAGATTCAGCCAATAATTTGATGACCTAAGCATACACCCAAATAGGGTAATCCTTTTTCTGCTACAGCGATTTTAATAAATTCTTTTTCTTTTTTTAACCAGGGATATTTTTCTATATCCCAGACATCCATTGGACCGCCCATTACCCAAAGCGCGTCATAATTATCACTTGGAATTTTTTCACCCTCATCCAACTCTATTGTGGTTAGTTTAAATCCATCATCCAACATAAGATCTTTTATGTATCCAGGATCTTCAATTTTGATGCTGTAATACCAAGATATGCATAAATATCGACCTAATCTTAAAAATGAAAATTAACTTTCTTCACAGATATAGCGTTAAGTAAGGAAAACCCAACCTTTTTCTTTACACAAGCAATTCTTAGTCTATGGTTTATTATGTAAAGAGTGATCTATATGAATATTCATATAATAAACTAACTTGGTCAAATTTTAATATAAAGATTCTTGAAGAACGCTAATCGGAAAAAGGACCAAATTTAAATGGTATGTCAAAAATTAAGTGGCATCCAAGTACTCAAATCCATAGGGAGGATATTAGGGAATGGAACGACGTAAATTTTTAACAGGCGCAGCACTTGTTGGAACTGGAGCGGCTCTCGCTTCACCAGCAATTGCACAAGGCGTTAAAACGATAACTATTGTATCTACATGGCCTCGAGACTTTCCAGGCCTTGGAACATCTGCACAACGTTTATGTGCTCGAATTGATGCTATTTCTGGCGGTGCAATAAAAACGGAATATTTTGCAGCTGGTGAAAGAGTTGGAGCATTTGACTCTTTTGATGAAGTTGCTTCTGGTAACTCCACAGCCTATATAGCTGCTGAATACTATTGGGGCGGAAAACACGCAGCATATAACTACTTTACCTCAGTGCCTTTTGGGATGACAACACCAGAATGGAATGCTTGGATTAAGTTTGCTGGTGGTCAGGAGCTATGGGATGAACTAGCAGCTGGATTTAACTTGAAGGCTCTCTCTTGTGGTGGCACAGGTGCTCAGTGCTGGTGGTTGGTTTAACAAAGAAATAAACTCTGCGGATGACTTAAAAGGTCTAAAAATGAGAATACCTGGACTTGGTGGAACTGTTATTTCAAAGCTGGGCGTTTCAACCGTCTCACTACCAGGTGGTCAAATTTACGAAAATCTTGTTTCTGGTGCTATTGATGCAACAGAATGGGTGGGGCCATATAATGATTACTTCATGAAGTTTTATGAAGCTGCGAAGTATTATTATACAGGTGGAATGCATGAACCTGGTGGAGGTCTCGGCTTTGGAATGAACCTAGATTTTTGGAATAATTGTAATGATCATGAGAAAGCCGTAATTACAGCCGCTTGTATGGAAGAAAATGCAGCGCAACCTGAGGAAGCCATGGCAAACAATGGAACTTACCTTCAAAAATTGGTTGATGAGCACGGTACCCAGCTTCGTTCATATAATGACGATGTTTGGGATGCATTTGGAGAAGCTTCAGCAGAAGTTTTCGAAGAAACAAGACAGCATTCCGAGTTGGCTGCTCGTGTAAACGACTCATATATGTCGGCACTAAAAGATATTGGTGGCTTTAGAGCGATAGCTGAAATTGAATTTTCTCAGCAACGTAACCGAGTTCTTGGCTTAACTTAAACATAAAAAGTTACTAGGGGGCTGATCTACCAATCAGTTCCCTAGTTTAAAACCATTTAATACTTTTTACTTAAAATTAGCAGGCTATATAAAACCAATGAATCTGTTATCAGCTACATCTGAACAGGAAATATCCGTTAAACCAGCTATCTTTGTTAGAATGTTTGGTTGGTGCTCACTAAGTTTTTTACTTGCTTTTTTAATTAACAATATTTTGTCCTTAAGTTTTGATTATCCTGGTGTGATACAATTTTTCAAAACACCATCACTAGCAAATATATTGCAGCCTTTAGTTTACATTATGATATTTTTTATTGCTATATTTTGGATTTTAAAAACATCTAACAACTCATTGCGCAACGACGCAAAAAAAATAACAAATATTAATGCCTATCTAATTAGAGGGTGTTTTTTTTCTGTTCTATTTGTTGGCATTATAGATGCCTCGATAGCATGGCTTCGTGTTGAAAGTCTTTTACCTGTTATATTCGACAAAGATATGGCTTCTGCTTTGCTGCGATCAGGTTTTATTGGACCAAAAATACACGCGCCATTAATTATACTAGGCTTTTTAGTAGCATTTTACTCTCGCACATTAGGGTTTTTATGGTTGGCACTAATGATTGTTGGTGCAGAGCTCTTAATTGTTATTTCTCGGTTTGTATTTTCGTATGAGCAAACCCTAATGGGTGATCTTGTTAGGTATTGGTATGCTGCTCTATTTCTTTTTGCATCTGCATACACCTTAGTTGAAGAGGGTCATGTCAGAGTTGATGTCCTATATTCAACTTTTAAAACTAAATCCAAAGGAAAGGTTAATGCTTATGGGTCAATCTTTTTGGGAATGATTACATCGATAACAATTTTTCTCATATGTATTTGGTCTAAGCAAGCCATCGTTAACTCACCAGTTATGAATTTTGAAGTTTCTCAGAATGGAACAGCTGGAATGTACATAAAATATCAAATGGCTGCATTCTTATTAATTTTTGCAATTACAATGCAAATACAATTTGTAAGCTATCTCTTTGAAGCTGTTGCTGACCTAAGGGGTGAGCCTGGAAAACGAGAAGTGAAATCTATTTCTTATTAAGGTAATTATTTATGGAACTGTTTTTTCTCGCTGTACTTGTTTTAACGATGGCAACTGCTTTAGGCTCGGGCTTTCCTGTGGCTTTCGCATTGCCAGGTTCAGCTATAATTACAATCTTACTTGCTGGAGTAAGCGGATTAGTGTTTAATGGTGACCCTTCCATTTATTTTTATCAAGGTGGGCCGTTTCAATGGATTTCTTCTGGTGTGACAAACCTCAAGGCCTCAATTGAGACGTTGAAAGAGATACTTTAATTGCAATTCCCTTATTTATTTTTATGGGGATAATGTTGCAAAGATCAAAAATAGCTGAAGACTTCTAGTTACTATGGCTCAATTATTTGGGCATGTTCCAGGGGGTCTTGGAATTTCAGTGGTATTCGTAGGTGCGCTACTAGCCGCCACTACTGGAATAGTTGGCGCCACAGTTGTGGCTATGGGATTAATCTCATTACCCGCAATGTTAAGAAATAACTACTCTCAGTCACTCGCAACAGGGACTATTGCAGCCTCAGGTACATTGGGCCAAATAATTCCACCATCTATTGTTTTAATAATACTAGCCGACCAACTTGCATCAGCAACAGACCAAGCTGGTTCAGCAAGAAAATTGCTATTTAAAGATGCGACGGGTGAAATATCAATGCCAAGTGTGTTTGATGTTGGCTCTACTAGCGCGGGGGAAATGTTTCTTGGTGCTTTAGTTCCTGGACTTGTTCTCGTTGCATTATATATGCTCTTTATTCTTGTATATGCATTCATTCGTCCAAAAGTAGCTCCTGCCGTTCGATATGACGGAACAATGGATTTAAAGTTCTGGATTAATGTTTTGCTAACCTTAGTTCCACCACTTGGTTTAATCTTTTTAGTTTTGGGATCAATAATAACTGGAATAGCAACTGTTAATCAGGCAGGCGCTATCGGTGCTGGTGGTGCATTGATTATGGCTGGTTACAGATTAACCGCAGGAACAAAGGGTAGATACTATCCTGCGCTTCTTGCAATAGGCTCTCTAGCTATAATAGCTTTTTGTTTATCGAATTTTAACATGAATATTAAAGCCGTAATTGCTACCAACGGTGACAAGACAGGGGTTTTTATAGGTCTAATTGGCTCCTTAATGCTTGTAGCTTCACTTATATGGAGCGGAATCAGGGTCTTAAAACTAAACAACACGATGCATGAAGTCATGCTGGAAACTGCAAAAACAACATCGCTGGTTTTTATAATTCTTTTAGGTGCAGCAATGTTAACAGCAGCTTTTCGTGCTTTTGGTGGTGAAGACCTTGTGCGAAATTTTCTTAATTCTATGCCTGGTGGGTTTTGGGCAAAATTTATCATTGTTATGGCTGTTATATTTGTTTTAGGGTTTTTTCTTGATTTTATTGAAATTGCAGTTGTTGTAGTACCTATTGTAGCGCCAATTTTACTAGCTGATCCGGCTGCAAACATAACTGCTGTTTGGCTGGGTGTAATGATTGGATTAAATATCCAAACATCCTTTCTTACTCCACCATTTGGTTTTGCCTTGTTTTATCTGAGAGGTGTGGCACCATTAGTTGTTAAAACTATCAATATTTATAAGGGTGTCATTGCCTTTATCTGTTTACAACTTTTGGCCTTAGCAATTGTTGGTTACTACCCTCAAATGGTAAATTATCTTCCAAACAGAATGAGCCTCCTTTCAGATTCCTCTCCACCCCCAAGAAATCCAAAATTACAAATTTGCTTAGAAGAATATGTAGCAAAAAAAATCAGCCATAGTGAAAAGGATATTACAGAAGCCATAAAAGAGGCAAAAACTATTGAACTGAGCTTTTTACCAAAAAAAATAAAAAGTTCATTATCAAACACATTTAAATCTGCCGATTTAGCCCTTAATTTGGTGTACGATATTGAGGTAAAAGCTAAAGCTGTCCTCGATAACTCAAAAGAATACAGACCACTATTAAACACAGTACGAACCCTTGAAAGTAAAGTTCGGTGGAATAAAAAAGTAATTAAGAACCTTAAAGGCTCTTTAAATTACCTAAAATCTGATGCAGATGCAGTAAAAAGGCAAAATGTGGAAGAAGAAATAGCTCAGTTAGAGAACGTTATTTTAAGTTTGAAAAGTCAAATACCATCTAATTGGAAAGAAACCTATAAAGATTTTAATAAATTAACTAAAGCTGAAACAAAAGCGAGGCTTAAATATAGAAAATCTGCAGATCAGTCTTTTACTCCTGTTTTAGATTTTGTATCAATCCTAAACGCCAACAATGCATATTTTAACGTTAAAGATGACATAGAAACCCTTAGAAAAAAAATTATGTCTGAAGATATTAAAGATGCTGAAGTTTTCGCTAAAAAACTGAAAACTAAGCTTTCAAAGATACGTGGTGCAAGAAAAGTAGCAGCTGCTATTAAAAAAATTCAAAAGCAATTAAGGCCGGGTAAAGCGGATTTAGAGAAGGGCTTGGTAGCTCATGAAAAAGCACTTAAACTATATAATGATCAGGCCACTTGGAGATTAGAAGCTGATAAAAAAATTAAACCTAAATTATTAGATTTTAGTAGTATTTCTGAAACACTAGGTGCCCGCCAGCAACCAAAGCTAACTCGTTCGCAAGCCTTATACTTAGCAAAGTGCAATTCTGGACATAGGGATTTATCTCTCAATTTTTAAAAATCTTAAATAATGCTTATTTCAATGCTTTGTTGATTATATTATACTAGCTTAATATACACTAAACAAAGGGAGCCTATCTATGGCTAATAAATTGTATAAATGTGACTTACCAGACACTTTAGATTTGGGTTCAGTTGTCGCAATTGATACAGAAACAATGGGCTTAAATCCAATTCGTGATAGATTATGTGTAGTGCAGCTATCTTCAGGAGATGGTAACGCGCATATAGTTCAAATTGAAAAAGACCAATCCAGTGCTCCAAACTTGTGTAAATTATTAACAGATCCTATGGTTCTCAAGCTCTTCCACTTTGGGCGCTTTGATATTGCTGCTCTGCTAAAAAGATTTAATGTCTTAACTTCTCCTGTTTATTGCACAAAAATTGCTTCCAAATTAGTGCGGACATATACAGATAGGCATGGTTTAAAAAATTTAATTCAAGAGGTTTTAGAAATAGACATCTCAAAACAACAGCAAAGTAGCAACTGGGGTGCCAAAAACTTAACCTTAGCACAAATAGAATATGCTGCGTCAGATGTTTTGCATCTCCATGATATTATGAAAACCCTAAATGATAGAATAAAAACTGAGGGGCGTGTTGAAATTGCAAAGCTTTGTTTTGACTTTCTTCCCAACAGGGCTCAACTTGATATCATGGGTTGGCCAGATATCGACATTTTTGCTCACTAGAAAAAAGCTATGAACGAAGAAAATCAAACACAAAAGTTTATTGAAACTGGCAAACGGGTTATTAAAGCTGAAGCACGGGCGCTCGAACAGCTGGAAAACACGATAGAAAGTTCGTTTGCAGATGCGGTCAAAATGATTCTTGCCGCTAAAGGACGGATCATTTTATCTGGAATGGGGAAGTCTGGGCACATTGCTAGGAAAATAACAGCCACCTTAACCTCAACAGGGACACCCTCTTATTTTTTACATCCTGCAGAGGCCAGTCACGGTGACCTAGGAATGATTACAAAAGGTGATGTAGTTATACTGCTGTCAAACTCTGGGGAAACGCAAGAGTTGGCAAATATTATATCCTATTCTCATAGGTTCAAAATTCCCTTAATTGGAATTGCTAGCAATGCTTCTTCTAGCCTGCTAAAAAATGCCAATATTTCTATAACCCTTCCCAAAACAAAAGAAGCCTGTAATTCAGATATAGTCCCCACAACATCGACAACAATGACCCTTGCACTTGGAGATGCGCTAGCAATTACTTTAATGGAACACAGAAAGTTTACGCCTGAAAGCTTTAGGGCGCTCCATCCAGGTGGGAATTTAGGTGCAGCACTTATTACTGTTGAAAGCTTAATGCACGTGGGGAATGAGATTCCTAAAGTATGCCCTGGAACTAATATGGTCGATGTTTTTTTAGAAATGTCTCAAAAGGGGTTTGGGACAGTTGCAATAATCGGCAATGAAAATGTTCTAATTGGGGTTATTACTGATGGAGATTTACGAAGAAACATTCATGGATTAATGGAAAAAAATTGTGAAGCCATTATGACTATTGATCCACATGTAATTGAAAAGACTACTTTAGCGTCTTCTGCATTGAGCCTGATGAACGAAAATAAAATTTCCTCTATTTATGTAACAAATAAACAAAATAATGTTTTAGGGATTTTGCACATACATGACTGTCTAAGGGCTGGTGTACAATAAACATGTTAAAGGATGACAAGTATTCCACACTAGTTGCCATTTTTAAAGTAATGTTGCCCAGTCTTGCCTTAATTATTCTTAGTGCTCTATTTTTGTTGCCAGACAATAGAACAAAAATTCAAGCTTTAAATACAATTGATAAATCAACATTAAATATTGTCAAAAAAGCTGGGATAAACAAACCCTCGTTTAGAGGCACGTTAGCATCTGGTTCCAATTTAGAATTATATGCAACCGAAATTATAACAAAAAATAATGACAAAAACATTATTGAAATTAATGAGATAAGTGCTCGTTTGGAGCTGAATAAAAAAAACTGGGCCACCGCTTCCGCAAAAAAAGGAATAGTAAATATTAGTGAACAAACTGCAGAAATGGTAGGTAAAGTGAGCGCGAAGGGCTCTAATGGAATTTCGATTGAAACATCTGATTTAAAAGTGTTTTACGCTAAATCTCTTGTTAAGACAGAGGGGGTAGTTTTTATGAAAGGCCCATTTGGAACTATAAAAGCTGGGTCAGCAGAGTTTTATGATATGAATCAAAATTCTGGTACAGGCTATGTTCTTTTGTTCAACAAAGGTGTAAAAATGCAGTATAATTTTGGGGAGTAGCTGACTTGTTTTTTAATGTTAATAAAACTTTAAAAATTTTTAGCTTTTTGGCGTGTTTGTTTATTTTACAGATGTCTCAAGTAAGCGCCGACACAAATGTATCCTTAGGCTCCATTGAAATGGGGAAAAGTGGAACAATTGAAGTCAACTCTGATAGTTTAAAAATTGATAGTAATGTTGGGATAGCTACTTTTGATGGGAATGTTGAGATAAAACTCAATAAAATTATTTTAAAAGCTCAAAAAATTATAGTACATACTCAACTGATGAAAACTCAAAACAAGAAATAACAGAAATATTAGCTATTAATGACGTATTTTTTATATCAAATAAAGACATTACAAAGGCAGATAGGGCTCTTTACAGCCTATCTGACAACACAATAAAGCTTTCAGGAAACATTTTAATAAACCAAGGAAGCACAAGCTTTTCTGGAGAAGAGTTAAGTATAAACCTAGACACTGGACAGGGCACCATGTCTGGCCATGTTAAGGCTATATTGGGTTCGGACGAATAATGTCAGAAAGCAAAGATGATACAGTTGGGTTACATGTCAAAAACCTTGGGAAAAAATATAGAAACAAAAGGGTTATTACTGATATTAGTTTAAGCTTGTATAAAGGAGAGGTTGTAGCCCTTCTGGGTCCAAATGGCGCTGGTAAAACAACTACATTTTATGGAATTGCTGGTCTAGTAATTCCCGAAGAGGGCTCCGTGTTATTAAACGGAAAAGATGTGACGTTTCTACCAATGTATCGAAGGGCTAAGCTTGGAATGGGCTACCTGCCCCAAGAGGCTTCTATTTTTAGAGGTCTATCTGTGCAGGATAATATATTATCAATATTAGAGCTTTGGGAACCCAGCAAATCAAATCAAAAACAGAGGATTAGACGCATTATTACAGGAGTTCTCAATAAGCCATTTACGAACATCTTCAGCTTTATCTTTGTCTGGAGGCGAACGTCGCAGAGTTGAAATAGCTAGATGTCTTGCTTCTGAACCAGAGTATGTGCTACTGGACGAACCATTTGCGGGAATCGACCCTGTTGCTGTAGGTGAAATACGAGATATAGTTTCAGCTTTAAAAGACCGTGGAATAGGTGTTTTAATAACAGACCACAATGTTCGAGAAACCCTTAGAAATAGTAGACAGGGCTTATATTCTTAATGAAGGAAGGTTATTAAAAAGCGGCACTCCTGATGAGGTTATTCAAGATGAAAACGTTCGGAGGGTTTATCTTGGTGAAGATTTTCAGGTTTCTTAAAGTTTAATATATAATTATGAAATTTTCCTAAATGTTAATAGTTTTCACAAGACTACAGTTGAAACTTTTGACTTAGAGTTTTATATCGTCGGTAAATCTACAGAAGATTCTAAAAAATAAAACTGCATATATAAATTTCTTAATGTACTTAATTGTTTTAAAAAATAATAAACCTGGGTTAATAAAATGCTACTTTCTCAAATTTTAATGCCTCAAGCTGTTAGGCTAATTTCACAAGTAGATAGTAAAAAAAGACTCCTTCAAGAAATTTCAGAAGTCATTACCGTATACGATAAAAAATTTATTCCCGCTTTAGCTTTTGATGCTTTAATGAGTAGAGAAACACTAGGCGCTACGGGGGTAGGCAATGGTGTGGCGTTACCTCATGCTAGAATAAAAGGATTAGATAAAGTAGCAGGTGCTTTTTTTAAATTGGAAAAACCAATGGATTTCAGTTCTGTGATTATAACCTGTAGATTTAATTTTTGCGCTTTTTGCTCCAGAAGGAGCTGGAGTAGAGCACCTTAAGGCGTTGGCTCTTGTTTCTAGAACATTACGGGATTCATCAATTTGCTCTAAATTGCGAGCAAATTCAAACGCAACTACTATGTACACAATTTTAACTGAAAAAATGGCTACAAAAGCAGCTTAGTTTAATCGGTATTTTTTCTAGTAATTTAAATTCAGGTATTACATCCTCAGGGTTATTTAACTCCCAAAAACTTTGGCCCTTTCCATCTACCTCAACACAATAAACGTCCTTATCGTTTTCTATAAACCTTAACTGCTCCAAACCTTCTAAAACCTCTAACTGGCCTTCTGAAAGATTTAAGTATTCAGTTAAAACTTTTGATCGATAAGCATAAACACCTACGTGATGAAACACCGGACATAATTCATCTTTTTTATATATTTTCGACGTATATGGTATAACTTCCTTCGAAAAATACAGTGCTTTGTTTTTTGTGGTAAAAACAGCTGTTGTTCCCCCTACACGATCTGCTTTTCTGTCTTCCATAAACATCCTGTGTCCATCAGAGTCACATCGTAAAACTGGTGTGACAACTTCTGCGTTTAGGTTTCTTTCCAATTCATTTATTAAATCTTCAACAAACCAATAAGGTGTTAACGGAGCATCCCCTTGTAAATTAACTACAATATCATATTGCTCTTTAAGTTTTGAACACGTTTCAGCACATCTTTCAGTTCCATTTAAGCATGATGTGGATGTCATCATAACTTCTGCACCAAATGTATTTGCTACATTTTTTATTCTATCGTCATCTGTTGACACGATTATTCTATCGACACCGTTAACTCTTTTTGCAGCCTCCCATGATCGTTGGATTAATGTTTTTTTTTCTCCATTCGCCCCTCTTAATTGCACTAAAGGTTTTCCTGGAAATCGTTTTGAAGCATATCTAGCTGGGATTACTATAATCGTTGACAGTTAATCTCTCCACAAATCGACATTTGGCGCATGCGCAATAAAAAACGGGTTTTCATACAAAGCCTTACCATAGGTAAGCTCTTTATGATCTTCAAGCCTTACAACCATTCCCCCCGCGCCAATCAACACAGCATGCCCCGCAGCAGTGTCCCACTCCATTGTTCTTCCAAGGCGTGGATATAGGTCGGCCTCACCCGTAGCAATCAAACAAAACTTTAAAGATGATGCAGCACTTTTAATATCTCTCACACAATAATTCTTAATATACTTTTCAGTTTCTTTGTTTCGATGTGACTTTGACGCCACTACTGACAGCTCTTTTCGAACTTCAGTTCTTGTAAATATCTGTTTTTTATTACCCAAATCATCGTGTAGGAATGGTCCTTTTTCTTCAAATGAGGCGCCTAAACCATTAGAGTAAAACAGGCGCTCCTTATCGGGAGCATAAACCACCCCAACAATTGGTTTTCCATTTTTTACATATGCAATGTTGACTGTAAAATCACCATTCCTATTTATAAACTCTTTTGTCCCATCAAGTGGGTCTACAATAAAAAACTCATTCTGATAACTTTGATGTGAAGACTCTTGCTCTTCAGATATCAACTGAACTTCTGGATACGCTAAAGCTAAGCCTTTTGATATATGTGCATCCGCCATTTTATCAGCAAGGGTTAATGGGCTTTTGTCTTCTTTTATTGAAATCAAAAAATCATCTTCATTGTATATTTTTAGAATTTTTTCCCCAGCTTCGATTGCTAGCTGTCTAAAAATTAAGGTCATTTTTTCTAAGTTCATCTAGCAATCCTATCTTTATACTTCGTGTAGGGTGTTTCTTACAAATATCTAGACTAAATTAAAAACAACCCCCCACATGTTTAATAAAAAGTAATTCTCTCAAAGTAAAACGATATAGATCGTAAAAAGGCTAAAGGGTTGTTATAATTAAACCAAACACCATATATTCGTAAAAAGGACCAAGAATGAATGAAATAAATAAGTACCCCGGTTGGCACGGAACAACAATCGTAGGCGTTCGTAAAAATGGTGAGGTAGTTGTAGCAGGTGATGGCCAGGTTAGCTTAGGTCAAACCGTTATAAAAGGATCAGCAAAAAAAGTGCGTCGCTTATCTCCTGGTGGCCAAGATGTGGTGTGTGGGTTTGCGGGATCAACAGCAGACGCTTTTACTCTTTTAGAGAGGTTAGAAAGCAAGTTGGAGGCGACACCTGGTCAACTTTTAAGAGCATGTGTTGAATTAGCTAAAGATTGGCGAACCGATAAGTATCTTCGTAATTTGGAGGCAATGATCATCGTTACTGATGGACGGGATTTGTTTATTATTACAGGGGCAGGAGATGTTCTTGAACCAGAGAATAATATTGCCGCAATTGGATCTGGTGGCAATTATGCTTTAGCGGCCGCCAGAGCGCTAATGGCAACTGACAAAACTGCTGAAGAAATAGCTAAAGAAGCTATTCAGATTGCATCTGAAATCTGTGTTTATACAAACGGCAATATGACGATAGAGAGAATTAAAGGATGACTGACTTAACCCCCCGAGAGATTGTTTCAGAATTAGATAGATTTATCATTGGCCAAAATGATGCCAAACGAGCCGTTGCTGTTGCACTAAGAAGCCGATGGAGAAGAAACCAACTCTCTGAAGAATTAAAAGAAGAGGTTTATCCTAAAAATATATTGATGATTGGGCCTACTGGTGTTGGGAAAACTGAAATTTCAAGACGTCTTGCAAAATTAGCAAATGCTCCTTTTATTAAAATCGAAGCCACTAAATTTACTGAAGTAGGTTACGTTGGCAGAGACGTGGAACAAATTATAAGAGACTTAGTTGAAAGTTCTATTCTTATGGTTCGCAAAAACATGCGGGAAGAAAAAAAAGCCTTGGCTGAAGAGGCCGCTGAGGAGCGAGTCATAACCGCACTCGCGGGCAAGGATGCTAGAGAAAATACTAAAGAAATGTTTAGAAAAAAACTTCGGAATAATGACTTAGATGATAAAGAAATTGAGCTTGATTTAGCTGATAACTTTAACCCACTTCAAATGCTTAATATTCCCGGTCAACCAGAGGGCAGTGGCGTTGGAATGATGAATATTGGTGATATTTTTGGAAAGGCCATGGGCAAAAATACAAAACGCCGAAAAATGACAGTCGCAGAGAGTTATGATATATTAGTAAGTGAAGAAGCTGATAAAATGTTAGACCAAGAGGCTGTTAATCAAAAAGCGATAAAATTAGTTGAACAGTCTGGAATTGTATTCTTAGATGAAATTGATAAAGTTTGTGCGAGGTCAGATGCTAGAGGCGCGGATGTGAGCAGAGAGGGTGTTCAAAGGGACTTATTGCCCTTAATTGAAGGAACGGCTGTCTCTACAAAATATGGTACTGTAAAAACTGATCATATATTATTTATTGCATCTGGTGCGTTTCACATAGCTAAGCCTTCTGACCTTTTGCCAGAATTACAAGGCAGACTTCCTATAAGGGTAGAGCTCAGGGCTCTTACTGAAACAGATTTTATTAGAATACTTACTGAAACAGAAAACGCTTTGACTAGGCAGTATTCAGCACTTCTAGAAACTGAGGGTGTTAATGTTAAGTTTACCGAAAGCGGCATCGCTGCAATAGCAAAAATAGCAGCTGAGGTAAATCAGGACTGTAGAAAATATTGGCGCCAGAAGACTTGCATACCGTTATCGAACGTGTGTTTGAAGAGCTAAGTTATACAGCTCCAGATAGAGTTAATGAAAAAATTAAAGTAGATAAAAAATATGTTCTAGAAAACCTTGGTGCCTTAGCAAAAGCTTCTGATACAAGTAGATATGTACTTTAAATATAATTTAAGCCTTTAATCATTATAAAAACACTTTATTGAGATTTTATGTCTTTTCTAAGTTTTCTGACTAAAAACAAAAACTGGCTTGGTGCGGGGGCATTATTAACTCTCTCTTCAAGTTATGGCCAAACTTTTTTTATCTCTCTGTTTGCTGGTGAGATAATGGAAGGTTTTTCTCTTACTGATGGACAGTGGGGTAGTGTTTATGCGCTAAGCACAACATGTTCTGCAATTGTAATGGTTTGGGTTGGCGCTTTAACTGATAAATATAGAGCAAGAACTTTAGGTGTTATATTTCTCTGCATATTGGCTTTTACTTGTTTTTTAATGTCGTTTGTAACGTCTTTTTGGGCCTTACCTATATTAATATTTTTGCTCCGTTTTTCAGGACAAGGTATGTTAAGCCATATAGGGTCTGTATCTATGGCGAGGTGGTTTGTCGCTTCACGGGGAAAAGCATTAGCTATTGCCACATTAGGCTTTTCATTTGGTGAGGCCATACTGCCTATGACAGTTGCTTTTTTTCTAAGTTTTTTATATTGGCGGTCCATTTGGGTTGCCGCGGCTATCGTTTCCCTAATCACAATTCCAATCCTAATCAATTTATTAAAAGTCGAAAGAACACCTAAATCAAATTCCGAAAATGCCGAGACAGTAGGGCGTTTAGACAATCGTCATTGGACCAGAAATCAGGTTTTATCACATTGGCTTTTTTGGCTTTATTTTCCATCAATAATGTCTATTGCAATGTGGGGAACTGCCCTGTTTTTTCAGCAAGTCCACTTAACAACAGCTAAAGGCTGGTCCCTGTTACAATTTACCTCTTTAATACCTGTTTATACTTGTTCCACAATCCTAGCTATGATGTTTTATGGCTGGGCAATTGATCGCTACGGCACAAGTAAACTTCTTTCCCTTTATCAAATTCCAATGGCCGTATCATTTTTCTTATTTGGCATAAGTGACTCTCTTTTTATGGCAGGAATAGCTTTTGCTTTATTTGGAATAACTCATGGGGCAAACTCTACTATCCCAGGCGCTTTTTGGGCAGAAAACTTTGGTACAAAAAATCTTGGCTCAATCAAAGCTATGGCAACGGCCGTCTCTGTTCTGGGCTCGGCCTTGGGCCCAGCTATTAGCGGTATTTTAATTGAGTTATTAATAATCAAAATCTGAAATGAGTTTTCAGTTTTTGTAATTATTTGCTGTTTTTTAAACTGGGTGGCTGTAAATAAGATCAAACGTGTTTATGGATAAGTTTTTTATTTTTTTTCAGATAGATATATAGGGCGCCTGAGCCCCCATCCTTCTGATGTGCTTCTACAAAATCTAAAATACAATCATCAACAGGTTGTAGTCGAAGCCACTGAGGAACTTTCTTTTTTAAAACCCCTAAACTTGATGACCCGTATGCGTTATCGTTATTTTTTTCGCCCTTTCCAGTTATTACTAGTACCAATCTTTTATTTTGTTTATAATTGTTTATTATAAAGGGCATTAGAACCCTATGGGCTTGTTCAGATGTCAATCCATGTAGGTCCAGTTTAGCTTCTGGTGTGAACTTTCCTTTTTTTAATTTTTTTAACGCTTTTTGGTCCATACTTTTTGAACCATTAATCGCAGTTTTTTCACTAGTAATAGGGTGTGGAGTCCAGATAACAGGATTAACAACTATACTAGTCTCTTTTTTTAAGATTTTTGTGTTTTTTTCTTCATTTAATGTCTTATCAGCATTACCCTCTTTGGACTTTTGAACTGATTCTGAAACTTTATTCCATAGCTCTTTCTCGTCAAGATTTAGTATTCTACCCTTTTTCACAAGTGACCCTTTTTATCTACGACCCTGTTTCAATCAATAACCAATTTGGACTTTCAGATCCGACATTTCTTGAAAACACCCAAATATCAAATTGCTTTTTAATCTCTGTGTTTTCACCCTCTATAACGTCACCATCTTTATTCTTAACAACAGACTTTATTTCAGCTAAAAATGAGACACTAATTTCAGCAGAGCTTTTTTTATCATTAAAAACCACACTTTTTATAGCTGTGTCACGCATTCCAATAAAGTCTGATTCAATTATCAACCCTTTTAGTTATCTCTCCACTTATAGCTGCTTCAAAATAACGTGCACCTCCTTCAGTTAGCCACCTGTATGGACTGTCGTTTGCTTGAAATGCCATCAGGATCATTTCATATGCGCTGGCCGCACCTCCTATAAACTCTGTTAAAGAAAACCCTAGTTCCTGTTGCTTTATCTTTTTTAATGCTTCAGCACTATTTTTATCTCCAGGAAGGTAGTCTATGATATCCTCAGTCAAGTCATCATTTATGGTTTCAGAATTTTCTTTTGCATCTGGCTTTACATCTTTGTTGTTCTCATTCTTTGGCTCAAAACCGTCTCTTGTGCCTAAAACGTTTCTTAGCCTAATTATTAAAAACAATGCTACTCCTGCCAAAACTAGAAGCTGTATTATTGTATTATTCATTATTTAAACCTTAAAAATTTGTTATAGATATTTTTCTAATTAATACTTATGTAGGAGAGGAGAGGTTTCAAGTCCACCTAAACTCAAAAAAGAATAAGGAAAACGAATACTAATGTGGTTATTTGTTCTATTTATAGCAGTTCCGATTATTGAAATAGCCCTATTTATACAAATTGGGGGTTTCCTGGGGTTTTGGGTGACTATGTTAATTGTCATATTGACTGCTATCATCGGAACACGTTTAGTAAAATCACAAGGCTTAAATGCTATAAAGGATGTTCAAAACTCGTTTATAAACGGGGGAAACACTGCAAACAGCTTAATTAACGGAGCGCTGATATTAGTAGCGGGTGTTTTGTTGTTAACTCCGGGATTTTTTACAGACTTTATTGGCTTAACTTTTTTAATTCCATCAACACGATCATGGTGGATTAAATATGGGACAAAATATTTTAAAAACCGTGTTCTTTTTAATGCTGGAAGCTATCATGAATCCCAGGCTGAAAGCACCTCCACACAACAGGATATAATTGATGCAGATTATACTGATTTAGATAAATAATTTTTTTAAAGCTACTAATGCAAACTAAATAAAAGAGAATAAGAATGTCAGAAAAAAAACAAGAAGTTTCGACAAAAATGCAGATTTTAGGTCAGTTTATAAAGGACCTTTCGTTTGAAAACATTGCGGCACAAGAAAGTAAACAAGGAACTGGAACACCAAATATTGAGGTAAAAATTAATTTAGATGCCTCAAAAAGAACACAAGATGATCAATACAATTCCTCAATAAAAATTAGTGTTGAATCCAAAGATACAAAAACAAATAAAAACATCTTTTTACTAGAGTTAGATTATGGGGGTATATTTAAAATTGAAAATATTCCTGATGATCAGTTGCATCCATTTTTAATGATAGAGTGCCCACGAATGTTGTTTCCGTTTGTGCGACGTGTTGTACATGATGTTACTCGTGACGGAGGATATCCACCACTTAATTTGGATTCTATTGATTTCTTGGCCATGTATAGAGCGGAAGTTGATCGTCTTTCGGCAGAACCAAAGTTAAACTAAAAATCAACAGTAGTGTTTTTTCCAAATACTGTCTTCACCCAGGGCCTCCACAAACTTATTATGCGCTAACTCTTCTTCTTCTGTTATTAAGGTATTAAGTTGAGTATCTCTTTCTCTCTGTAAACCTCTTGGCTTCTCAGGACTGTTCAAATTAAAGTCTTTAGGTTGTTGCTCTAAGATTAAGTCTGGCTGCCGCCCTCCTATTAACTCTAAGTAAACATCTGATAATAATTCAGAATCTAAAAGGGCCCCATGTTTTTCTCTAACGCTGTTATCGATGCTAAAACGCCTACACAAAGCATCTAAAGAATTTTGCGCCCCTGGAAATTTTTTTCTTGCAATCATTAATGTGTCAATGGCTTGATCTAATGGATAGGGTCTGCCCCCAGCTTTTAACAACTCTGCATTTAAAAACTTCATATCAAATGCTGCATTATGTATAACCATCTTTGACTCACCAATAAATTTTGTGAAATTTTCCATTATTTGCCTAAAAAATGGTTTGCCTTTTAAAAAATCGTCAGACAAGCCATGCACTGCAAAAGCTTCTTGAGGCATTTTCTTCTCAGGGTTTAAATATTCATGAAAAAATTTACCAGTAGGCATATGGTTAAAGAGTTCTATCGCACCAATTTCAACAATTCTATCACCAGATTTTGGATCAAGGCCCGTTGTTTCTGTATCTAAAACTATTTCACGCATTTCTTACTTGCCTTTCAAGCTGAAAAATAATCTCTTGAACTTTACTTTCAGCAGCCTCTATTGTTTCGGTCGGTATAATAAAGTCCGCTTTTCTTTTCTTTTCTTCGTTAGATACTTGTTTATCTAATATTTGAGTAAACATTTCTTCAGTCATTGATTCTCTATCTAATACACGTTGTTTTTGCGTGGTATAATCTACTGTAACAACAGCGATATAATCCACTAATTTATAAAACCCAGTTTCAAATAATAATGGGATATCTAATACAATCAAAGGCGCATTATATTTTTTAGAATTTTCTATAAATGTTAATCTATCTTTTGCCACAAGCGGGTGAACTATTTGTTCAATCTTTTTTAAGTTATTAATATCTTCTTTAATTAATTTCTTTAAACAAATATCAATTACTTCTCCGTTTGATACTGCAGAAGGGATTTCTTGATTAAAAAACTTAACTGCAGCTCCATTTTTTGCATATAACTTATGCACTGTTGAATCTGCGTCCCAAACAGGAATACCTCGCTTTAAAAACATAGCAGCAGTTGTTGATTTTCCCATTCCAATCGAACCTGTTAACCCCAATAACACTGTTTGCTTCAAACTCATTGGGTTAAGATTCTTTTTCTTATTTCATTAGTAATTTTTATCCTCAACACCAAACCATTCTTTAAACCCTGGTGTTGCCTGATGTAATAACATTCCCAACCCATCAATTATTTTACACCCTTGTTTTTCAGCATTTTGCAGTAAAGTTGTTTTAATAGGATTATAAACCAAATCTAACACTATTGTACCCTTATTAATACTTGAGAGCGGTAAGTCTAAATTTTCACACCCTAACATCCCAAGGGTTGTCGTGTTTACTAGAGTGTTTATCTCTCCTAAAAACTGTTCTTTTTCATTCCATTTAATAACATCAATTTTTCGATCAAAATATTCTTTTAGTTGAACCTCTTTCATGTGTCCGGTTTGTGATTACTATTTTCGACACACCTGAATTTAGAAGTGCTGATATAACTGCTCGCGAGGCACCACCAGCACCAATAATTAAAACTTTTGCATTTAAAGGATCCCACATGGATTCATTTTCTTCCAGGTTCTTTAAGAAACCATAGCCATCTGTATTGTCTGCTTTAAATCCACCACAAGGCAGAAAGGTTAACGTATTTGCCGATCCAATTTGGCTGGCACTTTGAGTTATTTCATTTGCGATTTTTAACACACTTTCCTTATGGGGAACAGTAACATTAACCCCGGAGAAGCCCATTTTTGGCAGTGTTTTTAATACAAGTTCCAAATCAATCTTTGATACCTTTAAGGGTATATAGTGACCATTTATATTGTTTTGGTTTAACCAAAAGCGGTGTAAAATGGGGCTCTTGGAGTGCAATATAGGGTCACCAATAACACCCGCTAGTAAAAGTTTTTTTTTCATATTTATATTTCACCACGGATACATAGAAAATCTAAAATTGGTAATAAGGGGATACCTAATATAGTAAAATAATCACCCTCTATTTTCTTAAAAAGCCTGATGCCCTCTCCTTCAATCATATAACAACCTGTTGATCTTACAATTTGATTATAGTTTCGGTCAATATATTCATTAAGATAGTTATCATTATTATTTCTCATTTTTAATATTGCCTTAGTTGTCGTACTCCATATTGGTATATTATCTTGATAAATTACTGCTGAAGAAAAAAGTGTGTGTTCGTTGTTGTTCATACTTTGTAATCTATTAAAAACATCAGTTCTATTTTTTGTTTTTGACAGTAATTCATTTTTAAATATTAAAGTTTGATCACATCCTATGACCATCACACCAGGATACTTTGAGCTAATTTTTTTTGCTTTATAGTCTGCTAATATATTAGATATTTGTTCAAGTTTTATATTTTCTATTAAGCAGCTTTTTTTGATACTTTCTTCATCTATCTTCGCGGGCACAGATTTGAAATTAATATTAGCGTTTGTTAAAATTTTTCTTCTAATTGAAGATTCACTTGCTAATATGAGTTCTGTTTTCATGTGAATCCTTTATGTATAGATTTAACAGTTTTTACCAATTATTATCATTTAAGTATTAAACAGCTCTTGTTCTATTTTAATACATTTTTATTCCATGTTTATAACTATTTATTTATTTTATTTTTTTGAAAAATACATAAATCTTTTTTTTTTAATTTTTTTATCAACAATTAATTTTTTTTTATGTCTTTTTAAGTCTTTGTTTTAAAGTTGTAATATTTTTTATCAACAGAGTGTTAACTGTTTAGTTCGTTTTTAATTTATCCCCAGTTTTATGTTTATGAAAATCTAATAGCGTTAATCCACAGTATCCACTGATACTACTACATCATCTACTTTCTTTATAAATATTATTTTATTACTAGGAGTAAGTTTTTCTTAATCTTTGACAAAACTGATTAATATCATCCCAATTTGTAAATTCATATTCATTAGAAGTATTTGTAGGTCCGTTAGTTAACCACATTATTAGTTTTATCATTAATTTATCTAGTAGTTTATATTTTGGATAATTTATCTTCCCAGCAAATACAGCCACATGTAATGGTTTCCATATAGAAGTTTCTAAAAATTTTTTCATGTAAGGATTTGTTTCTGGTTTGTTTTTTTCTAAATTTCTAGCAACGGCATTTACTGAAAAAAATGCAGTTTTTACATTATTGACTATCGCTTATATTTTCTTTAATAAATTCCCAAGAAATCTGGCTTATGTTTTCCATATCTAATGCTTGCACCAATAATAATAGTAACAAAATGGTTTAAATTTAATTTTTGTAAATTTATGGAGCGAAATTAATGTAGTATTAAAATCTTTTTGTAATAAAGATTTAATATTTACATATAGCTTCAGTATGGCCATCAGTTGTTGAATATATAATTAAGTTTTGCTTCATAATACTTTATGCGCTTACATTTATTATATAAAATATACTAGGAAATAGCGTATACATTGCTATAAATTTGACTTTTGTTATAAGAAAAGTCTATATGAGATCTTGCCATGCCGTCCGGCTATACAGGTGATTCCAAATAAAACTCAAGTTATAGGATATACTATTATGCAAACTTCTTTGTCGTTAGCAGAATTAAAAGGAAAAAGCCCAGCAGATTTATTATCCATTGCTGAAGAATTAGAGATAGAGAATGCATCAACCATGCGTAAAGGGGATATGATGTTTTGTATCCTAAAAGAAAAAGCTGATGAGGGTATTGAAATATCTGGTGATGGCGTGCTGGAGGTAATGCAAGATGGGTTTGGATACTTAAGATCACCAGAATCTAACTATTTACCTGGTCCAGAAGATATTTATGTTAATCCCGACCAATTAAGAATGTTTAGTCTAAGAACTGGGGATACAGTCGAAGGTGTAATTAGCGCTCCACAAGAAAACGAGCGGTACTTTTCATTAATAAAGTGTACTAAAATAAACTTTGTAGACCCCAGTAAGGCTAAACATAAAGTTCATTTTGACAACCTAACGCCACTGTACCCAGATGAGCGCTTAAGAATGGAAATAGAGGATCCAACAATTAAGGATAAGTCCGCCAGAGTAATTGATTTAGTTGCTCCTATAGGGAAGGGACAAAGGTCACTAGTTGTAGCACCACCAAGAACAGGTAAAACCGTAATTTTACAAAATATTGCGCATTCAATTGAAGCAAACCACCAGAGTGTTATTTAATTGTTTTATTGATTGATGAAAGACCAGAAGAAGTAACAGATATGCAAAGGTCTGTTAAAGGAGAGGTTGTGTTCAACTTTTGATGAGCCCGCAACAAGGCATGTTCAAGTTGCTGAAATGGTCATAGAAAAAGCAAAAAGATTAGTAGAGCATAAAAGAGATGTTGTTATCTTATTAGACTCGATCACACGTTTAGGTAGGGCCTTCAATACGGTTGTGCCGTCATCAGGTAAAGTTTTAACGGGTGGTGTTGATGCTAATGCACTCCAGAGACCAAAAAGATTTTTTGGCGCTGCTAGAAATATAGAAGAAGGTGGTTCTTTAACAATTATTGCAACAGCACTGATTGAAACAGGTAGTCGTATGGATGAAGTTATTTTTGAGGAGTTTAAAGGCACTGGTAACTCTGAAATAGTTCTAGATCGTAAAGTGGCAGATAAGAGGGTTTTCCCATCAATTGGATATTCTTAAATCTGGAACACGAAAAGAAGAGTTGCTTGTAGATCAAGCAGATTTACAAAAAATGTTTGTGTTGAGACGTATATTAAATCCAATGGGCACCACAGATGCAATTGAGTTTCTGATTGGAAAGCTAAAACAAACAAAAAATAAATCTGAATTTTTTGACTCAATGAACTCGTAATATATTTTTAATTTGAGGTGGTGTAATAATGGATACGATATTCGCCCTTACTACGCCGGAAGGAAAGTCGGGTGTGGCTGTTGTTAGAGTGTCGGGCCAGAGGGCTTTTGATTGTTTCAAAAATTTTAACTGTATGCCTGTTAAGCCCAATAAGAAGGGTCTTCGGAAGCTTTACTTTAACGATAAATTGTTAGATGAGGCTTTGGTTCTGTGTTTTAAAAGAGGGCATAGCTTCACGGGTGAAAACACAGTTGAAATTCATCTTCACGGTAGTTTAGCAATTATTAAGACCTGCTTAAGTTATCTAGGTAGCTTCGATGGTTTTAGAATTGCTGATCCTGGAGAGTTTACAAAGAGAGCATTTGAAAATGGGCGTTTGGATCTTTCGCAAGTTGAGGGTTTAAGTGAGTTGATTGATGCTGAAACATCGGTACAGCTTGACCAAGCACAAAGAGTTTTTGAGGGTTTTTTGGGTAAAACAGTTGCAGTCTGGAGAAGTGAAGTAATTGATTGTAAAGCACTAATTGAGGCTTCAATAGACTTTGTTGATGAGGATGTGCCCTTAGATCTATCTGATGAAATACTGAAGAAACTTTTAAGAATAAAAACTTCAATACAAAAGGAAATTGATGGTTCTTTTGTTTCTGAAAAAATTAAGTCTGGTTTTGAGATAGCAATAATTGGTGCCCCAAATGTAGGTAAGTCTACGTTACTAAACGCGTTAGCAGGCCGTGAGGCGGCAATAACATCAAAAGTAGCAGGAACCACCAGGGATGTGATTGAGGTTAGTATGGATCTTGCAGGGATACCCATATCGATATTAGATACAGCAGGAATTCGTGCATCAGAAAACGAAGTAGAAAAAATTGGTATTAGCTTGGCATTAGCTCGTGCAAAAAGGTCTGATTTAAGGTTGTTTGTTAGTGATAATAATAAATTTGATTATTTTGGACTTAACCTGATGAAAGATGACTTAAGAGTTAATAGTAAAATTGATTTAAATAAGGGACTTCAAGGTGATGTTTCAATATCGGCAAAATACGGCGATGGAATTGATAAGTTATTGGATTTAATTAAGAATATTTTTAAGAATAAGGTCAGTAAATCCTCAATTGCGACTAATGCAAGGCATAGGAGTGCGATGAGTAGATCAGTTTCCTCTTTAGAAAGAGCTGAAGAAGAATTGTTAGCAGGCATAAATAATGTGGAACTATGTGCAGAGGAGCTTAATACTGCTATACGAGCAATGGATAGTTTAATTGGTGTGGTGGATGTAGAGGATGTTTTGGGTAAAATTTTTAGTAAGTTCTGTATTGGGAAATAGATAATGAGCTCAGATAGTAATACATTCGATGTTATTGTGATCGGCGGTGGCCATGCAGGAGTAGAGGCGGCTAATATATCCGCACGATCTGGAGCAAAGACAACCCTAATTACCCACAAAATAAATAAGATTGGTGAAATGTCGTGCAATCCTGCAATTGGGGGTCTTGGGAAGGGCCATTTGGTACGGGAGGTTGATGCATTGGGCGGGTTGATGGGAAGGGTTGCTGATTTTGCTGGCATACAGTTTCGGCTACTTAATCGACGTAAGGGCCCTGCAGTACAAGGCCCACGTGCTCAAGCGGATAGGTCTCTATATCGTGGAGCAATGCAAAAAGAAGTTTTAAAAACCCAAGACTTAACTGTTATTGAGGGCGAAGTTATAGATTTACTGATGGTACAAAACCAAGTTTCGGGTGTTGTTTTGAGGGATAACACTGAGATTAAAGCAAGGGCTGTTGTTTTGACCACAGGGACGTTCTTAAGGGGTGTTATTCATATTGGTGAACACTCAAGGCCTGGTGGTCGTATGGGCGATAAGGCTAGCACCCGTTTAGCTGAGAAAATTGATAACTTTGGTTTCCCAAAAGGTCGTTTGAAGACTGGCACCCCACCTCGTCTTGATGGTAGAACAATTAACTGGGCTGCCCTTGAGGAGCAGAAAGGAGATGAAAACCCTAGTTTTTTCTCGTTTATGTCGTCAGAGATACAAAGTCGACAAGTTTCTTGTAGTATAACCCATACAAACACCCAAACCCATGATATAATAGAAAAAAATATTAAAAAATCAGCAATGTATAGTGGTAAAATATCAGGTGTTGGCCCAAGATATTGCCCCTCGATAGAAGATAAAGTGGTTAGGTTTGCTGAAAAAGATTCACATCAGGTGTTTCTAGAACCAGAAGGTTTAAATGATTTTACAGTCTATCCAAATGGTATATCAACTAGCCTACCTGAGGATGTTCAATCAGATTATGTTAGAACTATTTTAGGGCTAGAGAACGCAAAGATACTTCAACCAGGTTATGCTATAGAGTATGATTATGTTGATCCAAGAGTGCTGGGGCTCTCTTTGGAATCAAAGGATGTCCCAGGTTTGTTTTTAGCAGGTCAAATTAATGGAACCACTGGTTATGAGGAGGCCGCTGCTCAGGGCTTGGTGGCTGGATTAAACGCTGCAAATAATGCACTAGGTTATGAAGCTGTATATTTTGGCCGATCTGATAGTTACATAGGTGTGATGCTAGATGATTTGGTAACTAATGGAGTTTCTGAACCATATAGAATGTTTACGTCTCGAGCGGAGCACCGGTTATCATTACGTGCAGACAATGCAGATCAGAGGCTCACACCGCTTGGCATTAGCTTGGGGATAATTGAAAGTAGACAAGCAAAGACATTTTTAAACAAGGAAAAGAAACTAGCTTCGGCGAAGCAAGCACTTATTTCTCTATCTTTAACTCCTAATGAAGCTGAAAAAAGGGGGATAAAGATTAAAAAAGACGGAATTCGACGGACAGCATTTGAGCTTTTGGCAAACCAAGAAACACAATATAGTGATTTGGCTAAAATTTGGCCTATTTTACAGAACACAGACCGTGAAATTTCAGAGCAACTAGTTAAAGATGCTTTGTATTCTAACTATATAAACCGACAAGTTCAGGATCTTAATGCGATTAGGAGAGATGAGGCTAGATTGATACCTGTTAATTTTGACTATGAGGCTGTTTCGAGTCTTTCTACTGAATTGCAGCTGAAGTTAAGTTCTGTGAGGCCCGAAAACATCGCACAAGCGTCAAGAATTAGTGGTGTTTCTCCTTCCGATGTTAATGTCCTTTTAGTGTAGAAAAAAACTTAAAACTCAGGTGGAAGCTTGAGAGGGTTATTGGAGCTAGATGTTTCACGTGAAACATTGGATGCCCTTAAGTATTTTGAAGACTTAGTGGTCCTTTGGAACCCAGCCATTAATCTAATTTCAAATAGTTCTGTTTCTGATCTATGGAGTAGACACATTGTTGATTCTGCACAGCTTTTCTTATTTACGTTGCCAGATGAGGGTTTATGGTTGGATGTTGGTTCTGGCGGTGGTTTCCCAGGAATTGTCGTTTCTATTGTTGCAAAAGAGCTTGCTCCGAGTTTGAGGGTAGTTCTTGTTGAGAGTGATAACCGCAAATGTGTTTTTTTACGAACAGTGATTCGGGAGCTTGGGTTGTCTGTAAAGGTCATTAATGACAGGATTGAAAATGTTAAGCTCGATGATGTGGTTTATTTGAGCGCGCGTGCCTTACGGAATTTAAATAGTTTGCTATTTATAGTGGAAAACAATGTTTCACGTGAAACAGTTTGTGTTTTCCCAAAAGGCCGATCGTACAAAAAAGAGCTTGTGGAGTCTCAAAAAAACTGGAAATTTGATTTCAATTTAATAGATAGTAATACTTCAGAAGACAGTAAGGTTATAGTTTTAAAGGGGTTAGAACGTGTCAGATGAGGATAATAACAGTCCACCGAAGGTTATAACAGTAGTGAACCAGAAAGGGGGCGTTGGAAAAACAACTACAGCAATAAACCTAGCAGCAACATTGGCAAAGCTTGGGAAAAAGGTGCTACTAGTAGACTTTGATCCACAAGGAAATTCATCTACTGGATTGGGTGTGAGCCCTGAGAATAGAAATCTAACCTCATATGATGTTTTAATTGACCAGGTGCCTATAGCAAATGTAATGCTTAAAACGAATAATAGCAACATTTATTGTGGCGGCCAACACGGATCTGAGTTCTGCAGATCTAATATTGTCTGGTAAGGCAGAAAAAATTACTACTTTTAAAAAGCTAGTTGAGGATAAATCACTCCTTGTTTTAAATCTTGATTATATATTCATAGATTGCCCACCATCCCTCAACCTATTGACAATAAATGCTTTAGTGGCGTCTGATAGTGCTTTAGTTCCCTTACAGCCAGAGTTTTTTGCATTGGAAGGGCTATCGCAGTTGTTGTTAACTATTCGTGATGTGCGAGAATCAGCAAACAAGCGGCTACGGTTAGAGGGCGTTGTTTTGACAATGTACGACAAACGGAACAATCTATCCGGTCAGGTGGAAGAGGATGCTCGTGAAAACTTGGGACGTTTAGTGTTTAAGACAGTTATTCCTAGGAATGTCAGATTGAGTGAGGCACCTTCATTTGCTGAACCAATTTTGACTTATGCGCCTAAGAGCACTGGGAATAGGGCGTACCACGCTTTAGCGAAAGAGTTTTTAATAAGACAGGAGGGTTAAGTGGGAGACAAGAAGCTGAAAAGGAAAGTTTTAGGAAGAGGTTTATCCGCGTTAATGGCGGAAGTTAACCCAGTTATCGGTGATTATGATGTAGACGAGGAAACTGGGGTCCTGTCTGTATCTATAGATCAGATTGAGCCCAATCCAAACCAACCAAGGCGTACATTTCTGAAGGATGATTTGGATGATTTATCGAATTCGATTATAGAAAAGGGAATTATACAACCACTTATTGTAAGAAAAATAAATGATAAAAATGATATATATCAAATAGTTGCTGGTGAACGTCGGTGGAGAGCAGCCCAATTAGCAAGAGTTCATAAGGTTCCTGTTGTGGTGCGAAGTTTTAGCGATGTTGAGGTGTTGGAAATAGCAATAATTGAAAACATCCAGAGAGCTGATTTAAATCCCATAGATGAAGCAAATGGATACCAACAGTTAATGGTAAAGTTTAGTCATACCCAAGAGAAGCTGTCTAAAGTTCTTGGTAAAAGTCGGAGCCATATAGCAAATCTTTTAAGATTATTAAACTTGCCTAACGATGTGCAGATTTTACTTGGTTCGGGTGAAATTTCAATTGGTCATGCTAGGGCGTTAATTACTCGAAGTGATGCGTCCTCATTGGCAAAAGAAATTATACGTAAGAAGTTATCAGTCAGGGAGATTGAAAAACTTATTAAAGTTGATTTAGGAAGTGGTTTAAAAAAACCTCTTTCAAAAATAAAAGATGCGGATACCCGGGTTATTGAGGGAGATTTAAAAGCAGCGATAGGTATGATTGTTGATATAGGTCATGATGTGTCAACTGGAAAAGGATCTTTAAAAATAAAATATAATAATCTTGATCAGTTAGATAAGCTAATAAATATATTAACAAAATAGGTATAAATAACAAACGATTAGATATTAATTATATTAGTTTAACAGCAGGTTTAAAATTAAACTGTTTAAGACAGCCTTCCCATTTTGGGTTGCTTTAATATAACCTCTGTCGACCAGAACCAAGTCATCATTTATCAGATTAGTTAAGTTTTTTTCGTTGAATTTTTTTCCTGATAAAGTTTGATAACGGTTTTTTGAGATTCCAGAGTTCAATCTAAGACCCATCATTACCATTTCTTCAGCTTGATCTGCTTTGCTTATGCAGGTTCTTAAGTTTTCACCAGAGCTCTCATGGGCGTGGATTAGCCATTTTTCTGGATTACTGTAGTTTTGAGTGGCGAATCTTCCATTTGAATTGGTTATGCGTCCGTGTGCGCCAGGCCCCACACCAATGTAGTCACCATAATTCCAGTAAATTTTATTATGTATGCTTTGATGCTTTGGTTTAGAGTAATTTGAAATTTCATATGGTAAAAGACCATTTGAAGAACATATTTCCTCTGTAATGTGATACAGTTCGCTACTCACATCTTCTTCAGGTAGTCCTAATAATTTCCCATTCTTAAACAGTTTTCCAAAAGCTGTATTTGGCTCGATTGTAAGTTGGTAAAGCGATAAGTGATCAGGTTCAAAACTTAAGGCTAATTTAAGTTCGGTTTTCCAATCTTTGATTGTTTGTTCTTGTCGTGCATAAATAAGGTCAAAACTGGTTCTGTTAAAAACTTTTCGACCAATGCTTATAGCTTCTAATGCTTCATCCACTGAATGTAATCGCCCAAGTTTTTTTAAATCGGTATCATTTAACGCCTGAACTCCAATTGATACCCGGTTAACCCCAGCATCTCTGAAATCTAAAAACTTTTGTGCTTCTACAGATGATGGATTTGCTTCAAGTGAAATTTCCACATTATCTTTGACCCCCCATAACTTTGCGATTTGATCAACTATACTTGAAACTATATTTGGATCCATAAGGCTGGGAGTCCCTCCTCCAAAAAAAATAGAATCCACCTGTCGATCAGAAGTCTCTGAATGATAGCGTTTTAATTCAGACAGATACGCTTTTTTCCAATCAATATTATTAACATTTTTACTAACATGACTATTAAAATCACAATAAGGGCATTTTGATTGGCAAAAGGGCCAATGGATATATATACCGAAACCAGCGTTTTTCCAATCAAGACAAGCAGGCATTTACTAGTTTTCCAAAAGCTATAGATCTGTGACTCATTTTATGCTTTTTGTCTTGGTTCATTTCGCCAAAGGTTTTTTTGTGTCCGTCTGGAATAAAAATTGGATCAAAACCAAACCCGTTTTTTCTAGGTGGCCATGCAATCTCTCCCTTAACGCTCCCTTCAAATATTTCATCATGCCCATCTGGCCAAGCTAAGCATAAAGTGCAGCAAAACTTTGCTTTGCATGGCATTTTAGAGTGTTGAATTTTATTCCATATCTTTGACATTGCCATAGAAAAATCTCGACCATTTGGTGTTTCAGCCCAATCAGCACTATAAACACCTGGTGCACCATCCAATATTTCTACAGAAAAGCCACTATCATCGGAAAGTGCAGGAAATTCGAATTTTTTGCTGCAAAGTGGGCTTTTATTCTGGCGTTACCAATAAAGGTATCTTCAGTTTCTTTTGGTTCTTTAAGATTAAAGTTTGATACAGATATAACTTTGAGATTGAATTTTGAAAAAAGGGCAGAGATTTCTAAAAGCTTCCCTTGATTGTGAGTAGCTATGACAACGGTGTCTTCATTTATTTTACGCATTGGATTGGTTAATTGCTTCTTCTTGAATTAACATTAGTTCCTTGACGCCCTTTTCAGCTAAGTCAGTCATCACATTTAATTCTGACCTTAAAAAAGGTGATCCTTCAGCAGAACCTTGAATTTCAATCATCTTGTTTGAACCTGTTAGGACAAAATTAGCATCAGTTTCTGCTTCACTATCTTCTGCATAATCAAGATCAAGCACCGCTTGGTTTCCATAAATACCGCAACTAACAGCAGCCATTTTTTCTATAATTGGATCACTGTTCAATACACCTGCATTTAACAAACTATCTGTCGCTAATTTAAGTGCCACCCAGCCACCTGTTATTGAGGCACATCTTGTTCCACCATCTGCTTGAATTACATCGCAATCTATTGTTATTTGTCGCTCCCCTAAGGCGCTTCTGTCAATACAAGCTCTAAGAGATCGACCAATTAACCTTTGAATTTCTTGAGTTCTTCCAGATTGTTTTCCAGAAGCAGCTTCACGTCTGTTTCTGGTTGATGTGGATCCGGGTAACATTCCGTATTCTCCTGTAACCCAACCAAGGCCAGAGTTTCGCAAAAACGGGGGCACACGTTCCTCGACAGATGCCGTGCAGAGTACGTGCGTATTGCCACAACGGATAATACATGAGCCACGTGCATGCATTGTGATGTTAGTTTCGATCTCTATAGATCTCATTTGGTCATTATTTCTGCCTGAAGGGCGCATACTTTTAATCCTTTAAAAACGATACAAGTTAATAAACTGTCAAAAAGGTATGAGTAAAGGGCAAAAGCTTAATTGACTGATGAGAAACAAGTCATTAGAGATGTTTAACCTTTCAATGGTGTTAAATGATACAGAAACAAAATATAATTCAAGAAATGAATGAACGAAGTAAAATTGTATTTCGTAATTTGGTTGATTCATATATTGAAACTGGAGAGCCTGTTGGGTCTCAGACTCTTGCCAATACCTTAGCAGAAGAAATTTCTCCAGCAACTATTAGAAATGTTATGCAAGACTTAGAGGTACTGGGGCTTTTAGATAGTCCTCATGTTTCATCTGGTCGAATTCCAACACAGCAGGGCCTTAGGTTATTTGTTGATACACTTTTAGAGATTGGTGAAATTTCAAATAAAGAACAAGAAATAATTGATTATAGCATTAAGGAAGATCCAAAAAACCTTTCAAATATTTTAACGCGTGCTGGATCTGTTTTATCTGGCTTAACGAAGAGTGCTAGCTTAGTATTGGCACCCAAGATAGAAGCTCCAATAAAACACATAGAATTTGTAAGCCTTTCACCTGAACGCGCATTAGCAGTTTTGGTTACAGCAGATGGAATGGTTGAAAACCGGGTTTTTGAACCACCTTTAGGGCAAACACAATCTGACTTTAGAGAAGCAGCAAATTTTATGAATGCTTATGCAAAAGGACTAACCCTTTCAGAGCTTAGGGAGGTTATGGAGAGGGAAGTTAGTAAAAGAAAATTAGAAATTGATAAAATAGCAGCACAATTAGTTAAGGATGGTCTTGCTGTTTGGGATGGAAAAGATACTGATAATAGTCGCCTTATTGTTAGAGGACGAGCAAACTTAATTGATGGCACAACGGCAGAAGACGATTTTGAAAAAATACGTGAGTTGTTTGACGACTTAGAGAGAAAACAAGATATAGCTAATTTTATTAACTTAACTGAAAAAGGAGAGGGAGTAAGGGTTTTTATTGGATCAGAGAACAAACTTTTTTCACTTTCGGGTAGTTCTTTGGTTATTTCTCCCTATATGAACTCTGAACATAAAATTATTGGAGCAGTCGGGGTCATTGGACCGACAAGGTTAAACTATGGAAAAATTGTCCCTATTGTAGACTATACTGCTCAATTGGTGGGCAGAACATTATCAGAACGAGGTTAAATGAGGAAATTATGAGCGAAAAACAAGAAACAAAAAAAACTAAACCAGAAGAACTTTTATCTTTGGATGAGTTGATAGCTGAATCTGAAGAAAATGATGAGCTTATAGATGCTAGTGAAGAATTGGATGATGAGGGGCCAAACTTAGAAAAACTAATTGAGGAGAGAGATGCCCTGCAGGATAAGTTGATGCGTACATTGGCTGATTCAGAAAACCTTAGGAAAAGATCTATTAGAGATAGAAGTGACGCTGAAGTTTATGGTGGAACGAAATTAGCTAGAGATTTACTTTCAGTTTATGACAACATTACTAGAGCACTTGAGACAGTAAGTGACGAACAAAAAAAATCCAATTCCGCTTTGATTGAGGGAATTGAGCTAACAAGAAAAGAAATTATAAGTGGGTTTGAAAAACACAAGATAATAAGAGTCTTACCAGAGATTGGGGATAAATTTGATCCTGAATTACACCAAGCAATGTTTGAAGCACCAATGCCGGACACAAAAGCTGGGGAAATAATCCAAATCATGGCGGTTGGGTTTAAAATAGGTGAACGGCTACTTCGTCCAGCTCAGGTTGGGGTGTCTTCTAACTCCAATTAATCAGAAAGAGTTTCTTTTAATATATAAATTAGCTCTAACGCCTCTATTGGAGACATCTCGTCTGGCTTTATATCTTTTAATTTAAGTTCAATAGGATGAGCTTTGTTTGGAGTTGGGGTTAATTCTGTAAGAGATTTTTCAAATAGTGGAAGCTGTGCAAGTACCCTGTTTTTATCACTAGAGGCTTTCTTATCGCTAGAGTTTAATTTATTAAGTACCTCCGCGGCTCTTTTTAAAACAGGTTGTGGCATCCCAGCCAACTTTGCAACTTGCACACCGTAAGATCTGTCAGCAAAGCCTAGAACCACTTTAAATAAAAAAACAATTTCCTCCTTGAATTCTTTGACTGAAACAGTTGCATTCGTAAGGCCAGGTAGTTTGTCTGAAAGAGATGCAAGCTCATGATAATGGGTGGCAAACAAAGCGCGGCATTTATTTTTATCATGAAGGTACTCTAAGGTAGCCCAAGCGATTGACAAACCATCATATGTTGCTGTTCCTCTACCAATCTCATCTAATATAACTAATGATCTCTCATCTGCCTGATTTAGAATAGCAGCTGTTTCCACCATTTCTACCATAAATGTTGAGTGCCCCCTTGCTAGATCGTCAGACGCCCCAACTCTGCTAAACAGTTGAGTAACAATACCAATATTAGCAGAGGCAGCTGGTATGTAAGATCCCATTTGAGCCAACACAACCAATAAAGCATTTTGTCTTAAAAATGTTGATTTACCAGCCATATTTGGTCCGGTAATTAGCCAAATATTTGCATCATTTTCACGGCAACTTAAGTTACAATTATTTGGAATAAAGTAATTTTCAGAGCTCTCTCTTAACGCCTGTTCAACTACTGGATGTCTACCATCTATCACCTCAAAACTTCTTGTTCCATCAACAAGAGGTTTGCACCAGCGCCCTTCTTTTGCAATTTTTGATAAAGAGCAAATAACATCGACCTCAGCTATACTTTTAGCAGTATTTAAAATTTGATTAGCACATTGCAAAATATCGCTCTGGATTTTTTCAAAAATTCGATTTTCAAGTGCTATAGCGCAATTTTTAGCATTTATAATTTCTGATTCTGTTTCGCCTAGGCTTATCGTTGTAAATCTAATAGAGTTTGCGGTTGTTTGCCTGTGAATAAACATCTCATTTAATGGTGGTGACAACATGTTTTTTGAGTGACGTGCTGAAACCTCTACAAAATAACCTAATACGTTATTATGTTTTATTTTTAGGCTCGAAATATTAGCCTTCAATGCTAAGTTTTGTTGCAAATGGGCTAAAACTTTTTTGCCCTGATCTCTTAACATCCGATGTTTATCTAAATTATAATCAAAACCATTTTTAATAAATTCACCTTCTTTAATATTAACGGGTGGGTTTGAAACTAATGCCTTCTCAATATTATCAATTATAGTTTTGTGGCCTTTTAACGAACTTAGATCAAAAGATAGAGAAGTAGGTTCTTTCAATTTAGTAAGTTCATTAAATATTTTTTGACTAAACATTAACCCAGTTCCAATAGCTTTTATGTCACGTGGACCAGATCGATTAAGGGAGATCCGTGTCAGACCACGCTCAATATCAAGTATATTTTTTAGATATTTTTGAATATTTTCTCTTACGCCACTGTTTCTAAGAAATATACTAATGTCGTTTTGACGGTTCTTTATAGTTTCAATATTAGCAGATGGATTGCTTAAACGGCTCTCGAGTAAACGTGCGCCTGAAGCAGTGACTGTTTGATCTATTGTATTTAATAATGACCCACGCTGTTCGCCAGAAAGTGATCGCGTTAATTCTAGGTTTTTTCTTGTAAAGCTATCGATATGTAAAAAATTTTCAGTCAGTTCTTTAATGGGTTTTTTCAATATAGGTAAAGAACCCTTTTGGGTTAAATGCAAATATTCGATAATAGCATTAATTGCGGTTATTTCTGCTCTACTAAAGCTTCCAAAACCATCTAGTGTATTAACTTTATAAAGCTTACAAACCCTTTCTTCTGCGCTTGTGCTCTCAAACATAAGGTTTGAGAGTGGCGTTATAGTGGCTTTTGACCCAATGAGCATTTCATGTAGAGTATTTCCCATGTTTTCAGATACAAGTATTTCTTTTGGTGTGAGTCTTGAAATTAGGGACCCTAGATGGGTTTTCTCACATGATTTCACCCAGAAATCGCCAGTAGAGATGTCCACCCACGCTAACGCACATTTACCTCTAATTTCTGACAAAGCACATAAAAAGTTATACTCACGCGCCTCAAGTAAAGACTCTTCCGTTAATGTCCCTGGTGTAACTAATCTGACTACATCTCTTTTTACTATCGCTTTATAACCACGTTTCTTTGCTTCAGCAGGGCTTTCCATCTGTTCACAAACAGCAACCTTAAAGCCTTTTTTAATTAAAGATAACAAATAGTTATCAGCAGAATGAACGGGAACACCACACATTGGTATTTTTTGTTCTAAATGTTTTCCTCTGGAGGTGAGGGTAATGTTTAAAGCCTCTGATGCTTTTATAGCATCTTCAAAAAAAAGTTCATAAAAATCACCCATTCTATAAAATAACAATGCATCAGAGTAGTCTTTTTTTATACTAAAGAACTGCTCCATCATTGGAGTTATTTTTTTTGTTACTGTGGTCATTGGTCTATTTATATATTCTCATTATTAAATTCTAACCATGTTAGCTTATACATTAAAGAGAATACGTTATGTTTAGGTTGAGAAGTTTTGCTAACCTTGATAAACCTAGCTTTCAAAATTAATTTAGGAAAAAAAATGGCTGAAATGGAAAGTTTACTGATGAAGAGGCGTTGGCTTATCATTTAGAGCCAAAGCCTGGAAAGTTAGAAGTTGTAGCATCTACTCCTATGGCGACGCAGCGAGACCTTTCTTTAGCATACTCACCTGGTGTTGCTGTTCCAGTAAAAGAGATTGCAAAAAATCCTGAAAGTGCATTTGATTATACTACGCGTGGTAACACTGTTGCTGTTATATCAAATGGAACAGCAATTCTAGGTTTAGGTAATTTTAGGTGCTTTAGCATCAAAACCAGTGATGGAAGGAAAGGCCGTTTTATTTAAGCGCTTTGCTGATGTAAATTCGATTGATATTGAACTTGATACAGAAGATCCTGATGAGTTCATAAACGCAGTTAAATATATGGGGCCATCATTTGGAGGAATAAATCTGGAGGATATTAGGGCACCAGATTGTTTTATAATAGAACAGCAACTGAAAGAATTAATGGATATCCCAGTCTTTCATGATGATCAACACGGCACAGCTGTATATGTGCAGCAGGCGCTTTATGAACGCCCTGTATCTAACAGGCAAAAAAATTGAAGAGTGCAAAATTGTATTAAATGGTGCAGGCGCTGCTGGAATAGCATGCTTAGAATTAATCAAGTCTATGGGAGCTAAGCATGAGAATTGTATTGCTTGTGATACGAAGGGTGTTATTTACCAAGGACGTACTGAAGGTATGAACCAATGGAAATCTGCACACGCTGTATCAACAAAGCTCAGGTCATTAGGAGAGGCCATAAACGGCGCTGATGTTTTTATTGGTGTGTCTGTCAAGGGAGCGGTAACAGCTCAAATGCTTGAAACTATGAATAAAGACCCTGTGATATTTGCTATGGCGAACCCAGACCCTGAAATAACACCCGAAGAGGCACATTTAATTAGACCTGATGCAATTGTGGCGACAGGAAGATCAGATTACCCAAATCAAGTAAATAATGTTTTAGGGTTTCCATATCTATTTAGAGGTGCGCTTGATATTAACGCGCGAGCAATTAATGACCCTATGAAAATTGCATGTGCTGAAGCGCTCGCAAAGTTGGCTAGGGAAGATGTGCCTGATGAAGTGGCTATGGCCTATGGGAAAAAGCTAAGTTTTGGAAGAGATTATATAATTCCAACACCATTTGACCCACGACTTATTTACACTATTCCACCTGCTGTCGCCAAAGCTGGTATGGACACTGGATGCGCACGACGTCCGATTATAGATATGGATGCTTATGAATTAACGCTGAGGGCGCGTATGGATCCAACGGCCTCAATGTTGCAAACCTTGCATGTTAGAGCAAAAAATGCCCAAGCCCGAATGATCTTCGCTGAAGGAGATGATATAAGAGTACTTCGCGCAGCTGTGAGTTACGTACGATCTGGCCTTGGGCAAGCTATAGTTGTTGGTAGAGAAAACGATATCAAAGAAAAATTGAAAGCTGAAGGTTTATCTGATGCCTATTTAGAATTAGAAATCATAAATGCGGCAAAAACAGAACATTTGTCAGAATATAAAAGTTTTCTTTATGATCGACTGCAACGCGAAGGTTTTGATCAAGGAGATTGTCATAAAATGGCCACACGCGATAGACACGTTTTTGCATCGCTAATGTTGGCGCATGGGCATGGAGATGGAATGGTTACGGGTGCTACAAGAAAATCAGCTGCCGTATTGAGTAGGATAAACCGTGTATTTGATGCAAAGCCTGGAGATGGTGTTGTTGGTGTTACAGCCATGATGTTGCGGGGTCGGTTAGTACTGATGGCGGACACTTTAGTTCATGAGTGGCCAGAAGAAGAGGATTTGGCCGATATTGCAGAAAGAGCAGCTGGTGTTGCTAGACATTTAGGTTTGGAACCTAGGGTTGCATTTGTTAGCTTCTCAAATTTTGGATACCCAGTTTCTGAGAGAGCTGAGAAAATGAGTAAAGCACCTTCAGTCTTAGATGGCCGTGGTGCTGATTTTGAATATGATGGTGAAATGACTGCAGATGTAGCGTTAAATGAAGATGTTTTAGCGAGTTACCCATTTTGTAGATTAACCGCACCAGCTAATATTCTTGTTGTACCGGCAAGGCACTCAGGATCTATATCTGTAAAATTAATGCAAGAAATGGGTGGTGCTACAGTTATTGGCCCAATTTTATCTGGGCTTGATAAGCCAGTTCAGCTTTGTAATATATCTGCAACTTCGAATGATGTACTAAATATGGCCATTATGGCCGCCTGTAAGGTGGGTTGATTTGTGACTATATTTAACTTTGGCTCTATTGTTTCAGATAACTTTTATAGGACCCCAAGAATTCCAGCCCCCGGTGAATCGGTAAGGGTAGACAGTTACAAAAATGGACTTGGAGGCAAGGGAGCCAATCAGTCAATTGCTGCTAAGAAAGCAGGTTCTGATGTGATCCATATAGGAGCTGTTGGCTATGATGGTGATGAATTATTAGATATTCTGAGAAATAATGGAGTTAACACAGAGAATATTCATAAAACTAATATAAAAACTGGTCATGCGAATATCACAATTGATCCAAGCGGTGAAAATGCAATTACTTTTTTTGCAGGGGCTAATGATACTCAGACGCTCGAAAGATTGACACGTGGTTTTGACAGTGCGTTGCCTGGAGATATATGTCTTTTACAAAATGAGGTTAATTTAGTTTTGGATGCTGCAAAGGTAGCAAAATCAAAAAAGATGAAAGTTATATATTCCGCTGCACCATTTAACATTGCACATGTAAAAAGTGTTTTTGACTATGTTGATCTAACAGTTGTTAATCAAACTGAGCACGCACTTTTGGTTCAAGAGTTTGGTTCAAGTTTTGATAAGCCTCTTTTGATTACAAAGGGCTCAGAGGGCTCTTGTTATTTGTCTGCAAGCAAAAAATTCAATCACACCACACCAAATGTAATACCTGTTGATACAACCTGCGCAGGGGATTTATATATGTTGTATTACTTGAATCATATTGATAGAAGACGCCTATACTCTTTCAGTATCATTTTTATGTATGTTAACGCTTAGGTCAATGATCGTCTTATAGAAACAGATTAAAAGAAAATTAACCCTAGCATTATGCTAGGGTTAATTTTTAAACTTTCCAAAATGACTTAACTTTACTAAAAAAATTCTTAGACTCAGGATTACTATCAGCTGATAATTCTTCAAACTCTTTTAATAATTCTTTTTGTTTGGAAGATAAATTTACTGGCGTTTCAACAGCAAGTTCAATAAATAAATCACCATTTCCTGTACCTCGCAATGCAGCCATACCTTTACTTCGTAGTCTCATTTGCCTTCCAGACTGACTTCCGCCAGGTATCTTAACTCGACTACGTCCTCCATCGATAGTTGGGGCTTCAATTTCTCCACCAATGGCTGCAGTTGTCATACTGACAGGGATCCGACAGTATAAGTTTTTCCCATCACGTTCAAAAATTTTATGTTCTGAAACTTCCGTAAAAATATAAAGATCTCCACTTGGACCTCCCCGCACACCAGCTTCACCTTCACCACTGAGACGTATCCTTGTGCCAGTTTCAACGCCTGATGGTATGTTGACTGAAAGAGATCGTTCTTTTTCTTCTTGGCCAGACCCATTACATTTTCTACACGGATCTTTAATTATTTGCCCCATCCCTGAGCACGTTGGACACCCTCGTTCAACAGTAAAGAAACCTTGTTGGGCACGCACTTTTCCCATCCCTGAACATGTTGGGCATGTTGATGGTTTTGAACCTCCAGAAGCGCCTGTTCCGCTACAGCCACTACAGTTAACAGTTGATGGTATGTTTATAGTTTTTTGGATCCCAGAAAATGCTTCTTCTAAACTTATATTGAGGTTATATCTAAGATCAGATCCTCTTGACGCGCGCTGTCTGCTATTCTGGCCTCCACGAGAATCACCAAATAGATCTTCGAAAACATCGGAAAAAGCTGATGAAAAATCGCTACCACCGTGAAAACCACCTGCACTTGGTCCAGCACTACCACCCTCAAATGCAGCATGTCCGTATCTATCGTATGCTGCTTTTTTATTTTGATCCTTCAGAACATCATATGCTTCATTTACTTCTTTAAATTGATCTTCTGCGTTTGGGTTTGATGAATTTCTATCTGGATGAAGTTCTTTGGCTTTTGATCTATATGCCTTTTTTAAATCAGCTTCAGAGGCATTTGAAGAAACACCAAGTACTTCATAAAAATCACGTTTTGACAATATTTCCGCCCCTTTTAAAAAGATAAGGGGTGCTGATTTACACCCCTTATGAACTTAGGCTAATTACTTTTGATCTTCGTCATTCAAATCTTCAAAATCAGCATCAACGATATCTTCGTCAACACCACGTATCTCTTCTTCACTCATTCCTTCAGGCGCACTTCCACCTTCTGCTTCAGCAGAAGCCTTGTATATAGCCTCTCCTAGCTTCATTGATGCTTCCGTGACATTTTGAACACCTGATTTGATTTTGTCAGATTTTACATGATTTACCATTTCTTCTAAAGCTTTAATGGCTAACTCAATTGCTTCCACAGTGGTTGGGTCAACTTTGTCACCATGTTCTTCCAGTGATTTGTTTGTTGAATGAATTAGCCCCTCCGCTTGATTTTTTGCCTCAACTAGCTCCTTGCGTTCTTTATCTGCTTCAGCATTTTCCTCAGCATCTTGTACCATTTGATCTATTTCATCATCTGATAGACCGCCTGAAGCTTGTATGGTGACCTGTTGTTCTTTTCCAGTTGCTTTATCTTTTGCATTAACGGAGACGATTCCATTCGCATCAATATCAAAGGCCACTTCAATTTGAGGTAATCCTCGAGGTGCTGGGGGAAGCTCTTCTAAGTTGAATTGTCCTAAAACCTTATTATCAGCTGCCATTTCTCGTTCCCCTTGAAACACACGAATTGTAACGGCGGTTTGGTTATCCTCAGCAGTAGAAAACACCTGTGATTTCTTTGTTGGAATAGTTGTATTTCTATCAATTAGTCTTGTAAACACACCACCTAGTGTTTCGATTCCAAGAGATAAAGGAGTTACATCTAAAAGCACTACATCTTTAACATCTCCCTGTAGTACACCAGCTTGTATGGCGGCACCCATGGCAACAACTTCATCTGGATTAACACCTTTATGTGGTTCTTTACCAAAGAAATTAGAAACTTCTTCAGTTACTTTTGGCATACGTGTCATTCCGCCAACTAAGACAACTTCGTCAATATCGCCTTTTGCCAACCCTGCATCTTTTAAGGCCGCCTGACACGGTTTCATAGACTGTTTAATTAAATCTATTACTAAGCTTTCTAACTTAGAGCGTGTTAATTTTAGAACCATATGTAATGGCTGGCCACCATTAGGGTCCATTGAAATAAATGGCTGGTTGATTTCGGTTTGTTGACTTGAGGATAGTTCAATCTTTGCTTTTTCAGCTGCTTCCTTTAATCTTTGCAACGCCATTTTGTCTTTTTTCAAGTCGACGCCAGTTTCCTTTTTGAACTCTGATGCCAAATATTCAATAAGACGCATGTCAAAGTCTTCACCACCTAAAAAAGTATCACCATTTGTGGATTTTACTTCAAACAAACCATCATCTATTTCTAAGATTGTTACGTCAAAAGTACCGCCCCCTAAATCGTAGACAGCAATTGTACGCGCTTCCTTTTTATCTAAACCATAAGCCAATGCCGCAGCTGTCGGCTCGTTTATAATTCTAAGAACCTCAAGCCCTGCTATTTTTCCAGCGTCCTTGGTTGCTTGTCTTTGTGCATCATTAAAATAAGCGGGTACTGTAATTACAGCCTGGTCCACAGTTTCTCCAAGATATGCTTCGGCTGTTTCTTTCATTTTTTGAAGTATAAAAGCAGAAACTTGAGAAGGAGAAAACTTATGACCATTTGCTTCTACCCAAGCATCACCATTTCCACCATCCACTAATGAATATGGAATATTTTTTATATCTTTTTGTATGTGCTTATCGTCAAGCCTACGTCCTATTAAGCGCTTTACAGCAAACACTGTATTATCAGGGTTAGTAACTGCTTGCCTTTTGGCTGGTTGCCCTACAAGTTTTTCATCATTTACAAAAGCAACAATCGACGGCGTTGTTCTGGCACCTTCTACATTTTCTACGACCTTTGGTTGAGAACCATCCATTATGGCGATACATGAATTTGTTGTTCCTAGATCAATTCCAATTACTTTACCCATCTAAAGGTCCTTTCTGATGGCTTTTTTGCGCCACGATTGTTCAATTATTAATTAATTACTAAAAATATAAAACTTCCAACCAACGTTAAATTCGAATGTTATATAGGTTTGGTCAGCAGTCCCTACAAGGGGAGGTGCAATAAAAAAATAGTTTTTATTTAAATTAGTAAATTTAAATCCCAATAAGACAAATAGCATGGTCTATTATGCAAGCTTTCTTTCTATTTCTTGCCTTTCAAAAACTTCAATTACATCATCCGCTCTTATGTCTTCATAATTTTCAAAAGCCATTCCACATTCTTGACCCAAATTAACTTCATTAACCTCATCTTTAAACCGTTTTTAAAGTTTTTAATGTTCCTTCATGAATCACAACATCGTCTCGAAGCAACCTTACGCCAGATGAGCGACGGGCAAGCCCTTCGGTTATTTGACAGCCAGCTACTTTTCCAACTCCAGTCACCTTAAATACTTCTAATATTTTTGCATATCCAATGAAGGTTTCTCTAACCTCGGCTGACAGTAAACCAGAGGCAGCTGATTTTATATCATCAACCAAGTCATAGATTACAGAATAATATCGCAGCTCTACACCTTTTTGATTGGCAGATTGTCTAGCTGGCGCATTTGCACGAACATTAAACCCCATTATTGGTGCCTTTGAAGCCTCTGCTAAGGTAACATCTGATTCTGTTATTGCCCCAACGCCTGAGTGCAATACTCGTACCTTAACCTCTTCATTACCTATTTTTTCCATAGCCTGAACAATTGCTTCAGCTGAGCCTTGAACGTCAGATTTTACCAAAATAGGAAGTTCTTTCAGGTTTTGATCAGCTTTTGCATTTGCTAAAAGTTGTTCTAAACTTGTGCCACTACCTAGCGCAGATTTTTTATCTTTTGATACTTGAGCCCTATAATCTGCAATTTCACGAGCTTGAGCTTCTGTTGAAACAACATTTAATACATCTCCTGCTTCTGGAGTACCGTTTAACCCCAGAACCTCAACAGGAACTGATGGTCCAGCTTGTTTCACACGATCATTTTGGTCATTTATCAACGCTCGTACACGCCCCCATTGTTCTCCAACTACAAAAATATCACCCTGATTTAAGGTGCCTTTTTGTATTAAAACTGTTGCAATTGGACCCCTACCAACGTCAAGTTTAGCTTCGATTACCGCACCTTCTGCAGCTCGATTTGGGTTGGCTTTCAGTTCCAATAAATCAGATTGTAGAGAAATATATTCTAATAACGTATCTATGCCAGCCCCTGTTTCTGCAGAAACCTCAACATCCAAAACGTCACCAGACATTTTTTCGACAATGACTTCATGTTGTAATAATTCTGTACGAACTTTGTCAGGGTCTCCCGCTGGTTTATCGCATTTGTTTATAGCCACAATCATAGGCACATTAGCAGCTTTTGAATGATTAATAGCTTCAATCGTCTGAGGCATAACACTATCATCAGCAGCTACGACTAATATAACAATATCAGTTACCTGAGCTCCACGAGATCGCATTGAGGTAAATGCAGCATGCCCAGGGGTGTCAAGAAACGTAAACAATTTTCCATCATCCGTTGTTACTTGATAAGCACCTATATGTTGAGTAATTCCTCCAGCCTCTCCAGAGACCACGTTAGCTTTTCTGATTACGTCTAAAAGAGATGTTTTCCCATGATCTACGTGTCCCATAACTGTTATGACGGGCGCCCTTGATTCTAAACTAGCTGGGTCATCTTTTATAGCAACAATAACATCCTCAACATCGGCATCTGATACTCGTACAATTTTATGACCAAACTCCTGAACTATAAGCTCTGCTGTATCTGCGTCGATCGATTGGTTTTGTGTAACCATCATTCCGTTTGTCATAAGAGATTTCACAACATCGGAAACCCTTTCAGCCATCCTATTAGCTAACTCTTGTACAACTATAGTTTCTGGTACCTGAACATCCCTAACAACTTTTTCACGCTCTTGATTACTATCTAACAGTTTGCGTTTTTCACGCTCTTGTTTTCGTCTAATCGCCGCCATTGATCTTTGACGACCGCCCCCATCACTCAAGGCTTGAGTTAATGTCAACTTACCAGACCGACGCCTGTCAGTATCACCACCTTTGGGTGTTCTTGGTGATTGTTGCTTTCTTAACTCGTCTCTATCTGGAGTTTTTCTTGATGTTTTTGCCGCGGGGCGAGTTGAATCTTCTGGAGCTTTTGTTGTGATTGTGGGAAGTTCTTCAACTACTTTTTTCGCTTCTACTACGGCCGCAATAGCTCTTTCTTCTTCTTCAACTTTTTCTTTTTCTTTTTCTTTTCGCTCAGTTTCTTCTTTTTCTTTTGATTCTAAATCTGCACGCTTTTCTGCTCGTTCTTGCTCTCTACTCTTTTCGTCAGCATCTCTTTTTATCTTATCTAACTCTTCTCTTTTGCGAGCAGCCACTAAAGCTTTTTTGCGCCGCTCTAATTCTACTTCAGAAATCCCACCTGGTGTTTTTGACGGAGTTGATTTTTTTTGAGGGTTATTTGTTTTAGATGTGAAAACATTAGGCTTTGGCACGACAACACGTTTTCTTTTTGTCTCAACAACGACTGCTTTTGAGCGTCCATGGCTGAAACTTTGCCTTACTTGTCCAGGCCTAGAGGGCGCCCCTCCTAATAGACCAATTTTTTTACCAGATTTATTTTCAGTATCACTCATGTTTAATCCAAAATCTAATTTAAGCCGGCATTAGCCGAAAGTTCTTTGTTAAGTGGCTCGAATCCACGTATTTCGTTTAATCTTGAGGCTTCATGTACTACACGTTTGCTAAGACCACCAGAGGTAAGGGATGCATGTACCACATAATTCCTTCCAAATGCTAGACCCAGTTCTTGACTAGACAAGCAATCGATATAACTATTCCCTCCAACTGGGGGTCGTAGTTTTGATTTTTGCCCTACTGAACCATCTCTTGCTTGTATTAAAGCCTTAGCTGATCCGTCAGTTAAGGTTGATTTAACTTTTTCAAAACCAGATACTGCAATTCCAGATTTTCTTGATAAAGAAATTAGGGCAATAACATTTTTCAATAAAAGAGCCTCAACAAGTGTTACCAAATCATTTCGAACAGAGACCTTTTCTTTCGCAGTTTTCAGAAAAAGCTTTTTTGATATAGCTTTTTCTAAGAAAGCTCGATTTGTCTTTACCCAAATCCCTCTTCCAGGAAGTTTTTCAGAAATATCAGGTACTATTTCTTTATATTATCCACAACAAAACGTATCATGTCAGATTTATGACAAGTTTCGCCAGAAGATATACATCTTCTTTTTGTCTGTTCGCTAATCAATTTTTCTTGAGGCTCTTTCATTATATATTATTATTCAGATACGGCTTCTTCTTCAATTTCCTCTTTTTTAAGGTCTTCTGGATCTACCCAGCCAAGCTCAATTCTGGCGGTCATGACTAAGTTTTGAGCCTCTTCAAGTGATACATCAAACTTTTCTAAAAGACCCTCATCCTTGTGACGTTTTCCGTCTACAACTGTCCATCCACCTGATAATTCCCAATCTGCACAAGTTGCAAAATCTTCAAGAGTTTTTATACCATCTTCGGCCAATGCTATTAACATTTGTGGTGTTAAGCCATCAAACGATGATAGACTATCCTCAACACCTAGTTCTTGAGCCTGTGTTATTGCTTTAGTATTTTGCTCCTCTAGGTACTCTCGAGACCTTGCTTGTAATTCTTCGGCAGTTGATTGATCAAAGCCCTCAATTGTTAACAGCTCATCAAGTTCGACATAAGCAACTTCTTCTAACGTTGCAAAACCTTCAGAAACAAGAAGTTGGGCCACCACTTCGTCAACATTTAGAGATTCGGTAAACAAAGCTGTGCGTTCATTAAATTCTGTTTGACGACGCTCAGATTCTTGAGATTCCGTCATGATATCAATATCTAAATTTGTTAATTGAGAAGCTAATCTAACATTTTGCCCTCTTCTACCAATTGCTAAAGATAATTGCTCATCGGGCACTACAACTTCAATTTTTCAGCCTCTTCGTCTAAAACTACCTTGCTAACCTCAGCAGGTTGCAATGCATTTACTAGAAAAGTGGGGGCATCGTCATTCCATGGGATTATATCTATTTTTTCACCTTGTAATTCATTTACGACTGCTTGAACGCGACTACCACGCATCCCAACACAAGCACCTACTGGATCTAATGAAGTGTCAACAGCTTTAACACAAATTTTAGCTCGAGAACCTGGGTCCCGCGCAACAGCTTTTATTTCAATAATACCATCATAAATTTCTGGCACTTCCATTTTAAAGAGTTCAGACATAAATTCTATAGCAGTTCTAGATAAGAATATTTGTGGTCCACGGGTTTCTGATCTTACATCTTTAATATACGCACGGACACGGTCACCATTTCTAAAGCTTTCTCTTCCAATTTTTTGGTCTCTTCTAAGAATGGCCTCTCCTCGCCCTACGTCTACAATTACATTCCCATACTCTTCTCTTTTTACAACGCCATTTATGATAGTACCAACGCGGTCTTTGAACTCCTCATATTGTCTTTCACGCTCAGCTTCTCTTACTTTTTGTAAAATTACTTGCTTTGCTGACTGTGCTGCTATTCTGCCAAAATCCATTTGTGGCAACTCATCTATTAATTGATCTCCAACCACAGCATCTTCTTTATATACGATTGCATCTTCAACAGTGAGTTCTTGAAAACTATTTTCAACTTCTTCTACTACTGTTCTTATCCGCTGCATTGTTAGATCACCAGTTTTACGATCAATATAAGCGCGTATATCAAGCTCAGCACCATATCTTGATTTTGCAGCTCGTGCCATGGATTCTTCCATGGCCTGAATAACCAAGTCTGGCTCAATTAATTTTTCTCTGGCAACGGACTCTGCAATTTGTAGGAGCTCTAATCGGTTTGCGCTTGTAATAGCCATTGAATTTACCCTTTTCAGTCTAAGTCTTCTTGTTCAATTGTATCGAAATCATTTTCGTTAAAATCATTCTGCTTTTTTAATGTTTCTGTAATTAAATTATCAGTCAGAATTAGTTTTGCATCAGAGATCCATTCAAATTTCAAACCAATCGTTCCAACATTAATTGTTATTAGAACCTCATCTTCGTTAATTCCTGCAAGAATACCTCTGAAGCGTCTTTGCCCATCTATTGTGTCCGCTGTCTCAATTTTTGCCTCATAACCGTTCCAAAACTCAAAATCAGAAAGCCGCGTAAGAGGTCTATCAATTCCTGGAGATGAAACTTCTAAAGTGAATGGATCTTCATATGGATCTTCCACATCTATAGTAGCCGACAGCTCATTAGAAATTTTGGCACAATCATCGACATTAATATTTCCATCTGGTTTATCTATCATAACCTGAATTAATTTTGACTTTCCATCCATTAATCTTATGCGCACCAACTCAAAACCCATATCTTCAATAAAGGTTTAAAAATTAATAACATAACTCCACCTGCAAAATTCTGCAAAGTGCCTGATAGTGCCATACCAACAGGCCATCAGCCCGTATAAACTTTCGGAGAGTTTTGGTTTTGGAAGCCAAGAACTCGATGTTGTCGTGCTTATAATAATAAGTTTAACTAAAAACAAGCCCTTTGAATCCATAAATTTTGGTTTTTACCTTGTGTCTGATATTTAATTTAATTTAGGCATTATAATTACCTCAACGCGTCTATTTTTTTCTCGACCTAGTTTTGTTTCATTTGAAGCTATTGGTGCCAGAAAACCAATGCCATTTGTTGATATTTGATTCGGGCTAACACCAAATTTTGTTATGAACAGTTTTCTAACGGATTTGGCCCGCTGCTTTGATAATTTAATATTGCTTTCTAAATTTCCACTAGCATCAGTATGTCCAACTAGAATTATTTTCTCATGATTATTTAAAATTAAATAATTTGCTAAATCAGATAAAATAGGAATACTGGCTTCAAGAATCTCGGAAGAGCTAGTTTTAAATTTTAGGCCTTTTAAAATTATTGATCCCTTAATATCGTTAAAATTTGGGGTCCAGCTTTTAGTATTTTTTAAGTTACTTTTTTGATCAAGATTTTCTCCAAACGCATTGATTTGTACAAACCCATCAATTGCACCTTTGCTAATGATATATGTTATAAAATTTATGTCATTATTTTTTGGCCCTTTTGCTGTTAAGAATTGATAGTCACCAAGATCCACGTGCATGTCTGGCTCATTAATTATGTTTGCGTTAAAACGAAAATCAAAACCACCACATGACTTAAAGCTGCATTCAAAAAGTATTTTGAAATTAGTCTCGTAGACTTCGTTTTTATTTGATTTAATAAGGTGCCAGTTGGTTTTTTTAATTGCTTAATTTGCCAAACTTGTTGGAGCATCATTGGCGAGTTAGTATTAAGTATTTTTGGGGTTGAGTTAGTCGTGCCAATTATTGCTACAAAGTTATCATCTGCTAATAACTGTTCATACCTAAGCTCCGCCACAAAGGGTAAAGTTACTTTTTCTTGAGAGCTTCCTAGAGATGGAAATACAAAAAAAGTTAAAATGGCTATTATTGCTTTTGAACTCATCTATCTAATGAATGATATTCAACATTTGGTCTCATATCTATTGCTGATGCCATGCGATTGCTCATGTTGAAAAAGCTAGCTATTGATGCAATATCCCAAATATCTTGATCAGAATATCCATTGTCGCGCAAAGTTTGCCTGTCAATTTCTTCAATTTTGTAACTTTCCTCAGTCATTTTTACAGCAAAGTCCATCATTGCGCGTTGATTAGGTTTCAGGTCTGCAAGTCTATAGTTTATCGCCATCTGCTCTCCTAGCTCTGGATTCTTAGATAGCTTTCTAACTGAATTTCCATGAGCGACCAAACAATAATAGCACCTATTAATTGACGAGACTACTACAGCAATCATTTCGCGTTCTAGAGGAGTGATATTGCTTTCACCAAGCATTAAATCATTATACATACCTGTAAAAGCGTTCAGCTTAGTTTCGTTAAACGCGTAGGCTTTAAGCACATTAGGAACTAAGCCAAGCTTGTCTTCACATAACTTAAAATACTTTCTTATATTATCAGGCATTGGATCCATTTCAGGGAGATTTAATGCTGTTACTTGTTTTGAAGGTTTATTCATGCTCAGCTCCTAATGTTACTTTAAATAAAGATTTCACTTCTTTTGTTAGTTTAATAATTTTTTCTTCATCATTAATTCTTATAACTATATCAGTGCCTAAGTTTCCATCTTTCAAAAAAGGGTATGATCCAAAACTTACTTCGGGATTTTCAGACGCAAGCTTTTTAAGTGCTTTTGCGATTTCGCCCTCTGGTAGGTTTATTGTTATAGATTGAGATATTACTGGTGATCCTCCTGTTATATTTTTCAAAGAAAAACTGACCATCGATTGAAATATTGAGGGTACACCAGCCATAACATATACATTTCCAATTTGGAATCCTGGCGCTCCCGAAATGGGGTTTTCGATCAGATGTGCGCCTTCTGGAATTCTGGCCATTCGTAAACGGGAGTCATTAAGGGTAACTTTACTTTTTTTGTAATATTCAGTTAGTAACTGCTTTGCATCAGATCGAACTCCAATTTTAACATTGAATGCTTTAGCAATGGAATCTGCTGTAATATCATCATGTGTTGGGCCAATGCCCCCACTTGTGAATACATAATTAAATTTTTTCTTTAATTCGTTTACAGCAAAAATAATTTCATTTTCCACATCTGATACTATTCGAACTTCCTGTAACCCTATACCAATTTTAACTAGCTCTTTGGCCAAGTAATGCATGTTAGAATCACGTGTTCTTCCGGATAATATTTCGTCACCGCCGGCGCCCTCGTCAACGGGTTCATTCAGTTGTCCTTGCAAGGTAATTTATTACGGTATAGGCATAATTTTATGAAATTTCAAAGCCCTTTAGAGCCTGCTATTTTAATTAAACGTTACAAAAGATTTTTGGCAGACGTTAGATTGAAAAACAATAACGTAATGACGGTGCATTGTGCAAATACTGGATCAATGATGGGCTTGGCCAACACCAATCAAAAAATTTGGATTGAAAATAGCAACAATCCTAACAGAAAATTAAAGTTTTCATGGAAATTAAATGAATTATTATCCAATTCATTTGTTATTGTGGATACGGGAATGGCAAACAAGATTGTAAAAGAAGCATTAAAAGATAATTTAATTCATGAATTATCTGGGTGCTCTGCTTTTTTTGCAGAAGTTCCATATGGTACCTAATAGTAGAATTGATTTTTTATTTTCGAGTAAATCTCAATGTTATGTTGAGGTAAAAAGTGTTACTTTATCAAGAAAAAATCCTATAGCAGAATTTCCAGATAGTGTTACTAGCCGTGGAGCAAAACATTTGATTGAGTTGGCAAAAATGGCTAAATCTGGTTTTAGAGCTGTAATGTTATTTTTAGTGTGTCGAAATGATTGTAACTCTTATAAAATTGCAGATGATTTAGATCCTTTTTATGCTGAATGCTTTCTTAAAGCGGTTGAGGCTGGGGTTGAGGTCTTGTGCTATGACACAATAATAACTAATAAAAATGTGCAAATTGGTAGAGCTTTGCCCGCTTATACGGGGTTAATAAATAGAAAGAATGTTTAATGATGAATGTTGAACGAAAAGTTACTCGTGATGGTATAAAAATACATGGTAGTAATGATTATAATGGTATGAGAATGTCTTGTAATTTAGCAGCGAAAACCCTCGACATGATTAGTGAGCACGTTTACCCAGGCGTTACGACAGACGAACTAGATAAAATTTGCCATGACTTTATTATCCTAAACAATGCAACACCAGCAACTTTAGGATATCGAGGCTATCCAAAGTCTTCATGCATATCTCTAAACCACGTTGTTTGTCATGGAATACCTTCGAATAAGAAATTAAAAAATGGTGATATCTTGAATATTGACATAACTTGCATTTTGGATGGCTGGTTTGGTGATAGTAGTAGAATGTATATAGCTGGAAAAGCAAATAGGAAATCTCAACGGTTAATCCAGGTAACTCATGACGCATTAATGTTAGGAATTGACCAAGTAAAACCAGGAAATACTTTTGGAGATATTGGCGCTGCAATTCAACGCTATGTAGAGGCTCAGAGGATGAGTGTTGTAAGAGATTTTTGTGGCCATGGATTGGGAAGAGTATTTCATGCGCAACCAAATGTTTTGCACTATGGTAATTGGGGTGAGGGGGCTCGTATGGAAGAAGGAATGTTTTTCACTATTGAGCCAATGGTCAATTTGGGTAGAGCGGAAACAAAAATACTATCTGATGACTGGACTGCGGTTACACGAGACAAATCTTTATCTGCCCAATTTGAACATTCAATAGCAGTTACTAGTAATGGTTGTGAGGTTTTTACTGAATCACCTGAAAATAAATTTTTCACAAGGTTTTGATTTTACAGACCAAAGTTATTTTTAAATAATGCTAATGAGTATAAAATTTATTTTTTCTAAAGCCGGCCATGGCAATGTTTGAATTTTTTATCTGAACCACAGGGACATTTATCATTTCTTCCTGGATTGCCCCAAGTTGATTTATCGCTTTCATTAAATGTGACACCATTTTCTTGCTCAGGTTTTTTACTCGAAGAGTTTAAAATTTGTTCTTCCATCATTTTTTTAATCATTTCTTGCCGCTCTTCGGTGCTTAGTGGGCGAACTTGAGCTAATTGGGTTGTTACGTGTGAACGCAATCCGTTTAACAAACTTTCAAACAAACCAAAGGCCTCAGTTTTGTATTCGTTGAGAGGATCCCTTTGAGCGTAACCCCTGAAGCTCACGACTGAACGTAAGTGATCCAATGTTAACAAGTGTTCGCGCCATTTTTGATCAATGCTTTGTAAAAGGACAGATTTTTCAATAGATCTCATTGTATCAGCACCAAATTCAACAGATTTTGCTGCCATAAACTTATCAGATGCATCATAAATTCGTTCACGAATTATTGTGTCATCTACACCTTCTTCTTTCCCCCACATGACTATTTGAGCATTCGCACCAATTTTTTCTGCAATTTCTTTCTCAAGCGTATCAAGATCCCATTGGTCTGGATAAGTTTTAGCTGGGATATATTCATCAACAAGGTCGTCTATTACCTGATGTCTCATATCTTGAGCTATTTCTGCAAGATCTTCTGCTTCCATTATTTCAAGTCTTTGTTCAAAGATAGCTTTTCTTTGATCATTCATTACGTCATCATACTTAAGTAATTGTTTCCTTATATCAAAGTTTCTTCCCTCTACTTTGGCCTGAGCCTTTTCAAGGGATTTATTAACCCAAGGATGAACAATAGCTTCACCTTCTTTCATCCCTTCTAGTGTGAATGAAGTTGTCTTAGCTTTCAGATCCAAATATTCGCATCAGATCGTCTTCAAGAGATAAAAAGAATGAAGATTTTCCTGGATCACCCTGTCTTCCTGAACGCCCTCTTAATTGATGATCAATTCGACGGCTTTCATGCCTTTCTGTCGCAAGCACGTATAAACCACCCGATAAAAGAACGGCCTCTTTTTCTTTTTTGCCAGTATTTTGTAAGTTCTTTCGAGTTTCTTCTGGATCAGCATTTGGATTTTGTTCCAATTCTTCCAAAATCCTCATTTCCACATTTCCACCAAGCTGTATATCTGTTCCTCTGCCAGCCATGTTAGTAGCAATTGTGACAGCTCCAGATCGACCCGCATTTGCTATGATTTGTGCTTCTTGTTCATGAAATCGAGCGTTTAAAACATTATGAATAATATTTTTGTCTTTCAACAGTTGGGATAGCATTTCTGATTTTTCAATTGATGTTGTTCCGACAAGCATAGGCTGTTGTTTTTTATTAGCTTCAATTATTGCTTCAATTATTGCTTTATACTTTTCACCTGCAGTTCGAAAAACTTGATCATGCTCGTCTACACGTTTTACTTTTTCGTTAGTGGGAACCTCAACCACACCCAAGCCATATATTTCCAAAAACTCATTTGCTTCAGTTGATGCTGTTCCAGTCATGCCTGATAATTTCTCATACAAGCGAAAATAATTTTGAAAAGTTACCGATGCTAGTGTTGTGTTTTCTGGTTGAATTGCACAAGCTTCCTTAGCTTCAATTGCTTGATGAAGTCCATCTGATAGCCTGCGTCCATCCATCATTCTTCCTGTAAACTCATCGATCAATACAACTTCATTATTTCGCACAATATAGTCTTTATCTTTGTTATAGAGTTTGTGAGCGCGAAGAGCTTGGGTAATATGATGAACTAATGATGTACTTTCTGGATCATAAAGATTTTGCCCTTCTGGCAATATTTCTTCGTCTTTAAGTTTTTGCTCAATAAATTCGTTACCTTCATCAGTAAAGGTAACATTTTTAGTTTTTTCGTCTAATTTAAAATGGTCATCACCGATACCAGGAATAACTTTATTAATTTTAATATAAATTTCACTTCGATCTTCTGCTGAACCTGATATAACTAAGGGTGTTCTGGCTTCATCTATTAAAATACTGTCCACCTCGTCAACAACAGCAAAATGATGATCTCTTTGATACATTTGTGAAAGCTCAGATTTCATATTATCTCTTAGATAGTCAAAACCAAACTCATTATTTGTACCGTATGTTACATCACAAGCGTATGCGCTTTGTTTTTCTTCATCGGGTTGTTTGGGAATTACTACGCCGGTCGTCATGCCTAATGCAGTATATACTTTTCCCATCCATTCTGCATCACGAGTGGCTAAGTAGTCATTGACTGTTACAATATGTACACTTTTTCCCATAAGAGCATTTAAGTAGGCGGGAAATGTTGCCACTAGGGTTTTGCCTTCCCCCGTTTTCATTTCTGAAATATTTCCTTGATGTAGAAACTCCACCACCCATTAATTGAACATCAAATGCTCGAAGGCCTAGCGCTCTTTTTGCGGCCTCTCTGACATTAGCAAATGCTTCAGGCAAAAGGTCATTCAAAGTTTCACCACCTAATGCTCGCGTTTTAAACTCTTCAGTTTTGTTTACTATTTCTTCATCAGATAACTTATCAAAATCAGATTCTAATTTATTAATTTTGGCAACAATTGGAAGAACCACCTTGATTTTGCGATCATTAGCGTTTCCAAAAACTTTTCTTTTTATTGTGCCAAGACCTAGCATGGTTATTGCCCTGTTCTCTTATTGGAAAGGTGATAAATCCTCTCCTTAAGGTTGATTTAATTTATATTTGTTACCCCATGTGCTTAATCAAAGGTATCAAAATAAAGTTTTAAGTTTTTTTATTGTTGTATTCGCATGTAAGGGTCGTCTTTATGGCTGTCAATGTTGACACAAGAATGTTACGAAATAAAATAGAAAAATAAAATTTCATTTCACGTATAAAAAGGAAAAAAAATGAAGTGTACCAGTGTTTTATTGAGCGTGTTTTATCAATTTGTTTTTTTCCTTTTTATGACTTGTATGCAGAAGAGATAACAAAAGTAACAGAGAAAACAGTTTTGGTTTCTGTAAATGGAGAAGATATAACAGTTGGAAATATCATATCATTTCAAAGTAGATTGTCAGATGAATACCAAAGTATGGAAGATTCTGTTTTGTTTGATGGTATTCTTAAACAGCTAATTCAACAAACAATTTTGTCACAAAAAGTTAATATTCACTCTGATAGAATCAAGTATGCCTTAGAAAACCAAACGAGAGCTTTTTTATCTACAGAGTTAGTTGGAAAATTATCTGAAATTGAAGTTATAGAAAGTGAAATAGAAAGTTTATATGTGAAATTTTCCACGGACATTGAAAGAAAGAAGGAGTATAACGCCTCTCATATCTTAGTGGAAACTGAAACAGAGGCGGAAGAGCTATTGCTTAGCTTAAAAAATGGGGCTGATTTTTCAGAGTTAGCAAAAACTTATTCTACAGGCCCTTCTGGTGCACAAGGAGGAAATTTAGGATGGTTTGGACAGGGAGCAATGGTTCCTACTTTTGAGAATGCCGTTATTAAATTAAAAATTGATGAACTTTCTGTACCTGTTCAAACACAATTTGGTTGGCATTTAATAAAGCTTAATGACGTTAGGAAAACGCCAGTACCAACGATTGCAGAGGTACGCAAAGAATTAATTACAGAGATAAAGAAAAAGAAAATAGATTTTGAAATGAGTAAGATAATTGATTCTGCTGATGTTATTTATTCTGATCTTGAGATTGACCCCAAAATAATCCGTGAAGTATCAATGCTAAATGATTAAATGGGTTCATAAATAAAAACTTTGTTTACATTGTGGATAATAAATTATGAGTAAAGTGTCACCACTAGCCCCAAAAAACGGATTTCCGACATTGGCCAGTATTGCTGGTGTAAGGTTTTCAAATATTTCAGCTGGGATTAAATATACTGACAGACCAGATGTTATGTTGGCAGAAATATGCGAGGGGAGCTCAATAGCGGGTGTTTTTACAAAATCCGCAACTCGCTCTGCTGCAGTTTTGGATTGCCAGACAAAACTTAAATCTGAAAGTATGTCTTCTGGTGCATATGCTCTTGTGGTTAATTCGGGAAATTCAAACGCATTTACAGGCGCAGAAGGATTCTTAGCAGTTTCAAAAATCTGTTCAAATTTTTCAAAGGAACTAAACATAAAAGAAAAAAATATTTTCACCGCATCTACTGGAGTTATTGGCGAACCGTTGGCTTGGCAGAAAATTGTAAAAGGTTCATCAAGGTTAAAGGTAGGTTTGTCGGACGAAGGCATCAAAGGAGCTGCAGAAGCAATTATGACTACTGATACTTTTGCAAAAGGTGCTTCGAGGAAATTTAATATCAATGATGAGCTAATAAAAATATCTGGTATTGCCAAAGGTTCTGGAATGATTGCCCCTGATATGTCTACGATGCTAGTTTATATTTTTACTGATGCTAAAATAGAGAGGTCACTATTACAAAATATAGTTTCTGAGTTAAACGAAGAGACATTTAATTCTATCACAGTGGATGGGGATACTTCGACATCAGATAGTTTGATGGTAATAGCTACTTGTAAAAATGGTCCAGTTATAAATGATAAAAAATCATCTCAAATAAAAATTTTTAAAGATGAGCTAAGGTTGGTTATGAAAGATTTAGCCCATCAAGTCGTTAGAGATGGAGAGGGCGCTACAAAATTTATTGAGGTAAGGGTTACGGGCGCGTCTTCGTATTCCTCCGCCAGAAAAGTTGCCAAATCTATAGCAAACTCACCGCTTGTAAAAACAGCAATCGCTGGTGAGGATCCAAATTGGGGTAGAGTTGTAATGGCTATAGGTAAATCTGGAGCAAATGTTGAAAGAGATCTTTTAAAAATAAAATTTGGGGAAGTTTTAGTTGCAGAAAATGGTTGGATTAGTCCTGAATATTCAGAAGAAAAAGGAGCAAGTTATATGAAAAATAGTGAAATTATTATTCATACTGATTTAGGACTTGGTTACCATAAGGCTACTTTTTGGACCTGTGATTTTACACATCAGTATATTTCAATAAATGCGGATTATAGATCTTGAATACGATTTTAGTTGTTGCGGCTGCGTTGATTGATAAAGACGGCCGAGTTCTACTGGCTCAACGACCGCCTAACAAATCTATGGCGGGGTTATGGGAGTTTCCTGGTGGAAAAGTTGAAGATGGGGAAAATCCAGAAGACGCTTTGATAAGAGAATTAAATGAAGAGCTGGGAATTGATACTTGGGGAAGTTGCTTAGCACCACTGAGTTTCGCTAGCCACTCATATGAAGATTTTCATCTGCTTATGCCTCTATTTGCATGCAGAAAATGGATAGGGACTCCCATGGCAATGGAAGGCCAAGTCTTAAAGTGGGTAAGCAAGAATGATTTGAAGAACTATGCTATGCCGCCTGCAGATATCCCATTAATTGCTGCAATTAGAGATTGGTTGTAAATAAATCAAAGCCAACCTGATCCATTTTCTATTATTAAATCTTTTAAAAACTCTATATGTGGTTCGCTGGCGTTCAAGCAAGGAATATAAGTGAATTTTTCACCACCAGCATTTTCAAAACTTTCTCTAATTTCCTCCTTTATCTCTTCAAGGGTTTCTATGCAGTCAGATGCAAAAGCAGGTGCTATTACAGCAATATTTTTTACGCCATTTTGTGCCAACTCAGCTACTTTTCTTACAGTATATGGCTGTAACCATTCCTCAGGCCCAAACTTTGATTGAAAGGTTGTTATAATTTTATCATCACTCCAACCTAGTTTCTCTTTTAGAAGGCGAGTAGTTTTCTGGCATTGGCAATGATATGGATCGCCCTGCGTAAGATACCTTTTAGGCACACCATGATAAGAGGTTACTAAAACTTCCGGTTTTGATTCTGCACTTTCATAACCTGCACTAACAGATTCAGCTAGAATTTTAATATACCCTGGGTTCTGAAAATACGGTTCTATTGTTCTAACCGAAGGTTGCCATGTTATTTTCATTAAGCTTCTAAATAAAGAATCGTTAGCTGTGGCAGACGTTGCTCCTGCATAGTGAGGATAGAGTGGTAAAAAAATAATACGGCTACATCCTTTTTCTAACAGCGCGTTTAGTTTAGATTCAGTCGATGGGTTTCCGTATCGCATACAAAACTCAACCTCTATACTATTACCAAATTCCAATTTCATGACTTCATTAAGTTTATATGATTGTTCCTTTGTTATTGTAAACATTACCATGTCATTTTTTTCATTATTCCAATTCAGTTTTGTATGCGGCTCCTGAGGAAAATGGGCGTTTAGTTAATATTATTAACTGAAGTAACGGTTGCCAAAGCCAAGGTGAATAATCAATCACTCTACGATCTGATAAAAATTCACCTAAATACCTGCGCATAGACCAATAATCTGTTCCATCAGGCGTGCCAAGGTTCGCTATAAGGACACCAGTTTTTCCAAATTTGACTTTGGGATGATTTTCATTTGATTGGTTTGGTAGTTTAGAATTCACTTTATTTCCTGCTTATATTAATATTGAGGGATAGTTCATTTTATAAAATCGTCAAGTAATTTTGATAAATTTACCTTTGCAGACCCAGGTTTTAATGGTTTTGGCTGATTTTCACTTGGAGCCCACCCTGTCAAGAATATAAGCTCAAATGTAGCTGAAAAAGTATTGTCTCTTTGTCTAAAAGTTTTAGAATATATTTTCGTCATTTCACTTATGATTTTCGAACGAGTAAAAGTTTTTTTTCTTAATAATAAGACGTTTGTTTCCCCCATTCTTCGAATATCGTGCATTAGAGTTAAAATACTTTTATAAGAATACTTTTTTGAAACACTATCTGCTACTGGCAACCCAAAGCCGGCTCTTTGTAAAAGATTTCCAAGATCTCGAATTTCGCCCACCATGAATCTTGGCGATATACCTCCAGATATTTCCACTTCTGCTTTTGAAAATGAATAATTTAACTCATGAATTGTTTTACCACCAAAAAAAACTGCAAGAAAAAGACCATCTTTGATTAACATATTTTTGCACTGTATTAACTGACCTACTGGATCGTCAGACCAGTGCAATAGAAGTTGCATTTATAATTAAATCATACTTTTCTATTACTAACTTGTTAGATTTAAGTTCGAATGCATCTGGAAAAAGTGTTGTCCAAATTTTTGGATATCCAGTAATTATTGCTATTTTTTCAAATTTACGATTTATATCCTGTAAGCGTTCTTTGATTTCCTTCATGGCTATTTCATGAAGAGCAAAATAACTGTCGTTAGATTTTAAAACACGGGCACGATTTTTTTTTAAAGACGTTCGGTCTGTTATCTTTTTTTGTTCTACCATAATAAGTGAATTACTGAATATAGGTTTTATTACAATGATTTTGCATTAAATGTTTAAAAATAAAGTAAGAGAGTGAATTTATTAGAGATATATACAACACCTTTTTGTGGGTTTTGTGCTAGAGTAAAAAATTTGCTAACTAATAAAAATATTAACTTACAGAAATAGATGTTGGCAGTGATTGAGAAAGAAGAAAGGTTATGAAAGAGTGATCTGATAGCAACAATACAGTTTACACATTTTTATAAATGGTGATCATATAGGTGGCTGTCAGGAGTTTATTTTTTGGAAAAAAGAGGTTTACTTGATAAACTATTTGAGAATTGGTTTGGATTTAAAAGGTGGATAATTTAGCAAGTTTATTTTTTAGTGAAATTTCAATGGTAGATCAGTTAATGCGGTACAAAATAAATCGTGCTCTGCCCAAGGGAATGGAATTGAGCCAATTTATGCTATTGAACTACTTAGCAACTATAAGTGAAGAGCGTAGACCATCACAATTGGCAAAACTATTTCAATTAACACGAGGCGCTATGACTAATACTTTGAGCAAACTTGAGGAGGCTGGATATGTCCACATGAGGCCAGATTGGGACGATGCTAGAAGAAAATGTGTTGTAATTAGTTCCAGTGGTAGAAAAGCTAGAGAAGATGGATTAAAAAAAATTAATCCAGTAATTGAAGAAATGGTTGATGCTGTTGGCATTGAAAAGGTACGTGAAGTTTTGCCAATAATCAGAGAATTAAGAAATGCTTTGAAAAACTAAACTTCATTTGGTTTTTATGGATGTAGTAACATAATTCACACTTAGGTCTCTATCAGAAGTTTTCCATTCCCAGGCTATTGGGTTTAAAATAAAACCTCGTTTGTCGACTAACTCTAGACCTGCTCCAGAAATCAAATCAAAAAGTTCGTCTGGTTTTATAAATTTGCTCCAATTATGTGTACCCTGAGGTAACCAACGCAAGATATATTCAGCACCTAATATAGCCAAAAGAAAACTTTTTGATGTTCTGTTAATTGTGGAACAAATCATAAGACCGTTTGGCTTTAGCAATTGAGCACAAGTTTTCAAATAGTGATTTGGATTATTTACGTGTTCAATTACCTCCATATTTAAAATCACATCAAATTTTTTTTGTTAGCTAATTCTTCTGCAGTGATAAATTGATAATTTATATTTAACCCAGATTGTTTGGCGTGTGTTTGAGCAACAGGAATGTTCTTGGGCGCGGCATCTATTCCGGTTACATTTGCTCCTAAACGTGCCATCGGTTCTGATAAAAGGCCTCCACCACATCCAATGTCTAGTATATCTAAATTTTGAAATGGGCTTTGTGTTTTTACTGACCGGTTAAATTCTATTTCAATTTGAGTGATTATATAGTCTAATCGGCAGGGGTTCATGTGGTGTAGAGGTTTGAATTTACCATTAGGGTCCCACCATTCAGCAGCCATAGCTTCAAATTTTTCAATTTCTTTTGGATTTACACTTTGTTTTGATGGCATTGAATCTTCTTTTTAAATTGCAATATATAGTCTTTAAGTAAGGTAATAAAATAAAAAAAAAAGGTCATATTAAAAATGAGTGCTTTAAAACATTTATATCCTTCGATTGAACCGTTTGATAGTTTTGAATTAGATGTTGGTGATGGTCACGTTTTATATGTAGAACAGTGTGGTTCCAAAACTGGAATTCCTGTCGTCGTTTTACATGGTGGCCCAGGCGCGGGAGCTAATTATTTATACAGAAGATTCTTTAATCCTGAAATTTATAGAATAATTTTATTTGACCAACGTGGTTCTGGACGTTCCACACCTCATTCCAGTGTTGAGAATAATACGACTTGGCATTTGATATCAGATATTGAATTAATAAGGTTCAGGTTAAAAATCAATCGATGGATTGTTTTTGGAGGTTCCTGGGGGTCTACTTTAGGACTGTTATACTCACAAGCACATCCAGACAGAATAGCATGCCTTGTTTTAAGAGGAATCTTTTTACACTCAAAAGAAGAGCTCAATTGGTTTTATGGGGGGGGTGCTGGTCGTTTTTGGCCTAAAGAATGGAATGACTTTATAAAAGAAATTCCTTTGGTTGAGCGAGGTGATTTAATTTTAGCTTATAATAATCCTCAGAAAGGCGATATTAATAATCAGACACATTTTGCTCAGTTATGGGCAGCATGGGAAAACAGAATGGCTGCTATGGCAGGAGATAGAACAAACACCCTACCCCCAGGACGTTATTCTTTAGCTTTTTCTAGAATAGAAAATCATTATTTTATAAACAATGGATTTTTAGATATTGATAATCAGATATTAAGAGATATGGATAATATTTCGCATATAAAAGGATACGTTGTTCATGGAAGATATGATATGATTTGCCCACCGATAGCTGCCCATAATTTAGTTGAGAAATGGGCAAATTGTGAATTGAATATTTTGCCAAATGCTGGGCACGCATTGTCAGAAGAGCCAATAGCATATCAATTGGTAAAAATAATGAATGAGCTAGTTCTAAAGAAAGAAGACTTATATCTTTGATATATATAAATTAATTTTGGTATTTTTATTTAACCAATTGGAACTTTTGTTGGATTAAATCCATTATTTATTCTAATTTCATTAACGAAATGCCGGATAATCTTTAAGCTTTCATCGTGCTGCATTGGTTTTTGATCAAAACCAATAATAGCCACTGCAATTATATGGCCAGAAATTTTTAAGTACGCGCGCCATGAAAAATCTGAGATAGCATTTGATTTTTTTTGCCCAGTATTTTTTACAAGAACAAAATATGAACTATCCATTTTGAAACTATCTAAAACAACTATATCGTTTGGGTTTCCATTTACACTTAAGATAGCTCTACCGTCCTCTGACCTAAAATAATCATCAAGATTCTTACTTTCCAATGGAATTTGGCTGGATTTCATTTTTGATACTGTTGCAGTTAAAACTGCGTAAACTTTAGACTGTGTAATTGAATTTGATTGTGAAATTGCTGCACAATTTCCAAACAAAATAAATGTTGGCTTAGACGAAATGTTAGAAACAGTTTCATCTATGCAAAAACCTGCAGGAGCTTGTATTACGATATTTTTAGAAGAAATAATTGCTCGGGAAGTTGGGGGTGGGTTTTTTTGGAGCTGACTTCCCAGTATGGTAGTGGTATCACAACTACTTAACAAAAGCACGCCTAGTACTGACGTAATTAGAAATCTAAAAGGTGATAAATTTTTTTTCATAAAGCTTATTTTGTTAAATCTGATATCTTATTTATTATTAAATTAACCACTTATGGAAGTAAGTAATTGACCAATCATGGAAGCGCAAGCATTCTAATTTTTGACAAATTCAGTTAACATATGATCTGGAGTTTAAAATTTGAAAAGTTATGACCTATACTCTTACAATGGTTTAGAAAAAAATGAATTTTGGCGAACATTAATTGGCTTTTTTTTGTTTATGTTAATAGTTTTTTTTCTTTATGGTGGTGGTCTTTTTTTCCTTTCAAAGCTTGAACATACTATATCCTTAAAACATCAAAAACTTACAACATTACTATTATTTACTTCTTTTACTATTTGGCACATCGCTTTATTTTTTGTGGTTTTTTTTATACATAGAAGGTCATATTCTTCATTGGCTGGGTGTCTGTGGAAACGATCAGTGGGCGGCACTTTGTACGTGCTTTTTTAGTGACTATGTTGATATCTTTATTTGCTTTAATAATAATTCCTTTTGAAAGCTTCTTTTTTAAAGAAAAATATTTGCCAGATGTTGAAATAGTAAAAATTTCCCATTGGGTGCGTTGGGTTATTCCAGCTATTATTGTTATATTTATTCAAATTTCTGCTGAAGAATTATTATTCAGAGGTTATTTATTACAGCAATTTATAGCAAGATTTAAATCTTTTTGGATTTGGGCGATTGTTCCTTCCATATTATTTGGGGCAGGACATTTTGATTTCCACTCTTTTGGTTATAACACCTACTTTTATATGGCTAATGCAACAATTTTTGGAGTTATGGCTAGTATTTTGACTGTTAAATCAAAAAACATAAGCTACGCATTGGGTATGCATTTTTTTAATAATGTTACGGGAGTTTTACTCTTAGGCTTAGGGGACTCACTTTCAGGATTGGCATTAATAAATTATTATTTCGATAAGACTGGCATTTATATGACTTATATAATAATTTCACAATCAATTCTCCATATGATTACTTTCTTAATATTATATTATTGGATAAAGAAGCAAAAAAACTAATTTGATTTTTATAACTATAAAGACTTAAGGGATTATTTTAAAATGAATTGGATTTCGAATTATGTTCGTCCGCGGATAAATTCCCTTTTTTCGCGTCGAGATGTACCAGAAAACCTTTGGACGAAATGTTCGGAATGTGGAACGATGCTATTTCATCGGGAACTTTCACAGAATATTAATGTATGCCCGAATGTAGTCATCATTTAAGAATTTCAGCAAGAAAGCGTCTTGAGATTTTTCTTGATAGCGATAATCAGTTAGAAATTGCTGCTAATATTAAGTCTGTAGATCCACTTAAATTTAAGGATCAAAAAAAATATAAAGATCGCTATAGTGATGCTCAAAAAAGAACGAAAGAGAATGATGCATTGCTTGCTAAATCAGGTTTATTAAACGGAATGCCAATAGTTGCTGCAGCTTTTGATTTTAGTTTTATGGGTGGCTCCATGGGTATGTATGTTGGAAATGCTATAATTGTTGCGTGTAAATTGGCTGTTGAAAAAAAATGCCCTCTAGTTTTGTTTTCTGCTAGTGGTGGAGCTCGAATGCAAGAAGGAATTTTATCATTAATGCAGATGCCTCGTACGACTGTAGCAATTCAGCTCCTTAAAGAAGCAAAACTTCCATTTATAGTTGTATTAACCCATCCAACGACGGGTGGTGTGACTGCTTCATACGCTATGCTTGGTGATGTTCAAATAGCGGAACCGAATGCACTAATATGCTTTGCTGGTCCGCGTGTGATTGAGCAAACAATCAGAGAAAAGCTACCAGAAGGTTTTCAGAGAGCAGAGTATTTGTTAGATCATGGAATGTTAGATAGGGTAATCCACAGAAAAAACCTAAAAGAAGAATTAGTAGTTTTAACAAGAATGTTGATGGGCCTATCTCCTGCTATTAAAGGTGACTTGCCTAAACCAGATGATTTAGAAAAAGATAATTAGTGAGTACTTATTAAAACAAGTTGATGGTTAAAAATAGTCTTATGAGTTTACCAAAAAGCGACGCTATTCTAGATAGATTATTATCCTTACACCCAAAGATTATTGATTTAAGTCTTGATAGGGTTTTTAGATTATTAACTAAACTAGGTAATCCAGAACAAAAGTTACCACAAGTTATCCATATAGCTGGTACAAATGGTAAAGGATCCACGCAAGCTATGTTAAGAGCAGGTATTGAGGGCTTTGGAGCATCTGCACACGCTTATATATCGCCACATTTAACAAAATTCCATGAACGAATTGTTTTATCTGGCAAAATTATTGACGAAAATATTTTGGCTGAATACTTAAGTAAATGTGAAGAAGTAAATGGGAATACTTCAATTACTTATTTTGAAATTACAACTTGTGCTGCATTATTAGCTTTTTCCCAAATTGAGGCTGACTATACTTTGTTAGAAGTGGGGCTGGGTGGTCGGTTAGATGCCACAAATGTTTTAAAAAAACCAAAATTAATAATAATGGTTGATTGTGGATCAACTTCAGTTTTTGGGTAACAATATTCAACAGATAGCATATGAAAAAGCAGGAATAATAAAAGAAGGAGTGCCATGCATTGTAGGCCCTCAAAACATTCAGGCTCTTTCTGTGATAAAAACCAGAGCGAATGAATTAAGTAGCCCACTTAAAATTTATGGTCAACATTGGGATGTTTATAAGAAAAGCAAACTCATTAATTTTTGAAGATGAAGTGAATTTCAAAACTTTAAGACAAGTTACTTGGGGCACATCAAGTTAATAATGCAGGAGTTGCGATTGCAGCGATGCGAGAATTGAGAATTTCAAATTCTGCATATAAGGCTAGTATGGAGAACGTTTATTGGCCTGCTCGAATGCAGAGATTAAAAAATGGACCTTTAGTGGATTTAGCCCGGGAGTTGGAGGTTTGGTTAGATGGGGGTCATAATCTTGCCGCAGGCATGGCTATATCTGATACACTTGAACAGCTGCCACACAAACAAAATATTTTGATTTGTGGAATGTTAAAAACTAAAGATGTTATGGGATACTTAAAGTCACTTTATGGACAGGCTAATATTTTATATGGAATAACTGTGCCAGGTGAAGAAGGAACTAATTCATCACAAGATATGATTGATGTCGCTAATGCAGTTGGATTTTCAGCTGTACAAGCAAATAACGTTATGGACGCCATTCAAAGAATTGCAAAGAGTTACCCCAAAGGCAGGATTCTTATATGTGGTTCACTTTATCTAGCGGGCACAGTTCTTCAAAACAATTCGTAATTAAAAAGTTCAAATAGAACTATCTATCCAGTCTTTAAGTGCTGCTTTAGGTGCGGCACCAGTTTTATTTGATACTACCGCTCCATCTTTAAATAGAAACAAAGCAGGAATACCGCGCACTCCAAGTTGGGAGGGCGAATTTGGGTTCTCATCAACATTAATTTTGACGATTTTTATTTTTCCACCATATTCTTCTGATAATTCTTCCAAAGCTGGGCCAATCATTTTGCATGGTCCGCACCACTCAGCCCAAAAATCTACAACAACTGGAGTTTCAGATTTGGTAACCTCTGTCTCAAATGTTTCATCCGTTACTGATATTGTAGCCATGCCATAGTTCCTTATTATTTTTCTTTATAACTAAGAATCGAGAGCAAAAACGTCAAGTGTTAAGGACAGATTGAAGACATTTCTTTAAAAGCATTTTATCCAAAAACATAAGATTTGATGTTTTGGTCCATAAAATAGCAATATTAATTTCTTTAGCTGCATCTACTACTTTCTAAACATCTAAAATAAATTGCCATTTGTCTTAGCAAGCCATTAGGAACCTCTTTATCCATTTTGGGGACTAAAAAATTAGACTTGAAGTCAACTGCTATTATTTTTTCTTCAAGAACTACTATCCGATCAATAATACCTGAAAAAAGTGTATTATTTAATTCTGGAATGTTAACTTGAAATGGTGCTTCAGCGATAGAATTAGATTGAAATAAAAACTTTAATTTATCATCATGCAATATTTTTATGGCCCGGTCAGTGGCCTTTTCTATAGTTTTTATATTTCCACACCCACTATTTTTTAAAATATTATAACTAATACTTTTCCAAGTTTTATGAGGAAATTTGGGTAAATACTCAATTAAAATATGAATTTGAGACCCAACCATCTTGGCGTTATTACTATCTGTCTTGTTTGATCCATTTAGACTTTTTGAGCCTTCCATTTCCGAAGGTGAAATTGCTTTGTTAGTTTTTCTAATTTGAGTTTTAGGTTTTTTACCCATTTTGGTATTTGATTTTTATTTGATTTTACGTGTGTCCTATTAATACTATCTGAAGTCTTCCAGTTTTTACTTTGAACAGTTAATCTGGCTTCTTCTAAGTGACGATTGAATTATATTTAAGGATTTAATTCCATTTTCAATAGTGTCATACCAGCAATCCCCATTTTTGTTACGCCTACCAGAACCACATATTATTAACCAACTTTCTGCACGTGTCATTGCTACATACAATAAACGAAACTCTTCTTCTTTTTCTAATTTGTTTAATTGTTCAATTGAATTTTTTACTAACTGTGGTTGGTTTGGCTTGGCTCCTCTTAATGTAATTATATTGTCATTTAATTTAATAAACTTTGAGCTACCCATATTTAATCTACTTCCAGTGTCAGGCAAAATGACTATTGGCGCTTCTAAACCTTTAGCACCATGAATTGTCATTACTCGAATGTTAGAACTTTCTGTTTCTAGTTCCCGTTTTATATAAACGTCATCAGATTCCATCCATAAAATGAAAGAAGTCAAATCAGGAATATTTAATTTTTCATAATTTAGTGCCTGATCCAATAATGCATTAATACCATCTTCAGCCTCTAGACCTAGAGTGGATGTTAGGTCTGCTCGTTTATTGTGTTTAATTAATGCGCGCTCCAATAACTCATAAGGCCGAAGAAAATCTACATTATTTCTTAAGTCTGACAAAAAATTTAAAATATTTTCGTGCTGGTTTGCGTTTTTAAGTAATGATTTCCATAAAGATCCTTCTCTACCTTTGGCTAAATGAAAAAGTTCATTTTCAGAAAGTCCACATAATGGAGATTTTAAAAGAGTAGCTAAGTTAAGATCATCGTCTGGGGTCACTAGAAAATTTAGTAATGATAGCAAATCCTTTACAGCTAATTCAGTGGCTATATTTAACCTATCTGCTCCAGCAACAGGCAGGCCAGAAATCTTTAAACACTTAATAATAGAATGAAATAAAAAATTCCGGCTCCTTAGGAGAATTAAAAAATCTCCAGGCTGAACTATTCGACAGTCATTTGGAGATCCAAGCATCTGTTTGCTGTCCAATATGAACTTTATTTCAGCAGCAATTTTCTCAGCTAATTTAAGGTTTGGGTTATTTGGTTTTTTACTATCGATTGGTTCAAACCATAGAGAAGGTTCTTCATTTCTTTCAGCGTCAATAAATGGCCAAAGATCTACCCGACCAGGTAACTCATCTTTAAATGCAATATGTTGATCAGATAAGTTAAGTGACGATCCACCATCTTTTAGAACTTTATCTACAAGCTTTAATATAATTGGAGAGGACCTAAAAGAGTACAACAGCCGCTGTTCAGACAGTTTATCATTTGCTTCAATTAACTTATCAGAAAAATACCTACGCATTTGCTCGAACGCAAAAGGATCTGCACCCTGAAACGAGTAAATTGATTGTTTTTCATCACCAACAGCAAAAATAGTCCTCGGTTTATTTTTTTTTGCTTCACCAGCGTTGAATTCATCAGTCAATAACTTTATTACATCCCATTGGTCTGGACTTGTATCTTGCGCTTCATCTATGAGAATGTGTTCGATTCCGCCGTCAAGCTTATACATAACCCATTGAGCCATGCTGCTTTGGGAAAGCAGCATTTTAACTAAAAGAATTTGGTCATCAAAATCTAAATAACATTTTTGAGATTTTATATTTTCATAATTGGTTAGGTATAATTTAGAAAATTCATAAATTATTGATGGTGAAAGGGAAATTGAAGCAATAATTTTTGCTACTTTTAAATTGATACAAAATTCACTTTTGAACTTTATAAATTCATCTAGATCAGATCCAACAGTTTTTAATGTTTCTATTGTTGGAAATGACTTTTCTTGTAAGGGACTGGCAGCTTCATTTTTGCTTAAGAATATATCTGAAAGGTTAGACAATAAATCTAAATTAATTACAATTAAATTTAAAAATTTTAATTTTTCAGCAACCTTGATATCATTAGCACTACCTAATTCTAGAAAATGCATTCCAGTTTTAATTATAGAAGAATCATAATTTGAAAAGCCTGTTTCCAAAATATCTGTTAATTTTAGATTAGGCTTTATATCAAATGTTTTAAAGATTTCTTCCTTGCTACGATTTTTACTAAGTAGCTGCCTATATTTTGATATTTCATTCAATAGTGTGTTTATATCTGGAATTTGCAAAATTGACGCGATTTTAGTAAATATACCAGAGACATCATTAGCGGCCATATTGTCTAGAATTTCTGTTTGTATGAGCTTTGTGTTTCGTTCATCTAATTCTATAAAATTTGGTGAGATACCAGCTTCTAAAGGAAAGCGCCTCAATATGGAGGCACAGAAAGAATGAATTGTTTGGATTTTTAATCCGCCTGGTGCATCTAAAGCTCCTGCAAAAAGCTGTCGAGCTTGAATAAGTTTTTGATGACTAATTAAGGACTTTTCTTCACCTAAAGAGTTTAATTCAATTAATAAATTTTCGTCAGATAACATTGACCAAGCCCCAAGTCTTTCAAAGAGCTTGTTTTGCATATGTGAAGCGGCGGCTTTTGTGTAAGTTAAGCAAAGAATGTGCTGAGGTAACGTTTGGTTTAATAATAACCGTGTAACACGGTCAATTAACACTTTGGTTTTACCAGATCCTGCATTTGCTGATACCCAAGTTGAGTTTTTAGGCTGGGAAGCATTTATTTGAGAAATGTTAGGGCTTGAATTTTGTTTCATTTTAGAACCAAATTTATTGGGATATTAGTTTCATCCCATTCTCCATATCTTGATAGGTGATCGTAATCTGATGAAAAACCAACTTTTTCCATTCTAAGTCTAGCGGTATAGCCTGATTTTGGATCTTTATAGTGATTGATAAGTGCAAAAAATTCTTTTCTAGTTGTTTCAATTTCTTCTGGTGATACGGATTTGGGGGTGTTTGGGTGGACATGATGTAAGCTGACGTAGTTAACCAGGGTTACATGTTTTGCGGGAATATCTTTAAACCCACCATCTTTGGCAATTAATGCTTCTAACATAAGCTGTTTATGGAAAGAGTTTATTTGTTTGAGCGTGGGCGGTTTGCCAGATTTATAATCATATATGATTAATTCGCCTGAATTTTTTTCATCTATTCTATCAGCAATAGCAGTTAGGGTCATATCAATTTCTTTAAAAGAAATTGAACCAGGGTGCTCAAAGAAAAGTGGAGTCGTATTGACTCTCCGAAGAGCTTCTGCTTCTAAAAATAGAGGAGAAACTTTTCTAAATTGTTCTTTCCATATAGTTCTAATTGCTGGCCAAGGGACTTCTTCGTTAAATATCTTTTCTGTTAATGCCTCTAGAATACCATTATTTATTTTGGTTGGGTCATTTTTTGTTTTCTCTGAAAACTTAAATATTATTTTATGAATTATATTCCCTTTTAACAGTGGGGTTGCTTGCTGTTTTAAAGGTTGGAGCTTTTTTAATTTTAATATGTGGCGAGCGTAAATGGAGTAAGGGTCTCTGATTAAAGTTTCGATTTGGGTTACGGAGAGCTTGCTAGGACGCGCCATTAATGGTGGTATGGGAGAGGGTCGTTGTGAATGCCCTTTCATCTTTAGTGGTGCTTCTAGTTCTTTTACCATGTTTACCCAAAATTCACCTCTATTTTTCATTTCGATTAATTGAAGCGAACCATCTTCTCCCAATCCTTTTAGTAGGTTTGTAATTCTATTTAACCATCTTGAAGGGATTGCTGGAGTGTCGTTAAGCCTTTTACTTCTAGATATTATGACTTGAGTGCCTGAAATACCTTGTTGAAAATCGTGCGCTACAAGACCTATTTTTCGTTCTGGGGATAGCAAGCCTGCTTCTTTTCTCATGGAGCGGCTCAACCACGGATCAATCTTTGTTATCTGAGGCCAGGTTCCATCATTCATACTACCTAAAATTGTAATTTCCGTAGTGGATGCCCGAGCATCTATTGTCCCCCAGATTTTTATTAATGGATGGGCATTAGTCGTTTCCCGAATTTTTTCTTTATTTAAAATTGAAGTGATAATTGTTTTGAATTCAAGGCAAGTGATTATATGTATTTTTTCACCTGCTAAAATTAGATTATTGAGAGTTTTTTTTGCCAACTCACCACTATTTTGGTCCCACAAGATTCCCTGCTGACCACTTGGACCATTTGAAAGATTTTCACTTAGATCGATTAAATATTTTACAAAATTATTTAACTTATCAGTTTTTAGATTTTCAACATCTTGGAATAATTTATTAATCCAATTCACCCATAGGGTGTTATTATTTTTGGTTTTATCTTCCGCTATTTGAGTCTTTAAAAACTTGAGAATTGGTAAATATGATCCTTTGCCATCCCTCAGTTTAATTTCTATCTCCCTTACATTATTTAAATGTTCTCCCCTAAGTTGTGCTCCAGTATTAGTTAATGGGTTCTTAAGCAGTGGAATTAAATTTTCAGCAGTTACTTCCTGTCCAATAAGATTACATACTTGTCTTAAAAATATTCCTGGTGGTGTTGAAGACAGTGGTTGGCCAGCGCTATTATCAGGAACTAAATTCCATCTTCCAAGTGCTGCCGTGACTTGTCTTGTTAAATCGTGATCAGGGGTTATTAAAGATATAGACTTGTTGTCTTCAACCGCTTTCCTAATACATAAAGCGATAGCACTAGCTTCTTCACGTAAAGTTGAGGCTTCTATCAATGATAATCCAGCACAGACAGCTGTTAGGTTTCCTAATTTTGGGCCTTCTTCGAGCCATTGATCCGTTACGGGCGCTGGTCTTAATGCTAATGAAACAAAATTATTTCTTATTAATGCATTTGATTCTGAAGGAATCCATTTTTCAATATTTTCTGGTTTTATTGATAATGCATTAATCAATTGATAGTATCGGTATTGAGGGTGATCTTCAAAACCTGCAGTTCGATTGAAGCTATCCCAGACTTTTTTTGTTTGATTAAAATCAAATCCTGGTAACACCACAAAACCAAGACGTTGCTTGGCAACCAATTTCATAAATGTTTGCGTTATGCCTCTAGAGCCTGTTGAGCCAGCAATTATTATGGGGTATTTTGGAGGATTTTTTGCCGATTTTTTATTTAAAATATAAATCACCTTTGAATTTATAGATTCCATACTTTCTTTTGGTTTTGCAACACTCCAGTAATCAAAAATAATGTTTAAAAACTTTAAGCTTTGTTGCCAATGTATGGAGATGTCCGCTTGAGAAAGACTTTTCACTTTTTGAACAGAAACATTTTCTGAATGCATCTCATTTTTTAAATTTATAAGTTCATATGCCAGGTCAAACGAAGCAGATTTTGGTGCTGTATTGGGCGATTGTTCCAAATATTTTTTTATTAATTCATTTAACTCAAGCTGTTCTTCTAAGGGATTTAAAAGATCAGGTAAGGGGTGCTCAATGGCAAGATGGCGAAGATCAGCGATGCTATATATTTTGGGTAAAAAACCTGGAGCTAGTCTTAGAAAGCTATCCTTTATATTTTCAGCCATACGATTTGTATTCACATATAAAGTGATATTCGTGGTATAATCGGGCGGGCAGTTTTTAAAACGTTCAATAAACCCTTTTGTAAAATTATTTGAAAAATCATGTCCAACGCTGATGCCATATATATTTGGGAGATTTGCAATGTCAGACATTTTTTGCATCTATTAATTTTTCAGCTAGCCCGATATTTTTTGTTGTTCCAACGTCTGCCCAAATTCCTTTATAAATTATACCATAAAGTTTTTCTTTTGATATTAAATCATCCCAAACCTCATTTAGTGAGAATACGGTTTTTGGATTTTCCAAACATAGTTCATGCTTTATTATTTGAAGGCCGGAGTATACTAACTCAGAAGTTTTATTACGACTCACTAAACCATTTTTACTTTTCTGAAAATCTCCATTGCCCGTATAACCGATGGTATTTTTAACTGGTATAAGCATTAGTAATGAATCCATTTTTTTTCCACACCAACTTTTGCGTAATATTTCAAATGGGTTGGGACCTTTCCAAATACAGTCGACATTTGATGTAAAAATAGGTGATTTCTTTATCTGTGGCGAAATAGCTTTTAGGCCACCGCCAGTATCAAGTATTTCTGGATGTTCAAAGTTTACTTTAATATTGTTAATATTTTCAACATGTTTTTCAATTTGATTTGATAAATAATGAGTGTTGATAAAAATTGTATTTACATGACCATTTTTTGCTAAATTTATAGTGTGATCTAATAATGTTTTATTACCTACGGTTACTAATGGTTTTGGTGTTTTGTCAGTGATTGGAGACATTCTTGTACCAAATCCAGCTGAGAAAATTATTGCAGTATCCAAGGTTTGATTCATACTGAGTTTATCTTTTGTAGGGTACTAACTGTTGGCTCCGGCACGTTTATTTTAATAAAACTTGATAGCTCTGTAAGGCTGGGGTGTAAAAGATCATCCTGCAAATTTTTCCAAACTCTGGGTATTAAATTTAAGTAACCAGGCTTGTTGTCTCGAATACTTAGCCGGGCAAATATACCTATTATTTTTAAATTACGTTGTGCACTTAAAATGGAGTAATCTCTTAAAAATAATTCTTTATCAAATTTTGTTTGTTTAAGAAAATAATGTGTTAATTCATCTCGTAATTTAAAGGATACATCCCTCCTTGCGTCCTTTAAAAGTGAAGCTAAGTCATAAGCTGGGTGCCCTGCTAAAGCATCCTGATAATCTAGCAAACCAACCCTTTTATTTTTATTACGATTTGGGAGCCATATAAGATTTTCAGCATGGTAATCTCTTAATACTAAAGTTGGTTTTTGTTTTAAAACTTTTTCAAAAAGAGGATTTAAGATATCTAATAGGGTTAATTGATTTTTGAGGTATTTGAAGAGCAGATAAATACCAATCAGCAAATAATAAAACCTCTTTTACTAATACTTTAAAGTCATATGGTAGTGTAAAAGTAGGTATGGTTGTATTCTGAATTTCAATTAATTGGTTTATAGCTTCCCGATATATAGTATTTTCTAAATTAGGTTGATTTTTTAACATGCTTGCAAAATTATTCTTTCCAAGATCTTCTAAAAGTAAAAAACCATTATTAACATCTGAGCCATAAATTTTTGGTGCAGAGAAATCATGACTTCTTAATTCATTCGTATAATAGATGAAGTCTTGAATGGATTCATTTTCTGTAGGATTTGAATCCATTAAAACTAAGGTATTTTTTTCTTTAAATAGTCGACTATATTTTCTATTTGATGCATCACTAGTGATTTCTTCACTTTTAGCATTTTGCCAACCGTGCAGTTTTAAAAACTGTTTTATTTCTTTGTTTCGTATCAAAATTTAATACTCTCAAATAATTTTGAGAATTTTTTCCATCGCGAGCTATCACTGTGGAAATGCAACTCTCTTTCAGAATGGGTGGAGTTTGTATTTATTCTTAAGTGTGCAACCCCATCTATTTTTAGGCCTTTTAATTTATCTGGCCACTCAATTAAACATAAAGCATTTTGAAAACCTTCCTCTAAACCTAGTTCAAATAACTCTTCATTATTTTTTATTCGATATAAATCACAGTGCCAGATTTCTAAGCTATTGAAGTTGTATGTTTGAACAAGTGTAAATGTTGGAGAAGGCACGTCTTCAAAATGATTAATTTCTAGCTGCTGTTTTGCTTGTATTAAGTGTCTACATAAGAATGTTTTGCCTGACCCAACAGTACCATCAATTAACAAAGCACCACTTTTGGGTAAGTGTGGCGCCAACATATACGCGAGGTCCAACATTTGATCTTCGTTTGATACGCTGAGTCTTAGTATTTTCAGATCCTTTTTCATTAAAATTAAATAAGATAAAATATTGGTAATGAGAGTTATTATAACTGTGATTTATATAAATTGGTAATCTTTATGATTGAAGTTTATTTTATTAATTTATTTTTACCAAGGGGTGCAAAGATATCATTTTTTTCAAGAGCGATTTTTATAGTTGGCCAGGATACTTCTACCATTGCTCCATTATTATTGTCTTCATTAGAATTTGATCCTTTAAAGTTATTTGAAAATGATAAAGACGCTCCTGATCTTTCTAAAAGAGTTTTTGCAATGAAAATTCCTAGACCCATACCTTCATACTCTGGCCTCGCATCCAACAACTCAGAAGTGTTCCGTCTTTTAACAAAAGGTTCACCCATTACACCTAACATATCGAGAGGAAACCCATTCCCATCGTCTGTAATTCTTATCATAATGTTGGCATTAGACCAATTTGCGTCTATCCACACATTCTTTGACGAAAAATCTACAGCATTTTGTATTAAATTTCTTAACCCATGTATAATTTGTGGAGATCTTAATACGATTGGCTCATCATTTTTTGTATCGTCCTGCTCATCACTAAAAAATGTAAAGTTTATTTTTTTCCCTCTGTTTGTGTGTGGTTCAGCGGCTTGTCTGACCAGTTCGGAAATGGGTGCGTGTCTTAAATGTAAATCATCTTTTCCAGCGCTGCCCATACTTTGAAGTATATCACGGCAGCGATTAGCTTGTTCACGAATTAAAGCTGCATCTTCTTTTAATTCAGGCATACCGCTTAATTCATCCTCAAGCTCGGCACTAACAAGTTTAATTGTAGCTAAGGGAGTTCCTAATTCGTGGGCAGCTGCAGCGATAACGCCCCCAAGATCAGTAAGTTTCTGCTCTCTATCTAAAGCCATCTGTGTTGCAAGCAAAGCTTGGTTCATTGAGTGCGCTTCTACGCTCACCCGCCTAGCATAAGATGCTAAAAATATAATACCGATTATTAAAGCATTCCAAAATCCTAATGTGAACAATAATGGAAGCTCATAAACTGTTCCGTCAAATCCCATTAATGGCAAGTGAAACCTTGTAACAATTGTCACAAATATTATGGCGCAAATTGCTAAAACCAGCGTTGATTGCAATCGCAAAGTTGTAGCTGAAATTGTTACTGGTGCTAATATCAAAAGAGCAAAGGGATTATTTAAACCGCCAGTAAAAAACAATAACAATATTAACTGAGTTAGATCAAAAAGAAGTGTGAACATTGCTTCTTTATCATTGAGCCTCTTATTTTCAGGGTATTGTGTTATTGCAATTATATTAGCTAGAATTGACGTGCCAATAATTGCAAAACATAAGAAAATAGAAATATCTAGAGCCAAAAAATAAATTGCAACTAATACAGCTGCTGACTGGCCAATAATTGCCATCCACCTTAAAAGAATTAATGTTCTAAGACGTACCCATTCAGAGCGGGCATCAGGGTTGAGAAAATGAACCGAATTATCAGACATTATTAAGCCTTCTTGTCGCAATGAGAACTTCATGACTTGAATACATTGGTATGTTTGGTCAATCAATATTTATAATTGGAGGAAGATACTTGCAAAAATTTTACACGTTAATTGCTTTAATCTGTTTAGCGGTATTTCTAATTAGTACTACAGTTTATATTTTAATTTCTCGCAATAGCGAAGGTAGATATGCAAACTGTAGAGGAGGCCAAGTTGCGGGAAATATTGGTGGCTCTTTTTCATTAATCAATCAAGATGGCATTATAGTATCTGATAAGGATATAATTAATGAGCCTTCATTGATATATTTTGGTTATACATTTTGTCCTGATATATGTCCGTTAGACAGTTTTAGGAATGCTGAAGCGGTTACAATTTTGGAAGAAAGCGGATATTCTGTTACCCCAATATTTATTACATTTGATCCTGAAAGAGATACAGCCCAAGTATTAAAGCAATTTACGAGTTACATGCATCCAAAAATGATCGGTTTAACTGGTTCAATTGAACAAATTAAAAATGTTGCAAAAAAATATAGGGTTTATTTTAAGAAACAAAACAATGGGGATTTAGAAAATTATGTTGTTGATCATACAGCTTTTACATATTTAGTTCTTCCTGAAATTGGTTTTGTTGATTTTTTTAGAAGGGACCTTACGGCGAAACAATTAGCTGATAAGGTAAGTTGTTTCATGAATTAATAATCATTAATTTGACCGATCATACCGATAGCACTATTATATATAAAAACTAGGAAAGTTTAAATGGTTGAAAGAACACTTCGTGAGATAGGCAGTGATGCGTCCATTCTTTTGGTTGATGATGATGAGCCCTTTTTGAAGCGCCTTGCGCGGGCTATGGAAAAAAGAGGTTTTTCTGTAGAAATGGCTGGATCAATAGCAGCAGGAAAGGCGATAGCCACAGTTCGGCCACCAAAATACGCAGTTGTTGATCTGAGATTAGAGGATGGAAATGGTCTTGAGGTTGTGGAGGTTATAAGATTAAAAAGACCTGAAAGCAGAGTAGTAATCTTGACGGGGTATGGTGCTATAACTACAGCTGTAGCGGCGGTAAAAATTGGTGCAATTGATTATTTAGCAAAGCCAGCAGATGCAAATGATGTAACCGCCGCGTTGTTAGCCCAAGACGATGATCGGCCTCCAGCACCTCAAAATCCTATGAGTGCAGATAGAGTAAGGTGGGAGCATATTCAAAGAGTTTATGAGCTTTGTGATCGGAACGTCAGTGAGACCGCACGAAGATTGAATATGCATAGACGAACACTTCAAAGAATTTTAGCAAAACGATCACCAAGGTAAAATATTTGTTATATTGAGGCTATGCGTCAGTTGTTAGGGTGAGCGAAAGACGGGCCGTTTGAAGATGTGCTCGCATCATTTTAGCTGCATTTTCAGGTTCTCTAGCTCTTATCGCACTTAGCGTATCCCGATGTTGAGCATTATATTTTTTTATTATATTTTCATTTAAGGTTAAGTGTCTCATTCGGGCCCATTCGTTTTGATTTCGAACTGAGGTTATTTGTTCTATCATCCATATTAAAAGACTGTTTCCAGTACTTTCTGCTAAGGCCCGATGAAAAGCAGTATCAGAATCTCCAAATACAACAGGGTCATCAGAATTTTTTTCCATCTCTTCTAAAAACTTTTCAAGTCTATCAAAATCTGTTTGTCTGCCATGTAAAACAGCTAATCTGCAGATATGGGGCTCTAAGGCAAATCTAGCATCAACTAACTCTAAAGGCCTGGCGTTTTGAATGACGCTGCTATTTTCGCCAGAAACCTTTTTCGAAATATAGGTACCACTTCCTGCTCTAGTTTCCACCAATCCTTCAATTTCTAATTTATTTATGGCCGACCTTATGGTTCCTCGGGATACATTATAATTTGATGCTAAGGATCTTTCAGGGGGGACTCTTTCAAATCTCTGCAGAGACCCACTGTTTATTTCTCGTCTTAATTGAGCTGCAATATCACTTGAGCCAAGTTTAGTTTGTTTTTTTTGCTCCACATCATTCCCCTATTATGATCCAATTATGAACCAAAATCTATTGATAGTCAATTAATTGTATTAAATTGGCACAAAAAAGGTTGATCTTTTTTAAAGGTTAATTCAGGGTTAGAATTGAGCCGAATCCACTTTCTGGGTATTGTGAATTCGTTGATTTGGTTAGGGAGCTTTTAATTTACACGGTATTATTTACTGAAAATCAAAAATTAAAGTGACACTTAGATGTCAAATTTAACAGATTAATAGGGAGTTAAGCACAGTGGCAGAGATGGAATTAGAACGATTTGTAGAGGCGCCGGGGCGCGCTGAGAAAATCAAAGAAGTCCGTAAAATGATAGACGAATTAGGTATTGAATACCTATACCTGCAATTTGTTTCAATTACTGGTAAAATTATGGGTAAAGGCATCCCATCGGATCATTGGGAAAATATTGCTCAAAAAGGATTTCAACTGGTATATGGAGCTACAGTAAATCTCTTTACAGATAGATCAGACAATTATATCGGTTATGGCCCAGAAGCAGCCGAACTGGTTGGAATACCTGAACCTGAAACATTTATGCAGCTTCCATGGGATAAAAGAATAGGACGATTTTATTGTACCCTATTTCGCAATAGAGAAGAGAAGATCAATCCGGGTGGTTTTTTAACGGCTGATGGACGTGGCAACCTCAGAAGATGCTGAAGAATTTAAGAAAAAACATGGTTAAGTTTGCGTGTAGGAACTGAGCCAGAAATGATGTGGTTAAAGTTTGATGAGAATGGAAAACCTAAAGATGGATTTTCAAAGCCGTATTGTTATCATATCGATCAGTTCGAAAGTTTAAGACCTGTTACAATGAAGGTAATGGAATATACACGTAAAATGGGATTTGATATGATCCAGGGGGATCATGAAGATGCCCCTGGTCAGCTCGAATTAAATTGGATGTACGATGACGTGCTCCGCAACGCAGATAGATTAACGACGTATCGTCAAATATGTGCTCAAGTGGCTCGTGAACAGGGAATATTTGCTTGTTTTATGACAAAGCCGTTCATGGGTGTTTCTGCATCAGGATGCCATCACAATATGTCTTTATGGCATGGTGGTGAGGATCGATTTGTAAAATGTGGTAATGACCCAGAAAATTTACCAGGTATGCGTGACAACTATATGTATGTGGGTGGTGGAGAGAATACTTTTATGCCTGATGGCTCTGATCCACAGATGCCTCAAAAAGCTGGTCTTGATGCAATAGGTGGTATTGTGCATCACTTACAAGCATTAACCGCAATTGGTTGTTCAACGGTTAATTCATATCGAAGGCTTTGGGATACGGGTTTTTGGGCACCCGTTTTTGCTGATTGGGGATTTCAAAATAGAACTACTGGCCTCCGAGTTTCAGCACCGGGAAGATTTGAATATCGTTCTGTAGATTCGATGGTTAACCCTTATATAATGGGTTCAACTATTCTGGCGGCAGCTGATGATGGAATTGTAAATCAATTAGATCCTGGCGAACCAGAAGAAAGAAATATTTACGAAGCGATTAAAGAAGGCAAAGACGTCAAAAAATTGCCTATGTCACTTGGCGCGGCTCTTGAAGCTTTGGAAGCGGATGAGGTGGTTAAACGTGGGATGCCTGGTGAAATGTATAGGCTTTATCATGAATACAAGTCTGATGAGTGGGCTCGCTTTATGTCAACGGTTACTGACTGGGATAGTGACACCTATATGGAATGTTTGCCTTAAATAAAGGCAAGCAAGGATAATTTGGATTTG
>CAJJAK010000003.1 GCA_905182165.1 uncultured Paracoccaceae bacterium | reverse complement strand
AAGGTGTGCAAGAACCATCTGATCTAAAGCAAGCTTTATTTTTGATGAAAAAATATGGTGCACTTGATGACACCCGTCACGAGGCGATCATATGGGCCACTAAGGCGGCTGATTACCTTGAAATATTTCCGGAATGTGAAATGAAAACCACTTTGAAAGAATTAACATCCTTTGTTGTAGAAAGAATCAATTAAATTAATTGAGTCATCTTACACCACATCTCAGGAAATTTAAGTTTTGCATTTGATAATGCTCTGACTGCGTTACTCCTATTATCAAATAATCCAAAGCAAGTTGTTCCTGAGCCAGACATCTGCGTGTAATAAATACCAGTTTGTTCATTTAATAAATCGATTATGTCATTTAATATTGGTGCGAGATTAATTGAAGTTTTAAGTAAATCGTTTCTTAATTTTTTAATATGATTTGAAAATACTTTAATGGACTTAGTTCCCATAAAAGTGTCCATTTTTCCATTATTTTTATTTTTAAGATTTTTAAAAACTTCCTCTGTTGATAAGCCAATATTTGGTTTGATTAAAACGATATGTAAGTTACTTGGAATAGAAATTGGAGTAATTTCTTCACCAATACCTTGAACAATTGCTGTTTCCTTTAATAGGCAAATGGGTACATCAGCCCCTAACACTTCTGGTGTCTTTGGAATTTGTATATTCCACAATTTTGATAGTGAGCGTAGCGTTGCTGCAGCATCTGCTGAACCGCCACCCAACCCAGCTTCGACGGTAGATTTTTTATTAAATTAATATGTGCTTTACCATCTGGCGATAAAAACTTGGCAGCTTTTACTACAATATTATCAGCGTCTTTTGGAACATTATCAGCAAAAGGACCCTCAATCGTTAACTTTAACTCATTGGAAGGTCTTACTTCAATTATGTCACCAATATTGGCAAAAGTTACTAAACTGTGTAGTTCATGATAACCATTTGACTTTAAACCTCGCACATGGAGGGCCAAGTTAACCTTTGCTGCAGCGAACGAGTTAATTTTCATTATAAGATAGGGTCATTCAGTTTCGATTTTGTTAGAGTGTAATTAAACCCAATATTTAATTTTTTATTAATTCTTTTAGCATCTTTTTCTTCTGGATCAAAACTTAGTGCACGACGCCACTGAAACTCAGCTTCTGTGTGACGATCAACAGCCCAATATACATCTCCTAAATGGTCATTTATAATAGGATCTAAGGGCATTAGCTCTGTGGCTCGCTCCATATGGATTACAGCTTCTGAATATTTTTCCAACCGATAGAGAGCCCACCCTAGGCTGTCTGTTATATAGCCATCATTTGGTTGACCTCTTACAGCTCGTTTAATTAAGTCTAGAGCCTCTTCTAAATGTATTCCTTTTTCAACAAGAGAGTATCCAAAATAATTTAATAATGATGGTTGGTTGGGCTCTATTGCTAATGCTTTTCTGAAATCTACTTCAGCTAATTCCCAATTTCCTAGACGTTCATTGCAAATACCTTTTGCATAATATTCAAACCAACTCTTTAGGCCTTTATTCTCTATCAGAAGGATTGCTTCATTATATATAATTGAAGCTTCAAGGAACTTTTTCACTGCGCCTTAATGAGTTTCCTAGAGTTGTGTGTAGCTCTATATCCTTCGGATTATCTCTTACTAAGGCTATTAAAACTTCGATCGAACCTTCTTCTTCACCTTGAAAAAAAAGTGCATTTGCTCGTCCTATTTCGGCATTCTTAAATTTAATATGATTGTTGGGGACATTATTGTAATTTTCAATTGTAAGTTTGTATTGTTCCAAATTCAAAAGATTTTCAGATATTAATAAAATGTTCTCAATGTTTTTATTATCTATATGGTGCACCAATCGTGAATAAATGAGTGATAAAGCATAGTCTTTTTCGTTATTTATTGCATTAGCAACAGTATAAAGTGCTAATGCAGCCCCTTGTTTTGAATTGGTAATATAATCATATTTAACTGGTGCTCCAGCATCTATCAAACGGCGTAATTTGGAGATCTCAAGGTCATCATTTCCAATTAAAAACCTATCTAATAATTCAACGGCTTCTAGATTTTTTCCTATTTGCGCCATTATTTGAGCATGGGCAATTACTGACTCTCGATCAATTAAATTAGAACCATTTGTAAAATTAGATAAAATGGCATCAGCTTTTTCAAAATCACCTACCATTGCGAGGGCAAGTGCTAGGTGATTTCGTGAGATAGAACCCAGCTTTTTGGCGTTTTCAGATTCCTTGAAATAATCTAACCCCTTCCCAATATTTCCAGCGCCTATTTCCAACCAACCGGTTAGTATGGCCTCCAAATATATATTGAATTGATTTGGTTCATTTAATAATAATTTTGCTTTATTAAATTCTTCATTCTTAATGGCAGTTGTGAGCATTAATAGTGAAGTTATGTGCATCTTCGAAGACGATATTAACCTTTTGGAAAAAAATAATGCATCCGAAAAATTACCATTTTTTATGTTTGATCTTACAGCTCCATTAAGTAGCAAAACATTATAGGCATCGTTTTCTAATGAAAGTGAGTAAAATTTCGAGGCAGAAGAAAAGTCATTGTTACGTTCTGCATGAATTGCTGACAAATATGATCCAGCGTTGTTATCTGAGGTTGCACTAGATGCTGTAAAGCACCAGATTAGCAAAGCGTATGAGATATATTTAATATTAAGGTTCAAAAGAAATATCCGTATTTGTGAAATTAAAGGTAGCCTTGTAGTTATACCAAATCAACAAGATACTTAAGTTTCAAATAAAATTTTATTATTTCGTCACATATTTGGATAGTTAGGACCTTCACCGCCCTGTGGAGTAACCCAAGTTATATTTTGACTTGGGTCTTTAATGTCACAAGTTTTGCAGTGAACACAGTTTTGAGCGTTAATTTGAAATATTGGATCAGATCCATCCTCTTTTGTTATTATTTCATACACTCCAGCTGGACAGTATTTTTGAGCGGGTTCTGCAAATTTGGGTAAATTTATTTTAATAGGAATTGAGGGATCTTTTAACTGCAAATGGCAAGGCTGCTCTTCTTCATGATTTGTTGCAGAAAAACTAACGTTAGTTAAGCGATCAAAACTTATTTTTCCATCTGGTCGCGGATATTCAAGAATTTTGTGATCAGATGCATTACCAGTTGATTCTGCATCATTTTTACCATGTTTCAAAGTTCCAAGAGGGTTCCAGCCAGTAAGGTTTGCAACCCACATATCGAACCCACCAAGAATAAGGGAAGGAAATAATCCAAATTTTGACCATAATGGTTTAACATTTTTTACTCGTTTTAAATCTTTCGCAATTGGTCCTGACAATAAGTCTTGTTCATATTTCTCAAGTTCATCACCAGATCTGCCATTCTTAATAGCATTTGCAGCTGCTTCAGCAGCAAAAATACCTGATAACATTGCATTATGATTACCCTTAATTCGAGGAACATTAACTAAACCAGCCGAGCAACCTAACAAAGCACCACCAGGAAAAATTACTTTTGGAATTGATTGCCAACCGCCTTCTGTTATTGCCCTGGCACCATACGCTACTCTTTTTCCACCTTGCAATAATTTGGCTATCTTAGGATGATGCTTAAATCTTTGGAATTCCATGTACGGAAAAAGATGTGGATTTTTATAATTTAAATGCACCACAAAACCAATGTATATTTGATTATTGTCAAGATGGTAAATAAAAGACCCACCCCCTGCATTTCCACCTAATGGCCATCCCATTGTATGGGTAACAGTTCCCTCTTCATGATTTTTAGGGTCAATTTCCCAAATTTCTTTCATGCCTAGGCCAAACTTTGGCACATCACAATTTGCATCCAACTCAGAATTTGTATTAATTCCTTTGAAAGAGACCCTCTTACTCCTTCAGATAAGAATACATATTTACCTCTTAATTCCATGCCTGGTTCATAACCATCGCCAGTTGTTCCATCCTTATTCTTTCCAAATTCGCCTGCTATAACACCGACAAGTTCATTTTTCTCTCCAAACACTAGTTCTGAACAGGCCATGCCTGGGAAAAATCTCTACTCCGAGTTCTTCTGCTTGTTCTGCCATCCATCGACAAACATTTGCCATAGAAACAATATAATTTCCGTGATTATTCATTAAAGGAGGCATTGGAAAGTTTGGAATCCTTATTGACCCTGTCTCTCCTAGAATTAAAAAATTATCTTTTTTTACTGGCACGGTTATTGGTGCGCCCTTGGTTTTCCAGTCTGGAATTAATGAATCTAAGCCACAGGTGTCTAGAACTGCACCTGATAAAATATGAGCCCCAACTTCAGATCCCTTTTCTAGAACTACTACATCAAGATCTGCATTAAGTTGTTTTAACCTGATAGCTGCTGACAGGCCAGCTGGTCCTGCCCCAACGATTACAACGTCATAATCCATGCTTTCACGTTCGATGTTCAACATTTTATATTACCCTTCTTAGTATTATTAGGCTAAAACTAGTAATTATAATACAATGCACTAAAGTAATGCTTGTCATAACGTCAAATGTTATATTGCTTCATCAAGTCGCATCTGACTTATGAGTAATCTTTTTGTTGAAAATAAAAAGTGTCACTTTTCAAGACTAGCTTGACTTTATCAGGTATGATATTAATAAAATTAAGACAATATGCTATTTTGGAAAGAAATTTTTAAACTATGGAAAAGATACCAATGACATCGTCTGGTTACAATGATCTGGACATGGAGTTAAAAAAGTTACGCTCATCTGAAAGACCAACTATTATTAAGGCAATAGCTGAGGCTCGAGAGCATGGGGATTTATCTGAAAATGCAGAATACCATTCTGCCAGAGAAAAGCAAAGTTTTATAGAAGGTAGAATTAAAGAACTCGAGTCAGTAATATTGTGGGGCTGAGATAATAGATATTTCTAAATTATCGGGAGCTATAAAATTTGGGGCTACGGTAAAGTTAATTGATGAGGATACTGAGCTAGAGGTCACTTATAAATTTGTTGGTGAATTTGAAGCTGATTTAGAGAAAAATCTTTTGAATATAAAGTCTCCATTAGCTAGAGCGCTAATTGGTAAAGATATTGGAGATAGTGTGGATGTAAAAACTCCTGGGGGTACAAGAAGTTATGAAGTACTTGAGGTGGGCTATGTCTAACATTAACAAGATAAATCAAAATTTTTCTACGAAAAAGTCTGATCCTAATTTAGATTTTGGAATTTATGGAAATAATAATTCTAATTCTTCTTTTATAGATATTAGCGCTATTGTTATTAGCATACTGTGGGTAATTTTTAGTATACTTTTTTTGACCTTTGGTGAGAAGCAAGATACTGAATCATTGGCTAAAACCTCTCTTTTGTTAAATTGTCTAGCCGTGTTTGTACCAGTAGCGATGATTGGTACTTTTTCTATGAATTTGAAAATGTCAAGAAAACTTAAAGATGAAGCAATAAAACTTCAAACAGCAGTTGATGTGATGCGCCGCACTCAAATTACGCAACAACAAGTTTCTGGCCTCTCTGTAAAATCTGATGCTGGAAGAAAAATTGATGAAATAGCTAAATTTTCTACTCGACGAGAGACTAGCGATGTGCAAGGCAATAATGCTGCTCTAAAAAAACATAAACCAAGTTTTAGGACAGAGGAACCTCCTTTGCCTCTTGATGGTAATGATAATAATTCCGCAGATTCAAATGCATCAGTCACGATTGGTGATTTTATAAAAGCTGCTAACTTTCCAGATAATGCAAATGATAAAGATGGGTTAGGATCACTTCGAAAAGCTTTAGAGGACCGTGACTTGGCTAAACTTCTTCATGCTGCTCAAGATTCGCTTCGAATCATGTCAGAGGATGGAATTTACGTTGATGCGGTAGGCATTACTATTGGAAAAGTTGAGTTATGGCGTGATTTTGGTAATGGCCGCAGGGGTAAGAAAATTTCAGGTATTGCGGGTTTTCATGATACTTCAATTTTAGAAAAGGTAAGCTTGCGTTTTAAGACCGATACAGTCTTTATGGATGTTGTGCACCATTTTTTACGTCAGTTTGATGTTGTATTTACTGAATTTTCGAAAAATGCTTCAGATGATGAAATTTTTAAGTTTTCAAAAACTAGAACTGCATTAACCTTCTTAATTTTAGCAACATTCAGGTTAATTTGATTAATAAATTTTATAAAAATGTATTAACTTAAGTAAAATTATGCTCTGACAAGCTTTTCATATTCCGCAGAGATTTCTTTCGTCAATGCTCCAACTGTAAAGCTATGAGTACCGATCTCACGATACTGGTGTTACTTCTGCGGCAGTTCCTGTAAGCCAACATTGTTCAAAATCCTCTAACTCAGTTGGTAAAATATGTCGTTCATGAACAGTTATATTTTTTGCTTTCAAAAGGTTTATAATAGTTTGCCGGGTGATTCCATTTAAAAAGGTATCAGCTAAGGGCGTATGAACCTCACCATCCTTGACAAAAAATATATTTGCACCTGTGGCTTCGGCTACGTATCCTCGATGATCATACATCAATGAATCTGAACATCCTTTTGCTTCTGCATCATGTTTAGACATAGTACAAATCATATAAAGTCCAGATGCTTTTGTATCCCAAGGAATAGTATTAGGAGCTGGCCTTCCACTTTGAAATATCTAATTTAGCACCCTTCATTTTAGCATCACCATAATAAGCTCCCCACTCCCATACAGCCACGGCCATTCTTACTGGATTTGCTGCTGATGCTACTCCCATATCAGTACCTGACCCACGCCAGCAAATAACTCTTACGTAAGCTTCAGACAAACCACTAATTTTTAATGTTTCATATTTTGCCGCTTCAATTTCAGCTATAGTATAAGGGATAGGCATATCCAACATTTTACCACTAGCTAGTAACCGTTTTGAATGATCTTCACTTTTAAATATTTTACCATTATAAGCCCGCTCTCCTTCAAATACTGAGCTTGCATAGTGCAATGCATGAGTAAGGATATGGATTTGTGCATTTCGCCATGGAACCAATTCACCATCTAACCAAATATAACCATCGCGATTATCGTATGATACATCCATTTTAATATTCCTGTGCTAAGCTATTGTCTATTTTTGGTCATAAGGATTAAAGGGTCAAAGTAAACACTTTGTTGGTTTAAAAACAATAATTTTTAACATTCACACCTTGGAAAGTCAACAAGACTGACATAAGCTAAAACTTATTTGGGTGAGTAGGAATGCAAGATAAAAGATCAAATCAACAAATTTTATTTCTAACAGATGAGCAGTTAAGGCTTGGCATTGAGGCAATGTTTTTTGCTTATATAGGGCATTACCATTGATCCTGATAATATTTTAAAGAACTATTCTTATGGGCGAGCACATCATCGAGCCATTCACTTTATAAATAGTTACCCTGGGACTACAGTAAATAATTTATTGCAAATTTTGGGAGTAACAAAAGCAATCTTTAAATAGGGTTTTAAGATCTTTGATTATGGATGGATTAGTTGAAGTTAATATTGGAAAGATTGATAAAAGACAAAGAAATCTCATTCTTACCACTAAAGGAAAAGATTTAGAAAATAAACTTTCTATATCTCAACGTGATCGAATGCGATTAGCTTATAAAGCGGCTGGACCTGACGCGGTGGCTGGTTTTAGAACGGTTTTGGATTATATTGTTGATCCAAATGGGACTGAAGATAAAAACAAGAGTGGGTTAGATAGTGAGTTACTAGAATGACAGAACGGATGTCACACTTATTAATTATTGATGACGATCAACGCATCCGATCTTTATTAAACAAATTCTTATGTAAGGCTGGCTTTCGCGTTACTTCTGCTAATGGTTCTTATCAAGCCCGCCAATTATTGAAGAGCCTAAAGTTTGATTTGTTAATATGTGATGTGATGATGCCTGGTGAGGATGGGTTAGCACTAACTAACTCTATATCAGACATATTATCCGTACCAATCATTTTATTAACCGCAAAAGGAGATACACTAGATCGTATAACAGGGCTGAAAGCTGGTGCTGATGATTATATCGCAAAACCTTTTGAGCCCCAGGAGTTACTGTTAAGAATTCAAGCTATTTTAAGAAGAGTTCCAAGAGAAAGTGACAATTTATTTTTCCAAAAATCTTTTAAGATGGGTGAATTTGTTTATAAATTAGATCGGGGAGAACTTTGGTGTGGTGCAGATTTGGTTCGTTTGACAACTACGGAGGCAATTTTGATGCAAATTTTTTCTAAAAAACCTAATATAACCTTTAGTCGCTCTCAATTGGTTTCTGAATTAGGGCGTGATAAAGGGCAGGCGCAAGAAAGAGCGATTGACGTTCAAATAACTCGGTTACGAAAAAAGATAGAAGTTGATCCAAAAGCACCTCGATATTTACAAACAGTAAGAAGTGCCGGTTATATGTTCACGCCAGATTAATTAACTTCCCAGAGATGGTCAATTAATTTATCTATATTACCACGACGTTTATCAAGCATTGCTCCGATTTCAGTTTTTTCTGAAGAGCTCACATTTATTCCTTCAATGAACAGATTGAACATTTTAGGTACTCCACCTTTATTTGCAACAAGCCAGCGAACTTCAAATGGTGCCTGTCCTTCTAATTGGACAACTGATTTACCTCATAAACTGCATTAATCTTACGAGAGTTTGTAACTAAAATTTCCCCACCTAGAAATTCTCCAAATCTTTTCCCATACTTGCGACTTAAATAGTGTTCAAAGGCTTTTTGAAAGTCACCTCGTTGGCGTATTGTTGCTCTCCGCCAATCTACCCCTAAAACTTTTTGTGACATAATTTTTGTATCGCCATATTTTGTTAAAACATTTTTGAAATCGAGATACATGTATGTTGCGGGTTTTTTTGAATTGATGATAATATTGATATCTTTTACCAAAGAAGAAATGAGCTTGGTTGCTTCGCTGGTATTCAGTGCGGTTGCCGCGTTAGAAAATAAAATAAAGAATGATAAGCACCCACCTATTAATAATTTTTTAATCAGATGCATAAGGGTCCTCATAAACACCGTCATCGAGCTTTCTTTCAAAATTAAACCTCATACGTTCTAAATATATCTGCCGACTTTGGGGATAACTGTCATCACTTTTGTATAATACCCCATCTATAACATCAGAATATTTGTGCCTTTTTCCCATTAAATCTAAAACTTTAGCAGTTGTTGGTATGAATTTTTGAGCACCTTTAAACACGCCCCCATAAGGGTTTATTGCAAAACTCATTATTAGGCTTGCAGTGCTTCGTTCAGTGTTTGGTCCAAACGCGGGAATTTCAGTATAAGCGCCTTCACGAATTCCATAAGTATACAATGTTTGATCAAAGCTAGTATTCTTCCCGTACATTTTTATGCTTGAAGCTACGTCAAATATTCCAAGTAACCCAACAGTGGAGTTTATTAAAAAACGCCCTGTGTTTTTAGAAACGCCTTCACTATCAAGTTGTAAAATTCCATTTAAAATTGTTATGGGTAATTCTAGGTTTGAGGAAAAATTAGATATTCCGGTAACAATTGGATCAGGTATGATTGCTACATAAGTGTTTGACGCTGGTCTTAAAAGAGCTTTATCTAAACTCTTATTAAAACTATGGGTTTTTCTATTGGATTCTTCATAAGGATCGAAAATAGTGCTACTGGTTGTATTGTTCGTACAGCTAGCTAAAGTCGTAGCAACAATAATAGTGGTTGCTCGAAGTAATGTTTTGATTCTGTTGTTCATAAATAACCAGTTACGTTTATTTTTTATATAATCAAGTTAGAAAGACTAAAGAAAAGAAAAAATGCCCTTAATTGATATATGATGTTAACAATACCACTAAGTGTTGTAAATTATCAAAAGTCACAAAGTTCAATATTAACTTTTTATTGGGTAACTGAAATTAGGACTTGGATTATTCTGATTTTACTTCTTTAATAATATAATTAAATTGAAAATAGATTAGGTTATCAGATGAGTGAATATGAAAGAAAATTAAATGAATTGGGTATTATCCTTCCGAATGCCCCGGCTCCAGCAGCAAATTATGTCCCTTTCGTTAAAATAGATAACATAGTTTATGTTTCAGGACAGATATCAATTGGTTCTGATGGTTTAATTAAAGGGGTTCTTGGCGCTGATATGTCTATTGAAGATGGTAGGTTAGCTGCGCGTCAATGTGCAATAAATTTGTTAGCTCAAGTAAAAGCAGCTTGTGATGGAAATTTAGATCGACTCCTGAGAGTCATAAAGTTGGGGGGTTTTGTTAATTCAAAACCAAATTTCTCAGAACAGCCAAATGTAATAAATGGTGCTTCAGATTTTTTAGTTGATTTATTAGGTGACCGGGGTCGCCATGCACGGACAGCGGTGGGTGCTATTTTGCCACTCGGTGTGGCTGTAGAAATAGATGGGATATTTTTAATTAAATAATGAAGCTCGACCATACATTTTATAATACGCCGATTGCGCACCGAGGTTTGCATAATCTGGCTGAAGGGTTTCCCGAAAACTCACTGGAAGCTGCAATATCTCAAGGATTTGCAATTGAAATTGACCTTCAGTTATCTCACGACGGAATACCTGTTGTTTTCCATGATTATAAATTAGATCGAGTGACAGATGAGGTGGGTTTAATTTCTGATAGGAGTGCTGCTGAATTAGAAAAGTATTATTTTGCTGGGTAGTAAAAATAAAATTCCATTATTGTCAGATGTGTTAAATATCATAGATGGAAAGCAGCCAGTATTGATTGAGATTAAAGACCAAGATGGACAACTTGGATCAAATGTGGGTGATTTAGAGAAAGAAGTTTCTAAGGTTTTGTCGACTTATAATGGTCCAGTTGCAGTTATGTCATTTTAATCCCTATTCGTTAAAAGCATACCGTTCATTTGGTGGATTGGATCCTATTGGTTTGGTGACAGAAGCTTTTTGTGAAATAGAGTGGCCCAAAATTTCTATACAAAAATTAGAATTACTTCGAGAATTAGTATATTTTGATCAAATACCTTGTGATTTTATTAGTCACAATTTCCAAAACCTGGATTCTCACCCAGTAGAAAAATTGCGAAACAGAGGAGTTCCAGTTCTTAGTTGGACGATAAAATCTGTTGCAGATGAAGTAAAAGCAAGAAAAAAAGCTATCAATATCACATTTGAAGGCTATATGGCTAAACATGTATAATGATTTTAATTTTTAAGAACAAAAGGGAAAAGATGTCTAAAAATCAAGACATTAATGTTTTTATATGTGAAAATATTAATGAAATAGGGGAGAAAAATTGGGAGAAATGTGCAAAAAATAAAATTGGCACAATATCGTCTGATCCGTTTACAACATATAGATTTCTAGAGTTACTTGAAGACAGTGGGAGTGTGGGAAAAAATAGTGGTTGGTTACCTAGGTACTTGGTAGCAAAGGTAGATGGTGAAGTTATTGGTGTTGCCCCTATGTATGCTAAAACTCATAGTCAAGGCGAGTATGTTTTTGACCATAGTTGGGCCCATGCATACCAAAAATCTGGAGGTAATTACTATCCCAAAATACAAATAGCAGCACCATTTACACCCGTATCTGGAAAGAGATTTTTGGTTTGTGTTGGATATGAACAGATAGGCATAGAAGCGCTGATAAGAGCAGTAAAGCAACTATGTGAGCAAAATAAAATTAGTGGTTTGCATATCACTTTTTGCACAGAAGCTGAAGTATGCATTGGGAAAGAACAAGGATTACTGCACCGAACAGGACAGCAGTTTCACTGGTTAAATAATGGCTACAAAAATTTTGATGACTTCTTGTCTAATTTATCTTCAAGAAAACGAAAAGCGATAAGAAAAGAACGAAGAATAGCTAATGATTTTGGAGGAGATATTCTTCGGTTAACTGGTGATGAAATTCAATTAGAGGATTTAGAGGATTTTTGGTTATTTTATCAAGATACAAGTGCACGAAAATGGGGTCAAACTTATTTAACCAAGGAATTTTTTATTAGTTTACATGAAAAAATGCGAGATGATGTTTTACTTATTATGTGTAGGCGTGATGGAAAAAATGTAGCGGGCGCATTAAATTTTATTTCAAAGAATGTATTATTTGGTCGTTATTGGGGCTGTTTAGAAGATCACTCATCTTTGCATTTTGAGGTTTGCTATTATCAAGCTATAGAATACGCGATTGAACATAGTTTATTAAGGGTTGAGGCAGGTGCTCAAGGGCACCACAAATTAGCTAGAGGATATATGCCAGTAACAACTCATTCACTTCATTGGGTTGTAGATCCAGGTTTTAATGATGCAATCAATGTGTTTCTTGAGGCTGAGAGAAATGCTGTTGATGATCAAAATGAAATATTAACAAGTTATGGACCATTTAAACGTAATTTACCGGAGAAAGCTTATGAATAGAAAAGTGAACGAAAATACTCTAAAACCCCTACTTGACGCTGGTTGGGCAGTATTAATTGACCGAAATGCTGTTTCTAAAACTTATAAGTTTAAATCTTTTATTAACTTGATAGCTTCTTGAAGGACAGCAATATTTGCAGAGAAACTAAATCACCATCCAGAATGGTTTAATGTATATTCACGCGTTGATGTTGTTTTGACCACTCATGACTTAGATGCTATCTCGGAATTGGATATAAAATTAGCAACACATATGGATAAATTTGCAGCTAATCTAATATGATATTATTTATAATATAAATTTTAAAGAAAACTAAGGATTGTTTCGCCTGCAGAAAGATCACAGATGCCCGAATCTTCATCTACGTTTAAAAGTTCAACTTTTTTATTGTTTATGATCATTGCAAAGCGCTTAGAGCGATCAAAAAATCCGATAGGCTCTGCATCAAAATTCAAACCAATTTTTTTAATTAAGGCACTACTTGGGTCACATAACATATCTATTCCAGCTTTTGAGGCACCTGTGTCGTTATCCCAACTTGCCATTACAAATGGATCATTAACTGAAATACAAATGAAGTTTTTCTACACCTTTTTCTTTAAAATCTTCCATTGTTTTAATAAAACTGGGAAGATGTTTGCTAGAGCATGTACGTGAATATGCACCAGGCACACCAAATAAAATGACTTTATTATTGCCAATAAAATCATGTAATTGAACGTTTTCAAGCCCTTTTGTACCAAATCTTGATAATGTATAGTTTGGTAAGACTTCGCCAATATTAATTGTCATATCAGACCTCCTTAAAGATGTTTTAGCTTGCTCGTGGTAATGGTATAGCTAATATTTAACAATAGTCATTTTTAGCTAAGGTAAAAAATATATGTCAAATGTCATTGTTATTGGCGCAGGTCAAGCAGGCGCATCGCTCGTGATCAAATTAAGAAAAATTGGTTATAAAGGTAAAATTACTTTGATTGGTGATGAAGAAGTCCTTCCCTACCAACGGCCTCCGCTATCAAAGGGGTACCTCTTGGGAGATATGTCTTTAGAACGATTATTTTTGAGACCACAAAAATATTATGATGAGAATGATATTACTTTGAGATTGGGCATGCCCGTTGATAGTATTAATAGCGACACACAGAAAGTTAACTTTGGTGATGAGGAATTAAGCTACGATCAATTAGTTTTAGCCACTGGATCAAAACCAATATTATTACCTACTTCGATCGGAGGTAAATTGGAGGGTGTTTATAGTGTCAGAAACTTAAATGATGTTGATCTTATGGAACCTGAGTTTCGCCCTGGAAGGACTGTTTTAATAGTTGGCGGTGGTTACATAGGGTTAGAAGCTGCGGCTGTTGCTTCAAAGAAGGGTCTAAAAGTTATTTTGGTTGAAATGGCTGATAGGATTTTGCAACGAGTAGCTGCCATGGAAACATCAGATTACTTTCGAACCTTACATAAAAATAATAACGTTGATGTGTGTGAGGGAGTTGGGCTTAAAAAGCTTATTGGAGATGTACGTGTCACTGGAGCTATTTTTTCTGACAATAGCGAAATCAATATTGACTTCGTAATATCTGGAATAGGAGTGTCTCCTAATACATTATTGGCAGAAAAGGCTGGAGTTGAAATTGATAATGGAATCAAAACAGACAAATATGGTAAAACGTCTGATCAAAGTATCTGGTCTGCCGGTGACTGTGCTAGTTTGTTGTTTGAGGGGAGACGTATTCGATTGGAGAGCGTTCAAAATGCGATTGATCAAGCAGAATGTGTTGCTGATAATATTATGGGAAATAAGAAAGAATATAATCCAAAGCCCTGGTTCTGGTCAGATCAATATGACACAAAATTACAAATTGCTGGTTTAAATACTGGCTATAATAAAATTGTAACCCGAACTGGCAATAATGCGAGCATATCTTATTGGTATTATAGAGATGATAAACTGTTAGCTGTTGATGCAATGAATGACCCACGCTGTTACATGGTAGGAAAAAGATTGATTGAAATGGGAAAATCGCCTGACAGGGTTTTGGTAGAAGATAAAAGTTTTGATTTAAAATTACTTTTGAAAACCTAATTTGATATTTTCAATTTTAATTAATTAAAATACCCTCTATTATATAAGTATGCGCATAATTTCTGGTAAAAATCGTGGTCTCAAATTAACCGAAATTGGTATTGGTGATTTGTCTAACCATCTGCGGCCAACTTCTGATCGAGTTAAAGAGAGTTTATTTAATTTATTAGCAAACGGGGCACCAACATTATCTTTTGAAAATATTAGGGTATTAGATCTATTCTCAGGTTCTGGTGCGCTGGGCTTGGAGGCATTGAGCCGAGGGGCTAGCTGGGTAACATTTTTTGAGAAGAATAAAATCTCTCTAGAGCTTCTTAAGAAAAATATTTCCATTTGCCAGGCAAATGGCTCGACAGAAGTAAAGCAACGAGATGCAACAAAAATTGGAAGAAATACTGGCCAAAAATTTGATTTAATTTTTCTGGATCCACCTTACGGAAGTGAGTTAGGTGAGAAAGCTCTTTTAAATGTGTTAAAAGAAGGATGGTTATCTGAAAATGCCATTATTGTTTTTGAGTACGATAAAAAAATATTATTAAAAGATTTTACACTTTTAGATTTCCGTAAATATGGGAAAACGTTTGTTAATGTGTTTAAAGCCTGATCAAACGCCCTTAAATTCAATGTGAATGGGTAAAAGATAATATTGACTAGTAATTTAAATTTTAAATAATATGATTTTCGTATTGTGATAAATTATTTTTAAGTATAAATTTTATTTTCAGTACTTTATAAGGTTTAAAATGATTTCAATTCTACAAATAATTTTGATGGTGTTAGATCTTGCGTGGTTTATTATTCTTGCTCATGTGATTATGAGTTGGTTGATAAATTTTCGAGTTCTTAACTTACAGCAAGCTATCGTTGCTCAGATATGGCAAGGAATTAATCGTCTAGTAAATCCTGTTTATAGCCGGATAAGACAATTTTTACCTAATACGGGGGGGTTAGATTTTGCTCCATTAATCGCGTTATTTGCTGTTTACGCGTTAAGAATAGTAATTCAAAATAATCTTTATAATTTTTGATCAATTAGCGATTAATACCTCTGATCCCCAAAGTTCTTTTTAACGACCAAGCATCACACATCCCTTTCTATAAAACTTATATGCTTTTGCCTGCTTGACCAATGCATATCGAGTTATAGAGAAACCCTCTCTTTTGTAACTTATAATTTCTCAGGTATAAATTATTTTAATAACTTTAAAATACCCTGTTCCACCTTTTGTCACGTCCTTTTACGTTGGATTTTCTGTTACTCCACGTGTGAAACCAGATATTGCCTCAACAACACCTGGGATTTGTTCAAAGTCGGCCTCGACAGACCAAAAACATCCACCAGCTTAGTCAGTTTTTTTGAAACGACCTGACTTGGGATATTTATTGTAAGAAATAGAATGTACTCCTTATAAAGCAGCTTTTTATTTGAAATTTCTAAATGCTTATTTGAATTATGAGTTTAAAATTACTCTTTAAAATGATACAGATAAGGTTCTTTGCTATTTGTAGTTTTTCTAAAAGTGAAAAGGATCACGTCTATGGTGGAAAAAATTACCACTCACCAGTCTGAAGAAGATTTTCGGAATAAAGATATTTTGATTTATCTTAATGGAGAAATAGTACCACGAGATAAAGCGACTATTAGTGTTTATGATAGTGGTTTTATGTTGGGGATGGGATATGGGAGGGCCTTAGACTTTATAATGGTAAATGGATTTTTTTAGAAGAACATTTGGATCGATTGTTTGAGGCAGCCCTAGCAATAGATTTAAACATCGGTTTGGATCGAAATGAAGTTAGAGGGGCATTAGAAGATACGCGACTGGCGAATGACATGTATACAGATGCACATGCACGCCTCATGATAACGCGTGGAACGAAGGTTAAACCTTTTCAGCATCCAAGTTTGTCTCTATCGGGTCCAACAATTGTTATTATAATGGAGCATTCAAAAGTACTTTCTGCGCGACCAATAAGACTTTCTACAGTTCCTCATATGAGAGGATTACCAATGACTCAGGATCCAAAGCTCAACTCACATTCAAAATTGAATTGTGTTTTGGCTTGTATAGCGGCAGAAAAAGCGGGTGCTGATGAAGCTTTGATGCTGGACATAAATGGATTTGTTAATACAACAAACGCTTGCAACTTTTTTATTGTCAGAAATGGAACAGTTTGGACATCCACGGGAGATTATTGTATGAATGGGATAACCCGTCAAAAAGTTATAGACGTTTGCCGGGAAAATAATATTTCTGTCAAAGAAAAAAACTTTTCGTTAGTTGAAACATATGGTGCAACTGAAGCTTTTGTTACTGGTACATTTGGTGCTCAGACGCCTGTACGAGAAATAGATGGACGAATAATTGGAGATGTGGATTTGGGCCCAGTGACAGAGAAAATTCAATTTCTTTATAAAGAACTAATAGAACGCGAAACTTTAAAATGATCTTAGCAGTTTGGTCTGGCCCTCGTAACCTTTCCACAACATTGATGTATAGTTTTGGTTCTAGAACTGATTTCTCTATTTGGGATGAACCTTACTATGCTGCTTATCTGAAGAAAACGGGACTTAATCATCCAATGCGGAAAGAAATCTTGGAGACTGGTATTCAAGATCATGAAACTGTTCAATCTGCTTGTATTGGTAAAAATGGGGAAGGTAGGCCAAATTTTTATCAAAAGCATCAAACTCACCATATGCTTGCTGATTTTGATAGAAGTTGGATAACTGATGTTACCAATGTTTTTTTAATAAGGCATCCTGCACGAGTTATATCAAGTTATGAGAAAAAAAGGGAAGATCCAACTCTGGAGGATATTGGGTTTAAACAGCAAGCGGAAATTTTGGATTTTGTTTGTCAAAAAACTGGTAAAAAACCACCAATTATTGATAGTTACAATGTTCGCAAAAATCCTGAAAAAGAACTTAGGATATTATGTTCTGCAATAGGATTAAATTATGATTCTAAAATGTTACATTGGCCTTCTGGAGGGCATAAAAACGATGGTATATGGGCATCTCATTGGTATAACTCTGTGTGGAATTCAACAGGCTTTCTGCCTCAAGAAGGGCCATTGCCTAGTCTAACACCTAAGATGCAAGCTCTTTGTGATAAAGCACTACCATTTTATGAAAAGATGTGTATTTGAAATTAAATTTTACCATTTCTATTGTTAATTTTAATATCTTTCCAGACAGGGTCACGTTTTTCAGTAAAAGCTTTTGCTCCTTCTAATTGATCTTCAGAAGAATATAACTGATCAATCGTTTTATACTGTCTCTTAGTTATTTTATTCATTACGTTCTTGGAATTTTTTATCTTCTGCGTCACGCACTACTTCTTTTATAGCCGCATAGACCAGTGGTGGACCACTAACTAATAATCTAGCCATCTCCCACGCTTCATTTAACAAATCATCGGCTTTTACGATTTTATTTAAAAGACCCCAGTTTTTTGCTTCATTTGTGTCAAACCACCGTCCTGTTAATAATAATTCCATGGCTATGTGATAAGGAATTCGTTTAGGGACTCTTACACTTGCTGCATCTGCAATTGTCCCAGATCGAATCTCGGGAAGCGCAAAAGTGGCATGTTCAGCCGCAATGATTATATCGGCACTAATCGCAACCTCCAAACCACCACCACAACAAATACCATTTACTGCTGCAATGATTGGTTTGTTCATGTCACGCATTTCCTGAATGCCACCAAAACCGCCAACACCATAATTACCGTCCACCGCATCACCACCAGCGGCTGCTTTTAGGTCCCAACCTGGGCAAAAGAATTTTTTTCCAGCTCCAGTAATAATAGCTACACGTAAATTTGGATCATCTCTAAAATTTTTAAAAACCTCTCCCATCAATTGACTTGTTTTTAAATCAATTCGCATTTGCTTTTGGCCTATTTATTGTAACTTCAAGAATACCGTCTTCTTGGTGGGTGTTTATTGGTGTGTTGAGCATTTAAGATTTCCTTAATAAAACATCTGCGGCAATTGCTTTTTTGCTACCACAAATTAATGGATTTACTTCAATTGCTTCAATAGAATCTGCATAATTAATCACAAAATTTTGTATCGAAATTATTGATTGGATAATTGCGTCTAAGTTTGCCTTCATTTTACCTCGATAACCAGAAATTAATTTAAATACTTTTAATTTCTCTAGTGCATTTATTATTTCACATTGTTGTGCTGGTATAATGATTGAAGAGCTATCTCTGATTAACTCAGTTAAGGTTCCACCAGCTGCAATACTTAAAATAAAACCATGCGCAGGATCACGCACGACAACGAAGTAATTCAACAATATTATCAGTTATTAACTAGTCAATTAAAAAGGAATTTGCTTTCATACTTAAGGCTGCATCAAAAACATCTTGTGTTGATGATAAATTCAAGATTACAGCATTTGCTTCTGTTTTGTGAGCAAACCCCTCTCCTTTTAATACTATGGGGAAACCAATATTATCTGCTTCTTTAGCAGCCTGTTGAGCGGAATTCACTTGAATTGATCTAGGTACTAATAACCCAAACTCAGATATGCATTTTTTTGCTTCCCCTTCTGGTATCAATCTAGTTTTTACTAAAGTTGAAGGTTTTAATATTGGGAGTAATATTTTTTGGTAATTTTATTGATGCAGCTTCAGCAGCATAAATTGCTTCCTCAATGCCAAATAATGGTATCACTCCACCCAAAATAAGCTCTTTGGAGAACTCTTCAGGCAGCAGTTCTGGCAATGTGGCCACAATAGCTACATTTGTACCTGTATTTCTTTTTGATAAAATGGCAGCGTCTACAGCGCATCTCCAGTCGCTTGCATCACATCGATCTGTTCTTGGAAAATCAACAATAAGTAAGGTTAGAGCAATATTAGTATCCATTATTGCGCTCCAAGCTAAAGTCATTGCTTCTGTGTCACGCCAAATGTAAGTGTGATAATCTAATGGATTTGCTAAAGCAACCATTGGCCCCAATGCGGCCCTAAGGTCTTCTTTCTGGCGTTTATTTAAATCAGGAAAATTTACATTAGGTTCAATTGCTAAATCAGCAACCAGCGAAGCTTCACCACCTGAGCAGCTAACTGATGCTAGGTTATTTGAAGATAATGAGCCAACGACATGTAAAAGTTTCAATGTCTCTAAGAAAATGGGGAGGCTTTTAACTCGAGCTATCCCAAGTCGTTCAAAAAGTGCACTTGCTCCAGCATCATTTCCAGTCAAAGAAGCGGTATGAGAAATAGTTGCTGCTTGTGCTTGAGTCGATTTTCCAACTTTCAAAGCTACTATTCTTTTACCTAATTCAAGTGCTGTCTTGGCGAGTGTCTCAAAAGCTAAAAGATCTTTGATGCCTTCAATGTGGACGCCTAGTGCTGTAATGCGATTATCTTTTAGTAATGTAGTGCCTATTTCAGCTAAACTTATTTGAGCTTGATTTCCTGCTGCAACGATTGCGGCAATTGGAACAGCTCTTTTTTGCATAGTTATATTAATAGCGATATTTGATGATTGAGTTATTATAGCTACACCGCTTTTTACTTTTATTCCACCGTGTTGATCAGGCCAAAGTAGCACACCATCTAAATAATTAATAAACCCATAACAATTTGGTCCCAAGATTGGCATTGTACTAGCAGCATCTAGCAACCTTCTTTGTAAATTTTCTCCGTCAGAATCTTCAGCTTTTGCCTCTAGAAACCCACTTGCGAAACAAACAGCCCCACCAGAACCAATTTTTGAAAGCTGAGCTACTATCTCAACTGTCTGAAATCTATTTACTCCAATAAATGCAGCATCAGGTGGGTTTGGTAAGTCTTTAACAGCAGCGATGATTTTATCCCACACATTATCTTTTTTTTTGGATGAATTGGCCAAATTGGTCCATGAAATTTAATTTTTTTAAGTTGTTCTATAACAGATTCACACCAAGTGCCGCCGCCTATGACAGTAATCGAATTTGGTTTGAATAGTCGGTTAAGGTCTTTCATTTTTTTACCTTAAAAAAATTGTTAAGCTACCTCAAATGGTCTTAGTAGATGACGGCTTGAAATGATATGTCTTTGAATTTCTGATGTACCATCCCAAATCCTTTCAACTCTTGCATCTCTCCAGAATCTTTCAAGAGGATAATCATCCATGAGCCCCATTCCACCATGAATTTGGATAGTAGTATCTGTTATTCGTGCAAGCATTTCGGTCGCATACAGTTTTGCGCTAGCTATTTCACGATTTGACGGTAGATTCTTATCTAATCGCTCTGCTGCGGCTAATGTTAAAAGGTCTGCTGCATCAATCTCAGTTATCATATCTGCAATTTGAAAGCTAACACCTTGAAATTTTCCGATTTTTTGGCCAAATTGCTCTCTTTCAGCTGAATAATTTAATGCATAATCAAAAACTCTTCTCGCTCGACCCACACAATTTGTAGCTACCGTTAAGCGTGTTGCGTATAACCAAGTATTCATGACAGCAAAGCCACCGTCAATCTCGCCTAGAACTTGTGACTCAGGAATTCTACAGTCATCAAATTCTAATATCATGTTTTTGTAACCTCTGTGGCTCACAGATTTGTATCCATCTCTTATAGTGAAGCCCTTAGTCCCACGGTCAACTAAAAAGGTTGTTATACGCTTTTTAGGGCCTTTTGGTGTTTGGTCTTCTCCAGTGGCTACAAAGACGATAACAAAATCTGCATGTTCAGCACCACTTATAAAATGTTTGGTGCCATTTATGATCCAGTCGCCTCCATTTTTTGTCGCATAGCATTTCATTCCACGGACATCTGAACCTGCATTTGGTTCTGTCATGGCGAGTGCATCCATTTTTTCACCCCTCACAGCGGGAAGAAGGTAACGTTCTTTTTGCTCTGAATTGCATGCCATTAAAATGTTTTGAGGTCGTCCAAAAAAATGACATAGAGCCATGGATCCTCGACCAAGCTCTCGCTCAACCAATGTGAACTCCTTGTGATTTAAACCAGCTCCGCCAACTTCTTCTGGGAAATTACATGCATAAAACCCCAATTCGAGTGTTTTTCTCTTTATGTCCTGCGCAATTTCTTTGGGGACTGAACCAGTTTTTTCAACCAACTCTTCATGAGGGTATATTTCATTTTCAACAAATGATCTTACTGTTGATGCAATCATTTCTTGTTCTTCATTTAAACCATATTGCATTTAATTGATCCTCGATTTTTTATAAAAATGGTAAATCTACAAATTCACAATTAACATCACCATTATTAGTTCTTACTATAGCATTTTCGCCAATTTTGATATCAATATTAATTAACCCTAGTCCAATATTTTTTTTCAGTCGACGAGACCATACGCCACTTGTCATCGATCCTACTGTTTTATCATTCTGCGTGATATCTAACCATTCTGCTACAACACCTGATGGTGTATCACCATCTAATATTACCCCAATCTGATGACGTTTTGGCCCCTCAGCAGCAATTTTTCTAAGTGCTTTAATCCCAATAGTATCATTTGGAACTTCTAAATTAATATAATTCCCCATACGAATTTCAAAAGGGTTAGTCTGATCATCAGTATCTGAGCCATACGATAACAAACCACTTTCAATACGTTCGCTCATATTTGGGTTTCCTGGTCCAATATCCCAAGGTTTTCCTGCTTCTTTAACAATATTCCAAAGCGCCAATGCTTTAGTATTATCCATGAGATATAACTCAAAACCTCCTTGCTTAGACCAACCTGATCTTGCTATTAAATGAATCCCCTCAATTTCTGTTTCTTTAAACCAAAAGTATTTAAGATCTCGGATCCAATCACCAAAAATACTGGCTATAACATCTTCTGCTTTTGGCCCCTGTACGGCCAAGGGAGAAACATCAGGCTCAAACACATTTACATTTAAGCCTCTCTCAGCTGCAATAGCTCTTGAGAATAATACTATGTTGTTGTCGGCTATTGATAGCCAAAAACGGGTTTCTGAAAGTTTTAATAATATAGGATCATTGATAATTACGCCATCGTGATTGCATAGAGCAACATATTTTCCTTGCCCCTCCCGGCATTTAGTTAAGTCGCGGGGACAAAGAATTTGTGCTAATTTACTTGCATCTGGACCATTTAACTCAACCTGACGTTCAACAGCAACGTCCCACATCGACACCCCGTTTATTATTCTCCAATACTCCTCTTCAGGATGTCCAAAGCCAGTTGGCATCAACATATTATTATATGGATAAAAGCCTGTTACACCTTCGCTTACTGTGGCTTCAAAAAAAGGTGACCTTCTTAGGCGTGTGGTAGGGCTGATTTCAAATTTATTTTTCATAAATAGGTTCTCTTAATTTGATCTGAGGTTATATTTTACATTACTTAGGTAAATAAAATAAAAATTTTTAATGTCAAAAAGATATGATATTTTTTAATTTTTAACGTTTCTAGATATTTGAACAATTATTATTCCAACTGAGACTACTATTACTCCGATGTAATCAGATAGCCCTATGCTTTCTCTTAATATTATATATGCAATTAAAACACCAAAAAATGGATTTAAGAAATGATAGGTAGCACCTTTTATTGCGCCTACTTTGGAAACCAAAACAAACCAGATCCAAGTGGCTAATAGACCTGGTATTAACGTAGTATAAAGGAATGCGATGACAAGCCTGTAAGACCAGACTATATGTATTTCCTCAAATAAAACAGCAAATGGGAGCAATGCAATGCTACCAATTATCATTTGAAAACCAACAATAATCCATAAGTTTCCTCCTGACGTGGCATTTTTTACAGAAAGAGTAGCTATTGCAAGTGATATGGAACCTAAAATACACAAACTAATTGCACCAAGATCAGTAATATTTTGTATACGAGTGTTCATAATTATTAAAACACCACAAAAACCTAAAATCAAACCAATAATACTAAATGGTTTTAATTTATCCCTAAATACAATCCACCCTAAAAACGCAACTATTAATGGCATTGTACTTGCAATTATAGCAGCGACTGAAGCTTCAACCTTTTGCATGGCAATGAAGTTTAATCCTAAATATATGGAATTTTGACATACCCCAAAAATTAATGTGGCTTTCCATTGGGATCTAGTGAGATTTAACGATTGTCCTAATAGCCATCCTATTAAAATAGCTAATAAACCGATATCATAAACTAAGGATAGAAGCGAAAGTGGAGGTGCTGAACTAACAATTATTTTTGCTGAGGTAAATGCGCTTGACCACATTAATGCAAAGGCTATTCCCAATATGAGTACACGCAATGTATATAGATCCTTCAAAATAAAAAAGGTCGCTTTTTGAGCGACCTTTTTAGAAAATCATTAAATTCTGACTTAGTAGATAAAGAATTAGCTGTTTACACTATCTTTTAGTGCTTTGGCTATCGTCATTTTAACAGACTTTGTCTGCATCTTTATGCATTTGTTCACCAGTAGCAGGGTTTGAACCATTCTTGCTGGACGCTCGCGACAATAGATTTTACCAACGCCAGGAAGCGTCACTGCGCCTCCACCGGATACTTCACTAGTTATTAGTGCACATAGGCCCTCTAATGATGCTCCTGCTGATTTCTTATCTGAACCTGTTGCTTCCGCCAATGCGGCGATTAACTGCGATTTTGTCATAGGCTTCTGTGCCATATAGCTGCTCCTTAAAAATTTTGCCCTGAAACAAGGGCCGTTAAAATATATTAAAACCGAATTAGTTGTCTTGTACAACAATTTGTATGCTTAGATGTCAATTAAATAAAGAGTTATTTTGCTAAAGGAAGGCTGTTTCTTCGAAACTGCGCAGTTTTCTTGAGTGTAAACGCTCTAAAGGCATGTTTCTCAGAGATTCCATTGCTTTTATACCTATATTCAGATGTCTTTTTACCTGAGTGTTATAAAACTCACTTGCCATCCCGGGAAGTTTTAATTCTCCGTGTAATGGTCTATCGGAAATGCAAAGGAGTGTTCCATAGGGTACACGAAACCGAAATCCATTTGCAGCTATCGTAGCGCTTTCCATATCCAGGGCAATTGCTCTGCTCTGAGAAAGACGTTTTACTGGACCTGATTGGTTTCTTAGCTCCCAATTTCGATTATCAATTGTGGCCACGGTTCCTGTTCGCATTATATTTTTTAATTCAAACCCAGATAATTTTGTCACATTAGCAACAGCATTTTCTATCGCAATCTGTATTTCTGCTAAGGCTGGGATAGGTATCCAAACTGGAATATCGTCATCTAAAACGTGATCTTCTCTTACATAAGCATGTGCAAGGACATAATCTCCCAATCTTTGCGATGCTCTTAATCCAGCACAGTGACCTAGCATTATCCAGGCATGTGGCCTTAAGACTGCGACATGGTCAGTGGCAGTTTTTGCATTCGAAGGACCTACACCAATATTCACTAACGTTATGCCTGTGCCATCTTTGCGTTTTAGATGATAAGCTGGCATTTGTGGTAAGTTTTTGTTATTCAATTTACTATTATTTTTAGTAGTAAGGAATTGCTTTACACGGCGGAATTATTCCTGTCAGTAGCCACTTTCTTTGTCTTTTATTACTAAATGTGCATAGGAAATAAATTCATCAACGTAAAACTGATAATTTGTAAATAATATATGGTTTTGAAAATGCTCAGGCTCAGTTGCTGTATAGTGTGATATCCTAGCTAAAGAGTAATCAATCCTTTGGGCTGTGAAGGGCGCTAACGGCTTTATTTGGGATTTTTCTAATGTTCCATTAACAATGTCATCATTTGTGTTGGATAAATTTGGAACATCGAAGTAATCTCTTAGAGTGAAATCAAAGTTATTTAATTGAAGATCAGGAGCTATCTCCTCTTTCATCGCAAAATGGATTGGAATTGGCGTTTCTGAATAGTCTATCTGAATTGGGACATTATGATTTTTTATCAAAAGAGAAAGTTGTTGTATGAGATAGCCTTTGAATAGTTTTGGCCTTGTTATTGTAGTTTTGTAAGTGCCGGGATTATTTACATGACCGAATGCCAGCCTGCTATTAATTTCCAACAAAACTATCAATTTTTATTTCACTTTGTGGGTAGAATTCTTGTATTTTTCTATCAGGCTTGGATCCATTTATCGCTAACTTAAAAGCTTTTAGCAAGATTATTTATAGAATTGTTATATAAAAATTGTAGTTGCTCTACTGCTTCTGTAGCATGCTGTTAAGGTTTTTTCATTTTTCTCAAAAATCATATATCATCAAACAATTCTGTAAGTTCAAATTTTTCCACATCAACTAAACCCAAGTCAGAAATTCTAAGTTCTGGGATTACGGCAAGTGCTAGCAGAGAGTGTTGCATATATCCATTGTTAATACCACACCCGCATTCTTTCATTGCAGAAACCATACCATTGGCTGATTCAGCGACAATTTTTGCGGGAGAATCTGACATCAAGCCAGCGATGTTTAAAGGGACTGTGGCAAGTTCAAGACCATCTTTGAATACTGTGATACCACCACCAATCTTAGCTAAGTGATTTCCTGCCAAAGCCATATTTTGTTGATCTGTTCCTACAACAAGCATGTGGTGACTATCGTGAGCCACAGTAGAAGCGACAGCACATTTACCATTGTAACCAAATCCTGAAACAAATCCATTTGTGATTTTTCCTGTGCCTCGATGTCTTTCAACTAGAGCCACCTGACATATATCTCTATCAATATCCCCATGAACGACACCATTTTCAACTGGCAACATATCAGTAAGTAACTTTGTTGGTGCTTGATTCTCGATTACTCCAATAATTTTTACTTTCACTGAATTCTTCATCTTTGGGGCAGAAATAAGAAAGTCAGTAGCGATTAAATTTCTAGATAGTTTAACTGTATTTCTGACGGAGCGCGGCCATTTTAAAAGTACTGGATCTATTATTGTATTACCATTTTTAGCAACTTTTATGCCTCGTGCAATAACGAGCTCAATTGGAAGATTTTCTAAATCACTTGTTAAAATAACGTCTGCCCGCCTTCCTGGTGATATTGAGCCAAGCTCTCGTTCTAAACCAAAATGAGTAGCAGTATTAATAGTCGCCATTTGCAATGCTTCAACTGGCTCACACCCACATTTTATTGCGTGTCTAACTACTCGGTTCATATGACCATCATTAACGATGGTACCAGAATGGGAATCATCAGTACAAAGAATAAAATTTCTTGAATCTAGTTTTTTTTCTGTAATGGCTGTTATTTGGCTTTCAACGTCATACCAGGCAGAGCCTAAACGCATCATTGATCTCATACCTTGCCTTGCACGCGCTATTGCATCTTTTTCACAAGTTCCTTCATGATCATCAGAGACGCCACTAGCAACATAAGCATGAAAATTCTTTCCTAAATCAGGGCTTGCATAATGCCCTCCAACTATTTTTTTAGCATTTTGAGTGGCAGCAATTTCAGATAAGAGTTTCTCATCGCCATTGATGACACCGGGAAAGTTCATCATTTCGCCTAGTCCTATTATACCAGGCCACTTCATGGCCTCCTCAACATCTTTTGGAGTTATTTCGAAACCAGTTGTTTCCAAGCCAGGTGCGGATGGAGCGCATGATGGCATTTGTGTGAAAATGTTTATTGGCTGAATAATGGCTTCATCGTGCATTAATCTAACACCTTTTAACCCTAAAACGTTCGCAATTTCATGGGGATCTGTGAACATTGTGGTGGTTCCATGTGCCATTACTGCATGTGCGAATTGGCCGGGGGTCAGCATCCCACTTTCAATATGCATATGTGCATCACAAAGCCCTGGGATAGCAAACCGCCCATCACCTTCTATAATTTCAGTGTTTTCCCCAATACAGTGTGTTATTTCAGGCCCACAGTATGCAAATCTACCATTTTTAATTGCGATATTTGTGTTTGGCAAAATTTCACGTGTGTGAACATTTACCCAGCTGCAGTTTCGTATAACAAGATCTGCAGGTTCTCGACCTGATGCAACGGATATTAAGCTAGAAGCTGCGTCTGCCCATGACATTAATTTAATATTTTCCATATATTGTTCTGTCACGAGTTTGAGTTTTGTACAACCCTAGTCAAAAGCTTAAATAGTTATTTTATATTAAATAGTAAAATTATTTACCCTAAATTAATTTTTGTGAAACTTTGATTAAATCAAAGAGATATTTTATTCAAAATAAACCTAGACTAAGAATATTTGATGTGAAATATTATAAGAACAAAACATGGATTTTGAGCATATTAAAATGTTAAAAAAATTTATTTTATCTTTATGGTTTCCTCGTTTAGGGGTTGAGCGGATTTTTCGCCTAAAAAGTGTGTCGAATGATATTCCTTTTGCAATTATTATTGAAAATAATAATCTGTTTATTCTTAATAGTCTTTCTTATTCTGCTGAAAAGGAAGGGTTATATATTGGACAATTACTTACGGATGCTCAGGTTTTATGTCCAAATTTAAAAACCAGAGAAAGAAATAATTTTGCAGAAAATTTTTTCTTAGAGGCCTTGCAGCGTTGGGCAGGAAAATTTTCACCTTTGGTTGCTATAGAGAGCAAGACAGCTTTAATTTTGGATATAACGGGTTGTATTAATTTATTTGGTGGTGAGATAAATTTGCTTAACAAAATTGAACAAGACTGCATTCAGATGAAATTAACAGTAAAAATAGGATTAGCTGATACAAGAGGTGCTGCTTGGGCATTAGCTCGTTATGAAGCTTTGACTAATTTGATATATTGCACTGGAGACTCAATTGATCAGGAGGCAAGGGCAACTAGATCACGATCATATAAGCGAAGTCTTGAAAACTGCTTACATTATAGGCCAGTAAATACTGCATTGTCATCAAATATAAGAATAGCGCCACCTGGCCAAACAAAGACCATTTTGAACCTTTTACCAATATCTGCATTGCGCCTTTCAAAAAAAGAGAATTCTGAATTATCACGCCTTGGAATTCGTATTATAAAAGATTTAGAAACCTTACCTCGAGGATCAATAGAGCGTCGTTTTGGTTTTAATATTTTGAAACGATTAGATCAGGCTATTGGTAGGCAGTCAGAGCCAATATCCCCTTCAGTTCCAAATATACATTTTGGTGTGAGGATGACTTTTCCAGAGCCAATTGGGTCAGAAGAAGACATTATGATTGCTATCAGGCGGTTGTTAAGTGCTTTAGAAGAAAAATTAATAAAAAATGGGAGTGGTATTAAAAGACTGAAATTGCAATTTTATTTGTGCGATCATACTATAAAATCAATAGAAATTGGTCTTGCTCAAACAACTTCAAGTATGAAGGGTATCATTGATCTATTAAAATTAAAACTTGAGAAGATAAATTTAATTTTTGAAATTGACTGCATTAGAATTTATGCGAATGAAATAGAATTTTTATATTTAAAACAAAAGGATATTCATTTTATCACAGAAAAAACTATAACCCAAAATATAAAAACTGATGTGAATTTTCATGATTTAATAGCGCGTATAGGAGCTAGAATTGGCCTTCAGAATATTACTTGTTTAGGCCCAGCTGAAAGTAATATTCCAGAGAAGGCTGCAAATTTTTTTGCAGTAGCATGGTCAAAACCTATAATGAAATGGCCTGATATTTTTTTAGAACGTCCAATCCATCTTTTTAAACCTGAACATATTGTTTTAAATTGTTTTGAGCGACCCCCAAAGATGTTTCGGTGGAGATCTCGTGATTTTATAATAGTATATTCTCGTGGGCCAGAACGGATTGCACCTGAATGGTGGTTGGATGATCCAAACTGGAGAACAGGAGTTAGAGATTATTGGAAAGTTATTACAGTTACAGGTGAGGCCCTCTGGTTATACCAAGCTCATGGTGCTTTAATGTCTGGTGGTTGGTTTTGTCATGGAAACTTTCGTTAAAATTATTTAAACTACTAGACTAAAGATTATATTCTATTATTTTAAAACGTAATTTAAAGGAGATTTCAGTGTTAGTAATTATATCACCTGCAAAAAAATTAAACTGGGATCCAGTCAGTTTAACTGATGTAACGTCTCCAATTTTTCAAAAAGAAGCATTAGAACTTACTGAGATAGCTAAGAATTTAAGTCCAAAGAAATTAAGTGATTTAATGAAAATAAGCTCTAATCTTGCACAGTTAAATTTTGATAGATTTAATTCGTTTGAATCTGAACCTACTAAAAAAAATTCCAAACCAGCCGCTTTAGCCTTTGCTGGTGATACTTATGTTGGTTTAGAAGCAAGGACATTGGATCAGGAATCTATGCAATATGCTCAGACGCATTTACGAATATTATCGGGCCTTTATGGCTTACTAAGACCCTTAGATCAAATTCAACCTTACAGGTTGGAAATGGGTAGCAGACTCAAAACAAAAAAAGGTAAATCTCTTTATGAATTTTGGGGTGATCTATTATCTAAGGAATTAAATGATCATGCATCAAAAGTGAATTCAAAATTCTTGGTAAATTGTGCCTCGAATGAGTATTTTAACGCAATTGATACAACAGTATTAAGTTTAAAGGTAGTGACTCCCGTTTTTTTAGAAAACAAAAATGGACAAAGTAAAGTTATAAGTTTTTTTGCAAAGAAGGCGCGAGGAGCTATGGCCAGGTTTATAATTGAACAAAAAGTAACTAGCCCTGATGGCTTAAAAGATTTTGATACTGGTGGTTATAAATTCCAGAACAAAGAATCTTCAGACGGTAAAATGATGTTTGCACGTGATCATTCAGCATAACCGACAATCTTTGGGAATAATAGATTTGACCGATTTGAATATAACTAAAATCAAGTTTTATTTTTATTTACCACTATTTATGATTTTAATAAGTATACCAACACTCCTTTTCTCAAAATCAGTGGATAAAAGTTTAAGACCAAAGCCGTACATTCAAGTTTCTTCTCAGGTAAATAAAAATAATGTTGGTTTAGCTTTTGAAGCTTGGATCTTATCATTTAAAGAAACAGCATTAGAAAAGGGTATTTCAGCTACGCTTTATGACAAAGCAATGAAAAATATTACTTATAATGAAAAGTTAATTAAATTAGACAGAAAGCAATCTGAGTTTACCAAGCAAATTTGGGAATATTTAGAAATAGCGGTTTCTAACCAAAGAATTAAGAACGGACAAAGTGCATACCTTAAAAATGCAGACTTACTAAACAAAATACAAAATCATTATGATGTAGATTTAAAAATAATTCTGGGTATTTGGGGATTAGAAAGTGCTTATGGATTTAGACGAGGTAGCACGAATACTATAGAGGCTTTAGCTACATTAGCTTTTGATGGTAGGAGAAGAAAATTCTTTGAAGAACAATTAATAGCCTCATTAAGAATTCTGGAACGTGGTGATACAACCTTAAATAAGATGCAAGGAAGTTGGGCTGGTGCTATGGGTCATACGCAATTCATACCTACTTCATATCTAACATATGCTGAAGATTTTAATGGTGATGGGCTTGTAGAAGTTTGGTCAGATGATCCGACAGACGCGTTGGCTTCGACCGCAAATTATTTAAATCAACACGGTTGGATAAAAGGACAACCCTGGGGCTTAGAGATTATACTACCAAACGATTTCGATTACATTTTATTAGGAAAAGAAAATAAAAATAAAGTTTCTTATTGGAATTCATTAGGTGTCAGGCAGGTAAATGGCAATTATGTAAAAGATTATGGCAACTCTTCAATCATTTTACCTGCAGGTCATAGAGGAGCAGCCTTTGTTATTTTCAGTAATTTTCATGTGTTAGAAAAATATAATGCATCGTTAGCTTATGTTATGGGTGTTGGACATTTAGGTGATCGCATAATGGGCGGTAGAAAGTTCCATAAAAGTTGGCCGATAGATGAAAACGCTTTATCATCAAATGAAAAGAAAATGTTACAAAGATACTTATTGGAGGATGGTTATGAAATTGGCAAAATTGATGGCATGATTGGCCCAAAGACAATTTCGGCTATTAGGGTTTATCAAAGAAAATTAGGAAAAATACCTGACGGTTTTGCAACGAAGTCACTTTTAAAAGAAATGCAATAATCTGTTTTCTCTAAAAAAATTAAATTATAATTTAAAAATCTTAACTCTTTTAATGAAATGTTGTTCTGATATTATCGTGTTAAATTTTAAATAGAGGATCTAATGTCAAATATTTTACACCCACCTTCTTCAAATTTCACTAGAACTGCGCATTTAAACAAAATTCAGTATGATGAGATGTATAGTCAATCAATAAGAGAACCTGAAAAATTCTGGTCAGAGCAAGGTGACAGGCTGGATTGGATCAAACGTTTTACAAAAGTGAAAAATGTATCTTATTCTCATCCGAATGTATCAATTAAATGGTATGAAGATGGCATATTAAATGTGAGTGCAAATTGTATAGACAGACATTTGGCAATGCGAGGGAACATACAGCAATTATTTGGGAAGGTGATAATCCTTCAGATGAGAAACATATTAGTTACATTGAATTGCATGAAAAAGTTAGCAGATTAGCAAATGTTTATAAGTCATTAGGAATTGGCAAAGGTGACAGGGTGGTTTTGTATATGCCTATGATACCTGAAGCTGCATATGCAATGCTTGCTTGCGCGCGAATAGGCGCAGTTCATTCAATCGTTTTTGGTGGTTTTTCTCCAGATGCGTTAGCATCAAGAATTACGGATTGTGCCGCGTCGTTAGTAATAACTGCTGACCAAGGGCCAAGAGGTGGTTCCGCAATAGATCTTAAGGAAAATGTTGATAAGGCGTTGGAAATCTCTGGGGATGTAAACGTTTTGATGGTTGAAAGGACTAATTCAATTGTTAATATGAAATCAGGGAGAGATTATTCTTATACAGAATTAATGAAAAGTGTGTCAGCGATTTGTGAGCCAGAGCCGATGAATGCTGAAGATCCTTTGTTTATTTTGTACACCTCTGGCTCAACAGGAAAACCAAAAGGGGTTCAGCATACGAGTGGTGGATATTTAGTTTACGCTTCTATGACACACCAATATACATTTGATTATCATGATGGTGATATTTTTTGGTGTACTGCTGACGTGGGTTGGATTACCGGTCATAGCTATATTGTATATGGTCCACTCGCTAATGGAGCTACCACTTTAATGTTTGAAGGTGTTCCAACGTATCCTGATATAGGTAGATTTTGGGCTGTTTGTGAGAAGCATGGTGTAAATCAGTTTTATACGGCGCCTACTGCTATAAGAGCATTGATGGCACACGGTAACGCTCCAGTTGAAAAATATAATTTGGATAAGATTAAAGTTTTAGGGACAGTTGGGGAGCCAATAAATCCTGAGGCATGGAATTGGTATAATGATATAGTTGGAAAAGGTAAGACACCAATTGTTGATACTTGGTGGCAAACTGAAACTGGTGGTCATCTCTTGACTCCAATACCGGGTGCAATAGCGACAAAACCTGGATCTTGTACATTGCCATTTTTTGGGATTGAACCAATTATTGTTGATCCAGCAAGTGGTCTTAAAATTGATACAGTAGAAGCCGAAGGTGTACTTTGCATAAAGGATAGTTGGCCTGGACAAATGCGTACGGTTTTTGGAGACCATGACAGGTTCGTTTCGGCTTATTTTTCAGATTACAAAGGGTATTATTTTACAGGTGATGGGTGCAAGAGAGACTCTGATGGGTATTATTGGATTACTGGCAGGGTGGATGACGTAATAAATGTTTCTGGCCATAGAATGGGAACTGCCGAGATTGAAAGCGCACTGGTAGCTCATAGAAAAGTTAGTGAAGCTGCAGTTGTAGGTTTCCCACACGATGTGAAGGGGCAGGGAATTTATTGTTACGTAACTTTGATGGCTGATGAGACACCAAGTGAGGATCTAAGGTTGGAATTACGAAATTGGGTTAGAAAAGAAATAGGTCCTATAGCCACACCTGATTCAATTCAGTGGGCGCCTGGATTGCCCAAGACGCGATCAGGAAAGATTATGCGCAGGATATTACGTAAAATAGCTGAAAATGATTTTGAGTCTTTGGGTGATACTTCAACACTTGCTGATCCAATGGTTGTTGAAAGCTTAATTGAAAATAGGGAAAATAAAAATTAGAATTTTGAGTATTCTTGAGTTTGAATGAGTGTTTTTAAAGATCAAATCAAAATTAACTTACCTGTTTGTTATCAGAAGGTAAGTTTTTAATATACTTAATTAGTCATAAAAAATATTAATCTAATTATTATTGATTAACAACTTTGAAGAATTGTAGTTAAGGTGGAGCATTGTTTATAATAATTTGGGAAATTTATAATGTCTGTAAGTGATACAATTGTGTCTGATTTTGTGAAAAATAAAGTAGAGTTTATTACCACAGTACCATGTAAGCAGTTAGCTGACGTTATTGATAAAATTGAAAAATGCGCAAAAATCTATCATATCCCATCGAATAAAGAAGATGAAGGCATGGGGTTGTGTGCCGGTGCATTCATGGGCGGAAAACGCCCTGCAATAATCATGCAAAATACTGCAATTGGGGTGACGGTCAATACATTGGTAACTTTGACTCAATTCTACCGGATGCCATTACCGATGCTAATTTCGTACCGGGGAGAAGTTGGAGAGCCTGTAGCTTGTCAAGTTGAGATGGCTGTACATACCAAGGCACTTTTGGAACAATTAAAAATACCAACTTACCATTTTCACAGAGAAAGTGATGTTAAAGAGTTTGATGGAATTCTAAAACATACTTTTATGAGTAAAAAACCAGTTGCTATTTTGACGGATGCTAGTTTTTGGAATGGATATTAGAAATGAGACGTTATGATGTTTTAAAAAAAATAATACCAATTATCAAAAACCATTTTGTAGTCTGTAATATCGGCCTTCCTAGCCAAGAATTACATTATTTAGACGATCAACCAACAAATTTTTATATGCTAGGTACCATGGGCTTGGCTTCCTCTATTGGGCTTGGTTTGGCAATAGTGCAGGAACAAAAAATTATTTCCATTGATGGAGATGGTTCTGTATTAACTAACTTTGGAACTCTTCCAACAATTGCTAATAATAATGCCAATAATTTTATATTACTAATCATAGATAATGGAAGTTACGGATCGACTGGTGATCAACCGACTTATGCAGGTAAGAAAACATCTCTTTCTGAGGTGGCTAAGGCATGTGGGTGTGAGAATGTCGTAGAGTGTAGTGCAGAAGATACTGCAAGCGTACTCGAGCGAGCTATAAATTCTGATAAGATGACTATCATTGTTTCAAAATGTCAAAGTGGAAATGTTAAAGTCCCTGTGATCGAACTTGATCCAGTAGTAATTAGACATCGTTTTATGGCTGAGTTAGTCAGTAGAAATTCTAAAAATAAGAGTTAGTATTTTTTAACTTATTTATTTTGATTTATAATTAAGTCCAGATTTTGAAATTTTCTGAAGAATAGTTAACTGCTATTTGATTAAGTTCGGCACGGTTCTTTTTAGAGAAAGTGGTATTTTGTAATCCATACTGATCCTGATAACTAGTTCTAAAAGGTGTAGCATCCCTATTTTCAACAATAGGTATTTTGTTTTTTTCTAAACATGTGGAAATCCAGATATCATCTACCCAGTGATAGGGTTTTGGAATCCTGAAGTCCTGTATTTTAAAGTATTTTTTTCTAACTAGGACTCCTCCAAATCCTTGCAGAATAGATCCATTTTTTTTCCCCAACCGCTCTACATTAAAAATACTTCCTGCAATTGCAGAATTTTTTTGTTCAGGGTGAGATTTAAAACTCTGCGCCCATTGGGGTAGATATTCACAATCATCGTCACAATAAAGTATATAGGAATTAGGGTCAGGAATATTTTGTAATGTTGAGAATATTTTACATGCTGGTCCCAAATCTTTTTTGCATCTTTGAATCTTAACACCTTTTGGCACTTTTGGTAGATCACCATTCCAGTCTGGAAAGCGCAAATAAAGTCTTGGAATCACTAACCTAATTTCAAAAATTTCTGCTTTTTGAAAAAGTAATGACTCTAATGTTTTACCAACATTTGAGAATCTTGGTGGAACCGTTGTTAGTGAAACGTAAGTTTGTTCATTCATAGTTTTTTTTAAATTTTTTATCCTTTAATTAATCCCATACTTTCAAGTTTTAATATAATCTTTTGTGCACATTCATCGACCTCAAACTGCTCAGTTTCTAACACTAATTCTGGATTAACTGGGACATTATAAGGATCCGAAATTCCGGTAAATTCCCTAATCTTTCCTTCTCGCGCTAGCTTGTAGAGACCTTTTCTATCTCTTCTCTCACATTCTTCTACCGTTGTAGCCACATATACTTCGATAAATGCACCATAATGTTCGATTTCATTTCTTACTGATTTTCTCGTTTTCTCGTATGGGGCTATTGGTGCACACAAAGCGATTCCACCATTTTTTGTTATTTCTGATGCAACATAACCGATACGCCTAATATTAATATCACGATGTTCTTTTGAGAAGCCCAATTCTGAGGATAAATTTTGCCTAACAACATCACCGTCTAGTAAGGTTACGGGCCTACCACCCAGCTCCATTAATTTAATCATTAAAGCATTTGCAATTGTTGACTTTCCCGATCCTGATAAGCCAGTAAAAAATACTGTAAAACCTTGTTTGTTTCTTGGTGGATGAGATTTTCGGAGTTCTTTAACAACTTCTGGATAACTAAACCAATCTGGTATGTCGAGCCCTTCCCGAAGCCTTCTACGCATTTCAGTTCCAGAAATTGTTAAAATTTTATCGTCCTTGTTTATAATATCTATTTGCTCATATTGAGCCCTGTTTTCAACATATACCATATGTTTGAAATCTACCATTTCTATGCCCATTTCTGTAGCATAGAGATTAAATAAGTCTTGAGCTTCATAAGGACCATAAAAATCTTCACCAACTTTATTTTTACCAGGCCCAGCGTGGTCACGACCCACAATAAAATGTGTGCAGCCATAATTTTTTCTAATCAATCCATGCCATAGTGCTTCTCTTGGGCCAGCCATTCGCATTGCAAGGTTTAATAAAGAGAGTGACGTGGTTGACGTTGGATAATGGTTTAGTACGGCTTCGTAGCATCTTACTCTTGTGAAGTGGTCAATGTCTCCTGGCTTGGTTAAACCAACCACAGGATGGATTAATAAATTAGCTTCGACCTCTTTAGCTGCTAGGAAGGTCAATTCTTGATGAGCACGATGTAGTGGATTTCTAGTTTGAAAAGCAACTGTTTTGGACCAACCCGCTTTTGCAAGCATGAGAACGTAATTCGTTTGGAGTGTTTCTGCGGTCTCTAAAATCGTAATGATTAGGAGACTCAATCCCTTTGATTGCACCACCCAAATAAATATTACCAGAATTGTTGATTAAATAATCAACACCTGGATGAAAGTCATCAACTGTACCAAAAACCTTTTTAGCTTCATAAGATTTTTCAGGCGTCCATTTATCGCTGATTTCCATCTTTGCAAGAATAACACCTTCTTGGTCACAAAGCGCTATGCTGTCTCCAATTTTTATAGTTTCTGCAAATAATTCTGAAACATCTAATGTAATTGGGATAGGCCATAATGTACCATCTTTAAGCCTCAAATGATCTAATACATTGTTATAATCTTCTCTACCTAAAAAACCTTTCAATGGATTAAATGCTCCATTCATTAATAGTTCTAAATCACATATTTGCCTTGCTGTTAAATCCCAACGAGTTAAGCTATTTGCATCATTTCGTAATTTTGAAATTTCAGCCATTGGAACATATAATTCAGGTACAAGTGTAGCGTTTTGTGTCGGCATTCTTTATTCCTCTTCCGCTAAAAACTTTTCTGCTTCTAAAGCGGCCATGCATCCCATTCCAGCAGAAGTCACAGCCTGTCTATAAATATAATCAGTTAAATCACCTGCCACAAAAATTCCTGGTATTGATGTGGAGGTGCTATTTGGTTTCGTTATAACATATCCCCCCATATGTGTTTCTAGTTGATCTTTGACCAACGCATTTTCAGGGGCATGACCTATGGCGACAAATACCCCCTTACAATCTATGTGGCTTATTTCGTTGGTTTTTGTGTGCTTAACTTTAATGCCAGTGACGCCTAGGGGATTTTCATCTCCCAATATTTCCTCAACCTCATGAAACCAAAGGGTTTTGATTTTATTATTTTTAAATAATCTATCTTGTAATATTTTTTCTGATCTAAGGTGATCTCTGCGATGTATCAAAGTTACCTTACTTGCAAATTTTGTTAAAAATAATGCCTCTTCTACTGCTGTGTTCCCACCACCAATTACAACAATTTCTTGTTCTTTATAGAAAAATCCATCACAAGTTGCGCAAGCAGAGACACCAAAGCCTTTGAACTTTTCTTCAGATTTCAATCCTAACCATTTTGCCTGAGCGCCAGTGGCTAAGACAACAGATTCTGCAATGTAAATATCACCAGACTGCCCGACTGCTTTGAATGGTCTTTTAGACAGGTCAATACTTTGGATATGGTCAAATATGATTTCTGTGCCAACTGCTTTTGCATGTTCTTCCATATTGGTCATAAGGTCTGGTCCTTGGATTTCCTTCTCTCCAGGCCAGTTTTCCACCTCGGTAGTAATGGTTAATTGTCCACCAGGTTGAAAACCTTGAATTAGTATTGGGTTCAACATAGCTCTACTCGCATAAACAGCAGCCGTATAACCAGCTGGCCCCGAACCAATTATTAGTAAACGAGTACTTATTTCTTTTGTCATTAAAACCCTCTTAATTTTATTTATATCGATATAACTTGCGGCTGGAATAAGTAAAAGGCCAAGTGAGGGTTACTTGCAAATGATTTGTTAGAAAGGCTTGGAAATTTATTATAAAGGTTTGAAATATTATTGCTTATTTGAGTACTAATTTGTAATGTTAGAATATTATTATTAAGGAATCGATATGGGAATTTCAAAATTAGATGCGGTTGACAGAAAAATCTTGTCAGAATTGCAGAATGACGGCAGAATGACTAATGTTGATTTAGCGGGAAAAGTTGGAATCTCGGCTCCCCCTTGCTTGCGTAGAGTGCGCACACTTGAAGAGAAGGGTTACATAAACGGATACCATGCTGATGTAAATTCAAGACAATTAGGCTTTGAAGTGCAAGTTTTTGCCATGGTGGGCTTACATTCACAAGCGGAGACAGACTTAGCAGCATTTGAGACGCAGTGTCGAAATTGGCCGTTGGTTAGAGAATGTCATATGCTGAATGGTGAAATTGATTTTATTTTAAAATGCGTTGCGCCTGATCTAAGTACGTTTCAAAGTTTTTTAACGGGGCATTTAACATCTGCCGAAAACGTTGCAAGTGTGAAAACGTCACTAGTTATTCGATGTGCTAAAGACGAACCAGGTGTACCTTTTGAGATTTTGGAAGAAAGGTTATTGAAAGGATTTTAATCTTCTAACATGATTGTTGAAATCATTCGTCCATAATCCGGTTCTGATTTATGAACAGATCTACGATAAGAAAAATACAAATCAGGGTTCTCATAAGTGCAACTATTGATACAATTTACCTTGCGCACGCCTGATTTTTTAATTTGATAAATACTATAACCAACTAAATCAAAATGAAATCTATCTTTATTTCCTTTGTAAAAAAATTTTTCATTATATTTATTATTTTTACATAAAGTATAAAAGAATTCTGGTCCGACCTCATAATTTTTTTGACTTATACTGGGTCCAATTGTAGCTGAGATATGATCTGGTTCACCGCCGATTTCTTTCATGCTTTTTATTGTATTTTGTAGAATACCAGTGAATGCCCCTTTCCATCCTGCAATAGCCATATCCATCAGGGGCATTTTTTTTATCTAAAAAAAGAACTGGCTGACAGTCAGCTGTCAAAATGCTCAAAGCAATCTTTTTATTTGCAGTTACAAGTGCGTCACCTTTTACTGGGGATGTGGGTTTTGTTTTTAATTGTAATTACATCAGGAGAATGAATCTGATGAACAAAAACAAGCCTTGATTGGCTAATACCCATTGAGTTAACAATACCTGCACGATTTTTATTGATAATTTTTTTATCGTCCATGGAGCCCAAACCACAGTTCAAACCCTTATAAATTCCTGTTGATTCACCTCCTAATCGGGTAAAAAACCCGTGTTTTGCACCGAAGAGGTTATCATTTTTTAGTATTTTGAGTTTCATAAATCAAACCCAGCTGGAGGGAACGATTTGGACGGGTATAATGCGATAGCTTTAAATAAACTTCCCATTTCACTGGGGTGTGTTAAGCGTCTCATAGCGGTGGTGTGGATATTTTTTTGATGATCTGGAATGTTTGATATTAATTTCTTACTTCTATCATTAATTCCTAATCGCTCTAAAAGTATTCCTTGGGAGGTTGTTTTGGTTACCATTATTTCTGAAATATCTCTTGTTAATTCTTTAAAATCTACGTGTGCTGTTAGGTCAGAATCCCCAGGTAATTTTAAAGCATCAATTTTTTTATGATTCTTGACGGCCTGAAAAGTATTGCCTATCAAATTATCATCTCCATAATCGATAATAATTGCACAGCCGCCATAACTCTTTATTCGAGTCGATAATGCTGTGATTATAGGTTTTGCTGCCATGCACATTTCTATCACATCACCAATTTTAGTATTTTCAATATGATAAGGAATTGTATTTAAGGGTATTTTATTTCCTAGATAATAAATTAACTTGTTATTTTTTTCTCCAATAAGAACCTCTTCCCAACATGTATTTGCTTCGTCGATATTGTTTAATTGGAAGGCAATCAAAGAATTCGTTTGCCACTAAAAAAAGTGGTTTTTGTGGTAATTCAGAAAAGTAATCTAGCCATGTGACGCAAAATCCATCGAGAGCTGACTTTTGACGTTTTCTCATTTCTGGACTTGCTTCAATTAAATGCAAATCCATTGATGAGTGAAATTTTGGAACAGATTTAGTAGCGCGCAAAATATCTGCCATGAGCGTCCCATTTCCAGGGCCTAATTCTGCTAGGACAAATGGTTTGGGCATTCCTTGATCAATCCAAGCTTGGGCGATTGTGAGACCAATTAATTCTCCAAACATTTGACTGATTTCTGGCGCGGTTGTAAAATCACCAGATGCTCCGAGTGCGTCTCGATTTGTATAATACCCATGCTCAGGGTGAAGTAGGCAGAGTGTCATGTATTCTGAGACAGGCATTGGGCCGAAACGTTTTATTTGATTTATTATGATATCACTTAGTGCAGTCATTTTACGCGTCTTCTTGCCATGTAAATTATTAAAATTCCAATGAAGACCATTGGAATAGATAGGGTTTGCCCCATTGTTAGTCCAAGTTCATAAATTTGTATTATATATCCGTTTGGATTATCAATAGATATAAACTGCAAATCTGCCTGTCTGAAACTTTCCACGATCACACGAGCTATTCCATAGCCAATAAAAAAAATGCCAATTGAAAATCCAGGGGTCTTTAACCACGATTTGAAGTATGCTCCCCAAAATAATATTAACCCTAATAGGAGTCCCTCTAAAATGGCTTCATATATCTGTGAAGGATGTCGCCCACATATTTCAACAATACTGAGTAAGCAGTTTTTACTATCTTCGTTGGGAAATATGATTGCCCAAGGTACGATCGATGGTCTACCAAAAAGCTCGCCATTAATAAAATTTGCAATACGCCCAAGAAAGAGACCGATAGGAGCTGTTATCGCTATTGAATCGCCTACTGAAAAAATAGATAACTTATTTTTATAGCAAAAAATAGTTCCACTAATTATTACCCCAATGAACCCGCCATGAAATGACATACCGCCTCTCCACACCATAAAAATTTCAGTGGGGTTTTGCAGATAATATTCTGCTTGGTAAAATAGAACAAATCCTATACGGCCACCTAAAATCACACCTATTATCATCCAGGTTAATAACTCCTCTGGTTTGTTTCTTGTCATCGGTGGCTGTTGATTGAGCCAAAGAGATGGGTTTACCATCATTTTTACAATTATTCTCCAAGCTAAAAGAAGACCAATAATGTAAGATAAAGCATACCATTTGAGTGCAAAAGATAAGAAACCAATATTTATTTTAAAAATATCTGGAGAAATATTTGGGAAATTGATTGCACTTAACATAAATAGTATTCAGTTTCTTGGCACATCAGTTTCAATAGCCTCTTGGCAAATAGTGATTTATTCCCCATATGAATAGATATTACTTCAAATGGAGTTAAGAATGCAAACACGGAACAAGCTTTTTGATGATTTATCTGAATTAATGACTAATGCTATGGGAGTGGCGCAAGGCGCAAAAGATGAGGCTGAGACAGCGATGAAAAGCTTTATAGATCGTTGGGTGTCCGAAAAAAACCTAGTTGGGCGTGAGGAATTTGAGGTTACTCAAATGATGGTGCAAAAAGTGATTGCTGAAAATGATGTCCTTAAGTCGCGAATAGACAGTCTTGAAAAAAAATTAAAAAAGAAAATTTAATTTTTAAAATTAAGCATAATAAAAACTACAACTTTGAATGAAGATTTCTGTGGATAACATAAGAAAGCATCTTTACGATTGCTTTCTTATGTAACACTATATGTTGTATAATATTTTTTATAATTACTATATATCGCAAATAACACAAAATATGGTAATGTTGGTTCGAGAAATAAATGAAGGAATGAAGATTGTTTAGTACAGATTATGTTCGGCATTATGGAGGCCCAAATCCTATAGATATGGTTGAGGAATTAGCATCACAGAATGCTTGGAATTTTGATAGGCTAGCAGATGATCAGATTGTTATGAGTATTGATGCCTTGTGGCGCACTTATGCAATAACACTGGCGTTATCAAATAAAGAAGAAATGTTGAAATTGGCATGTTCATTTGAAATTGCCCCTTTAGAAAATTCGGCAGAAAAAATTTATGAAACTCTAAATGTTATAAATGATAGCATATGGACAGGCACTTTTACTTATACCTCCTCCCAAAATTTGATCGTCTATCGATATGGATTGGTATTAAATGATGATGCTGAAGTAACTGACGGTCAAATTGATCAAATACTATCTGATGCTATAAACTCTTGTGACTGTTTTTACCCAACATTACAAAAGGTCATATGGGGTGGTCAAAGCCCTTCCGATGCTGTCGGTATTGCGATGATGATGCCTCAGGGTGAGGCTTAATATCAGGAGATAATATGTCTATCAATCTAATTAATAAGAATGGGTTGTTATTGCTTGGGTGCGGGAAAATGGGTTCAGCACTTCTTAAAGGTTGGTTGGCTGATGGCAGTCTGCCCTGAAGCTATTAATATAGTTGAGCCGAATCCATCAAAATGGCTTTTGAATCTCCCTGAAATCTCTTTGAACAAGAATCTGCCTGATAAAGCAGCTGTAGTAGTATTGGCGGTTAAACCTCAAATGATGAAAGTTGCTCTTAAAAAAATATTAAAGTTTGCAAATACTGAGACAATTTTTCTATCTATTGCAGCAGGTTCAACAATTAAAATGTTTGAAAAAGAATTGGGGCAAAGTTCTATAATTATTAGAGCAATGCCTAATACTGCAATTTCTGTAAATAAGGGAATTACTGCAATTATTGGAAATAAACTAACTACAGAAGATGATTTAGTTTTTCTTGTTGGCTACTGAATGCTGTTGGTAAAACACTCCGTTTGAACAACGAGGAGCAAATGGATGCTGTAACAGCAATTTCAGGGTCAGGCCCAGCTTATGTTTTCTACTTAATTGAATCGCTGGCCAAAGCTGGAGAGGCCCAAGGCCTTTCGCCAGAGTTGTCTATGGAATTATCAAGAGCCACCATTGTTGGAGCTGGAGCCTTAACTGAATTAACTTTGGAGTTGCCATCTCAATTACGTGTCAATGTGACATCACCTGGAGGAACAACTCAAGCTGCATTAGATATTTTGATGGATGATAAAATTGGACTTGCCCCATTAATTAATCAGGTGGTTAATGCGGCAACATTAAGAAGCAAACACCTGGGAAAACAGTAATGGATATTATTTCATTTGATGATTTTACCAAGATAGATATAAGGGTTGGTTTAGTGGTTGAGGCCATGGACTTCCCAGAAGCACGTAAGCCAGCATTAAAACTGAAGATTGATTTTGGGGATGAGCTAGGTATTAAAAAGAGTTCTGCTCAAATTAATTATCACTACACTCCTAATGACTTATTGGGAAAAAGTATTTTGGCAGTTGTTAATTTTTCACCACGACAAATTGGTAAATTTATGTCAGAAGTGTTAGTCTTGGGATTATCAGATGATAACGGAAATATCGTTTTAATTACTCCTGATAGTGCTGTTCCCGTTGGGGCTAAATTACATTGAAATATAAATTATTAATTACTAGGCCCATTCCACATAAAGTTATTGAGAAGGCTAGAGAGTTTTTTGATGTAGAGGTGCGCAATTCAGTTCTACCGACGTCTAAGACTGAGCTTATAAATGCTTTACAAAATTACGATGCTATAATTACTGCGATTGGTGATAAATTCGATGAAGAGATATTTAATAAAATAAGATCTCCACGCACAAAGATAATATCAAATTTTGGTGTTGGCTATGATCATTTAGATTTAAATGCTGCGAGTAAATCAAAAATACGAGTAACAAATACACCTGATGTAGTTACAGATGCTACAGCTGATATAGCTATGACTTTAATTTTAATGACAGCGCGACGGGCTATTGAAGGAGATAAGTTGGTTCGCAGTGGTAATTGGAAGGGATGGAACCCAATGCAGATGTTGGGTACACATGTTACCGGTAGTACTGTAGGAATAATAGGGATGGGGCGGATTGGTAAAGCAATAGCGCTACGATGTAATATGGGATTTGGAATGCCTGTTGTGTATTATAACCGCTCTAAAGTAGATAGTGTTGATTTAAAGAATAGTTACCAGGCAAGTAGTTTGAACGAATTGCTTTCAGTATCAGATGTGGTTGTAATTTCTATACCAGGTGGTCCTGATACATACCATTTAATTGATAAAAAAGCGTTTGATCAAATGAAATCAAAATCGATTTTAATTAATATTGCTCGTGGAGAAATTGTAAAAGAGTCTGATCTAATCACTGCACTGCGAGATAAGAATATAAGTGGAGCCGGTTTGGACGTTTATGAATTTGAACCATTGGTTTCAAGTAAATTGATTGATCTGGAAAATGTTGTGCTGTTGCCGCATTTAGGAACTGCAGCATTGTCCGTTAGGGAGGAAATGGGTTTTATCGCATTACAAAATATTATTACAATTTTATTAGAAAAGAAACCCACTCCAAATTTAATTAATTAAAGGTTTTTGTTTACTTTTTGATTTCTTGGCGCCAATGGCGACGGCATAATGATGTGTATGTTTCATTACCACCTATTTGAATTTGCTCACCATCTTTAATGACTTTACCATTTTCATCTGACCTTATCACCATGGTTGCCTTCTTCCCACAATGACAGATTGTTCGAACTTCACGCATTTCGTCAGCAAGGGCTAATAAGCTGGCAGAACCTGGAAAAAGCTCACCTCTAAAATCTACTCTTAATCCAAAACACATTACAGGTATTGAAAGGTTGTCAACTACATCTGTTAATTGCCATACCTGTTTTGGTGTTAAGAAATGAGATTCATCAATAAATATGCACGCACAAGATGAGTTGGCTAAGTGCGAGCTAATTTTATCAAATAAGTCTTCGTTTTGCTTAAATGTTTCAGCTGGTTCACTAATGCCAATTCTAGATGCTATTCTTGCATCTCCTGCCCGTTTATCAATTTCTGCTGTCAAAAGGTATGTGAGCATCCCCCGCTCATGATAGTTGTGTGAAGCTTGAAGGAGAACCGTAGATTTCCCTGCATTCATAGTGGAATAATGAAAGTATAGTTTTGCCATATTTTTCTTATGGATTAAATCTTACCCAAAGGTCAATTATGCTTTTAGTTTTTTTGGCATGCAAATTAATGCCAAAAAATCAAGTTATTATACCATTATTATTTTTCGAATATTTCTTTATTATCAATTAACCAATTACCAATTTTGTTTACCGCTATTGTAGTTAGATCATCCAATTGCTGTTCTGCTGTTAATGTTAAGCCAGTTCCGATGATGGTATCAGTACTGAAAGACTCAAATATGGCAAAGCGCCTGGGTTTTTCAAAGACCTTTTGTTGGGTTTGATCATCAAAAATAAAAACATCTATTATAATCAAAACATTAAGTTGGCAGAAAATTTTATATTAGAAGAGCTAAAACATAACCACTTACTATTGCAGAAATATGGAAAAAATGATCTCCATTTTGGTTACTTAATAATTTTGACAATTTTTCTTTTAACGTTTTTTCTAGTGTTTGCTTGGAAGCATTCCGACTGAAAAACCCTTTTTGGGCATTTTCCGCTTTTACCACTAAGTGGCCTAATTTAAAGTTTCCAATATTTGGAATGGTTGGGATCTCTTTTGAATAGTTTGAAATTGAGCAAGCAGAGCAAAGCAAAAACAATATCATAATGGAATATTGTTTTAAATTTAAATAAATTTTCATAAAATGAACCTTTTCGATAACTTGGTATATTCAAATTTCTGTCTGTCTGGCAAGTAATTAAGCTCACTTTTCTTGAAAAGATAAATACCGTATTTGAGGCTTGTCAATTTATCAACATTTTTTATACGTATTTGTCGGTTGTATATTGGGTCGGTTTGAAATGTGGGGAAATATTTAAGTCAAAACAAAATTGATGCATTTAATACTGAAGGGTTTTTGTCGCCAATAAATGAATTTTCAATAAAAACTGCTCAAAGATTGAAACCAGTTATAAGAGTTAGAAAAAAATAACCAGAAGCTTTTACTGCTGCAGCAAGAAATAAAGTTAATAAAAAATACTTGGATATCCTATATCTGGGAGCGAAGAAAACACGCAATTTTTAAGCCTCACAACTTTGAATAATAAACATTCAAAGTTGTGAAACACAGGTTTTTATGAAGACCATCCAGAAACTGATTTAACTTCTAAAAAATCTTCGAGACCCCAAATACCACCTTCTCGGCCATTTCCAGATTGTTTATAACCTCCAAATGGTGAGCCAGAACTTCGTGGTAAACCATTCATTTCAACCATACCTGATCTTAAACGTCTGGCGACACGATTACGCTTTTCATTATCTTCTGATTGGACGTAATTAGTTAATCCATAATCAGTATCATTGGCCAATTCCACAGCATGATCTTCGTTTGTAAATGGCATGATTGATAGCACTGGTCCAAAAATTTCCTCATTATATATTGTCATATTCTGAGTGACATCGGCAAAAACGGTTGGTTTAACATAATAACCCCGATTTAAACCTTCTGGTCTGCCGGGTCCTCCAGCCACTAATTTGGCACCTTCTTCTACGCCCTTGTTGATTAAGTTTTGTATTTTATCAAATTGCACTTCGGACACCACTGGTCCTATGTGACGACCAGTTTCATGACCTGATGAAACTTTTATTGATTCAGCTACCTCAGCTGCTATTGAAACAGCTTTCTCGTAAATTGATTCTTCAACAATCATTCGGGTAGGGGCGTTGCATGATTGACCAGAGTTATTCATTACCCGCAAGACACCATTCTTGATTGCTTTTTCATTTGCATCTGCAAATATTAGATTGGCTCCTTTGCCACCGAGCTCCAAGGTCACACGCTTTAATGTGTCTGCAGCTGCTTTGGAAATGGCAATACCTGCTCGGGTTGATCCTGTAAAACTGATCATATCTACATCAGGGTGTGCTGATAGCTGTGATCCCACTCCCACACCATCGCCATTAACCATATTAAAAACACCAGCTGGACATCCGGCTTCATGTAATATTTCTGAAAAAACTATTGAAGAAAGTGGTGCTACTTCTGAAGGCTTTAGTATCATTGTACATCCAGCTGCTATCGCTGGTATTGCTTTTAATGTGACCTGGTTCATTGGCCAATTCCAAGGAGTTATCAATCCACAGACGCCAACAGGTTCGTAAAGAATTTTATCATTGGGTGTGTTTTCATTCAGATTTTGATCAAAATTAAAATCTTTAAAAACATTTATAAAACCTTTGATATGATTAAGCCCAGTTCCAACCTGCTGCTGCCTAGCCATTTCGATTGGAGCACCCATTTCAAGGCTAATAGCATTAGCCATATCTTCTGCTCTTTTTTGGTATTCTTCTAAAATACTTTCGATTAGCTGTAGCCGCTCATTCAGCATAAACATCCAGCTTTCAAATGAAGCTCGAGCTGCAGCAACAGCTTTATTGGTACCATGAATCCTAATGAGATGACCGCACACGTCTCTTCTGTTGAAGGATCAATAACATCAAAATCATTAGAAAGTTCTGGTTCTACCCAAGAGCCATTAATATAAAATAAGCGTTTGTCTAACATTTGTATTACCTCTTAAAAGAAAATTAAAAAAAGTTATTATTAAAATTTTTAATTGATTGTTGCTATTGTCTTAGACAAATTGCTTACGCGCTCTAATCTTGGTTATCAAAAACAAGAACGCGTAAGTAATATTATAAAGATTTTTTATTTGTCATCAACATCTTGTTTTATTTCTTCCCCAGTTTCCTGGTCAACCATTTTCATAGCTAGTTTTGTTTTTCCACGATCATCAAAGCCCAAAAGTTTTACTTTTACTTCTTGACCTTCTTTCAAAACGTCTGATGGGTGGCTCAAACGACGGTTTTCAATCTGACTAATGTGAACCAAACCGTCTCGTTTGCCAAAGAAATTAACGAATGCTCCAAAGTCCATTAACTTTACAACTTTACCAGTATAGATTGCACCAACTTCAGGTTCAGCAACTATTGCATAAATCATGTCATATGCTTTTTTTATTGCTTCGCCATTTGGACTGGCAATTTTAATAACACCTAAATCAGGTAATAGAGAACAAGAAATTTCAACAATTTCACGTATCACTTTACCACCAGATCCAATCACTTCTCGAATTTTATCTGTAGCGACGTGCATTGTTTCTATTCTTGGTGCGTGGACGGAGAAATCTTGTGTTTCTGAAATGGCATTCGACATCTCATTAAGTATATGAATTCTTCCGTCTCTAGCTTGATCAAGTGCTTTCTCCATAATGTCTGGAGTTATTCCTGCGATTTTTATATCCATTTGAAGGGAGGTAATACCTGCCTGAGTGCCCGCAACTTTAAAGTCCATATCACCTAGGTGGTCTTCATCTCCCAAAATATCTGTTAATACCGCAAATTTGCCACTATCTTCTAAAATTAATCCCATTGCAACTCCAGCAACAGGTGCTTTCAAAGGCACACCGGCATCCATCATTGATAAGGAGGCGCCACAAACAGAAGCCATTGATGATGATCCATTTGATTCTGTTATTTCAGATACAACTCTGACAGTGTAGGGAAAATCTGTTGGAGCTGGTAAAACAGCTTGTAAAGCTCGCCAAGCTAATTTCCCGTGACCAATTTCTCTTCGACCTGGAGGTCCAACCCTACCGGCTTCCCCTACTGAGTATGGAGGAAAGTTATAATGTAACATAAAGTTTTGACGTGAGTTTAAGTGTAAAGCGTCTACTATTTGCTCATCATCACCGGTACCTAATGTTGTAATTACTAGACCTTGTGTCTCGCCTCTGGTGAACAGTGCGGAGCCATGAGTTCTTGGAAGAAAGCCTGTTTCAGAGACGATGGGTCTGACGGTACTACTATCACGACCATCAATTCTTTTCCCACTCTTTATAACAGCTCCTCGAACTATATTACTTTCAAGTTTTTTCATCGCAGAACCCAGTAGCGCGTTCGATTGGTCCTCTTCAGTTAACTTTTCTATTATATTACTTCTTGCTTCCGAAACTGCAGTTGTCCGCTCTTGCTTATCTGTAAAAGAGAAAGCTTTAGTCATTATTTTTTTGCTAATGATGACTCCGAGAATAAATTTCTTTATAGTCAGGCTCAGAAAAGTTCATTGGTTCTTTTGCTGCATCTTCAGCTAAGTCTATTATCAGATCAATGACTGGTTGTAGTTGTTCGTGTCCAAATTTTACAGCACCAAGAATTTCTTTCTCCGAAAGCTCATAGGCTTCTGATTCAACCATCATAACGGCTTCTTTTGTGCCTGCTACTACTAGATCTAAGCGCTGCTCCGGATTTAATCTTAAATTATCCATGTCTGAAACTTCAGGATTTAGTTTGTATTCGCCATTCGAAAACCCAACTCTAGCACCTGCTATTGGTCCCATAAATGGGGCGCCAGATAATGTTAAAGCAGCAGATGTTGCAATCATAGCTACAATATCTGGGTCATTTATCAGATCATGGGATAATACGGTATTCATTACTAAAACTTCATTTTTAAATCCAGGCACGAACAATGGTCTAATGGGCCGATCTATAAGACGTGCCGTTAAAGTTTCTTTTTCAGAAGGTCTTGCTTCACGTTTGAAAAAGCCACCTGGAATTTTACCAGCAGCATAGTACTTTTCTTGATAATGTACTGTTAGTGGGAAAAAAGTCTTGGCCTGGCTTTTCTTTTTTAGCAAAGGTTACAGCGGCCATTACAGTCGTTTCCCCAAGAGTTGCTAATACACATGCATCTGCTTGCCTGGCAATTTTGCCAGTTTCTAAAGTGAGCGTTTCCTCACCCCATTTTATTGTTTTTTTTACTTCATTAAACATTTTATTTCCTATTCAAGTGGATCTATAATTTTCTAAGATCTCACGGTCGGACAAGCTATCTAGCTTGTGGCCCTAATTTAATTATTATCATGCTAAACTCGGAAGGCCTGACGATTAAAGCAATCTTTAGCCTGAGGTTCAGGCATTCAACTATATTATATCAAATTAAATCAAAATGATTATATTTACGAGTTAATTAATCTTAACGTAATTAAAGGTAAGTATTTAATACTTATCTGCGTAATCCTAGACTTTTAATTAGATTTTGATAGCGATCTTCTGATTTGCCACGTGTGTAATCAAGTAATTTACGTCGCAAAGCTACCAATTTTAGAAGGCCACGTCGGGAGTGGTTATCTTTTTTATGAATTTTAAAGTGCTCAGTCAAAGTTGCTATTCGAGAGGAAAGTATTGCTATTTGCACCTCAGGAGAACCAGTATCACCATCTTTTGTTGCGAATTCTTTCAAAACGGCTGCTTTTTTTTCTGCTGTTATCGACATCCCTATCTCCTTTTTATGTGCACAAGCCAGGATGTCGTCCAGCAAGGCTGTTTCATTTATTCCTAAAATCGTTAGGAATGAGGGCGTATAGTAAAATTGAGGCAAAAAGAAAAGAAAAAAATTGAAAAAGCCATAATTATTTATAAAGTCTAAATGGAATTGGTGTTTATTATTTAGATTTTTAGTTTAATCGTGTTAAAAATTACTATTCAATTTAAATGTTATAGTCGCATTACAACTAAGCCAGAAAGAATAAATAGTGCTGCGATGATTTTTTGTTTAGTGATTTTTTCTTTGAAAATAAGAGCTCCTATTAAAAACGCAAATAAAATGGATGTTTCTCTTAATGCTGCGACCAAAGGTATAGATGCTTTTGTCATAGCCCAAATAGCAACCCAATATGATAAAAAAGAAAACACTCCTGCTGCAGATCCAACTCTCCACGTTTTAAGTGGAATTTTAATAACAATAAACCCTTTCAAAACGATTGCTAAAGGTATGAAAACGGGAACTGTTAAGATGAATAACCAAGCAATATATGATGTAGCATTTTCAGAGATTCTTGCACCTATGCCATCAGACAAAGTGTAGCCTGCCGTAGCAATAGCTGATCCAAACGCGTAAGGAAGTAACTTCAAACTTTCGTGGTTAGAAAACACTCCTTGCGCCATTCCAAATATACCAAGGCCTAAAATTAAAATGCCCACTATTTCCATTGTAACTAAAATGTCTTCAAGAAGAAGAAAAGAAACCAACAAAACAATCAAAGGGGCAGTGCCTCGAGCAATTGGATACACCCTACTCAAACTGCCATGATTATAAGCGAGTGCTAGTAGGCATTGATAAATAACATGAAAAAGCACTGAAGCTAACAACCATGGCCAAGCCTCAATTTTTGGTATTTCTACAAAGCAGGCAATAACTACGCCCAAAAATCCATGCGTTAGAGTTAATACCAACATACCTTGTATTTTATCACGGCTATTTTTTACTAAGGCGTTCCAACTTGCATGTAATAGTGCTGCACACAGTATAGCTATGAAGATGGATAATGACATTCAGATATTAATCCATGACTATTTTACATATGCAATAACTTAATTAAATTATTGCTGCATTACATCTTTCACATAAACATGTTTTGGAATCAGATTTAACTTCTTCAAGAATTTTCCAACATCTTTCACATTTAATTCCATCTGCCTTTTTAAATATCACGCCAATACCTGGAGTGTCTTCTAGAGTAAAAGCCTCTTTACCGAAAGGTTTATTGATTAGCGTAACAGCTGAAGTTATACAGATATCAGCAAAATTTTGTTTATTTATTATTTCAAATTTACTTACATCTTCAATGAATATTGTTGGTGCAGCCTCTAATGACGCACCAATATTTTTTTCTTTGCGCTCTATTTCAATTGCACCAGTCACAACCCTTCGGACTGATCTAATTACCTTCCATTTCTGGTCAAGCTCTGGATTTAGCCAGTCTTTAGGTGTTTCAGGCATGTCTTCGAGATGAACTGAAGTATTTTTTTCCTTAAAGCGCGTGAGCCAAACGTCCTCCATCGTAAAAACAAGCATGGGGGCCAACCATGTTGTTAGCCTCCTAAAAAGTATATCCAATAAAGTCCTTGAAGATCGCCTAGTTAATTCATTTTCTGAATTACAATAAAGTGCATCTTTTCTGATATCAAAATATATGGTGCTCAAATCTACTGTGCAAAATTGAAATAACTGTTGAAAAACGTGCTGAAAGTCATAATTCTTGTAACCATCTCGTACTATTTTGTCTAAAGTTGCAAGTTTATGTAACATCCATTGCTCAAGTTCAGGCATATCTTTAAATTCAACCTTTTCGGATTCTTGGAACTCATTAAGGTTTCCCAGCATGAATCTCATTGTATTACGTAATCTTCTATAACTGTCAGCTACATTTTTTAATATTTCTGGGCCTATCCTAAGATCTGAAGTGTAGTCGGCTTGGGCAACCCATAGTCGTAAAATGTCAGCTCCATATTGATTAATTACTTGTTCAGGTGAAGTGGTGTTACCGATTGACTTTGACATTTTGGTGCCTTTTTCGTCCAATGTAAAACCATGAGTTAACACGCCATGATAGGGCGCTCGACCTTTTGTTCCACACGCTTGGAGCATCGAAGAGTGAAACCACCCACGATGTTGATCTGTTCCCTCAAGGTAAAGATCAGCTAACCCATCCGAAGATCCATCCGTTCTGTCACGTAAGACAAATGCATGAGTAGAGCCACTATCAAACCACACATCTAATATATCAAAAACTTGCTCCCACTCTTCAGGATTGTACTTTTCCCCAAGAAACCGTTTTTTTGCTCCTTCTTTGTACCAGGCATCCGCTCCTTCTGTTTTAAAGGCTCCAACTATTCGACTATTTACTTCTTCATCTTTGAGAATAAAATCATTATCAGTAGGTGCGGCATCTTTTTTAGTAAAACACGTTAATGGAACTCCCCAAGCACGCTGTCGTGATAAAACCCAGTCTGGTCTACTTTCTATCATGGATCGTAGGCGATTTTGTCCAGTAACTGGGGTCCATTTAACAAGTTTATTAATAGAATTTAATGCTCTTTCGCGAATAGTTTCCCCATAAGTGTTATCACCGCCAATTTTTTTATCAATAGCAGCAAACCATTGAGGAGTATTCCTAAAAATTACGGGGGCTTTTGATCTCCATGAGTGAGGATAACTATGAATTAATCGCCCTCTAGCTATTAAACTATCGGCTTCTACAAGTTTGTTAATAACTGCTTTGTTTGCATCACCTTCTTTACCTTTATGATTAAATACTTTTAGGTCAGCAAAAAATGGAACATGAGATAAAAATTCGCTAGCTTCGCCAATATTATGGGTAAGTCGATCTATCCAGCCTCTTTTTACAAAACAATCATAATCATCCGCACCATGAGAAGGCGCTGTGTGTACAAAACCTGTTCCAGCCTCTTCATTAACATGATCACCTTCAATAATTGGAACATCATAATCCCAAAATCCATTGGCATCTTGTAGAGCATTGAATGGGTGGCTGCAAATTGCTTCATTAAGTCTGATGTATGCACATCAGATACACGCTCAAATTTAACAACTCGTGATTTTGTTAATGTTTCTTCTGCTAAAACATCTGCAAAAATGTACTGTTGGCCAGGAGCAGTCCAGCTTTCTTCTTCTGTTTCAATAACTTCATATATTCCATAAGAAATTTTTGGATTAAAGGCGATAGCTTTGTTAGATGGGATGGTCCATGGAGTTGTTGTCCAAATAACTATTTTTACATTTTCTAGTGCTTTAGAGCCCTTTATTATTTTGAATGGGACCCAAATTGTATCTGATTTGTGATCATGATATTCTATTTCTGCCTCTGCTAACGCAGTTTTTCTCAACAGGCGACCACATAACTGGCTTAGAGCCTTGATATAAAGAACCATTCATTGCAAACTTCATAAACTCATCAGCAATAACAGCTTCTGCATGAAAGTTCATGGTTAAGTAAGGATTATCCCATTTACCTGTAATACCTAATCTTTTGAATTCTTCTCGTTTTGAATTTTTACCCAATCAGATGCAAAATTTCTACACTCTTGTCTAAAATCAATTATTGGAATATCGTCTTTATCTTTTCCTTTTTGACGATATTTTTCTTCTATTTTCCATTCAATTGGTAGTCCGTGACAATCCCAACCTGGGATGTAGGGAGCATCATTTCCTAACATTTGTTGTGAGCGAACAACCATGTCTTTAAGTATCTTATTTAATGCATGCCCAATATGCAGGTTGCCGTTTGCGTAAGGCGGTCCATCATGTAAAATAAATTGCTTTCTTCCTGTTCGTTTTCTTAAAGTATTATATACATCAAGTTTTTCCCAGTGCTCTAACCAGACAGGTTCACGCGTGGGCAGCCCTGCACGCATTGGGAAGTCTGTTTCTGGTAGGCTTAGAGTATTTTTGTAGTCCACGTTATTTTTTGACGTTTCAGAACACATTAATTAAGTCTCCGGTAGAAATTAAAAGTTTCAAGATTTTGTGCGCCTAGTCAAACGCTCATGCCCAACATTTTTAACAAAGTGCTGGAGAAATAATTCGAATATACAAGCCCAATAATGACGACATACTTTTTTATAAACGAACTGTTGTGTTGCGTAAAGTGACATATTCTTGGTAAAAAGCATAAATTACCATTTGAAGGCCTTGGCACAACAATCAAGCGTCGATAAGAGGTTAAATATGCCAAGATACGCTTTTAAAATTGAATATAATGGAAAAGGGTTTGCCGGTTGGCAACGCCAAAAAGATCATATTACAGTTCAAGGAGAAATAGAAACTTCATTGCGAAAGTTAGATCCTGATATTTCTTCTATTTTTGGAGCAGGTAGAACAGATGCTGGTGTTCATAGCTTTGGGCAGGTAGCCCATTGTGACTTAACGAAAAAATGGGAAAATTTCAAATTAAAAGAAGCACTAAATTTTCACTTAAAACCGCAAAGGATAGCAATTTTAGATGTAAAAGCAGTACCGGATGACTTTCATGCCAGATTTTCTGCAATTGAACGCAAGTATTTGTTTAGGTTGATTTCGAGACGTTCACCATTAGTTTTAGATAGTGGATTAGCATGGCATGTTAGACATGAGTTAAATTTAGAGCCCATGCTGTTAGCAAAGGAGAGCCTCATTGGAAAGCATGACTTTACTACTTTTAGATCTACTAGCTGTCAGAGTAAATCACCAATAAAAACTATTGAAAGTATAAAGATAACGAAATTGATGTCTACTTATGGTCATGAATACCAGTTTGAATTTTGTGCTCCAAGTTTTTTACACAATCAAGTTAGAAGTTTAGTTGGAACCCTGGAAAAGGTAGGATCGGGTATGTGGCAAGCCGAGGATGTAAAGAATGCACTCGTAGCTAAAGATAGATCTTTATGTGGTCCTGTCAGTCCTCCAGAAGGATTGTATTTAACAAATGTAATATATCCAAAAAATCCATTCTAACGTCGTTGAGAAGACGGTGGGCCCCCAAATTTTTGAGAATAACAAGTGGAAAAATGTGCTGATCCAGAAAACCCAGTGGCTAGTGAGATTTCAGTAACAGATAAAGATGAGTTCCTTAAGAGGTTTTTTGCCATTTCCAAACGTAGACCTCGATAATATCCCATAGTTGTAATATTTAATTTAATTTTAAATAATCGATTTAACTGCCGCTCTCCAACCTGAGCTATTCTCGATAGTTCTAATAAATTTAAAGGATCAGAAATGTGATTTTCCATTGCTCCAATGGCATTCAATATAGCCTGATCTGTCACACCTATTCTCTCTACTAGGCCGGCCCTTTGAGGTCCTGCAGCTGGACGAAAGTCAGTATGCATAAACCAATCGCTTACTTTACGAGCAAAAGAGTGACCGTGATGTTCAGTAATTAGCGAGTGCATTAAATCCAATGGAGCAGTGCCCCCAGCACATGTTACCCGTTTTCTATCAAATATGTACAACGATCTTTCTAGTAATAAGTCGGGCCACCTTTCTAGCATTGCCGGTGCGTGTTCCCAATGAACTGTCATTCTATAACCATGCATCAAACCCGCGGCTGCAAGTAAATATGGACCACCTGATATTCCTCCTACTATTGTTTTTGATCTTGCTAATCTCCTTAATGTATCAAAAAGAGCAGTATTTTCTAATTTTTTTGGATTTCCACCAGTAATAACTAAAACTAGATCAAATATATCTGATGTAGCATCTTTGGTTTGGATTATAGCACCACTGGAGCTTTTGATTCTACTACTTTGGACTGCTATATCAGTAACCTTATATAATTCATTTTCAGCTAATAGGTTAGCAGCCCTCAAAGGTTCAATAAGGCTCGCGTAGGACATCAATGCAAAGCCTTCCGTAAGTAGAAGGCCAATACTGTAAGGTTTATTATTTAAGTTACTGTCCATTTTATTATACTTTCAGTCTTTTTTAATAAAGTCTATATACGGTTTACTTTTTATATTTCTTAGAAGAGTGAAAGGGTTATTAATGAGTTTTTCAGCATTCAAAATACTAAAAGAAGGCCTCACAGGTAACCGAGGGTGGACACCTCATTGGAGAGAGCCTTCGCTGAAAAAAGAATATGATGTAATAGTAATAGGGGGTGGGGGTCATGGCTTGGCAACGGCTTTCTATTTGGCCAAAGAGTATGGCATTACAAATGTGGCTGTTTTAGAGAAGGGTTGGATTGGTTCTGGTAATATTGGTCGAAATACGACAATAATTCGCTCAAACTATATGATGCCTGGTAACCAACCGTTTTATGAGTTTTCCATGAAATTATGGGAAGGTCTAGAGCAGGATTTTAACTATAATGCAATGGTCAGTCAGAGAGGTATTTTGAATTTATCTCATTCAGATGGCCAACATGATGCTTACGCTAGACGTGGAAATGCAATGCATCTAACAAACTCTGGAGCAGTTTTATTAGATAAGTCAGGTGTTGAGAAAATGTGCCCTTTTTTAGACTTTGATAATGCTCGCTTTCCAATAAAAGGGGGTATTTGGCAGCAGAGAGGTGGATCGGTTCGACATGACGCTGTGGCTTGGGGTTATGCTCGGGGTGCAGACATGCGGGGTGTGGATTTAATACAAAATTGTGAGGTTACAGGATTTCAAATTAAAAACGGTATTTGCCTTGGGGTAGAAACCACTCTTGGACCTGTGAAAGCAAAGAAAGTGGCTATGTGTGTGGCGGGCTCGTCAGGTATCTTGGCGGAAAAAGCAGGAATGCGTTTGCCAATTGAAAGTCATGTTTTGCAAGCTTTTGTGACGGAAGGGCTTAAGCCAATTATTCCAGGTGTTATAACATTTGGAGCTGGTCATTTTTATGTTAGTCAGTCTGATAAAGGTGGTTTAGTATTTGGTGGTGATATTGATGGTTACAATTCTAAGCGCAAAGGGGTAATCTTCCAGTTGTAGAGGATGTCGTTGAGGGTGGCATGGCTATCATGCCAATGATTGGACGGGCACGTTTGTTAAGAAGCTGGGGAGGTATTATGGACATGTCTATGGATGGATCCCCATTTATAGATAGAACTCACATTAATGGACTCTATTTTAATGGTGGGTGGTGTTATGGAGGTTTCAAAGCAACTCCTGCAAGTGGTTTTTGTTATGCACACTTGCTCGCCACTGATGATTCTCATGCTCTTTCGAAACAAATGCGTTTAGATCGTTTTAGATTAGGTGCTCAATTTGATGAAAAGGGTGTAGGTGCTCAACCAAACCTACATTAAGGGATAAAAATGATAATAAACCATCCAGTTCTTGGTCCACGTGATGCATCAGAATTTGTTTACCTTGGTGATGCCTCATTGATTGATAGGCCTGATCCATCAGATGAAAATGCTTCAGAATTATTTTATGAATACCAGTATTTAAGAGACAATTTAGCAGGGCCTATGCAAGAATTGTGGTATCATGAACAAGGTGATCGAAGTTGGCTTGTTGTGACAAGAAATACAATTACTCACGAAATTAGTAATGTTGAATTGGCGCGAAACATTGCTCGCTCAAGAGGTCGATCCAAATGAATCAAGCAGATAGGATACCAGGTGGGTTAGTTAATCGCGATACCCCAATGGATTTTTCATTTAATGGGAAAAAACTTCAAGGCTATCAGGGTGACACCTTGGCTTCAGCATTACTTGCTAACGGTGTCAGGTTGTTTGGCCGTTCATTTAAATATCATCGTCCCAGAGGTATTATTGCAGCAGGTGTTCCGAGGAGCCAAATGCATTAGTGGAATTGAGGAGAGGTGCTTTTAAAGAACCTAATTCTAGAGCAACTGTTATAGAATTATTTAATAATTTAGAAGCATCAAGTCAGAACTGCGCCTAACTTAAATTTTGATTTAATGGCTATACCTTCAGGGTTTTCTCGAATTTTCTAACTGCGGGTTTTTATTATAAAACATTCATGTGGCCTGCTGCTTTTTGGGAAAAAGTGTATGAACCCATTATTCGTATGTCGGCTGGCTTAGGTTCTCTGTCCAAGTTAGAAGATCCCGATTGTTATGATAAGGGGTTTTTGCATTGTGATATTTTAATAGTAGGCGCTGGACCCGCTGGAATTATTGCCGCACTGGCGGCAGGAAAAGCTGGCGCCAAAGTTATTTTGGCAGACGAGGATTTCCTAATGGGCGGACGATTAAATTCAGAGCTTTTAGAGATAGATGAAATGTTAGGACCGGATTGGGCAAGAAAAGCTATTGAGCAATTATCTAATATGAAAAATGTTAGGCTAATGAATAGAACAACCATCTATGGTTCTTATGATCATGGAGTATTTGGGGCTTTGGAGCGATGTGCAGATCATTTGTTGCATTCTGATGGCAAGCCGCGACAAATTTTGTGGAAAATTTATTCTAAAAAAAGTATTTTAGCCGCTGGAGCAATAGAAAGGCCAATTGCGTTTGGGAATAATGATCGGCCTGGAATTATGACGGCTAGCGCTGTTCGCGCCTATGTGAATCGTTGGGGTGTTCTGCCTGGAAAACGAACGGCTATTTTTACAAATAATGATGATGGCTGGGCGACAGCAAAAACTTTGTCAGATAGAGGATTAGAAGTTACCGCTGTTATCGATAGTAGAAAATGTGATCCTGTTGAGAATATACCTGGTGCTTCAATTATTATGGGTGGAAAGATTGTTAATACTGCTGGGCGGAAAAGAATTAAAAGTATAACATTGGCTAATGGTCAAACTATTCTTTGTGACTGCTTAGCCATATCGGGTGGATGGAGTCCAAATGTCCACCTGACTTGTCATCAAGGGGGTAAACCAAACTGGAATCCTGACCTAAATGCTTTTGTACCTGGTGTGAATTTACCAAAAAATATGACAGTTGCTGGTTCAGCCAATGGGTTTTTTAATTTGCAATCAGTATTAACTGAAGGCTTAAAAGTGGCAAATGATGTCCTTCACAATCTTGATATCAAGGCAAGTAAAATTAAGGTCCCTTCATCATCAGATGATAGGACAAAATCATCAGCTTTTTGGTATGTTAAAGAATCCACTAAAAGGGGTTGGGTCGATTTGCAAAATGATGTGACAGTCAAGGATATTAAGCAAAGCCATGCAGAAGGATTTCGATCTGTTGAGCATATGAAAAGATATACTACTATGGGTATGGCGACCGATCAGGGGAAGACATCAAATATTCTAGGTTTGGCTATTATGGCGGAGTGCACTGGTAAAACGATTCAGAACACTGGAACTACCATTTTTCGTCCACCCTACACTCCTATACCACTTGGTGCGTTGGCTGGAAGATCTAGAGGGAAGGACTTTCGACCCTATAGATTGACGCCAAGTCATAAATGGTCTGAGGAACAAGGGGCAGTTTTTGTTGAGGTGGGAAATTGGATGAGAGCGCAATGGTTTCCAAAAATTGGTGAGAAAACTTGGAGAGAAACTGTAGATCGAGAAGTTTTAGCAACCAGAAATTCAGTTGGGGTTTGTGATGTTACAACTTTGGGTAAGATTGATATTCAGGGAAAGGATGCAGCTGATTTCTTGAATATTGTTTATGCGAATGCTTTTGGGAAATTGCCAATTGGTAAAGTGAGATACGGCTTGATGTTACGCGAGGACGGTATTGCGTATGATGATGGAACAACGGCAAGAATAAACGATCATCATTTTATTATGACAACTACCACTGCGAATGCTGTTTTGGTATTTCGACGTTTGGAATTTGTTAGACAATGCTTATGTCCAGATATGGACGTTCATATTATTTCCACTACAGATGCATGGGCGCAATTTGCAGTTGCGGGTCCTAACGCAAGACGATTATTGGAAAAAATTATTGATAAAGATTATAGTATTCTCTAATGAAAATTTCCCATTTATGGCTTGTGGTGAAGTGACTGTATGTAATGGTACCCGTGCTCGATTGTTCCGAATTAGCTTTTCTGGTGAATTGGCATATGAATTGGCTGTTCCAGCCAGATATGGCGATGGTTTGATTAGAGAATTAATGAAGGCTGGAGAAGAATTTGATGTAACTCCATACGGAACTGAGGCGTTAGGCGTTATGCGAATTGAAAAGGGTCATGCTGCTGGAAATGAGCTAAATGGCCAAACAACGGCGTTAAATCTTGGTTTGCAAAAAATGATTAGTCAAAAGAAGGATTGTATTGGAAAGATATTAGCGCAAAGACCTGAAATGAATAAGGAAGATGAGATAAGATTAGTTGGCTTTAGGCCAATTAATAAAGGTGATAGATTAGTTGCGGGCGCGCATTTCTTAGATAATGGTGTCAAAGAAATAATTGAAAATGATTTGGGGTGGATGTCGTCGGTATGTTATTCACCAATTTTAGAGGATTACATTGGATTAGGGTTTATCAAAAATGGTAATAAACGTATTGGTGACACCGTTCATGCTTATGATAAAATGAGAAACAACTCTGTGGATGTTAAAATTTGTTCTTGTCATTTTGTTGATCCAGAAGGAGATAAGCTTCGTGGTTAGTAAATTTTTATCGCCTATCTCTCCTTTAAATGGATACTCAAAAGAATTTGGTGAGAATATTTTAGAGGAAGTAACTGGTTTAGAGATAATTTCATTAGCAACATCTGTTGAAAACCAAAAATTACTTGACCAAAGTATTACTAAACTTTTGAATATAAATTTACCTTTAACAGGAAAATCTAGTATTTCTGAAGATAAAAAATCTCGAGTTATTGGACTTTCAATGGATCAATGGTTAGCTATTTTTGAAAGTGATGAGCGTGACTCAGAAGCGATTTTTAAAAATGCTTTATCTGATGATGTCTATTTAACTACACAAACTGATGCTTGGGTAATTCTTAGAATAAGTGGACCTTTAGCCTTGAAAGCTTTAGAGCGGGTCTGTCCTATAAATTTGGAACCAGATGTATTTTTAGAAAATGATATTGCGCGAACTATAATGGAGCATTTGGGAAGTATTGTAATCTGTGAAAAAGGAGGTTCCTATTTAGTTATGTCAGCAAGCAGTTCTGCTAAATCATTTTTGCATGCGTTGGAAACATCGTTACAGAATGTGAATTAGCTTAAAGGTGAATTTGATCGGTTAAAGTTAAGCATTTCAGGATTTTTCTGACAGAATTTGTTTAAAAATATGTGAAATGACTTTTGTGACTATAATAGTCGTAATTTTTAAATCTTAATTTAAAAAAAAATAGTAATTAAATATTTTATAGACAGGAAAGGTTTCAAAAATGGCTCCTCTAGATCAGGGTGTATGGAAATCAGGAAAAGGCAAAGGGCGGCACACGCCCAAAGGCCGGCAGGTTATGGATAGTGCCTTAGTAGATGTAAAACTTTTGTTGAAAAATCACAAAATAAGTAGAGATTTATTAATTGAGTTCTTGCATTTGATTCAGGACAAGTATGGTTATCTTTCCTCTGAACATTTGTGTGCTTTGGCATTTGAGATGAAGTTAAGTCAAACAGAAGTTTATGAAGTTGCAACCTTCTATGCACATTTCGATGTAGTGAAGGAAGGAGAAATTACGCCACCAGAACAGTCTTTTGCATCAGGATCTGATTTAAACGAAGTTTTAGATAGAGATTTAAAAAAAGCATTAGAAAAAGGTACGAAAGTAATTATAAATTAGAGTGCTACGTGCACCCTGTATGGGGCGTTGTGATACAGCACCAGTATTAGAGATTGGGCACAATCATATAGATTATGCTGATGAAGAAAAAGTGAAAGACGCAATTGAATCTAAAGATATTCATGCGCATATCCCAGAATATGAAAAAATTGAAAAATACAAAGCTAACGGTGGATATGAAAAATTGCTCGAATTGCGAGGAGATGGTGACCCTGAAAGATGTCAAGATATTCTTCTGGAATCTGGTTTGCGTGGCCTTGGTGGTGCTGGATTTCCAACTGGAAGAAAATGGTCATTTGTGCGGGCAGAAAGTGGCCCGAGATATTTAGCTGTCAACGGTGATGAAGGTGAGCCGGGAACATTTAAAGATAGGTATTATCTGGAAAGACAACCCCATGTGTTCTTGGAGGGTATGTTAATAGCAGCCTGGGCTATCGAAGCAGATAAATGCTTTATATACATGAGAGATGAGTATCCTGCAGTTCTAACAATACTTAGGAAAGAAATTATTGCACTAGAAAATGAAGGAATTGTTGAAAAAGGTTACATTGATTTAAGACGTGGTGCTGGTGCATATATATGTGGTGAAGAAAGTGCGATGATTGAATCCATAGAAGGGAAAAGAGGTTTACCAAGACATCGTCCTCCCTTTGTTGCCCAAGTTGGAATCTTTGGGAAGCCCACTTTAGTAAATAATATAGAAACTTTATATTGGGTATCTAAAGTTCTTAGAGAGGGTCCTGAAATTTTAAGTGGAATTAAAAAAAATGGAAGAAAAGGTTTAAGAAGTTATTCAGTTTCTGGTCGTGTAAATAAGCCTGGAGTTTATCTACTGCCATCGGGGTCAACAATTACTGATATAATTGATAACGCTGGAGGAATGATTGAAGGTCATAGTTTTAAAGCGTACCAGCCTGGAGGACCATCAGCAGGACTGTTACCAGCGTCCATAAATACTGTACCAATGGATTTTGATACATTGCAAGAGCAAGGAACCTTTATAGGCTCCGCTGCAGTTGTAGTTTTATCTAATCATGATAGTGCGAAAGAAGCTGCCTTAAATATGTTGCGATTTTTTGAAGATGAAAGCTGTGGGCAGTGTACGCCTTGTCGAGTAGGTTGTGAAAAGGCTGTAAAATTAATGGAAAAAGATAAATGGGATACGGGTTTGCTTGAAGAACTTTCTTCAATGATGATAGATGCCTCAATTTGTGGTTTGGGACAAGCGGCACCTAATCCAATTAGACTAACAATAAAACATTTTTCGGATGAAATATAAGATGACTGATTCAATCCAATTTACTTTAGATGGAAAGGTCGTTTCGACCAAAGATGACGAAACCATTTGGGAGGTTGCCAAGAGAGAAGGCACCTCGATACCCCATTTATGTCATTCTGGAAAAAAAGGGTATCGTAGTGATGGAAATTGCAGAGCTTGCATGGTGGAGATCGATGGTGAGAGAACTTTAGCGGCGTCATGTATTCGAAAACCATCTGCAGGGATGATTGTTTCTTCTCAGAGTCATAGAGCAATTTCAGCACAAAAAATGGTAATGGAACTACTAGTGACTGACCAACCTGTGAGAGAGCAAGCTCACGATAAATCTTCTCATTTATGGAAAATGGCAGATCAACAGGATATCAGTGATAGTAGATTTCCACAAATGAAGTCTGAAAATATTCCGTTACTGGATGATTCTCATGTAGCTATGAGTGTTAATTTAGATGCTTGTATCCAATGTAATTTATGTGTCCGAGCTTGTCGTGAAGTTCAAGTAAATGATGTTATTGGAATGGCAGGACGTGGGCATGAAAGTAAAATTGTTTTTGATTTTGATGATCCGATGGGGGAGTCCTCTTGTGTAGCATGTGGTGAATGTGTTCAAGCATGCCCTACAGGCGCTTTAATGCCAGCTACGGTGATAGATGAAAACCAGGTTGGTGATAGCGCAGATTTTGATAGCGAAACTAAGAGTATCTGTCCATTTTGTGGAGTTGGATGCCAAGTTAGTCTCAAGGTAAAAGATGGACGAGTGAAGTATGTCGATGGTATAAATGGGCCTGCTAATGAGGGGCGTTTGTGCGTAAAGGGTCGGTTTGGGTTCGATTATATTCATCATGATCACCGTCTAACGAAGCCATTAATCCGGCGTGAGGATGCTCCTGCGAAAGGCCTTAATGTTGACCCTGGTAATTGGAGTGACGTCTTTCGTGAGGCGAGTTGGGAAGAAGCATTAGACTTTGCGGCTGGTGGTTTAGCCAAATTAAAACAGTCTAAGGGTGGTGCTTCGGTGGCAGGGTTTGGTTCTGCTAAATGCACCAATGAGGAAGCTTATTTATTCCAGAAGCTTATTCGTCAGGGATTTGGGCATAACAATGTGGATCATTGTACCCGTCTCTGTCACGCATCTAGTGTTGCAGCTTTAATGGAGAATGTTGGTTCTGGGGCAGTAACTGCAACATTTAATGAGATTGAAAATGCTGATGTAGCCATTGTAATTGGCGCAAATCCAATTGAGAACCATCCAGTCGCAGCAACTTATTTTAAACAATTTACAAAACGTGGTGGAAAACTAATAGTGATGGATCCACGAGGTCAGGCGTTGAAGCGCTTTTCTAGTCACATGTTGCAATTCCGACCCGGTACTGACGTTTCAATGCTAAATGCAATAATGAATGTTATTGTTGAAGAGGGACTATATGATCAGCAATACATTGAGGCATATACGGAAAATTGGGAAGCAGAAAAAGCTCATTTAGCTGATTTTACACCAGAGAAAATGTCTAAAATATGTGGAATAGAACCAGATATGTTGCGTGATGTCGCTAGAACCTTTGCAGGAGCGAAAGCAGGAATGATTTTCTGGGGAATGGGCATCAGTCAGCATATTCATGGAACTGATAATTCACGATGTTTAATTTCACTTGCGTTAATGACAGGGCAAATTGGGAGACCTGGATCAGGATTACATCCATTGAGAGGGCAGAATAACGTGCAAGGTGCATCGGATGCGGGAATGATCCCCATGTTTTTACCAGATTACCAAACAGTAACTGATGATGGCGTTCGTTCGGCTTTTAATGATATTTGGGGTTCTGATGTTGATTTTTCTGCTGAGAAAGGGTTGACTGTAGTAGAAATTATGGACGCAGTTCATGAAGGAGAAATCCGAGGCATGTATATTTTGGGTGAAAATCCAGCCATGTCTGATCCTGATGTCGATCATGCTCGAGATGCGCTGGCGATGTTGGAGCATTTGATAGTTCAAGATATCTTTGTGACAGAAACAGCTAATTATGCAGATGTAATACTACCTGCTTCTGCATTTGCAGAAAAATCTGGGACTGTGACCAACACGAATAGACAAGTTCAAATGGGTAGGCAGGCTGTTTTACCACCAGGTGAAGCAAAGCAAGATTGGTGGATAACAACTGAGTTAGCAAAAAGGCTAGGGCTTAATTGGAATTACACCGATCCTTCACAAGTTTTTTCTGAAATGAAATTAGGTATGAAGTCTTTGGAAAATATTACCTGGGATCGTTTGGAAAAGGAAGGTGCTGTTACATATCCATCTTTATCAAAAGATGATCCAGGTCAGCCTATTGTTTTTGGAGACGGTTTTCCTCGAATTGATGGGCGTGCTAAGTTTACGCCAGCAAATGTTATAGCACCTGATGAAACACCAGATTTGGATTATCCAATGATTTTAACAACTGGTAGACAATTAGAGCATTGGCATACTGGATCTATGACGAGGCGTTCAAGCGTTCTTGATGCAGTTGAACCTGAGGCTAACTGTTCAATGCATCCAAAAACAATAAGAAACCTGGATGCGATGCCTGGAGAAATGGTCAAACTATCCACTCGTCGAGGTACTATTGAAATTATGGTAAGAGCCGACAGAGGAATATCAGAAGATATGGTGTTTTTACCTTTTGCTTATGTAGAGGCAGCGGCAAATATTCTAACGAATTCTGCATTAGATCCTTATGGAAAAATACCTGAGTTTAAATTTTGTGCCGTAAAAGTTGAGAAGGTGGAAGATAAAATAGCTGCTGAATAATGCTTTAATCATTAATAATCTTGTAATGATTTAACGCCGATCTCACCTTCACGCCACTTTTGAATGGCAATGGCGACTGCAGCGCTCGCTGCTAATGTAGTGTAATATGGAATTCTATCAGATAGACATACAGCTCGCATAGATCGAGAGTCTTCGATTGCTTGAGTGCCTTCAGTGGTATTCATTACCAAGTCAATTTCTTTATTTTTCATCATGTCTACAATGTTTGGACGACCTTCATGAACCTTATTTATTGAAATTGATTGCAGATTATTTTTGGCTAAATATCCTGCCGTACCCTTAGTTGCTATTATTACGAAACCTAATTTAGTTAGAACTTTGACAGTTTCTATTAGTTTTTGTGATTTGTCATTGTCTCGAATAGATATGAAAACGTTACCCTTTTTAGGTAATTCTATTCCAGCTCCCAATTGAGCTTTAAAAAATGCTCTCTCAAAATTAGTATCTCTGCCCATGACTTCACCAGTTGAGCGCATTTCAGGGCCCAATAATATATCGACACCAGGAAACCTATTAAATGGTAATACGGCTTCTTTAACACAGAAATGTTTTATGTTTGGTGATTTTAATTCAAAATTTGTTAAAGGTTCCCCTGCCATTACCCGAGCCGCAATAGCAGCAATTGGGCTGTTTACAGCCTTTGCTACAAAAGGAACAGTTCTTGATGCACGTGGATTAACTTCAAGAACAAAAATAACATCATTCTTTATTGCAAATTGAATATTCATTAACCCAACTACATTTAATGCGAGTGCTAAAATTTTTGTTTGTCTTTCAAGTTCGTCTAGTGTGAGTTTACTTAAGCTATAAGGGGGTAAGGAACATGCACTATCTCCAGAATGTACGCCAGCTTCTTCAATATGTTCCATAATGCCAGCTACATGAACAGTTTTTCCATCACTTATCGCGTCTACGTCAACCTCTATAGCGTTTGTTAGATAGCTATCTAAAAGTACAGGGCTTTCCCCGGAAACAGTTACTGCATTATTAATATATTTTTTTAATTGAGTATCATCTCTTACTATTTCCATAGCCCTACCGCCAAGAACATAAGATGGGCGGATAACAAGAGGGTATTTTACCTCTTTTGCTATCTCAAAAGCTTGTTCTGGGGAATATGCAACACCATTAATTGGTTGTTTTAACGAAGATTTATCTAGTAGTTTTTTAAATCGTTCACGATCTTCTGCTAAGTCTATCGCGTCCGGCGACGTTCCAAGAATCGGTATTCCTGCTTCTTCAAGCGCATTCGCTAATTTTAATGGTGTTTGTCCACCAAACTGAGCAATTACGCCATGTAATTTACCAGATTCTTGTTCTACTCTGAGTATTTCCATCACATGTTCAAAAGTTAATGGTTCAAAATATAATCTATCTGAGGTGTCATAATCAGTTGAAACAGTTTCGGGATTACAATTTATCATTATTGTTTCATAACCCTTAGCAGTAAGAGCAAAACATGCATGACAACAGCAATAATCAAATTCGATACCTTGACCAATTCTATTAGGACCACCGCCTAAAATAACTACTTTTTCTTTATTTGATGGCTTAGATTCACATTCAACATAGCCCATAGCTGAAATTTCATATGTAGAGTACATATATGGTGTTTGAGCTTCAAATTCTGCTGCACAAGTGTCAATTCTTTTGAAAACTGATTTTACCCCTAATGATAGCCTTTTAGCCCTGACTTTTTCTTCAGTTAATCCAGTTAAGGTTGAGATGCGTGCATCTGTAAATCCATACATTTTTAGGTTATGCATGTCTTGGGCGTTAGTTGGTATCCCAGTAACTTTTACCTCAGCTTCGATGTCTACAATCTCTCTAATACGTGCAATAAACCAAGGATCATAGGAAGTGCATTCAATTATCTCGCTGTCTGTTAAACCCTCACGAATAGCTTGGGCGATCAGAAGTAACCTATCAGGTGTTTGTTGTGAAAGTACCTTAATAATGGCAGTTTTATTTGATTTTTGTGGAATTTCAATATCATCAAAACCTGTTAATCCAGTTTCTAACGATGTAAGAGCCTTTTGCAAACTTTCGTGAATGGTTCTACCAATCGCCATTACTTCCCCAACGGATTTCATAGCTGTGGATAAATTTGGCTCAGATCCAGGAAACTTTTCAAATGCAAACCGAGGTATTTTTGTAACAATATAATCTATGCTGGGTTCAAAGCTTGCAGGCGTAACTTTGGTTATGTCGTTATTTAATTCGTCCAAAGTAAAACCAACAGCTAATTTTGCAGCTATTTTTGCAATTGGAAATCCTGTTGCTTTAGAAGCTAAAGCGGACGATCGAGAAACTCTTGGGTTCATTTCTATTACAACCATTCGACCTGTTTTGGGGTCAATGGCCCACTGGACGTTTGACCCACCTGTTTCAACACCAATTTCTCTTAAGACAGCTATGCTTGAATTTCGCATCATCTGATATTCTTTGTCGGTCAGGGTTAGGGCTGGCGCTACAGTTATACTATCACCAGTATGAACACCCATTGGATCTATATTTTCAATCGAACAGACGATGATTGCGTTATCAGCCTTATCTCTGACTACTTCCATTTCAAATTCTTTCCAGCCTAAAAGGCTTTCATCAACTAGAATTTGATTGACTGGGGAAGCATCTAAACCTGTTCGACAAAAATGCTCATAATCTTTGCGATTATATGCGACGCCGCCACCATTACCACCTAATGTAAAGGCTGGACGAATAATCGCTGGCAATCCAATTTCGGGTAAAACATCAATTGCTAGCCTTACACCGGCGGTTATATCGCTTGAACCATTTTTGCTAGTAGGCGCAGTAATGATAGCAGCTTTTGGGTTTTCAAGATTTAATCGATCCATTGCCTCACGAAATAACTTTCTATCTTCAGCCATTTCGATGGATTTGCGGCTTGCTCCAATTAACTCGACATTATATTTTTCTAAAACCCCAAGATCATCCAAAGCAAGTGATGTATTAAGAGCAGTTTGACCGCCCATAGTTGGCAGCAATGCGTATGAGGCTCCATTTCAATAATTTTCTCAACTACTTCTGGTGTGATGGGTTCAATGTATGTTGCGTCAGCCATATCCGGATCTGTCATAATTGTAGCAGGATTCGAATTAACTAAAATTACTTTGTAACCTTCTTCTCTCAATGCTTTGCATGCCTGGGCACCAGAATAATCAAATTCGCAAGCTTGACCTATTATAATAGGACCAGCCCCTATAATCATAATTTTCTTTATATCAGTACGTTTTGGCATAAATTAATCCAATTTAATTTGCGATATATCTGGCCTATCTTGCACAAATTATTTTTTGTTATAGTCGTCGTATCTTTGGGTGCAAGTTATTTCAGATTAATATTGTTAATTGGCAATGTTAAATTCTAAAAAATTTTGTTATTTTAAACACACTGGTAATAATCCATTTATTTATTTGGGGTAGTTCTCTTGACTTCTCAAGTTAACCAAGGTGTATCGGCTTTGAATGTAAAATATTAGGATGGATTTTATGCATATCTACCGCAGTCATACATGCGCAGACCTTAATTCGTCCAACGTGGGTGAAAATATTCGTCTATCAGGTTGGGTTCATAGAGTACGTGATCATGGTGGAATTTTATTTATTGATTTGCGCGATAATTACGGAATGACCCAGATTTTAGCTGATCCAGATAGTCCAGCTTTTAATGTAGTGGAAACGTTGCGTGCAGAGTGGGTTATTCGCATTGATGGAAATGTAATGGCCAGAGATTCCAATCTCATAAATTCAAAATTACCAACAGGTGAGATTGAAGTTTTTATAAAAAATATTGAGGTGTTAAGCGCCTCTGAGGAATTACCTTTACCAGTTTTTGGCGACTTAGATTATCCTGAGGAAACTCGCTTAAAATATAGGTTTTTAGACTTGAGAAGAGAAAAGCTGCACAATAATATGATATTGCGATCTAATGTAGTGAAATCAATAAGGTCTCGTATGAATGACCAAGGTTTCAATGAATTTCAAACATACATTATTACTGCAAGTAGTCCAGAGGGTGCTCGAGATTTTTTGATTCCATCGCGAATTAACCCTGGTAAGTTTTATGCGCTTCCACAGGCTCCTCAGCAGTTTAAACAATTAATTATGGTTGCAGGGTTTGATAAATATTTTCAAATTGCACCATGTTTTAGAGATGAAGATGCTAGAGCAGATCGATCTCCAACAGATTTTTATCAATTAGATATGGAAATGTCGTTTGTTGAACAGCAAGATATTTTTGATACTATTGAGCCAGTTTTAAAGGGTCTAATGAAAGAATTTGGATCAGGGAGGCCTACTAATCAAACTTGGCCTCAGATTTCTTATAAAGATGCATTATTATGGTATGGTTCCGATAAGCCTGATCTACGAAATCCAATAAAAATGCAGATAGTTAGTAATCATTTTAGGGGTTCAGGTTTTAAGATCTTTGCAAATTTGTTAGAAAACGAAGGAACTGAAATTCGAGCAATTCCCGCTCCAACCGGTGGGTCAAGAAAATTTTGTGATCGAATGAATGCTTTTGCTCAAAAAGAAGGACTACCTGGCATGGGGTATATCTTTTGGAGACCTGGTGATGATGGCCTAGAAGCTGCTGGGCCTTTAGCAAAAAACATTGGTCCAGAAAGAACTGAAGAGATTAGGCTTCAATTAGATTTAAAAGAAGGAGATCAGATACTTACTACCGGTAAAGCTTCTGCCTTTGAAGGAGTAGCAGCGCGAGCAAGAAATGAAATTGGTTTAGAGCTTGGATTAACAGAAGAAGCTTCCTTTGAATTTTGTTGGGTTGTAGACTTTCCAATGTATGAAAGAGATGAAGAAAGTAATAAAATTGAATTTAGTCATAACCCATTTTCAATGCCGCAAGGCGGTTTAGCGGCTCTCAATGATCAGGCTGAAACTATTTTGGGATATCAGTATGATTTGGCATGTAATGGTTATGAATTAATCTCAGGAGCAATAAGAAATCATAAACCTGAAATTATGTATAAAGCATTTGAATTAGCCGGATACTCTAAAGAAGATGTTAACGAACGATTTGGAGGAATGGTTAAAGCCTTCACCTATGGCGCTCCACCTCATGGTGGTTGTGCAACTGGAATAGACAGGCTAGTTATGCTTCTAGCTGATGAAACATCTATTAGAGAAGTAATAATGTTTCCGATGAATCAAAAAGCTGAAGACCTAATGTTGGGCGGTCCGTCTGAGCCGACCAACGAACAACTGAGAGAGTTGGGCTTGCGGATTATTGCTCCAGAATAATTATTTATCGATTGTTATACCATTAAAATAACTTACGTGCATTTAAAGCAGCTGAAATAGTACCATCGTCGAGATAATCTAGTTCTCCACCTATAGGCACTCCCTGAGCAAGTGAAGTTATTTGAATTTGATCATTGTGTAATTCGTCTGCAATATAGTGGGCAGTTGTTTGTCCGTCGATTGTTGAATTTAGTGCGAGTATAACTTCATTGATATCTTCAGTATTCAATCGATATTTTAATTTTTTTATACCTAGATCTTCTGGACCAACACCATCTAAAGCAGAAAGAACACCTCCTAATACATGATATTGGCCTTTAAAACGTCTAGATCTTTCCATGGCCCAAAGGTCTGCTATTCCCTCGACAATACAAATTTGACCATTATTTCTTTTTTCATCGGAACAAATTTCACAAAGCTCCGCCGCACCTATATTTCCACAATTTATACATTCACGAACATTTGTTGCTACATTTTTTAATGCATCAGATAAAGGATTAAGTAAAACAGATTTCTTTCGTATCAAATGCAAAACGGCTCTTCTAGCTGAACGTGGACCAAGCCCAGGGAGTTTCGCCATTAAAGATATTAATCTTTCAATTTCATTGTCATCAGCTGGTTTCATATCAAAATGGTAACTTCATTCCTGGCGGAAGGTTTAAACCTTCTGTCAGTTTAGATAATTCTTTTTGTTTTGCCTCTTGCCCTTTAGTAAGTGCATCGTTCAATGCGGCAATAATAAGATCTTCAACTACTTCCTTTTCAGATGCGATAAGGATAGTTGGATCAATATCCAATGATTTTACCTCGCCTTTTGCGTTTGCACTTATTTTAACGAGTCCTGCCCCAGCCTCACCATGTACTTCTACTTGCTCCAAATCATCTTGAATTTGCGCCATTTTACCTTGCATTTCTTGCGCTTTATTCATCATTTTGGCCATGTCACCTAAGCCACCCAATCCTTTTAACATGTATCTCTCCTATTTTGCTCAGCTATATATGAAAGTATCAAATTTCTATTCGTTTTCTTCAAAAGGATCCCATTCTTCCTCTTGAGATATAAGTATCTTGTCATTATCTGAATTTTCTAACGGTAATTTTTGCACGTGAACTTCATGTATATTAGATCCAGGAAAATTTTCTAAGACGGATTTAACCATTGGGTGTTCCATAACCTCCAAATGAAGATTTTGTTTACTAGCATCACGCTTTTCTGCTATTGTAGGCCCCCCACCTTCGTTAACAATAGTAATGCCCCAATTTTCTCCAGTCCAAGATTTTAGTTTTTTTGCCAAACGAGAGGGTATATCAATGCTTGCTTCTTGTGTTAATTGAAATTCAATTCTACCTGGTTGATATCTTACTAATCGGAGATAGTTTTCTGTTTCCACTAATAGTTTCATATCGCGATTAAACCGAATAAGTGAGACAACATCCTCAAATGTTTTGAATGAAGGTAAATGGATCTTCAATTATTTCTTTAACCTTGGCAATTGCAACTCCACTTCCTGAGCTAACTATTGATGAGGTCACGGTACTTTTATTGCCACTCTTTTTTTTTACATCACCAATCTGCACCTCAGGATAACTATTTTTTTCCAATTTTCGTATCAATTCGTCAGGGCTAGGTAACTCTGATACGTGAGTTAAACGTATTATGGCCATTTCGGCGGCCATCATAGAATTGGGGGCAAAAGATATTTCTTCAAGAACTTTCAACAACATTTGCCACATTCTAGTTAGTGACCTCATAGATAATTGATTAGAAAATTTTAAACCTCTGTCACGTTCATCTGTTGTTACGGTCGGATCTTCTGAGGTATTTGGTGATATTTTTACCACTGAGATCCAGTGGGTAACCTCTGCTAAATCTTTAAGTATAACTATTGGATCCGCACCAGCGGCATATTGAGCGGATAATTCATTTAATGCAGATAAAGCATTCCCTTCCATAATTAGGGAAAACAAATCTAATATTCTTGATCTATCGGCTAACCCAATCATTTCACGCACTTGTTCGACAGAAGTTTCTTCAGCCCCATGCGCAATTGCTTGATCCATCATTGACATAGCATCGCGTACAGATCCTTCAGAAGCTCGAACAATGATAGATATAGCAGCTTCAGAAATTTTTACCTGCTCTCTATCCGCAATAGATTTCAAATGGGTAATCAGAATCTCTGGCTCAACCCTTTTTAGGTCAAAGCGCTGACATCTTGATAGGACAGTTACGGGCACTTTTCTTATTTCAGTTGTAGCAAAAATAAATTTCACATGTAATGGTGGCTCTTCCAAAGTTTTTAATAATGCATTAAAAGCGCTGGTGGATAACATGTGCACTTCGTCAATTATATAAATTTTATAACGGGCAGATGTCGTGCTATAATGTACCGAGTCGATGATTTCTCTTATATCTCCAACGCCTGTTTGGGATGCCGCGTCCATTTCTATCACGTCAACGTGCCGACCTTCAATTATAGCAATGCAATTTTCACATTTTCCACAAGGATCTGTTGTGGGTTGCCCAGTTCCGTCAACGCCAATGCAATTCAATCCTTTTGCGATGATTCTTGCTGTAGTTGTTTTCCCTGTTCCACGTATTCCAGTTAAAATAAATGAATGTGCAATCCGATCTGCCGCAAAGGCATTCTTAAGAATTCTAACCATGGTGTCTTGCCCACGCAACTCAGCAAAGCTTTCAGGTCTATATTTTCTTGCTAAGACTTTGTAGGGGCTACTTTTCTCTGACATTTATTGACTTTCTAGATTCTATAATACCAATCTATCGTGCTTATAAATTAGCGACAAGGTAAGCCCTGAAGAAATTTTTCAATAACCAAAAGCTTTAGCTAAATAAAGCTTTCTTAGTGAGAGGCTGGACAACGACCTAAACGATACTCGTTGCGGCTGCTTCCTTCCGGATCTGACCGGGTTGGCGAGGCGTTCACCCGCGCCAACCTCTCCAACAACACATAATATGAAGTTAAAAATTTTTCAAGGGATGTAAATTGCCTTTATAATGATCGTATGTCAAAGATAACAAAATGGAAAAATTATGCTCAATAAAAAACTTGTAACTTTTGGTGAAACCTTCTTGGACCGATCTGGAATTGATCGCTCTGATCAAATGAAAATAAGTGAATATCGAGAACATACCTCATCTAAGTATTTGCTTTATTGGCGTGGAAAGTTACCAGTTAAATCTGATGAGCGGGATCAATTATGTTGGGTGAATAAGGATCACCCATTAGTTTTGGATTATAATGAGACATTAATTTTCTTAGGTTTAGACATCAATATTCCAATTTTCTCAATTGATATTTCTAGTTGGATGCCAGAGGGTTACGATCCTGAAGCTGCAAAAGCTTTTTTAGATCAAAATATTTATAATCACCCGGCCATGCCAAAGAAATCTCATTTTGCTGAGTTGAGAGGTTTTATGAATAAAATTTCAGCACAAGAAGCTGAAATTTCAGTTATTGCACGTGGTATGCATTCCTGGCATCAGAGTAATTCTTTTTGTCCAAAATGTGGTCATGTGAGTATCCCAATGCATTCTGGGTGGCAGCGAGATTGCAGTTATTGTAAAATCTCTCATTTTCCTCGAACCGATCCAGTAGTGATAATGTTAGTAACAAATGGTAATAATATTCTGCTTGGTCGTAGCCACGGATGGCCCGAACGAATGTACTCTTGCTTGGCTGGGTTTATGGAGCCTGGTGAAACTATAGAGGCGGCTGTAAAAAGAGAAGTTTTTGAAGAAACTTCCGTTAAAGTTGGAGCAGTAAATTACCTAACTAGTCAGCCATGGCCTTTTCCCGCTTCTCTAATGATTGGATGTGTTGCTGAAGCAACTTCAACAAAAATATTGGTTGATCCAAAGGAAATTGAAAGTGCTATATGGGTTAGTAGAGAGGAAATGTTGGAAGTCTTTTCTGGAAACAACCAATTCATGTATCCAGCTAGAAAAGGTTCTATTGCTCATTTTATGATAAAAAAATGGATGATGGGCGATATAAAATAAATTTCAATACTACGTGAACTGTCAAAGCATTTCGGTATTTGCAGAGAAGCTACCAAGCATTTTTATATAAGTACTATAATATGATAGTTCTTCTAACGCTAATTTTACATTTTTATCATTTGGATGACCTTCTATTTCAACAAAAAACTGTGTTGCGGTAAACGACCCATCAAGCATATAACTTTCTAATCTAACCATGTTTATTCCATTTGTGGCGAAACCTCCCATCGCTTTATATAATGCGGCAGGGATGTTTCTGCTTTGAATATTAGAAACAGTTTTTATTTTTCTTTCTTTATCGAACTCTTCTGCAGGTTCTCTAGACATTATTACAAAGCGGGTTGCGTTATGACTATTATCTTCAATACCTTCTTTTAGAGTTTCCAATCCATATATGTGACCAGCCAATGCTGTTCCCAACGCGGCAACAGACGGATCTTTTAATTTAGAAACATGCATAGCTGCGCCCGCTGTGTCGCCCCAAGATACGGCCTCTAAATTGAATTTTCTTAGAAATTCTTGGCATTGGCCTAATAATACTGTATGGCTTTTAGCTATCTTTATATTTGTTAATTTTGCACCTGGAAGCGCAAGAAGATTGATTTTTACTCTTACAAATTCTTCACCAACAATATGGAGGTTAGATTCTGGTAAAAGTCGATGCATATCTGGGACACGTCCATAGGTTGAATTTTCCACAGGTAACATCGCTAGATCTGTTTTGCCATTTCTCACTGCCTCAATAGCATCTTCAAATGTTTTACAGGGTATGGCTTCCATATCTGGTTTAGATTGATTACAAGCTTGGTGCGAATAGGCCCCAAGTTCACCTTGAAATGCGATTTTTCTAATAGTCGTCATAAATTGATCCAATTTGGTCTAAGGGCGTTTAGTCGCGGTTTGTACACCTTGCATAGCCTGTTGGGAAGACGTTAGAAGAACTACGGAGAAAATCTTTTTGGCTATCGCCATATTAGGGAGCATAAATTCGATGTTTGACACGATGACACTGACCAAAATTGTGGCCGCGTTCTGTGGTGCATTATTGGTTTTTTTATTTGCATTATGGTTGGCTGAAGGCCTATATCATGTTGGAGGAGATAGTCATGGGGGGCATAACGAAGCGGCTTATGTAATTGAAGATGATACTGAGATAGTTGAAGAGACTATTGAAGAGGTTGATTTTGAAATAATTTTAGCTTCTGCAAACCCTGAAAAAGGGCAAAAAGTATTCTCAAAATGTAAGGCCTGTCACAAACTTGCAGATGGAGCAAATGGTACAGGCCCACATTTATATAATGTTGTAGATCGAGACATAGGATCCATTGATGGCTTCGGCTACTCTGGTGTTTTAGCAGGTCTCGAAGGTGGCTGGTCAACAGCAGCTCTAGATGGATTTTTGAAAAACCCCAAGAAATACGCCCCAGGTACAAAAATGGGTTTTGCAGGTTTGAAAAAGGAAACTGATAGGGCAAATTTAATAGCCTATTTAGCTAGTGCAAATTAAATTTAGGTCAGCCATTAATTTATATATTTAGAAAATTCAAAATAATAATCCAATGTTTATTTACCTTGGCGAGTTTAACGCTAAAATGATGAAAATAATTGAAAAGAGATTATTATGAAAAGTGTTACTAGTATACTGAATTCGAAAGAGATTTTTTTTGCGATTTCTGGTAAAAAGTTTTTAATTATTACTATATTTATATTTTTATTGCTCCAAATTCACAGTCTTAGGGGCGAAGAAATTACTAAGGCGCATGGAATATCGACTTTTGGAGATTTGAAATATCCAGTAGATTTCAAACATCTGGATTATGTAAACCCAATAGCTCCAAAAGGTGGGGAGTTCTCCACATGGGCGTTTGGGACATTCGATAGCTTATCACCATATATTTTGAAGGGAAACTCAGCGAGAGGTGCAACATTATTTTTTGAAAGCCTAATGACAGGTACGGCTGATGAACCAGATGCAATGTATGGATTATTGGCACAGACAATCGAATACCCAAAAAATAGGCAATGGGCTATTTTTAATATTAACCCTAAAGCGAAATTTTCAGACGGCACTTCGGTTACCGCCAAGGATGTGGTTTTTTCTTTTTACACATTATTAGAAAAAGGCGTGCCTACTTTTAAAGTTACTTTCTCTGATTTTGAAAAGGTGGAGGCATTAGGAGAGTATAGAGTTAAGTTTACGTTCAAGAAAGGCTCAAATACTCGGGAGTTGCCTCAAGCAGCAGCGGGTTTACCAGTTTTCTCTAAACAATATTATACTGAGAATGATTTTTCTAAAAGTACCTTAAAGCCACCTGTTGGTTCAGGTCGCTATGGTTTGAAAAGCATAAAACCCGGCTTATCAATAACTTATAAACGAAGAAATGATTATTGGGGAGAAAATTTGCCCATAAATGTGGGGCGAGATAATTTCGATACTATAAAAATGGAATATTTTGCTGATTATATTTCTGCTTTTGAAGCATTCAAAGGTGGTGCTTATAATTTTAGGGAAGAATATTCCAGTCAGGTTTGGGGTACATCATATAATTTTCCGGCGTTGGAAAAGGGTTGGGTTATTAAAACACAAATTCCAGATCAAAACCCTTCAGGTACACAGGGATTTTGGATTAATTTGAGAAAGAAAAAGTTTAAAAACCCTAAGTTGCGCGAAGCAATCGGTATGATGTTTAATTTTGAATGGTCAAACGAAGCACTGTTTTATGGTATTTATAAACGCACAGATAGCTTTTGGGAAAACTCCTATTTACAAGCATCTGGAATTCCAACTCCAGAAGAATTAATATTATTAGAACCATTAAGAGAGCATTTAGATCCCTCCATTTTTAAAAATCCAGCCTTTGTTCCTGTGGTTTCTAAACCAAAAAAGTTGGATCGGACTATCTTACGAAAAGCTGCTAAATTGTTAGAAAAAGCTGGTTGGGAGCTTGTTGATGGGAAACGAGTAAATAACAAGGGAGAGGTTTTGAGTATTGGATTCTTGAATGATGGTCCATCATTTGAAAGAATAATAAATCCATATATTGAGAATTTAGAACGTTTAGGAATAAATGCTTATTTAGATTCTGTTGATAATGCTCAGTCTAAAGAGCGTGAAAAGTCATTTGACTTTGATATTACTACTCGCAGATATGTTATGTCTTTGACACCCGGCTTAGAGCTTCGCTCACGTTTTGGAAGTAAAACTGCTAATAAAAAAGGATCTGCTAATATTTCAGGTGTATCCAATCTAGCTGTTGATGATTTAATAGGAAAAATTGAAGGAGCACAAACTAGAAAAGAATTAAACATTGCAGTAAAAGCACTAGACAGAGTGCTTAGATCAATGCATATTTGGGTCCCACAATGGCATAATTCAAACCATAACCTTGCTTATCTAGATGTGTTTGGTAGGCCCAAAAACTTACCACCCTTTTCAATTGGGGAAACTGATTTTTGGTGGTATGATAAAGACAAAGCTGCATATTTAAAATCTGTGGGTGCATTATAAAAAGGTTTTATTAATTGAGCGACTATATTTTAAGACGATTATTATTAATGATTCCGACTCTTTTTGGCATAATGGTAATTAATTTTGCTTTGATTCAATTTGTACCTGGTGGACCTATTGAGCAAATTATTAGTCAAATTGAGGAAGGAGGTAGTGCAACTGATAGATTTGCGGGTGGTGCTGATAGCCCAAATTTTGCCGAAAATAGTAAATATGAGGGAGCGAGAGGGTTACCAGAAGATTTTATTAAAGATTTAGAAAAGCAATTTGGTTTTGATAAACCTGCACATGAGCGATTTTTTTTGATGCTTGTTAATTACTTGAAATTTGATTTTGGGGAAAGTTACTTTAGGTCAATTGCGGTATTAGATCTTATCTTAGAGAAGATGCCAGTATCGATAACGTTAGGCCTCTGGTCTACATTAATTGCTTATTTAATTTCGATACCATTAGGAGTAAAAAAGGCGATTAGAGACGGCAGTCGTTTTGATACTATAACTTCTGCATTTATTATTGTGGCTTATGCGATCCCAGGGTTTCTTTTTGCAATATTGTTATTAGTAGTATTTGCTGGAGGGTCTTATTTTCAATGGTTTCCTTTAAGAGGTTTAACTTCTGAAGGTTTTGAAAATATGTCGCTTCTAGGGAAGTCTTTGGATTATGCATGGCATATCACCTTGCCAGTGCTTGCTGCGACAATAGCAAGTTTTGCAACACTGACCCTGCTTACAAAGAATAGTTTCTTAGATGAGATCAAAAAACAATATGTAATAACGGCTCGATCAAAAGGATTATCTGAAAATAAAGTTTTTTTTGGACATGTTTTTAGAAATGCGATGTTAATAATAATAGCGGGATTTCCAGGTGCGTTCATAGCTATATTTTTTGGCTCTAGTTTAATTATTGAAATAGTTTTTTCCCTGGATGGTTTAGGTAGGTTGGGATTTGAAGCAGCATTGAATAGAGATTATCCAGTACTATTTGGCACATTATATATTTTTGGTATTATGGGTTTGTTAGTGGGCTTAATTTCTGATCTGATGTACATTTTTGTTGACCCAAGAATAGATTTTGAAAGCAGGGAAGTTTAAAATGGCTGCTTTTACGTTGAGCCCTCTGAGTAAAAGAAGGTGGAAAAACTTTAAAGCAAATCGTAGAGCTTATTATTCACTCTTGATTTTTGTATTTCTTACAGCAATTGCGTCGATGGCCGAATTTGTTGCAAATGATAAACCGCTCATAGCCAGTTATCGAGGCGACATTTTTTTCCCAGTATTTTCTGGTGTTGTAACGGAGGATGAATTCGGGGGAGATGAGGGTTTAATTGCGCAATATAATGATCCGGCTATTCAATGTCTTATTATAACGGGAGGGCTTACTGAATGTTATGATGATCCAGAAGTTATAATAAACGATATGGATGCAGGTTTAATCACTAATCCAGATATTGCAAAGAAACATGTATTATTGGCCTATTATACCTTATAGTTTTAATACTATTAATCATGATGTAGTTCCAGCTCCTGGCGCGCCGAATGAGCACCATTGGCTTGGAACGGACGATACCACTAGAGATGTGTTGGCTCGAGTGATCTATGGCTTTAGGATATCTGTGGCCTTTGCGGTAGTAGTAGTATTTGTAAGCTCAGCGATAGGTATCATTGCTGGAGCGATCATGGATATTTTGGTGGTTGGATTGATTTAATTTTTCAAAGGGTAGTTGAAATATGGGCGAACATTCCTAGCCTTTATATTATAATTATAATGTCTGCCATTTTCTCGATGTCTTTTACACTTTTAACTGTTTTAGTAGCACTTTTTAGTTGGACTGCTTTAGTTGGAGTAGTCCGAGCAGAATTTCTCAGGGCACGTAATTTTGAATATGTTAGAGCAGCTAGAGCACTTGGTTTATCAAATTTTAAAATAATGACTCGCCATGTTCTTCCTAATGCAATGGTGGCAACCGTAACAATGTTACCATTTTTATTTACTGGTGCGATTGGAGCGTTGACATCACTTGATTTCTTAGGGTTTGGTCTTCCTCCTTCATATCCATCTCTAGGCGAATTAGCTCTCCAAGCTAAACAAAACTTACACGCTCCATGGCTAGCCTTCACTGCATTCTTTGTGATTTCTGCTATGTTATCTCTCTTAGTTTTTATTTTCGAAGGAGTGCGAGATGCTTTCGATCCTCGGAAGACTTTTTCATGAATAATATATTATTAGAAATTAAAAATCTAAGTGTTTCATTTGGTAATGAGAAAAATGTAGTTGACGACATTTCATTTAAAATCAAGAGAGGTGAAACAGTTGCAATAGTTGGTGAAAGTGGGTCTGGAAAATCTGTAACAGCACTATCTACTGTTGATTTACTGCCTGATAATGCCAAATTGACTGGCTCCATTAAATATAAAAACAATCAATTGTTAGGTGCTTCTGAAAAAGTATTACAAAGGGTGCGCGGTAACGATATTAGTTTTATTTTTCAAGAACCAATGACATCCTTAAACCCTCTTCATACTATATCAAAACAACTTAGAGAGAGTATAAATCTACATCAAAATATTAATCAAAAGGAAGCCAATAACCTTATATTAACCCTTATAGAAAAAGTTGGGATAAGAGATCCTGAAAAACGTTTGAATGACTACCCTCACCAACTTTCAGGCGGACAAAGGCAAAGAGTAATGATTGCAATGGCTTTGGCTAACCAGCCAGATTTATTAATAGCGGATGAGCCCACAACGGCGCTGGATGTTACAATTCAAGCGCAAATTCTAACACTGATTAAAGGCATTCAGCAAAAAGAAGGAATGGGCCTCTTATTCATTACTCACGATCTGGGTATAGTGCAAAAGATTGCTGATTTTGTTTGTGTAATGCAAGCTGGGAAGATTGTTGAAGCAGGCGCTACACGAGAAATATTTAATCATCCAACACATAAATATACCAAAATGTTACTTTCTTCAGAATTGGATCATAGCCCTTTAAATAATCTAAATTTTTCAAAAAAAATACTTGAAACCCACAATTTAAAAGTTTGGTTTCCAATTAAAAAAGGTTTACTTCGAAAAAATGTTGGAAATATTAAAGCATTAAATAGTGCCTCCTTTAAAGTTTGTGCTGGCGAAACATTGGGAATTGTGGGTGAGAGTGGCTCTGGAAAAACGACACTTGGACTGGCAATTATGCGCCTTATATCCTCTTCTGGTAATGTGAGCTTTGCAGGTAAATCTATCAACAAAATGCGCGGCAGAAATTTAAAATTTCTCAGGCGTGATATTCAAATGATTTTCCAAGATCCATATGGAAGTTTATCTCCTAGAATGACTATTGGTCAAATTATTTCCGAAGGTTTGGTTATCCATAGTTCTCTATCCTCTTCAGAAATTGAAAAAAAAGTTTCAGAAATATTAATCGAAGTTGGTCTTGAAACATCTATGGTTAGTAGATACCCACATGAGTTTTCTGGCGGACAAAGGCAACGGATAGCAATTGCACGCTCTATGATCTTGAAACCAAAATTAGTTATTTTAGATGAACCAACTTCGGCATTAGATAAAACTGTTCAAGTGCAAATTGTTAAATTACTACGCGATCTGCAGCAAAAATATGGATTAGCATATATATTTATAAGTCATGATCTCAAAGTTGTGCGTGCTTTAAGTCACAACGTTATTGTGATGAATAATGGTGATATTGTAGAAACAGGTGAGGGAGTTAAAATCTTCAACTCTCCTGAGAGCCCGTATACTAAAAGTTTAATAAATGCTGCCTTTGGCCTGGCTGTAAAATAATATTTAATTATTGAAACTTAAATCACTTTAAGTTGGCCCTTGAGCTTGGCAATTTTTAAAATTGCGTGCTAATAATTTCACACAAACCTTAAGAGCTTTGCTCTTTGTTAAATTAGAAAAAGTTGCTTCAAAACCTCTAGTTTTATTTATTACTTTCCGCTTAGCACCCTCGAGCAATGAAAGCTCATGTAGTGCTGCTTTTAGTAATGATTTTTCTGCTTGGAATCTTGTGTTATGGAGTCCTAAGTTTACTTTCCAGTTTTTTATTTGTGGACTGCTATCTCGAGACACAACAATCAAATCTCCAGAATTATTAAGTTTTTCTGATGAATTTATATCAACTATATCTATTATTTTTGTTACTCTTTCTGGAGTTTCAATTTTAACGGTCTTTGCAATATCTAAAGCCATTGCCAATAAGATATTGTTGCTTTCAGAATCTGTTCTGATTTTAGGACGCAAGCTTTTAACTACGATTATGTTATTTGGTTGATCTTTTGGAGTTTCCTGAAAGATCCGCATTGGCGGTATTAACTCTACATTTTCTAGAGTTCTTTCAAATCCTAAATCTAGTAATTTTGCAACTTGGATATTTCGAGTTCGTGTGGATTTTCCACCAAACACAGTTGCAATAACTCTTTTCCCATTAAAATAAGCGGAAGCAACCAAATTAAAACCAGCTTTACGAGTATACCCAGTTTTAATGCCATCTGCACCTTTATAAGCGGCAAGAAATTTACGATTTGTATTTCTAACTTTTTTGGTAGCAATAGTTGTTTTTCTTTTGAACATTGGATAATAACCTGGAAAGTCATACATAAGATGTCTTCCCAAAACTGTCATGTCACGGGCTGTGGATAAATGTCCCTTTTCTGTTAACCCATGGGCATTTTTGAAGGTTGTCCGGGTCATCCCAAGGCTTTTTGCTGTTCTGTTCATGCGGCGAGCAAATGCAGCTTCTGAGCCGGATATAGCTTCTCCAATCGCAGTTGCTGCGTCGTTTGCTGATTTAACTGCTGCAGCTCTTAATAGGAGTCTTAGTGTAATTTTTTGACCTACTCTTAAGCCTAGTTTAGAGGGTCTTTCGTTAGCTGCATTGCGGCTTATTTTTACCTTTTTATCTACGTCTATTTCACCATTTTCAATTGCTTCGAAAGCTATATATAAAGTCATCATTTTTGTTAGTGAAGCTGGATGCAAACGAGTGTCAGCATTACGAGATCGTAAAACTTTTCCAGAACGAGCGTCCATTACCATATCAGCATAAGGCGCTGCTTCTGCTAATGAAAATGCAGCTACTAGAAGAAATACCGTATACAGGTACAGTTTTTTAATTTTTAGCAAGGTCTCCAAAAAGCCCGCCCTTTTCTGCCTCTTTGCTGCATTTATCGCAGTCTTATTTTCATAACGGCTAACATATGAAATAATTATAGTAAATAACTAAGATTACGTCTAATTTTCTTAATTATAAATAAAGCTAATAAAATAAGTATCAACTAATATAAAATTAGGATTAGATTTAAGTTTAAATTAAATCAAAGTAGTGATTTGATATAATTTATTAGTCCTTATATATAGCACCTGAGTGAGTCGGTTTTAAAGTAAATTGGAGTTTTGCGGTTTGATAAAAATAACCTCTACAGTGGGAAATAATGATGATGGAGATACTATTCTTGCATCTAAATCCCAATCTAAAACGGAAAAACCACCCTTATACAAAATATTATTATTGAATGATGATTTCACTCCTATGGAATTTGTGGTTTACGTTCTTGAACGATTTTTTGGGATGAATAATTCTAAAGCAGCTGAAATTATGTTTGCTGTACATAAAAATGGCTTGGCAGTAGTGGGGGTATTTGCATTTGAAATTGCTGAGACAAAGGTAGCGCAAGTTATGGATTGTGCCTCACAAAATCAGCACCCGTTGCAGTGCACTATGGAGAAAGAATAAGGCATGTACCTATTTATTAAAAATGACAAGACAGCATAGATTATTAGAAGTAATTAATTTCAGCAATATTTGTCTTTCAGAAAAAAACAATTTGACTGTTATAAATGCAAAAACTGATGTACCTTACGGGTCTTTTTCTTCTGCTAATTTAATACTGGTTCAATCATTTGCCACTTTTTATGATGAATTAGATACCTTTGGTTATACAGTTTCTGTGGAAATGACTCAAAATACCGATGTTAGTATCGTGCACATTCCAAAATCAAAAATTGAAGGTTATGGTAATATTGCAAAAACAATTAAAATGACAAATAATTATATAATTGTGGATGGTAATAAAAAAGATGGTATTGATAGTTATTTAAAAAAAATAAGTAAAATAAAATTACGTATCAAATATATCGATTAAAAACCACGGTAAAGCTTTCTGTTTTGATCCAAAAAAAATTGATGAAAAAATTTTAAATGGATGGGAAAAAGATGCTGATATAAAAAAGAATGAGGATGGATTTTTTACAGCTGAAGGTATGTTTTCATCTAAACGAATTGACAAGGGAAGTTACCAATTAGCCGCATTCTTTAAGAACATGTTAAAAGGTCGAGTAGCTGATTTAGGGGCTGGGTGGGGATGGTTATCAGTCGAAGCATTAAAACAAAACATAGATAAAATAGATATCTTTGAGGGATTTTACCCTAGCATGCAAAGTGCGAAATTAAACATTAATGATCCTCGCGCAACGTTTTTTTGGATCGATGTAATGAAAATAAATGCCAAAAGGCAGTATGATATTGTGATCATGAACCCGCCTTTCCATTTGGGTCAAGCGTCTGATTCAAGTGTGGGTAACGACTTTATTACAAAAGCCACTGAGATGTTAAATAATAATGGTACTTTAGTAATGGTAGCAAACAGACAGTTGCCGTATGAGAAAAATATATCTAAATTATTTAAGAGTGTTACAATAAGCCATGTCCAATCAGGGTTCAAAATAATTCAAGCAAAAAAACCAAAGAATTTACTCAATAGGTAAAATTTAAAAATATTATAAAAAGGGTATTTTATGTCTTTTTCGATTTTAGGAAAAACAGCTATCGTAACTGGAGCTGCAAATGGTGTCGGCTTAGCAATAGCTCGACATTTTGTCCAAAATGGAGCAAATGTGGTTTTTGCCGATTTAGACGAAGATAAGCTAAAAGAAGAAATTCATTCTCTAAAAAATGAAAAGGGTCGTGCGATATTTTTTTCAGGGGATTTAAGGGAAAAACTAACGCAAGCTAATCTATTATCAGCGGTGATTGACGAATTTGATAGAGTGGATATTTTAGTTAATGCTAGTAGGCAGTTCCTAACATCAGACCCTCTAAATTTTGAGGAAGATTCTTTTGAAATATTACTTAATCAAAATTTAATAACGAATTTACGTATAAGTCAAATGGTTGCAAAAAGGATGATATATCAAGCTAAAAATGTTGAAAATTCTCAAACTGGTATAGGTAGTATTGTCAATCTGACATCCATGGCTGGACGCCGCGCCCAACCTGAAATTTTAGGGTATTCTGTAAGTTGTGCTGCAGTTGAGCAACTGACTCGCTCGTTGGCAGTCGCATTGGCAAGCTATTCAATAAGAGTTAATGCGGTTTGCTTTGGATCAGTTATGAGTGGTTCTTTAAAAGAGGCTTTAAAATTCAATGAGGGAAGTCGTGATAAAATAGTGGCTGCCACTCCATTAAATAGAATTGGAGAAGCAAAAGAAGTCGCTGATGCCGTTCAGTACCTATCTTCAGAAAGTGCTTCTTTCGTGACGGGTCAAATTTTAATGGTTGATGGTGGACGAACTCAGATTGATGCAACCGATGTTTTTATTAAATACTATTGTTAAAATTACTTTTAATATTTACTACCGAATTAATTTCTCTAAATTATTTAAAAAGTCTGAGCGATTTTTTTTTGAAAACATAGTTCCTTTACCTTGAAGAAAATTATTTTCTGAACGTAATTCATACATTAAATTTCGTGTAGCTAATACTGGTCCAATATTACTTGAATCTAGTTTTTTACCATAAGAAGTTAAAACAAGTGCACCTAATTTTATAACATCAGAGGCAAGTGGAATATCATTCGTAATAACTATATCAAATCTTTGCACATGACTTGATATCCACTTGTCGGCAACATCAGGGCCACTTTCCACTATGATATTTTCTACCATGGGGCTTGTGTTTGGCTTTACTCCACCATTTGAGACAATAATAACTTTGATTTTATGACGCAACCCTACATTGATTGTTTCATTTTTAACTGGACACGCATCTGCATCAATATAAATCAATTTTTTGCCCCATCAAAGTCAGTTGGACGACCCTATTATCTGTATCTTGTGTTACATAACTTTACTTACTTCTCTAACGATAAAGAGCATCTACGTGAAAAGAAATATGTTCTTCCATAAAGCTTGAGATGAAAAAATAACTATGATCATAACCCTCTTGAATTCTGAAGGTTGCGGCTTGCTTACGTTCAATTATAGCATCAATTAGTGCTTCAGGTTTCAGTAAATCCCAGAATTGATCAGAAGAACCTTGATCTATTAAGATGGGTCCAGGAAAGCCTTTTTCCTTCATTAAAATACTAGCATCATGTGCCCGCCATTTGGTTTTATCTTTTCCTAAGTAAGCATTAAATTGCTTAACCCCCCAGTCGCTATTGGTAGGGTTGGTGATTGGAGAAAAAGCTGAAACACTACAAAATGTATCTGGAAGGGTGAGTGCAATTGTCAAAGCACCGTGTCCTCCCATAGAGTGGCCAGTGATTGATTGTCGATTTCTATCTAGTGAGAAATTGTTGAATAATAATTCAGGTAAACTTACAGTAATGTAGTCCCACATATTAAAATTTTGTACCCAGGGATTTTGTGTTGCATTAACATAAAACCCTGCTCCTTGTCCTAGATCAAACGCGTCATCGTCAACTATAGCTTGCCCTCTTGGAGACGTATCAGGAAAAATTAAAGCAATTCCATTAGCAGCTGCCCACCCTTGTGCAGCGGATTTAGTCATAGCATTTTCATGATTGCAAGTTAGGCCTGATAAATACCATAAGACTGGAACAGGATTATATTTTGCCTCTTCTGGGAGGAATAATCCAAATGTCATGTCACAATTAGTTGATTCCGAAAAGTGTGAATAAACTCCTTGAATACCTCCAAATGCTTTAATTTCTGATAATTTTTCCATTAGTTTCCTCTTTCAATTTTTTAATTAGGGGTTATTTTATTTTTAGCTTAGTCTAATTTTATGATAGCTTTTTGAACATTATAAAAGCATCAATTAAACCATCATTTTGGATGATTAAATGCAGATGGTATTTGACCAACTATTTTGAAACCTTCACTTTCCCAAAGTTTAATTGCCCATTTGTTGTTACTAACAACCAGGTTAAATTGCATTCCCTTAAATCCCATTTCTTTAGCTAAATTTAAACTGTGGTTTAGCATTTTTCGACCAATCCCATTTCTAGTCTTCGTAGTCATTACAGCAAAACCACAGTTGCAGATATGGTTGCCACCGCCTTCTTGATTGGCACGCATATAGTAAAGGCCTAAAATTTTATTATGAATTTCGGTAAAACATACCAAATATTTTTGCCATGCATCCAATAATTTAATACTGATCTACGTGGTAAATTTCGGTCAATTGCGTAAGTTTCACCATTTCTGATTATTGGTTTTAAGATTTTCCATATTTGCTCTTCATCATCAATTTTTGATTTTCTTATTAGAAAATTTAGTTGGTCAGTATTTATAATTTCCTTATTATACATTTTAGGAACCTTTAAGATTTTACTTACGTTATGATTTTTTATATTAACTAGTAGGCGACCTATTGTGTAAAGTGCTTATGAAATGTTAAGTTTTCGTAATTGATTACCTATAATTTTGGAATTTGACCATGTTTTCTTATTATAAATATTTGACCTTGATTGGTATAATGCTCTTTACAACTTTAAGTGGTTGCGAGGAGCTATATTTTAAGGAAGAGGAAATTGTAGAAATTGAACCAGTATATATTTGTGATGAATCAGCCTTCACTGATTTAAAAGGTCAAAATAAAGAAGCATTAGAAATTTTATTGGATATAATTGGATTTAATGGTGAGAAACGTTTAATCCCACATGATAGTTTTATACCAATGGATTTCTCACCCAATCGGTTAACTATAACTTTAGATGAAAATAATGATGTGAGCCGAACTTTTTGTGGCTAAATACCTTTAAACACCAACATCGATAATAGCATTTGCTAACGTAGCAACGGTATTTTTGTTTAAACTCGCAATATTTATTCTACTATCTTCAATCATGTAAATAGCATGTTTTTTTCTAATTTCTATAACCTGCTCTTTGCTTGCACCGATGAGTGAGAACATACCGCGATGTTTGCCCAAAAAGTCAAATCTGTGGGATCCTGATAGTATTTGTAGCTCTTTGACTAACATTTTTCTAATTTCTAACATATTTAATCTCATACCTTCTAACTCATCTATCCAGCTTTTTTTTAAATGTTCATCATTCAATATTAATGAGACTAACTTCCCACCATGATCTGGTGGAAATGAGAAATTTTGTCTATTCAAAAAAGCTAAAGTGCCTTGTGACTGTTCTTTGCATTTTTCATCTTTTGAAATAGTAAATATTATACCAGTGCGTTCTCTGTAAATGCCAAAGTTTTTTGAACAACTTGCTGCTAAAATTATTTCATCACATTGCTCTGCTAACAAGCGAACCCCATAAGCATCGTCAATTAAACCATTGCCAAATCCTTGATAGGCAATGTCAATAAACGGCAGTAATTGTTTTTTATTTAGAAATTCTACTAATTCTTGCCATTGCTTTTGATTAAGGTTTGCGCCTGTCGGATTATGACAGCAACCATGTAATAACACTATATCACCAGGTTTTGCTCTGTTTAGACTTGATATCATGCCATCAAAGTCTAAATCACAAGTATTTTTGTCAAAATAAATATATTTGTGTTCATTACTTTAGAAAATTTAAAATCGAAATATGATTTGGCCAAGTTGGGTTTGATACCCATATTTTTGCTTTTGGAGAGGCTATTCTTATTAGTTCAAACCCTTGTCTTATAGCACCAGTTCCTCCTGGTGTATGTGCTGCAGATACTCTGAGGTCATCAACACTGTCAGCTAATATTAAGCCCTTCATTGCTTTGAGGTAACTTAGGTCACCAGTAAGCTTAGTATAAGCTTTTGTTTCTTCTTTAAGCCATAAAATTTTTTCAGCTTTTTTTACAGAATTCATTATTGGTGTTTTACCCAATTCGTTTTTGTAAACGCCAATTCCAAGGTCTAGTTTGTTTTCACGGGTATCTTCTATAAATATTTGCATCAGATCTAATATTTTATCTGAAGGCTGTTGTTGGAGATTTTCTAACATTGTTATCCTTTATCCACCTTTAAATCTGGATACATTCCCCATTCACTCCAAGATCCATCGTATAGAGAGTGATCCTTATAACCTGCTCGTTCCAGAGCCAAGTTCAGAATTGCAGCAGTCACACCTGAGCCACAAGTTGTGATGATTGTTTTGGAAGTATCAACGCCATTATTAGTTAAAATTTCTCTTATTTGAGTCTCAGACTTTAAAGTTCCATCTCTATTTAAAAGAATTTCATAATGGAGATTTTTAGACCCAGGTATATGACCTGAACGCAAGCCAGGCCGTGGTTCCATTTCATCTCCTTTGAACCTAGGGATACTTCTGGCATCTAAAATTGTTGCAGTGGAAAGTTTTGACGAAGCAGCAACCTGGGTGACGTCCTTTATGAGACTTGCCTGATATTGTACCGTTATATGACGATCCCGCAACAGTGGTTTTTTGTTATCAATGGGATGATTTTCAGATAGCCACTTTGGAAGACCTCCATCAAGTACTGCAACATTTTTTTTCCCAAATAAGCGAAACATCCACCAAACGCGTGCTGCAGAGAATAAACCGCACCCATCATAGACAACAATTTGATGTCCGTCACCAATACCTAAAGCTTTCATTCTACTTATGAATTTCTGTGAAGTGGGTACCATATGTGGAAGATTACTTTGAATATCACAGATTTCATCAATATCAAAAAATCGTGCACCTGGTATATGTTTTTCTTCATATTCTTTGAAGCCATCACGCTTCATTTTTGGTAAGTACCAGCTTGCATCTATAATTCTTAAATCAGGATCGGTTAAATGCTTAAGTAACCATGATGTTGAAACTAATACTTGTGGATCATTTGATAACATTATGTAACCATAGTTTTCTTTTAAGTGTATGTTCGCTTATTAAATGTTTCAATACTTGAGTTGATCAAAATACTAAATCTTCTAAATTTTTTACTTGCTTAGACAAACCATATATTCAGAAAATTTAATTATGTGAGCGCAATAGTCTCGCTTTCTGTTTCTGCCAGTCTCGCTTTTTTTCAGTCTCACGCTTGTCGACATTCGTTTTGCCTTTGGCAATTCCAATTTTTATTTTAGCGGTGCCTTTGTGGTTAAAATATAACACTAATGGAACTAAGGTCATTCCTTCACGAGCGCCAGCAGACCATAATTTGGATAGCTCACGCTTTGAGACAAGTAATTTACGCTTCCGGCGCTCATCATGTCTGAAAGTTTTTGCCTGATTATATGGTGCTATATAGCTGTTAATTAACCACAATTCACCGTTCTCAACATTAGCATAACTTTCGGCTATATTACTCCCACCTAATCGTAATGATTTAACTTCTGAGCCTTCTAGAATAATCCCACATTCAATGTCATCCTCTATCGCATAATTGTACCTTGCCTTGCGATTTTCAGATGCTATTTTATAGTTTTCATTATCATTCATATTTTACCTGCAATCTATAGTTGCAAAAATCTAGAACTGTAATCTTTTTTTCTAAATTATTAATAGGCCCTGGCCTTTTTGTTAAATTTTACAAAATACCCGCAAATTTCATAGCATTCTTTATTTTTATTTTGGTATCATCATGTAATTGTGTCAAAGGTGAGCGAACTTCTGTCGAGCAAAACCCAAGAAGAGATAGTCCATATTTTACCCCACATAATCCGGGCTCAGTAAAAATGGCTTGATGTAAAGGCATCAATTTGTCTGTGATTTCTAATGCTAACGAAAAGTCCCCATTCAGCGTTGCTTCTTGAAATTCTGAGCATAATCGTGGAGCAACATTTGATGTTACTGAAATACAGCCTATTCCGCCGTGTGCATTAAATCCAAGAGCAGTAGCATCTTCACCAGATAATTGTATAAAATTTTCTCCACAAGTTATACGCTGTTGTGGAACCCTTGATAAATCCCCAGTTGCATCTTTAACACCAATAATTCTCGGTAATTTCGATAATATTCCCATTGTTTCGGGCGACATATCAACTGCTGAACGACCGGGTATATTGTAGATAATTATTGGGATATTTGCCGCGTTATGTGCTTGAGAAAAGTGTTCAATTAAACCAGCTTGAGTGGGTTTATTATAATAAGGTGTTACGACTAGGCCAGCAGTTGCACCAACAGATTCAGCATGTTGCATTTCAACCGACTCACGAGTACAATTTGAACCAGCACCAGCAATTATCTGCGCACGTCCGGCAACTTTTTCAAGTGTGAATTTAACTACGTCATGCTCAGTATGAGTAAGTGTTGGACTTTCACCTGTAGTTCCAACGGGTACTAATCCCTTAGAACCTTCAGAAATTTGCCAGTTTACAAGGTTTTTGAGAGCAATATTGTCAACCTCACCATTTGAAAATGGTGTCACTAAAGCCGTAATCGATCCTTTAAACATAATTTTTGCTCCTAAGCTTAATATTTCCAATTTAAAATATAAATAAAATAGTTTCTAGTATGAATTGCCAAGAAATTGCTAATAAATCAAGTGTATGTTAGTGGGTTTCTACTAAGAAGGGTGCCAATGCTATTATTTAAGTCAAATCAAAGTAGGGCATTGGTATTGGTTTTTTTCTATTTTCTTTCTGTAGATGTTGGCCTTTCAGCTAAACCGTCAGAAAAAGTTATGAAAAATTTGACAGATATATCTTTATTCATCGTACTGTAAGAATGCGAAAAAATAACAAATAAAACAAAAGTACTACATAAAACCTTCATAAGCTGGGTGAAATTGCGTAAAGGATTTGGCTCATTTGGGGATTACCAGTTTTTCTTAAGTAATTATTCGCATTGGCCTGGTTTGCAAATTTTAAAACAAAAAGGTGAAGCGAAGATATCAAAAAAAACAACACCAAAAGAAGTGATTACATATTTTAACAACTCGCAACCATCTACAGGGTTTGGAGCAATGTGTTTGATAGACGCTTACCAAAAAACACATGATAATGATGCTGCGGTTAGAGAAATCAAGCGTGCTTGGTCTGAATTAAGTTTTAAAAAAAGTGAATTTAATTTTTTTATAACAACACATGGTAGTTTAACAGTACCCTTTGTGAATGAACGCAGTGAATTTCTTTTATGGAATGGCATGACTAGGGAAGCCAAACGACTTTTACCATATTTAAGCAAAGATACTCAGGCTTTAGCTAAGGCTAGGATTTCTCTTAGGCAGCAAAATTATGGTGTTGATGTTTTGATAAAAAAAGTACCACCCAACTTAAAATCAGATCCAGGCTTAGCATATGAGCGGTTTTTATGGCGGGTAATGAAAGGTCGCTCAGAAGGAGCAAAAGAAATTTTGACGGAACAAAGTATTTCTAAGTCAACACTAAGTGTTCCAAGCAAATGGTCTCGCAAAAGGCGAGATTATGCGAGACAGGCGATGAGGGACAATAAACCAGAGTTAGCGTATTTTCTGGCATCAAATCATTTTGTTCTTGGTGGGTCTGATTATGCTGATTTAGAATGGTTATCGGGGTATATCAGCCTGAGAAAATTAAATAAACCAGCACAAGCAATTGCTCATTTTAATAATTTTCTGAATGCAGTGAAGACTCCTATCTCATTGGGGCGTGCGGGGTATTGGTTAGGAAGAGCACATGAGGAAATTAATGAATTAAGGCTAGCAAGATATTATTACCGCCTTGGCGCACAAAATCAAAGTAGCTTCTATGGCCAATTATCAGCTGAAAAAATTGGTGCGAAATTGGAGAGTTCTCTAGTCTCGTCTGAGATTAATACTGAAATATCTATAGAGAAATTTGATAAAACCGATATTTTCCGTCTAGCTGTTCTTTTTTATGATTCAAACGCAGATATTTTATCTAAAAGATTTTTTTTACACTTTGCAGAAGGCTTAAATGTGCATGAACACCGGCAGTTAGCTGACTATTTATTAAATCAAAAGAGTGAATTTCTTGCGTTAGCAATTGCGAAGCAGGCAGCTAAAGAAGGTAGGATTTACTCTAATGCATATTACCCTGTGCATGAACTAGCAAAGTTATCATGGAAAATTAGACCGGAAATTTTATTAGCAATAGCTAGACGTGAAAGTGAGTTTAATTTGAGAGCTAAGAGTGGAGCTGGTGCAAGAGGATTTATGCAAATTATGCCTGGAACAGCAAAAAAAGTATCGGCTGATCTGAACTATAAATACTCTTCAAAGAGATTGATTACTGATTGGGAATATAACGTAGAGTTAGGAGCTGAATATCTAAATTACTTAATGGGTAAGTATGATGGATCTTTTCTTTTAAGTTTTGGTGCATATAATGCTGGCCCGACTAGAATGGACAGTTGGGTAAAGCGATATGGTGATCCACGAAATAAGGATGTCGATTACATAGATTGGATAGAGCATATTCCGTTCAATGAAACAAGAAACTATATTATGCGAGTTTTAGAAGGTGTGTTGATTTATAGAGCTAAATTACATGATAACATGAACTCTCCTGTGAAAATAAGGTTAACTCGAACACCCTGAGCTTTTTATCAGCATAATTTGAAATTATTAAAGAAAAATTATCTTTTATTTTTTTACTGGGGAAAGTTGCATAAAAAGTCCAGCTAAGAGTAAATAAATGCTTGATAAACTGAGACCAAACAAAACAATTGGACCAGGATCAAAATCAACCCAAGCGGCCAAACCGGCACACGCTGTCCACAAGAAGACAGTTGGTAGAGTAACCAAGCGCCATCTTTTTGTTCTTACTGGATGGACGAATTCCACTGGGAGAAACATTGATAAAGTAAGAGCAACGACAATGCCCAAAATAATCCAAAAGTTTGGCTCTAGAGCAAAAAAGACTAGAATTACCATATTCCAACAACCAGGAAACCCAGAGAAAGAGTTGTCTTTAGTCTTCATTCGCGTGTCGACAAAATAAATAACACTTCCAAATGTAATTACTATTATACAAACCCATCCAGTCCAATCCTTATCAAAAAGCCCACTTTTAAATAGTGCAAAGGCTGGAATAAATACGTAAGTTAAGTAATCTATAATGAGGTCAAGTAAATAACCGTCATACTGTGGAGCATATTTTTTTACGTTATACTTTCTCGCTAACGGCCCATCAATTCCATCAACAATAAAAGCAATGACAAGCCAGACAAACATAATGTCCCATTTTCCATCGACTGCTGCTAACATAGCTAGCATTGCAAATACGGCCCCAGTGGCAGTAAATAAGTGGACAAAAAGTGCTCGAGTTTTATGCATCATCAATTACTAATAAAACCAAAAGTTAAAGATTGCAAAGCCTTCAAGCCTTCGGATGAGCACTTTTATATATTTCCATTAACTTTTCTTGATTAACGGCTGTGTAATTTTGAGTTGTAGATAACGAAGAGTGACCCAACAAATCTTGTATAGCACGCAAGTCACCACCTGCTTCTAATAAATGTGTAGCAAAGGAATGCCTCATCGCATGGGGAGTTGCACTTTCTTCTAGGCCTAATTCTCTTCTGGCTTTTTCTGTTACTTTTTGAATAATTCTTGGGTTTAATGGGCCTCCTCTTACACCAATGAATAATGGTCCATCTCTAGTAGAGCTAAACGGACAAAGTCTGATATATTCATTTACACAATCAATTGCTATTTTAATAACTGGGACCACACGTTCTTTATTATTTTTACCTTTTATTCGCAAAATTTCTGTTAGAGGTGCATCTGATTTTGTCAGGCTTAAGGCTTCCGAAATTCTAAGGCCACAGCAATATAAAAGAGTTAATACAGCACCATCACGTGCTGATACCCAGTCAAGTTTATTTTGCGATTTAACAGTTGAAATAAGGTTTTTAGCAGCATTTTTTTCTAAAGGCCGAGGTAATTTATTATGAAATTTTGGTGATCGAACAGCTAATACACTTGTGGGTTCAAAGTTTTCTTGTTCGCCAAGCCAGATGAAGAAACCTTTGATTGCAGAGAGTTTTCTAGAAACTGATCTAGAAGAAAGGCCGTTAGTTCGTTCAAATGCCATCCAAGCTCTCATGTCAATTAATTCTATAGTTTTCAATTTTGTAGGAGATATCTCGTTTTGAAAATGTTTTGACATGAATTTTATAAAATTGAAAACGTCGTTTCTGTAAGCGATAATTGTTTTGTTTGATCTCCCACCCAATGATTTCAACCAGGTAAGCCAATCCTCTACTAAGTCGGAGGTTGCTGATCTTTGACTATTCAAATCAACCAACGGGCCAAAGTTCTTTCAAAAACATTGGCAAAAAATGTTAATAATTCAGTTCCTTGACCAGTAGTGAACTTTTCCTTTTTCTGAGAACCTAATATTAAAAGGCCCTTAACATTAACGCTTTCAAAATTTAACATTAATAATGCTTCAGACGATATTATCTGCTGATTATTTTCATAGAATTGATGAGATGTGTTTACATTTGACCTTAATGTTACCGTTTGTGAAGGAAAATGCCCTGAATTTGATAAATAATCTTTAATAGTATTTTCACCAACCACGATTGTTATTGGATTTAAACTTTTTAGTAATGTTAGGTTTTCGCTGGCGGCATTTGTCTCCAATATAAGACCAATATGTTCAACATTTAATATTTCTTTAACTTCTTTTGACAATCTCTTTATGAAACTTGGAAAGTCATTGGGCTCTAAGAGCTTTAATATTGCTCGCTGTATTTGACTTGCACCAGATAGGTTTTCGTAAGCCATAGCAATCACATCATTATGTGTATTTTCAACTTTTTCTAGCCTTCTCTCTAGCTGCTTCATAGCTGCGCCACGAAGATCAACTATATTATCTCCTCGCAAATTACTTTGCGCATTAAGAAGTGCATCCATAAGTTCGGGGTCTTCTAATATTATATTAGGGTTTGTTAGGATTATTTCTTTTAATTTCTCAGGTTGATTTTTTTACATCATTCATTTTTTTTCCAAGGTTTAAATTATTTTTTGCCCAGTTTTTGCCCAGTCTTCCATAAATATTTCAAGCCCTTTTGTTGTTAATGGATGCTCAGCTAACATTTTTAAAACATTGGGTGGAGCGGTTATAACATCAGCACCAATTAATGCACATTGTGTTACATGATTAACTGTACGAATTGAGGCACCTAATATTTCTGTTTTGAAGTCAAAATTATCATAAATTTGTCTAATTTCTGATATTAAATCCATTCCATCTATATTAATGTCGTCTAATCTACCAATAAAGGGTGAAATGAATGTTGCACCAGCTTTTGCGGCCAATAGCGCTTGGTTTGCACTAAAACAAAGGGTAACATTAACCATGTGACCTTCTTCTGTTAATGTTTTGCAAGTTTTCAATCCTGCCCAAGTTAAAGGAACCTTTACTGCAATGTTTGGTGCAATTTTTGCTAATTTTTGTCCCTCAGCTATCATTGTGTCAGCATCGGTTCCGACAACTTCTGCACTAACTGGTCCGTCAACAATAGAGCAGATCTCTTTTGTGACTTCTAAAATGTCACGACCAGATTTCATTATCAACGACGGATTTGTTGTTACCCCATCTACCATACCCATTTCGTTTAGTTCAGAAATTGCGGCAATATCTGCTGTATCTACAAAAAATTTCATTTTTTTTCCTATTTTAAAAATATTGATAAATTTTTTAAATGTCCTTATATATAACAAATGCTTTAGATAGCATACCCTATAAAATTGTGAGTTAAATGGATAAAAAATATTCTTTTCTTGAGGGCGAATTAGTGGGGGTACTAACTACTGAACCTGTTAATCGTATCTTAGACTATTACTCTCCTAAGGGTGGAGTTAATTTGGGAAACTTTGTTGAGGTAAATTTGGGTCCTCGCAAAGTTTTAGGTTGTATTTGGTCAACAGGGATTGGTGGATTGATGTTTCAAAAATTAAAAAAATTAATCGCGTTTTAGATATTACTCCAATGCGTAAAGAGATGAAAAGTTTTTTATGCCGTGTTTCTGATTATACCCTTTCGCCACTTTCTGGAATGTTAAAGTTGGCACTTCGGGGTAATACTTTGAATTACAAACAAACTAATAAAAACATTTACTATTTGCACCAAAATTACATGTCACAATGTATAAGGAAGACTATGGCAAGATCGTTAACCATTGATTTTCTTGAGCAGAATCCAGGTAAAAGTTTTTCATTAAGTGAATTAAGCGTGCTCTCTGGGGCCTCCGCATCTGTTATCAGAGGCTTAATAAAAAATCGAATTATTATAGAGGAATCGATTCCTGTAGACTTGTCGTATTCAAAATTATTGATTAATATTTAAAAAAGAACCTATCAAAAGAACAGTTGGAAGCAGCTGAAAAATTGAAACTATCAGTACGAGAAGGAAATTATGGTACTACTTTATTAAAAGGTGTTACTGGCTCAGGGAAAACTGAAGTTTATCTTGAAGCAGTTGCGGAAGCTTTAAGAAAGGGGCGTCAAGTATTAGTTCTTTTACCTGAGATTGCCCTTACTTCTGCATTTATAGATCGGGTTCAGGAGCGTTTCGGCTGTAAGCCGGCAGAATGGCATTCAGGTATTACAAAAACTGAAAAGAATCGGTGCTGGCAAATGGTTGCCTCTGGCAATGCTGAATTAATTGTTGGCGCACGGTCAGCTCTTTATTTGCCTTTTAAAGATTTAGGTTTGATCGTTGTAGATGAAGAACATGATTCTTCTTATAAGCAGGAAGATGGAATCTTATATAATGCTCGAGATATGGCTGTCCTTAGGGCATCTTTGAATTCAGCGGTAGTAATCCTAGCCTCAGCAACACCATCCTTAGAAACTTGGGTCAATGCTAGTATTGGCAAATATAAGAGATTAAACTTACAAAATAGATATGGCGTATCTGAATTACCAAAAATTTCATTTATAGATATGAGAGAAGAGGCCTTACCTTCTGATAAATGGATTTCACAAAAATTGATTAAAGCTATAAATTCAAACTTAGGTCGAGCTGAGCAATCCTTATTATTTATTAATAGAAGGGGTTATGCCCCGATAACTATGTGTAAAGTATGTGGTCTTCAGGTCGGCTGTGAGAAATGTGATGCTAGAATGGTGTTGCATAGCTTTAAAGAAAAGCTGATGTGCCATCAATGTGGTGATACTAAAAGTGTTTTAGAGCTTTGCCCAAATTGTGGAGTGTCAGATTCTTTTAATCCTATTGGGCCAGGAGTAGAAAGGCTTGCTGAGGAAGCTTCAGAAGCTTTTCCTGGTGCCAAATTAGCTATTTTATCATCTGACTTAATTGGTTCTTCAAAAACGATGACAAAATTAATAAATAAAATTGCAAACGGTGATGTCGATATAATTATTGGCACGCAGTTAGTAGCTAAAGGACATAACTTCCCTTTATTATCATTGGTTGGTGTGATTGATGCAGATTTAGGTTTGCAAGGAGGAGATTTGAGGGCTGCTGAGAAAACGTTCCAGCTAATAAAACAAGTGTCAGGCAGAGCGGGTCGAGCAAATAAAAAAGGTTTGGCACTTTTACAAACATATCAACCTGAGCATCCAGTAATGAAGGCTATATTAACTGGTGATGAAGAAGAGTTTTGGGCTTCAGAAGCAGCACAACGTAAACAAGCGGGAGTTCCCCCCTTTGGGCGAATGGCTGGTATTGTTGTTTCTGGATTGCATTTAAGCCAAGTAACAAAAATTGCAAATGATATGGCAATTAAAATTGAACCATTGAAAAAAATTGATGCGGTAGTTTATGGTCCAGCTCCTGCGCCAATCTCACGGATCAGGGGTAGGCATAGAATTAGGTTGTTAGTAAAGGCTGCGAAAGTAAAAGATTTTCAAAAGGCTTTGCTTTCATGGGTTAATCAGTTTAAATTGCCTGGCAATGTTCGATTGTCAATTGATATAGACCCTCAAACATTTTTTTGATAAATATATGGAAGTTTCGTCCTAAATTGTTTAAGGCAAGCGAATAAATTTTTTAATTATTATTTTGGTATAGGATAAATGTATTGTTACATACTTTTTAAGTGCTTTAATTTTATTAAAAAAGACCAGAGTGAAAAGAACATTTAAATATGACTATATTGTACAAGAAGGTTGCACTAATTGGGTTAGGCTTGATTGCAAGTTCAATAGGTCATGGTTTAAAAAAACATGGTCTTTGTGTTACTATTTCTGGACACGCCAAAACGAGTAATACGAGAAAAAAAGCATTAGAATTAAATATCATTGATGAAATCTGTGATAGTGCTGCGGAAGCTGTACTAGGGGCAGATTTAGTGATTATTTCCACACCAGTAGGCGTTATGGGTGATATTGCAAAAGAAATTTCATCGTCCTTGAAAGATGGAGCAACTTTAACAGATGTTGGTTCAGTCAAAAAAGCTGTCATTTCATTAATCAAACCTCATTTACCAAGTTCAGTTCACTTTATTCCAGGGCACCCTGTTGCGGGAACTGAAAGGTCTGGTCCAGAATCAGGTTTTGCAGAATTGTTTAAAGATCGTTGGTGCTTGCTAACGCCACTTCCTAATACTGATGAAGTTGCCTTGTCTAAATTAACTGAAATGTGGCAAAGGCTGGGGGCTCGTGTTGATACCATGGATGCCAAACATCATGATTTAGTTTTAGCTGTAACATCACATTCTCCTCACTTAATTGCCTACACCATGGTAGGTGTCGCAGATGATTTGAGACGAGTGACTAACTCAGAAGTGGTTAATTATTCGGCGGCTGGATTTCGCGATTTTACTCGAATTGCTGCTTCGGATCCAACAATGTGGCGAGATGTTTTTTTACATAATAAGGAAGCAACATTAGAAATTTTAGGAAGATTTACGGAGGAACTATTTTCTCTACAACGGGCTATCAGAAAAGGTGATGGGGAATTTTTACATGAATACTTTTCCCGAACAAGAAAGATTCGACGTGGCATAGTTGATGCTGGGCAAGATACAGATTCACCCGATTTTGGGCGAAGAGATTCTGCAGAAGTTACAGAAAAAAAATGATAAATTATCTAATTAATAAACGAGTTTATATTTTTATATTTTGTTTAGCTTTTTGTACATCGAACGTTGCGGTTGGACAAACTGTTTTAACTTCAATTGTCCCACCAAAAAGAATGTTTGAAAACTCTCAAATTAGTATGACGGAATTTTTTAAAAAGGGACAAGCTGAAGATTCACCTTTAATAATATCACTCCGCCCAGTTTACCGAATAGAAAATAAAATACTATCTGTACAAAATCCTACAGTTTATAAATTGAAAAAAATTACAGTGAAAAAGAAAAAGACGACACGAGTTTATATAATGGGAAGTACGGTTCCTATTTTTAAAAGTGTTGTACCAAAAATTCGGCCACTATAATTTATAATTATCTAGTTATTTTTAATATAGCGTTTGTTTATTTATTGAAAATTATCTGTTATATGGATTTTGAATGTTGAAGTTTGATCTATAAAAATAAAGCTTTAAAGTTCTAATATTATTTATAAACTTAGGGAAAACAGATGGTCATGATAGAAGTTGAGGCAACTCGTCAGTTCACGCAGCCAATTAGGCAAATTGTAGTTATGTTAGCAATTTCTGCCTTAATAGGGGTTGGTGGATATTTGGCACAAGATTTGTTGATCTCTATTTATGAAGCAAATATATATCTAAATGGCTTTATTATAGGTGTATTTGGCATTGGTGTATTAGCATGTTTTATGCAGGTTTTTGCACTAATTTCGTCTATAAGTTGGTTGAAAAGGTTCACAATGCGGATGGTAGTTTTGCGGGAAACCCGCCTCGATTATTGAGTTCTCTCGTTTCTTTAATGAGAATCAGACAGTCCAAAATGAAGATAGGAACTGCTGCTTCACATTCAATAATGGAATCGGTTGCATCAAGAATTGATGAAGCCAGGGAGATTACTCGATACATAAATAACCTTTTAATATTTCTAGGACTCTTAGGGACATTTTACGGTTTGGCTACAACTGTGCCTGCCGTTGTGGAAACAATCAGAAGCCTAAATCCATCGGAGAACGAAGGCAGTGTTGAGGTTTTTGGACGTTTGATGACGGGTCTTGAAAATCAACTTGGGGGAATGGGAACAGCATTCGCCTCATCTTTGTTAGGTCTGGCTGGATCTCTTGTTGTTGGTGTTCTTGAGTTATTTGCTAGCCATGGTCAAAATCGATTTTATCGTCAATTAGAAGATTGGCTTTCCTCCATCACAAGAGTTAATTTGGCAAGTGTCGACAGTGATGGAGGGCCTCAATCTTCGAATGGGATTCTTGATGAGGTTCTTGATCAGATGGGTGATCAAATTAGTGATGCTTTGAATAAGGTGGCCTCAGCACTACAGACGTTAGAGACATCTCTAAGCAAAGCTGATGAAGCTCGGTTAAATTCTGATCAAAAGATGGATGATTTAATTACTACACTTCGGATAATTGCAGATAATTCTGATGATAATGATGGTGAGCAAACATCTCTAAGCAAAGCTGATGAAGCTCGGTTAAATTCTGATCAAAAGATGGATGATTTAATTACTACACTTCGGATAATTGCAGATAATTCTGATGATAATGATGGTGAGCAAACTTCTCAATACGCAAAAAGCTTGGATGCATTAACAACATTAGTTAGTGGGCAGGAAAAGTTGTTAGAACGCTTATTAATGGAAAGTGATAATTCTGAGGTAAGAATGAACCTCCGAAATATAGACGCTAACTTGCTGAGAGCTTTAGAAGAGCTTCCTCTAAACTATAGAGAGACAATAGGTGACTTAAGAGAGGATCTTGGCCGAATTTTGGAGGCAATTAAAATATCTGATCAAAGCTTAGCGATGGAAAGGATACCCCAATTCGTTCAAGAAAGGATTAAGTTTTGAGTCTCTCAAGGCGCAGTAAAAATAATATACCTACCGCCATATGGCCTGGTTTTGTTGATGCCATGACGGCTTTGTTACTTATGTTATTTTTCCTTATGTCAATTTTTATGATAGTACAGTTTATGTTGCGAGATACTATTAATAACCAAGATTCGGAATTAAACTCATTGAGCCAACAAGTGGCAAGTTTGGCAGAAGCATTAGGTTTGGAACAACAAAAATCTTTTAGCCTGGAAGGTACAATAAAAGATTTGGACGTCAGTCTTGGAGAGGTAACTTCAAAGTCTGAAATGCAATCAAATTTAATTGCAACATTAACTCAAAAAACAAGAGAGCAATCAGAAAATATTGATAATTTTGAAGCACAGGTTGCGGCATTGCTTTCTGAAAAAAATGAATTATCAACACGTTTGGAAATGATAATTTCAGATAAGGCTATAGAGATTTCCAAAAAGGATGCTCTACAGATTGCTTTATCGCAAGCGAGAGAGGAAACGGATCTTGAGACTGAGAAGGCGCGTTTGGCAGCCGCTGAGGCTGATGCCTTGGAATTATTGTTGAACCAAAAACAGATGGAAATTTCTGAAATGGATTCAAGCCTTCAGGACGCTTTGGCATCAATAGCCGCTACAAATTCAGAAGTGATTGAATTAGAGATATCAGTTAGTGAATTAAATTCAGATCTTGATGCAATGGACAAGAGACGATTAATTGAATTGGCAGCTAAAGAAATATTGCAATCAAAGCTGAATGAAAAATCAGAAAAGTTATCAACAGAAGAGAAGAAACGCTTAACTCAAATGGCAATTGTAGAAAGTTTGCGGGAAAAATTAAGAAATAGTACAGCTGAACTTGCATCGATGGCTCTAGCATTAGAAGAACAGCGAAAAAGAGCTGAAAATACGTTAACATTATTGGCTGCGGCACGAACTGTGAAAATGATTTGAATAAAACCCTTACTGAAGCTTTATTAAATTCTCAGGAATACAGAAGAGAAATTAGAAAAAATAACTTCAGAGTTATCCATGCGTGAGAATGAGTTTAGTGAATTGAAAAAAAGCTCATCTTTAGTTGAGGCGACTCTAGAAGAGCGTTTGACATTAGCATTGGCTGAAAAGCTAAGACTGCAAGACAGTAACAAAGCTAAATTAACTATATCGCAACAGCAGTCTATTTTGTTAAATTCTGCCGCAGATTTGTTATCAAAGGAAAAAGAAAAATCAGCTGAAGCTCAGCTGGAAACAGAAGTTTTGATCCAGCAAGTGGCCACCCTTCAAAAACAATTAGGCTCCTTACAAGATTTGCTAGACGCTGCGGCCGAAGAGGCAAGTGATACTAACGTGCAGCTTCTAACATTTGGATCTAATTTAAATATTGCACTTGCAAAACTTGCTCAGAAAGAAAAAGAAAAAGCTAAGATTGAAAAGGCAAAGGCAGAGGTGGAAAAAGCTAAAGCAGACTCAGAAAGAGCAAAAGCTAAACTAGAAATCGATAATGCTAAACTATTGGATGAGCAGGCGAAGTTATTACAAGAAAAAAATACTAAACTAGAAAATTTTAAATCAGAATTTTTTGGTAGAGAAAGGAAATTACTTGAAATGCAGGAAGGCGTAAAAATATCTGGAGATAGGTTTGTATTTTCGTCTGAAATCTTATTTAGTTCTGGTGAAGCTGTTTTATCAGAAGGTGGCAAAAAACAAATTAAACAAATTGCAAATTTAATTTTATCAATTTCGGATAAGATACCTTCCAATATTGATTGGATTTTGCGTGTGGATGGTCATACAGACGATAAGAAAATAAGAGGCGGTAAATACAAAAATAATTGGGAATTATCTCAAGCAAGAGCTTTATCAGTCGTTTTGTATATGCAAGAATTTTTAAATGTTCCGGCTTATAGGCTTGCTGCAACAGGATTTGGTGAATATCAACCAGTCAACAAAGAAAACTCAGAAAAAGCCCGAGAGCAAAATAGACGAATTGAGATAAAACTTACAGAAAGGTAATAATTATTTTGCTGATAAAAGTGGTACTTTTTTTCGACTAATTAAGGTATGCTCAGGTTCTATTATTCTTAGGTCGATTTTGCCATTCTTAATCCCAATTTTTACTAATCCACCTTTTGACAGTTTTCCAAATAAAAGCTCTTCTGCTAAAGGTTTTTTGATGTGCTCTTGGATTACACGCGCTAATGGTCTAGCGCCCATACGAGTATCATAACCCTTATTACCTAACCACTCAGCTGCTGTCTTGCTCAATTCAATCGCTACATTACGATCCATTAGCTGCGCCTCTAACTGAACAACAAATTTATCAACCACTTGTATTATTATTTCCTTTGGTAGAGTTGAGAAACTTATAATAGAATCTAATCTATTTCTAAACTCGGGTGAGAATATTCTCTCGATTGCCATAGTATCTTCATCTTCTCTCAATGATTTACCAAAGCCAATAGCAGCTTTTGCTTGTTCGGCTGCACCTGCGTTGGATGTCATTATAATTATTACATTTCGAAAATCTACAGAACGACCATTATGATCGGTTAACTTGCCATAATCCATTACTTGTAAAAGTATATTGAAAACATCTGGGTGAGCCTTTTCAATCTCATCTAACAAAAGAACACAATGTGGATTTTGATCAATTCCATCAGTCAACATACCACCTTGATCAAACCCTACATATCCTGGTGGTGCTCCAATAAGACGGGATACAGCGTGTTTTTCCATATACTCAGACATATCAAACCTTAAAAGTTCAATACCCAGAGTATCTGCTAGTTGGCGAGCAACTTCAGTTTTCCCTACGCCAGTAGGGCCAGCAAATAAATAATTCCCAATTGGTTTTTCAGGTTCACGCAGACCTGCACGGCTTAGTTTAATGGCAGACGCTAAGGCTGAAATTGCTTTATCTTGACCAAAGACTACAGTTTTCAATTTACTTTCTAAATCACGTAAAACTTCGGCATCATCTTTTGACACGTTTTTAGGTGGAATACGAGCAATCTTCGCAACCACGGCTTCAATTTCTTTTTGTCCTATATTGCGACGCCTTTTATTCTCAGGCAATAAATGCTGCGCTGCACCTGCTTCATCTATAACATCTATAGCCTTATCTGGAAGCTTTCGATCGTTAATATATCTTGAAGCTAATTCCACAGCTGATTTTATAGCATCAATAGAATACTTAACATTATGGTGCTCTTCAAAGTAGGGCTTTAAACCTTTTAATATTTTAATTGAATCATCTATTGAAGGTTCAATCACATCAATTTTCTGAAATCTACGCGCTAATGCTCGGTCCTTTTCAAAGTGTTGCCTGAATTCTTTATAAGTTGTAGAGCCCATGCAACGAAGTTTACCACCTTGCAATGACGGTTTTAATAGGTTTGATGCATCCATTGCGCCACCACTAGTTGCACCAGCGCCTATTATAGTGTGAATCTCGTCAATAAATAAAATGATATCAGGATTTTTCTTCAAGTTCTGTCATAACGGCTTTTAATCGTTCTTCAAAGTCACCACGATATCTTGTGCCTGCCAACAACGCGCCCATATCCAATGAATATATTGTAGTGTTAGATAATATTGTTGGAGTTTTTTTATTAACAATTTTGAAGGCTAGCCCCTCTGCGATGGCTGTTTTGCCAACTCCTGGATCCCCCACTAGAAGTGGATTGTTTTTACGTCGGCGGCATAAAATCTGTATGCATCTTTCTACTTCTAGAGTTCTTCCAATTAATGGATCTATTTCACCCTCTAGGGCCTTTGCGTTTAAATCAATGCAATATTTGCTCAAAGCACTTTCGGGAATTTCTTCTTTACTCTCTTGATTTTCAACTTGCCCATCAATGTCATCTGACCCGGTTATGGGTCTTTGTTCACTGAAAGATGGATCCTTCGCGACACCATGTGCAATATAATTTACAGCATCATAGCGGGTCATTTCTTGTTCCTGTAAAAAATAAGCTGCATTACTTTCTCGTTCAGCAAAAATCGCTACTAATACGTTCGCCCCTGTTACTTCAGATCGTCCACTACTCTGAACATGAATCGCAGCTCTTTGGATTACTCTTTGAAATGCAGTAGTTGGGGTTGAATCAAACTCTTTTGTTTCCGATACAAGAGACGAAAGTTCTTCATCTAAATATTGTGATAAGTTTTTGCGTAAAATCTTTAAATCAACGCTACAGGCCTTCATGACGTTTGCGGCTTCTGGCTCATCTAATAATGCAAGCAATAAGTGCTCTAAGGTGGCAAGCTCGTGCTTGCGAGCTGCTGCTAAAGCAAGAGAGGTGTGTATTGCTGTCTCTAAGGTTGTAGAAAATGAAGGCACTTTATAATTTCCTTACGTAGGTTATTTTATTTGCTTTTTTAAATAACATCGGGTTTATTGTCTTAGCTTCAACCCCTAAAAGTGTTTTTTTTTGTAAAACCTAATTTTTTTTTAAGGTTTTGCTCATTTAACTAGTTTTTTAATTGAATTTTTATTAAGTTTAAATAGTTAGTTTGAGAGAAAACTTATGTATCAAGATGTCCAAGAGCTTTATAATTTCTATTATAATACCAGATTAGGTGTTTTAGCGCAAAAAATCTTATTAGAGAAGATTTTGCATTTTTGGCCAAACACGAAAGGTCTGACAGTTGTGGGGTATGGTTTTCCTTTGCCTGTCATGTCGTCACTTTTAAAAGATGCTAAAAGAGGTTTGGTTCTTATGCCTAACGAACAAGGCATTATGGCATGGCCTGCTGCTAACAGAAATATAAGTCTTCTTTGTGAAGAAACACAATGGCCACTTTCTACTGGTTTTATTGACAGATTAGTGATTTTACACGGTTTAGAAACCTGTGAAAATCCTAGGGATCTTCTCTTGGAGGTGTATCGGGTTTTAGGCCCAGGAGGGCGCGCGCTATTTATCGTGCCTAACAGACTTGGCCTTTGGGCTAGGCGTGATAGTACCCCGTTCGCCTTGGGAAGCCCATATTCGTTAGGTCAATTGGAGCGACAGGCGAGTGCTTGTGGACTCTTGCCAAAAACTCATAAGGCTGCTTTATTTTTTCCTCCAAGCGACAAAAAGTTTTGGCAAAAACTGTCCCCTAGTTGGGAAGCAGCTGCGTCAAAACTTTCGCGTCATTTTGCAGGAGGCGTTTTGATGTTAGAAGTTTACAAGCAAATTCCTGCTCCAACTAGGCCAGGGTTAGGTGCAATTGTACGCAAACCTTTGGTGATTTTGGAAGGTTTAACAAAGCCTGGTGGAAAATCAGCAGCCACTCACACAAATCAATTCATAAATTAATTAACACATTAAATTACTAGTGATTCATTTTATTATTTAAGTTGTTTAGTTGTGAATTATTTAACTTATTGAAAAGGCTCAAAATAAATTCTTGCTTTAGTTGCTATGGGTGGTTGCCACCGCCTACAGCCTTTGTTAATACATCGCTTGTTTACACCTCTTTCCGTTTAGGAAAGGTAAGATAACTCTCCTCTCGCGCTTTTAGTTCAGTGTGGGCAGGGTCAAGAAGAATGGAAGATTGTCTGTGTCTAAATCAGCATCTATGTCATCAGGAGTTGCTACTAGATATGCAAAGGCTATTTTTGGTTTAGCGAAAGAAGACAAACAATTAGACTTACTGGAGCGAGATCTATCTTCTCTTTCAGAAGCCTTGAAAATTAGTGAAGATCTTAGAAATTTAATTTCTTCGCCTATCTACAGTAGATCTCAACAAGAATTAGCAATAATAGCCATTTCGAAAAAAATGAATCTTACAGATTTGATGCAAAATACTTTGGGATTAATGTCTTCAAAAAGAAGGCTTTATATTTTACCTAGTTTAATTGATGAAGTGAACTCCTATATTGCTGAAGATAAGGGAGAAGTTACGGTTAGCGTAACATCTGCCGATGAACTATCAGAAGTTCAAAGTAAGAAACTGGTTAAGACATTAAAAAATGCCATTGGAAAAGAAATAAAGATAAAATCGACTATTGATCAAACTTTGATTGGTGGTCTTATTGTAAAGGTAGGTTCAAAAATGATTGATAGCTCAATTCGTTCTAAATTAGAAAACCTACAAAATATTATGAAAGAGGTCCGGTAATGAGCATTCAAGCTGCAGAGATTTCAGAGATTTTAAAAGGCCAAATTAAAAACTTTGGTCAAGAAGTAGAGGTTACAGAAGTAGGTCGTGTCCTCAGTGTGGGAGATGGAATTGCACGAGTTCATGGTTTGGATAATATCCAGGCCGGTGAGATGGTTGAATTTCCTGGTGGTATCAGAGGTATGGCTCTTAATTTGGAGATAGACAATGTGGGTATTGTTATTTTCGGATCAGATAGAGATATTAAAGAAGGCGACACGGTAAAACGAACTAATGCGATCGTAGACGTACCTATTGGCGATGAGCTTTTAGGTAGAGTTGTAGATGGATTAGGTAACCCGATTGATGGCAAAGGTCCAATAAAGACAAAAGAAAGATTCTACAACTTAAAGCTCCAGGCATTATTCCACGTAAATCAGTTCATGAGCCAATGGCCACGGGTCTTAAGTCTGTCGATGCTATGATTCCAATTGGTCGAGGTCAGCGAGAATTAATTATTGGAGATCGTCAAACGGGTAAAACTGCTATAGCTTTAGACGCAATTTTAAATCAAAAATCTTATAACGATGCTGCCGGTGACGATGAGGGTAAAAATTAAATGTATCTATGTGGCCATTGGTCAAAAAAGATCAACTGTTGCACAGCTTGTAAAAAAATTGGAAGAAACTGGAGCGATGGCATACACTATAATAGTTGCGGCTACAGCCATCTGATCCTGCTCCAATGCAATTCCTAGCGCCCTATTCTGCAACATCTATGGCGGAACATTTTCGTGATAATGGTAGACATGCCCTAATTGTATATGATGACTTGTCAAAGCAAGCGGTCGCCTATCGACAAATGTCTCTTTTATTGCGTCGACCTCCTGGGCGTGAAGCCTACCCTGGTGATGTTTTTTATTTGCATTCCAGATTATTAGAAAGATCATCAAAGTTAAATGAAGATAATGGGTCTGGCTCACTTACAGCTTTACCAATCATTGAAACTCAGGGCGGTGATGTTTCTGCATTTATTCCCACTAATGTTATTTCAATTACAGATGGGCAAATATTTCTAGAAACAGAGTTGTTTAATTCAGGAATACGGCCAGCAGTTAATACCGGCTTATCAGTTTCACGTGTTGGATCTTCAGCTCAAACTGATGCGATGAAGTCTGTAGCTGGACCAGTGAAGCTAGAATTGGCTCAGTATCGAGAAATGGCAGCTTTTGCTCAATTTGGGTCTGATCTAGACGCAGCAACTCAGCAATTATTAAATCGAGGTGCACGACTGACGGAATTGATGAAGCAAACACAATATTCACCGCTATCAAATGCGGAAATTGTTTGTACAATTTATGCTGGAACCAAGGGGTATCTAGACAAAATAGCCGTCGCAGATGTTGGGCGATATGAAACGGGCTTAGTAGCGCACTTGCGCTCTAATAACTCAGAATTATTAAATGATATTACTAATAATGATCGTAAGGTTAAGGGTGATTTAGAAGACTCAATAAAGAGTGCCCTTGATACATTTTCAAAAGACTTCGTTTGAAGTTGTTAAGTACGGGATCAAATTTGACAAATGCCTAGTCTAAAAGACCTGAAAAACCGGATTGCCAGTGTCACGTCGACGCGTAAAATCACTAAAGCGATGCAGATGGTTGCCGCGGCTAAATTACGTCGAGCTCAAGAGGCTGCAGTAAGCGCAAGACCATATGCTGATAGGATGAGTGCTGTCATGAGTAACTTGGTTTCTGGCGTGGGAGATTCTGAATCAGCCCCAAGGCTTCTTGCCGGTTCAGGACACTCAGATGTTCATTTGTTGATCTTGGCGACCTCTGAGCGTGGGTTATGCGGTGGTTTTAACTCATCGATAGTACGTCTGGCTAAAAGCCACATAGCTGATTTACAAAATTCTGGAAAAACAGTAAAAATAATAACTGTGGGAAAAAAGGGTCGTGAGCAGATCAAGCGTGATTATGCAGATTTAATGATAAATCATGTTGATCTATCAGAGGTAAAACGTCTTGGTTATGGGAACGCAAAATCTATTGCTGATGATGTTTTGGCTAGATTTAGCGTGGAAGAATTTGACATATGCACTATTTTTTATAACGAATTTAAATCTGTTATAAGCCAAGTTCCTACTGCTTTACAATTAATACCAGCTGTACTCAAAGAGACCGCAAATATTGATAATGCATTCTATGAATATGAACCAGATGAGACAGAGATCCTAGCAGAGCTTTTGCCTAGAGCGATGTCAACACAGATATTTACTGCTTTGCTTGAAAATGGTGCTTCAGAACAAGGTGCCAGAATGTCTGCGATGGACAGCGCAACGCGAAATGCTGGTGATATGATAGATAAATTAACAATCGAATATAACCGATCACGTCAGGCTGTGATTACTAATGAACTTATTGAGATTATTTCAGGCGCAGAAGCGCTCTGATAAACCGGAGAAGAATAATGGCAAAAGAAAAAGTATCTATAGGTAAGATAACGCAGGTAATTGGTGCTGTTGTAGATGTTCAATTTGATGGTGATTTACCACAAATTTTGAATGCTTTGGAGACAGAAAATAATGGAAATCGTTTAATCTTAGAAGTGGCCCAACACCTTGGTGAAAGTACTGTAAGAACAGTTGCGATGGATGCTTCTGAAGGTTTGGTTAGGGGGCAAATTGTAAAAGATACTGGAAGCCCAATAATGGTTCCTGTTGGGGAAGCTACATTAGGACGGATTATAAATGTTGTTGGAGAGCCTGTTGATGAAAAAGGCCCAGTTAATGCAAAAGAAACACGTTCTATACATCAACCAGCACCCGATTTTGCAGATCAAGCAACAGAATCTGAGATGTTAGTTACAGGCATTAAAGTGGTTGATTTGTTAGCACCTTACACAAAGGGTGGTAAGATTGGCCTTTTTGGTGGCGCCGGGGTTGGTAAAACTGTTCTAATTATGGAGCTGATAAATAATATTGCGAAGGTGCACTCAGGTGTGTCTGTGTTTGCAGGGGTAGGTGAGCGTACTAGAGAAGGTAATGATCTTTATCATGAGATGATTGAATCAGGAGTTATTGTACCAGATAAGTTAGAAGATTCAAAAATTGCCCTTGTTTATGGTCAAATGAACGAACCTCCTGGTGCAAGAATGAGGGTTGCTTTGTCAGGTCTGACATTGGCTGAACAGTTCCGGGATGATACTGGTTCTGACGTATTGTTTTTTGTAGACAATATTTTTCGATTCACACAAGCTGGATCTGAAGTATCAGCCTTATTGGGACGGATACCATCAGCGGTTGGTTATCAACCAACGCTAGCAACTGATATGGGAGCAATGCAAGAACGCATTACTTCTACTAAAAATGGATCAATAACTTCTGTTCAGGCCGTTTATGTCCCTGCTGATGATTTAACTGACCCAGCACCAGCTACATCATTTGCGCATTTGGATGCCACAACTGTTTTGTCCAGAGCTATATCCGAATTAGGAATTTATCCAGCTGTTGATCCGTTGGATTCAACATCTCGCCTGCTTGATCCGACTATTATTGGTGAAGAGCATTATAACGTTGCGCGGGAAGTTCAGGTGATTTTGCAAACATATAAATCTCTGCAAGATATTATAGCTATTCTAGGTATGGATGAGCTTTCTGAGGAAGATAAATTAACAGTTTCAAGGGCTAGAAAAATCCAAAGATTTTTGTCACAACCATTCGATGTTGCAAAAGTATTTACTGGTTCTGACGGGAAACAGGTTTCTTTAGAAGATACTATCGATAGCTTCAAAAGAGTTATTGCTGGAGAGTTTGATCATCTTCCAGAAGCTGCTTTTTATATGGTGGGTGGAATTGATGAAGTTATTGAAAAAGCAGAACGTTTGGCGTCTGAAGCTGCGTAAGAGGAACTCAGAATGGCAACCTTAATGCAATTTGATCTTGTGTCTCCGGAAGCTGCTTTAGCTTCTATGGAGGTTTTGTCTGTACAAATCCCTGGTTCTGAAGGTGATTTTACGGCAATGCCAGAGCATGCGCCTGTCATTACGACTTTAAGACCAGGTATTGTTAAAGTAAATTCTGATAAAGGTGCCTTTGAGTATCTTGTAACCGGTGGATTCGTTGAGATAAATGCTGATGCAACCTCAATTTTAGCTGAACAGGCTTACGATAAAGATAATGTGTCACGAGATATAATTGATGGTCTCATTAAAGATGCAGAGAATTTAGTGGAAAATGTTGATGCTGATGCTAAAGATTCTGCTGACAAAAAGCTTGCTGATACGAAATTACTTATTGAGATTCTTAATCTTTGATTAAATTTTAAACCAGTAATTTAGTTAATGGCCCCTCATAAATTGTATTAAGAGAAGCGCTGTCAAATAAGGAAGATACTGAAGTTCCTTGTGCTATATTTAGAATAGCTTGTGCAAATAAAGGTGCTATAGGAACAATTCTTATATTTGGGGCATTTAATACTGCTTCTGTTGGTTGAATTGAATCGGTTACTACCAAGCTTTTCATTAAAGAATTTGTTACACGTTCTATTGCAGGCCCAGACATCACACCATGTGATATGTATGAGTGTACTTCTGTTGCTCCTGCCTCAAGTAACACTTCAGCCGCTTTACATAATGTACCCGCAGTATCACAAATATCATCTACTATAATACATTTTTTCCCTTTAACGGTTCCAATTACTGTCATTTCGGTTACTTCACCAACGTTCCCCCTTCTCTTATCAACTATAGCTAAAGGACACTTTAATCTCTGCGCCAATTCTCGCGCCCTTGCGACACCACCAACATCAGGTGATACAATCATAAGGTCATTTAATTCACTAAATTGATTTTGTATGTCTAACGCAAAAATAGGTGAAGCATAAAGGTTATCCACCGGTAGGTCAAAAAATCCTTGGATTTGAGCCGCGTGTAAATCCATCGTTAAAACTCTTTCTATGCCCGCCTGAGCTATCAAATTAGCAACAAGTTTTGCTGAAATTGGGGTGCGAGCTTTAGTGCGTCTATCTTGTCTTGCATACCCAAAATAAGGAATTACAGCAGTAATTCTAGCAGCGGAAGAACGCCGTAATGCATCGGACATGATCAGTAACTCCATCAAATTATCGTTCGTTGGATTTGATGTTGATTGAATTATGAACATATCTTCACCACGAACATTTTCGTACACTTCCACAAAAATCTCTTGATCATTAAAGCGTTCAATTCGAGCATTAACTAGTTCTGTTGGTTTTCCTCTATGCATTGAAAGGCGACGACTTATCGCATTAGAAAGTGGTCGATTTGAATTTCCAGATATTAACTTAGGTTCATATGAAAATGCCATTCTTATCCTCAGTTATTATACGGTTTAATACCACTTATCATCGCCAAACCTTCTTGCAAAGTAACAAGATAAAATATTATACTTTTTTTTAAATTGTACCCAAATTAGCAACATTACTATAAATTTCTGATCTAATATTGTGAAAAGGAAAAAAATTGAACCAAACAGCATCCTTTGGTGGGTATAAAACAGCTTGGCAAGAGGCAGGCCTTGATGGCCCAGAAATGGTATTGTTGCATTGTTCATTGGCCCATGGCGGTGCTTGGAATGGAGTCATTGAACAACTTTCAGGGAAATTTAAAATGTTTGCACCAGACTTACCCGGTCAAGGAAAAAGCCAAGATTGGAATGAGGATGTGCTATTCCAAGATCAGGGTGTTTCCAGCATTGTGGGTTTGCTAAAACATATTGGGTGTCCTTGTCATTTGGTGGGCCATTCATTTGGGGCAACTATTGCTATGCGAATTGCATATGAATTTCCTGAATTAGTAAAAAGTTTAATTTTGTTTGAGCCAGTGTTTTTTGGCTGTTTACAAGATTCTGGTAATCCGATGTATGATCAATGGAGTGTTAGAGAAAAACCTTATACGGACTTAATTGAAAAAGAAAACTTTGAGGGAGCTGCAAAAGCGTTTATGAATTTATGGGGTACTGGAAATAAATGGGAGGATATTCCACTGCATCAAAGATCATACATTGTTGAAAGAATTCATTTAATTTCTGCGGGCAGTAAATCTGTGATAACACCTGGTAAAGATAGAATGCGGTTAAAAGATTATAAACGAGTAACAAAACCAGTGTATTTACTTGAAGGAGAAAATTCCCCAATTGTAATCTCAGAAGTGCAAAAAACTCTTTTAAATACTTTTCCAAACGCCTCAAAATCAGTTATTGGGGGAGCTGGACATATGGCCCCTATTACACATCCTAAAGAGTTCTCTGAAAAAGTTGAAAAATTTGTGAAATTTAATTTTAATTCTAAATTAAAAGATCCATTAAGTTATGACCATTTTTCTTCAATAAAATCTTCTAAATCTTCTTCATTTATATCAGTTTCTGGAATGATTTTATTTGCCACTGTTTCTCCAGCTTCAAAAGCACTATTTGAATTTTCTGATATTAATGGGTGCCAATTTTCCAATGGTTCTCCAGAAACGTTTTTAAAGAAACTCCCATTGTAATATTTATTTTTTTTATATTATTTGGAAGGGATTGTAATAAAGGATTTAATAAGTTTTCATCTGCAAGAACTACCGCTGTATTTTTTAATTCTTGATCACTTATTTTTGAAAGTAATTCGCCCACATATTTTACTTGACTAATATTTTTTTGAGCTTCTATAATGCCTCCCATTCATTTTTACTAAGTTCTGCTAATTTATACTTTTCCCAAAATTTTGGTCGATGTTTTTTTTGTTTGCACATAACTAATACATGCCTTTAAACACAAAATAATGAAAGGGGTATGATAAAAAATTTATCCAATTCACCTTAAGGTATTTAAAAAATGTATGAGACAGATTTATACAAGCCAATAAAAACGTATTTTGAACGTTTGGGATATGGCGTAAAAGCAGAAATTAAAAATTGTGATGTGGTTGCAATTAAGGATAATGAGTCCCCAATAATAGTAGAACTTAAATTACGTTTTTCGCTGTCATTACTAATGCAGGGGATTGATCGTCAATTAATGACAGATTTAGTGTATTTAGCTTTTCCAATCCATAAAGGAACACGAAGTCGCTCATTGCTTAAGGATGCAATAAAAATCTGCCGTCGTTTAAATCTAGGATTAATTACAGTTAGATTAAAACCAACAGAATTTGTTAAAATTCATTGTGAACCTAACATAACAAAGGGTGTAAAAAACTCAAAGAGAACAAAGCAACTTCTGCATGAGTATTATCAAATATTAGGTGATCCAAACCTAGGTGGGCAATCTAGAAAGATGATTATGACCGCTTATAGGCAAGACGCAGTTCACCTAGCTGGTGCAATAATTCGTGGAGAGAAGGGGAAACCTTATATACTAGCAAAATCTTTGGGGATATCAAATTCTAGGTCAATATTATATAACAACTATTATGGTTGGTTTTATAAAATAGAACATGGTCTATATGGTGTAACTGACAAGGGGAAAGAAGAATTAAAAAAATATAAAAACAATTATTTTTAACAGAAGTTTTGTGAAACTTTATCTTTAAGGATTTTTATACTGGTTTTACAATCTTGATCCATTTGTTTTATCAAATCATCTAAATTATCAAATTTTAACTCTGGCCTTTGAAAGGAAACTAGCGCTATTGAGAGCTCTTCTTCATATATATCGCCAGAAAAATCAAAAATAAAAGTTTCTAGATTTGGGATGTTAACTCCAAATGTTGGTCGCTCACCTAATGAAGCGGCTCCAAAAAATCTTCCTTTATAAGGGCCTGTTAATATATCTGCGATTACTGCATAAACGCCAAATTTTGGCAAATGTAGGCCATCTAAAGACATGTTTGCAGTTGGATACCCCAGCTCTCTACCTCTTTGATCTCCTGAAATCACAGTGCCCTCTATGCGATACCAATGGCCAAGCATATGTGCAGCATCATCTGGGCGTCCATCTGTGATGGCGTTTCTAATTGAAGTAGAGGAAAATATCCCTTTATTATCTTCAACTAAAGGTGCAATTGTGACCCCAAAACCTAACTTCCTCCCATATTCTTCTAGCATTTTCACTGAGCCACTTCTATTTTTACCAAAGCAAAAATCTTCGCCAACGACTATATGTTTGACGCCCAGACCATTTACGAGAACATCATTTATAAACTGATCTGCGCTTAGTGAGGATAATGCAGAATTAAATTGCAACTCATACAAATTATTAATTCCAACTTTTTCCAATTGACTCGCACGTGCTTCAGCACTCATTAATCTAAAAGGTTTTGAAGTTGGTTGGAAATAAGCTCTAGGGTGTGGTTCAAAAGTTATAACTCCAAATGCTGTATTGAGAGTTTCAGCAGCGGCTCGTGCAAGTTCAATTACCGATAAGTGCCCCTTGTGAACACCATCAAAGTTGCCAATAGCTACACATGCGCCTTTGTCTTCTTTATTTAAAAAGGTATAATCACGTATAATTTTCAAATCTTAACCTCTGCTAGGTGCTAAAGCTAACGCTTCACCCTTAATAACTAATTTGTCACCAACTTTTGCTTCACATTTTAATGTTATTCGATTTTTAACATTATCTATATTTATGACTGTAACTGAAGCTGTCACTTCATCACCAGGATAAACGGGTTGGGTGAATTGAAGAGACTGACTTAAATAAATAGCACCGTGTCCCGGCAAGTATTCACCCAAAAGAGCCGAGAAAAGGGATGCAGATAACATGCCATGTGCCACTCTACTTTTAAAGATAGATGCATTACCAGCATCTTCTGATAAATGGATTGGATTTCTATCTTCTGAAAGATCTGAAAAGGACTCAATTTCCGCATCACCCATCACCTTACTTATTGATCGGGACAAGCCTAATTCCATATCTTCTATATAAATGGTTCCAACTTTTGTCATTTTTAATGCTACCTCAAATGCCCAATACTGTGTGTGGGAATATAATCTTGATTTTGTAAGAACTTTTTTAAATTGAGTTCATTGGGTTGAATTGTAGTATCTGTTTCTCTTGCAGCTAAACCACCAGTAATGAAAAGGCTATCTAAGTTCGCATTAACAGCACCTTTTATATCTGTTAATATACCGTCACCAACGCATAAAATTTTTTCTTTTGCTACTTCTAGATTAATTTCTTTGAGACGTTCATAGGCAAGATCATAAATTGGTTTATGAGGCTTGCCAAAATATAAACTTCTCCCCCCCCATTTCTGTGTAGAGCTTTGCTAAGGCTCCTGCACAATAAACGCGTGTTTTACCGCGGTCCACAACAATATCTGGATTTGCACATAAAAATTTTAGTTTTACGCTCTATAAAACTTGAAAATAATTCAGTGTAGTCACTTGGAAGATCATTTGCATCATTAAATGGTCCAGTGCAAACTATACCTTCAGCAGTTTCTGCGGGGACGCGTTCAATTAGACAGGCTTCTTTTACTAAGTTCATATTGTTAAAAAAACTCAAGTCATGTTTTGGCCCAATGTGAAATATCTTTTCTGTTACAACGCCCTTGAACATTGCTGCTCTAGCGCTGTCGCCTGATGTTGCAATGGTATCCCAGCAGTCTGATGGAACACCAATTTTATCTAACTGTTTTTCAACACTTTCCCTTGGACGTGGTGAGTTTGTGAGTAAAACAACTGACCCTAAACCTTTTGATCGATATTTTTTTAATGCCTCTACAGCCTCATTAAATGGTGAATAGCCATCATGGACACATCCCCATAAATCAACGAAAAGAGTTTCGTATTTGTGAGAAATATCATCAAGAGAATTCATCCTATAGTTTCATATTTATATTTTAATATTTGGTATTATTTGTTTTTTTCTACTTACTATTCCACGTAACTTTACAAAGTCGCTATTTGATTTTTTTCCAAAAGATTTTTCAGAAATTTTTCGAATGTTATCGTTTGGAATTAATAATGTGCTTTCCTGTTTTAATATGTCTACGACAAATAACATGACTTCATCCACATTATCTTCTTTTGAAATTTTTGGCATTGCTTTTAATAATCCATCTTTACGTTTTAAGATTATTTCTGGAGAAGTGGTTTCGAGTACTGATATCCGCAGCTTTTTATTTGATATTTCGTATTTCTTGCTATCCATTCTTAATAGCTCTTCATCACTGAAAACTGATACATCTGATTTTGCTTCAAACATTTTTGAAGCAAAATCTTCAACATCAATTTTAAGTTCGCTAGCCAAACTTAGTGCAACCTGTTTATCTTGCTCAGTTGTTGTTGGAGATCGAAACCTTAATGTGTCTGACAAGATACAACTAAGCATTAGGCCTTTTATTGAATCAGGCATTTTTTTTGTATGTTTGCCTATTAAGTCGTGCATAATAGTTGCAGTACAGGCGACTGGTCTGATGGTCATTTTCAATGGAGATTTTGTTTGTAGCCCACCGACTAAATGGTGATGATCAATAATTTCTAAAATTTCAGCATTATTCACAGATTGTGGTAATTCTGATGGATTGTTTGTATCAACAATTACAATTTGTTCATTTTCTGAGACTTCTTGTATAATTTCAGGTTTTTCAACCTTCCAATAATTTAGTACAAAATTTGCTTCAGTATTTGGTTCTCCTAACAGCTTAGGTTCTGCCTCAAGGTCACATATAGTGTTAAGATACCAAGACCAAATAATTGGGGAGCCTGTACTATCAGTGTCTGGGGATTTATGTCCAAATATTTTAATCATTGGGCGCCTATCGTAGTTTCTAAATTGGAAGTCTTATAAGATTAATGTTTATAAAGGTCACGGTAATTCATTCATATTTTCGTAGATTTCTTAAATTATTTTAAAAAACTTGGAGTTTTTTATATCAAAGCAATTGACTCTAGTGCAAAGGCTACATACATGCCGTCTGTTAGCACTCAAAGGTGGCGAGTGCTAATAGTTTTGAAAAGCCACCCAAACTGTGGAATAACTCTTAAGGGAGAACTCCGATATGGCATTCACACCACTACACGATCGTGTGCTAGTCCGTCGCACTGAAGGTGACGAGAAAACCTCTGGCGGATTGATAATCCCAGATAGCGCAAAAGAAAAACCAGCTGAAGGTACTATTGTATCTTGTGGCGAGGGCGCTCGCAAAGACTCCGGCGAATTAATACCAATGGCGGTAAAGGCGAACGATGTTGTTCTTTTCGGAAAATGGTCTGGAACAGAAGTAACAGTAGAAGGCGAAGAACTTCTCATAATGAAAGAAAGTGATGTTTTAGGAATAATTTCTTAATCCTTTAATATTGAACTTGTAACTAGAATTTAGGAGAGCCCAAAATGGCTGCTAAAGACATAAAATTTAACACAGATGCCCGTGACCGTATGCTGCGCGGCGTTAATACTTTGGCAAATGCTGTCAAAGTGACATTAGGTCCAAAAGGCCGGAACGTAGTGCTGGATAAATCTTTCGGTGCACCACGTATTACTAAAGATGGCGTAACTGTCGCTAAAGAAATAGAGCTTGAAGATAAGTTTGAAAATATGGGCGCACAGATGGTTAAAGAAGTTGCTTCTAGAACCAACGACGAAGCTGGTGATGGAACAACAACAGCAACAGTTCTAGCTCAAGCAATTGTGAAAGAAGGCACTAAATCTGTTGCGGCAGGAATGAATCCTATGGATTTAAAAAGAGGAATCGACTTAGCTGTAAAGAAAGTAGTTTCTGAATTAATAGCAGCATCTCGCCCTGTAAGTGACAGCGCCGAAGTAGCACAAGTTGGTACTATTTCTGCAAATGGAGAAGAAGAAATTGGTTCTCAAATCGCAGATGCGATGCAGAAAGTGGGTAATGAAGGCGTTATCACGGTAGAAGAAAACAAAGGTCTAGAGACTGAGACAGATGTTGTTGAGGGAATGCAGTTCGATAGAGGATATCTTTCTCCATATTTCGTAACTAATGCTGACAAGATGACAGTTGAATTAGAAGATGCTTTGATCTTGCTTCATGAGAAAAAACTTTCTTCTTTACAGCCAATGGTTCCGCTTCTTGAAACGGTTATTCAGTCTGGAAAGCCATTAGTGATTATTTCAGAAGATGTAGATGGCGAAGCTTTAGCTACATTAGTTGTGAATAAATTACGAGGCGGATTGAAAATAGCTGCTGTAAAAGCACCAGGGTTTGGTGATAGAAGAAAAGCTATGCTTCAAGATTTAGCAATTTTGACAGGTGGACAAGTTATATCAGAAGATTTGGGTATGAAGCTTGAAAACGTTGGAATGGATATGTTGGGAACAGCAAAGAAAATTTCAATTACTAAAGACGAATTTGATAATCATTGATGGTGCTGGTGAAAAAGCTGAAATTAAAGCACGTGTTGCACAAATTAGTGGTCAAATTGAAGAAACTTCGTCAGATTATGACAGAGAAAAACTTCAAGAGCGTCTTGCTAAACTGGCTGGTGGTGTTGCCGTAATACGTGTTGGAGGCAATAGCGAAGTTGAAGTTAAAGAGCGAAAAGACCGTGTTGACGATGCGCTGAACGCGACTCGTGCAGCAGTCCAAGAAGGTGTAATTGTTGGTGGTGGTGTTGCGTTGATCCAAGCAGGTAATGCTTTGGATAAACTCAAAGGTGCTAACTCTGATCAAAATGCTGGTATTGGTATTGTTAAACGTGCTCTAGAGGCACCTCTAAGACAAATAGCTGAAAATGCTGGTGTTGACGGTGCAGTAGTTGCAGGAAAAGTACGTGAAAGCAACGATAAGACATTTGGATTTAATGCTCAAACTGAAGAATATGGTGACATGTTTAAGTTTGGCGTTATTGATCCGACTAAAGTAGTTAGAACAGCTTTGGAAGATGCTGCTTCAATTGCTGGTCTTTTAATAACTACAGAAGCGATGATTGCAGACAAACCAGCTCCAGCAGCTCCAGCTGGCGGCGGTGGCATGCCTGATATGGGCGGCATGGGCGGCATGGGCGGAATGATGTAACCCAGAGTTTAAAAACATTTAAGGGCTGCGAAATTTGCAGCCCTTTTTTTATGGCTATATATCAAGCTTTTGGTACTATAAGAGATATGCGATTATTTTTTCTAACAACTTTGGTAATGACAGCGTTTGCGGCAAATTCCGTATTAGCTAGACTGGCCATGGTATCAAATTCAATTGGCCCTTCTAATTTTGCCATGATTAGAGTTGGATCTGGCGCATTAGTTTTGATCTTATTAGTTTTAATTGTTCATAAGAAAAAACCTAAATTTAAATTGAATACAATCATTAGTGGAATATCACTAGTATGTTATCTTATTGGTTTTAGTTTTGCTTATTTAGTAATTGATACTGGTGTTGGAGCTTTAATTTTATTTGGTGGCGTGCAGTTGGTAATGTTTGTTGGTGCCTTGGTTTTAAAGGAAAAGGTTAATATCGTTCGATTTTTTGGGATGTTTTTAGCTATAGTAGGTTTGTTTATATTGGTTGACCCAAGGATTGGTGGAAATAATTTGGTTGGGATGCTTTTAATGTTTATTGCCTCGCTTGGGTGGGGACTATACTCCCTTTTAGGCCGTGGACAGAAAAGTCCTTTATCGAGCACCTCTGGTAATTTTATTGTTGCATTAATTTTAATGATTCCATTTGCTTTATTTATACCAGATAAGATCACACCTACTTCTTATGGCCTTTTTCTAGCTATTATTTCCGGATCTATTACTTCAGGTATTGGATATGCAGTGTGGTATTGGGTTTTGCCAAAAATCAATATTATGACTGCGTCAGTTGCGCAATTGACTGTACCATTAATTGCAGCTTTTGGTGGGTATTTGTTTATTTATGAGACTTTAAATTGGCAATTTTATATTTCATCAATCTTGATTCTAGGAGGAGTTTTGGTGCCTTTTATTTATAAGAGATAATATAGAATTTTTATTGTTTAAGCTTTCAAAAAATTAAATAATCGCATATTATACTTCATATATTCTGTTAATATGACCCATTTTTCGACCAGGTTTAATTTCTTCTTTTCCGTATAAATGAACAGCACTTTTCCCATCATTTACGAATTTATCAAGCTTTTTGATTTCATCCCCTAAAATATTAGTCATTTCGATATTTGAATGTCGCTTGCCGTCACCAAGCTGTAAACCTCCAATTGCCCTGATATGTTGTTCGAACTGATCTATCAAACATCCGTTTTGGGTCCAATGTCCTGAGTTATGAACTCGTGGTGCTATTTCATTAATGAGCAATTCATTATCAGTAACAAATAATTCAACACCGATGACCCCAACATAATTAAGTTTATTTAATATTTGCGCAGTCAAGAGAACCGCATCAGTACTGGTTTTTTGATTTATTTTTGCTGGAACCAATGTTGTTTTTAAAACACCATTTTCATGATAATTTTCACCTGGATCATAACAACTTACAGCTCCATTCTGATCTTTGTCCAGATTATAATATTTCCTTATTAAAATTAACTAAACCCTCTAAAATGCAGGGTGCATTTTGAAATAACATCTATATTATCTAAATTGGTATTTTCATTAATTCTAACTTGACCTTTTCCATCGTACCCCAACCTTCTTGTTTTTAAAATTGCGGGTGTACCAATTTTTTTAATGGCATTGTTTAAGTCTTGGGCATTTTCTACATTTGCAAACGGAGCAGTTCTTAATCCCAAGTTAGTTAGGAATTTTTTTTCTATCAACCTGTCTTGGCTAGTAAATAGTGCCTCTTTATTAGGAAAAATATTGACGTGGTTCTCTATTACATCCAATGCATCAGTAGGGATGTTTTCAAATTCATATGTTACTACATCTACCAATTTTGCAAATGACGCTAATGCTTCAAGGTCGTCATAACTTGCTTGAGTTGAGAAGGTAGAAACTTGACTGGCGGGTGAGTTTATATTTGGATCAAAAACATGACATTTATAACCCAATCTTGACGCTGCAATAACAAGCATTCTTCCGAGCTGACCGCCGCCGAGAATACCAATAACACAGTCTTTAGTCAGACTACCCATCATTATTTGGTTCTTCATTAATCGATTCAGAAAGGCTTTGGCGCCATTGTTCAAGCTTAGTTGCAAGATTGCTATCATTTACTGCGAGAATGGAAATTGCCATTAAACCAGCATTGAATGCGCCAGGTTCACCAATGGCCATTGTTGCAACGGGAAAGCCTTTTGGCATTTGCACGATTGAGTAGAGAGAGTCTAATCCAGAAAGGCTCTTGGTGTTTATTGGGACGCCCAGTACAGGTAAAGATGTAAGGGCTGAAATCATACCTGGCAAATGTGCTGCGCCACCTGCTCCTGCAATAATTACTTTAATACCTCTTTTGAACAGCGGTATTGCCATATTCCCATAACCTATTTGGTGTTCTGTGGGCCGATACAATTTTGGTTTCAAATGAAATACTAAATTCGGTTAGTATATCGGCTGTTTTTTTCATCGTTGACCAATCAGTTTGACTGCCCATTATAATTCCAACTACAGGTGATGTCATTAATCGATCCTCTTATTCTCTAACGCGCAATAATTTTAAATTTCAAGCAATTATATCAGGGGTTAACTCATCTTCTAAACGACTTATTTTATCTTTCAATGATAATTTATTTTTCTTAAGTAGGCGCAAAGTGAATTGATCAGTTGAAGATAAATCAGCAAGTTCTGATATTTTAGTATCTAATTCTCTATGTTCTTTTTTTAATGTTTTAAGTTCTATGGTTAATATTTCTAACCGTGTCATTTTTTCAATATTTTTCATCTTATAAATGAAGTTATCACAACAATTTATATTTTATTAGAAAAAAATCAAAATACTCAAATTAGTTGAAATTTTAAAGATCATTCCCATATCATTATGTAGATCTATTTATTATAATTGATTGTTTATGACACAAATTAAGGGCGTATTATGACTAAAATATTATTTGGAGCTTATCCATTTTTATTAGGCTTTGATCGATTGGAAAGTTTAGTTGAAAGAACCGTTAAGTCTAGTGGTGATGCATATCCCCCATTTAATATTGAGCAGTCATCAAAAAATAAATATAGGCTAACTTTAGCAGTAGCAGGGTTTTCTGATGATGAGCTCGAAATCACTGTGGAGGATAATCAATTGATTGTTAGGGGTAAGAAGATACCTAAAGGGCAAGATAAATTGTATTTGCATAGAGGAATTGCCACTCGACAATTCCAGAAAAATTTTGTTCTATCAGATGATGTAGATGTAATCAAAGCAACAACAGTAAATGGGTTGCTTAACATTGATTTGGAAAGATTTGAGCAAGAGAGCCTTGTGAAAAAAATAACAATCAGTAGGGAATAGATTATTTTGGAACAAAAATATAATTTTGACGGTTTAGATGAAAAGGGCCTAGTTTATGTGAAGTCAATTTCTTCAGGTGAATTACCAATCGATGTTCAGCAAGAAATTTTAGATGAACATGGGCCATTGTATGCTTTACATAATTCGACAGGAGATAGAATAGCTGTCGTTTCTGGTAGAGATGCTGCTTTCATTGTGGCTAGGCAGAATGATTTGAATCCTGTTAGCATGCATTAAATTTACCAATTGATAAATATTTTAATATGTGCATATGTTATGGTGTGAAACTAAATTGGAGTATTAATGTGTCGCAAGCTAACACAACTAAAGGTATAGTAGCTAATAGATTGTCGAGTGAGCAGGTTGAGAATAATTTCACAGATTTGCATCCGCCTTTGAGTGAACATGAGGCTTTAATGGCATCTGATCGGTGTTATTTTTGTTATGATGCTCCTTGCGTGACGGCCTGCCCGACAGCAATTGATATTCCACTGTTTATCCGACAAATAGCGACAGGAACAACTGACGCATCTGCGAAAACTATTTTATCACAAAATATTCTTGGTGGAATGTGCGCCCGGGTCTGTCCAACAGAAACCTTGTGCGAGGAAGCATGTGTTAGAGAAGTGGCAGAGGGTAAGCCAGTAGAAATTGGTAGATTACAACGTTTTGCAACAGATAATCTGATGGCTAAAGATATACATCCATTTGAAAGAAAAGCATCTTCTGGCAAAAAGGTTGCTGTAATTGGTGCTGGTCCAGCAGGATTAGCTTGCGCCCACAAATTAGCAACTCTAGGACACGAAATTACCATTTATGAAGCTAGAGAGAAGGGTGGGGGACTAAATGAATTTGGCATTGCTGCGTACAAATCAATTGATAATTTTGCCCAAAAAGAACTTGATTGGCTCTTGTCTATAGGTGGAATAAAAATTGAATATGGAAAAGGAATTGGAACTAATATTAAGTTGGATCAAATACAATCTGATTATGATGCAACCTTTATTGGTATGGGATTATCGGGAGTAAATTCTCTTCGATGTGATGGTGAAAATAATGTACTTGATGCAGTGAAATTCATAGAAGAGCTACGTCAAAATGACAATAAAGCTACCATACCAATTGGAAGAAAAATTGCTGTCATTGGAGGCGGAATGACAGCAGTGGATGCTGCTGTGCAATCCAAGTTGTTGGGCGCAGATGAGGTGAGCATTGTTTATAGACGTGAGCGTTCGAAAATGGGTGCTTCAAAATTTGAGCAAGACTTGGCTACCTCCAAGGGTGTGAGAATCATCGAAAATGCTAGTCCAGTAGAAATCTCTGGAACTGAGGATGCTAGTTCTATTAAGTTCGCGCATACAAGATCATTAAATGGTGTTCTTGAGATTCAATCAGAAGAATTTGAGCTGGAGGTTGATCAGATTTTTAAGGCAATAGGGCAAAGTATTGATTCTGAGTTGGGTAACTTAAAATTAAAAAATGGTAAAATTATAATTGATCAAGAGGGACGCACTTCTGTCGATGGTATATGGGCTGGCGGTGATTGCGCAGAAGGTGGTGAGGATTTAACAGTTACTGCTGTTGCGCAAGGAAGAGACGCTGCCGAAAGTATCAACAATAGCTTAATTTCTGACAAGCAATAACGAAAGGTTTTTTTAATGGCTAATTTACAAAGTGATTTCGTTGGTATCAAATCACCAAACCCTTTTTGGTTAGCATCAGCTCCTCCAACAGACAAAGCCTATAACGTAAGAAGAGCGTTTGATGCAGGGTGGGGCGGTGTAGTTTGGAAAACACTTGGGTCTGAAGGCCCTCCTGTAGTTAATGTTAATGGCCCAAGATACGGAGTAGTACATGGTGCTGATCGCAGAGTGTTGATTAAATAATTTAGAATTGATAACTGACCGGCCTCTTGAAATAAATCTGCAAGAAATGAAAGAGGTTAAAAGAGACTATCCAGATAGAGCTTTGATAGCGTCACTTATGGTTCCATGTGTTGAAGAAGCTTGGAAGAAACTATTGCCTCTAGTTGAAGAAACTGGGGCTGATGGAGTTGAGTTGAACTTTGGATGCCCGCATGGAATGAGTGAACGTGGCATGGGAGCCGCTGTTGGACAAGTCCCAGAATACATTGAGATGGTAACAAGATGGGTGAAGCAATATACCCGAATGCCGTGTATTGTGAAACTTACTCCTAATATTACTGACATTTTAAAACCCGCCGAAGGGGCACTCCGGGGAGGGTCTGACGCGGTGAGTTTGATTAATACGATTAGTTCAATCACTTCTGTCAACTTAGACTCATTTGCTCCAGAGCCGATGATAGGAACAAAGGGAACTCACGGAGGTTATTGTGGGCCTGCAGTAAAACCAATTGCGTTAAACATGATCGCTGATATTGCTAGAAGCCCAAATACTTCTGGATTGCCGATATCTGGGATTGGTGGTGTAACAACTTGGAGAGATGCGGCAGAGTTTATGGTTATGGGTGCCGGTAATGTGCAAGTTTGTACTGCTGCAATGACTTATGGCTTTAAGATAGTAGAGGAAATGATTAGTGGATTGTCCGATTGGATGGATGAAAAACAGATGACAAGCACAAGTGAAATTGTTGGAAAAGGAATTCCAACAGAACTGATTGGCAATATTTAAATCTTAACTATGTTGCTAAAGCCGAGATCAACCAAGCTGATTGCATAAACTGTGGCCGTTGTTTTGCTGCGTGTGAGGATACTTCACATCAAGCGATCTCTATGTCTGAAGATAGAAAATTCACCGTTTTGGATGAGGAATGTGTTGCATGTAATCTTTGTGTAAATGTTTGCCCTATTGATAATTGTATTACAATGGAGCCCATGACTGTGGGTGATACTGATCCAAGGACTGGTAAAGTAATAGAAAATGACCATGCTGACTGGACAACACACCCGAATAACGTTGGGTGTGCTGCAGAATAATTTTGATATCTTTATCTAGTAATCAAGTTAAAGGCCATTTAGCAATGTTAGTGTTTTCTGGCTTGGTTGCTGGCTCTTTTGCTCTTGGAGTAAGGGTTGCTAATGATATTAGTCCAGCTGCGTTTACTTTGCTAAGGTTTGTGGTTGCAGTCTCTATTTTGGGAACTTTTATATTATCAAGAGGGCCGATCCCTAAAACAGTATTTATTGCACCTTGGAGGTATTTTATACTTGGAGCTTGTATCTCAATTTATTTTGTTTTGATGTTTGAAGGTTTGAGATTTGCATCATCGATATCATTGGCCGCCATCTTCACTTTTGCTCCGTTGTTAAGCGGCTTTTTTGGCTTTGTTTTAATGCGCCAAAAAATGACGATTTGGATATTTTTTGGCTTAATTATTGGCGCGTTTGGCGCTCTTTATGTTATTTTCAATGGAGATTTGGCTCGGCTTTTTATTTTTGATTTTGGCATAGGAGAAGCTATTTTTTTTATAGGAGTAATTTTCCATGCTCTTTATACGCCTTTAGCTAGAAAACTAAACAGAGGTGAGAAGCCTATAATTTTTGTTCTAATGACTACTTCAGCTGCATTAGTTTTAGTATCGGTATACGGATTTTCTGATCTACTGAAAACAGACCTATTTTCTTTACCCTCAATGGTTTGGAAAACTATTTTTTATACTGCAATTTTAGCAAGTGTAATTACTTTTTTTCTTATTCAATTTGCTACATTAGTTTTGCCAAGTTCAAAAGTAATGGCATATACGTATCTCGTCCCCCCCTGGGCCTTGGTTTGGGAGCTAAGCTTGGGCAGTAATAATTTTTCCCAAAGTATAACCTATGGCATTATAGTTACAGCAATGGCTCTTTTAATTTTACTTTGGGCTCCAGAAGGCGAGTAAAAAGTTCCTTTAAAAATTTATTTGCGTCATCAAACCTGTTTTGAGCATTATTTTTTCCCATCACTGCTAATATTTGCACGTCAAAATCAGCATAATGTTGGGTTATAGCCCAAATTGAAAAGATCAAATGATACGGCTCAACTGGCTTAATTTTTTTGTCAGATACCCAGCTATTTATTATAGTTGCCTTTTCATCCGTTAACTTTTTTAGTGGGCCATTTAAAGCATGAAGAATTCTGGGCGCTCCCTGCAAAATTTCATTTGCAAACAAACGGCTTTCTTTAGGGTAGTCTCTAGCCATTTCCAATTTTCGTTCAACATAGCAACATATTTCTGTTATTGGCTCACCTTTTGGGGAAATTTGTTTTAATACTGGAGTCAGGTTTCTAATAGATTTGACAGAAGCATTTCGTGGATCTTGTCCTTGCTATCAAAATAATAAAGTATATTTGGTTTTGATAGGTTAGCTTTTTTAGCAATCATATCTATTGTTGCACCTCTAAACCCATGGTTTGAAAAAACATCTAACGCTGCATCCAGAATAATTTGCATTTTTTCACGTTGAATACGCGTAATTTTTTTTGTCGAGTTTGATCTAGCCATGTAACATATCAACCTAGTTTGAGTTTATAATGTTATTAAGGCAATAATTTTCATATTGGTCAATGTTAACTCTAATTTATAATTTTGCAAAATCACTTAATATTGATTAAGCTTTTTGCTTCTTGGTAATAAGGTCTTGACCAATGAAAATAGCCTGTTCATTATCTTTTGAATCTGGTCAGTTTTTGTGGTACTATAGAGTAATTAAAGGAGAAAGTTATGGCGATAAATATTAGTAATTTGCGCATAAATGGCGATAGATTATGGGATAGTTTAATGGAAATGGCCAAGATTGGACCAGGTGTCGCTGGAGGCAATAACAGACAAACTTTAACGGATGAAGATTCTGAGGGTCGCCATCTTTTTAAGAGGTGGTGTGAGGATCAGGGCTGCTCTATGGGTTTGGACAAGATGGGAAATATGTTTGCTCGTAGAGAAGGAACAGATCCTAAGGCCTTGCCAGTTTACGTTGGTTCCCATCTGGATACTCAGCCAACTGGTGGTAAATATGATGGTGTTTTGGGTGTGTTAGGTGGTTTGGAAATTATTCGTTCTTTAAATGATCTCGGAATTAAAACCAAACATCCAATCGTTGTTACAAATTGGTCAAATGAGGAGGGAACTCGCTTTGCTCCACCAATGCTATCTTCTGGTGTATTTGGTGGTATGCACACTTTGGACTGGGCTTATGATAGAGTGGATTCTGAAGGTAAAACTTTTGGTGATGAATTAGCTAGAATTGGATGGAGAGGTGACGAAGAAGTTGGTGAACGAAAAATGCATGCTTTCTTTGAGTTACATATTGAGCAAGGACCTATTTTGGAGGCCGAAGAGAAAGATATTGGAGTGGTTACTCATGGCCAAGGATTGTCTTGGACGCAAATTACAATCTCAGGTACTGCTAGTCATACAGGGTCTACGCCAATGCCGATGCGTCGTAATGCTGGCTTGGGCATGGCGCGAATTCTTGAAAAGGTTGAGGAAATTGCTTTGTCCCACGCACCACACGCAGTTGGTGCTGCCGGGCATGTTGATGTTTATCCAAACTCTAGAAACGTTATCCCAGGAAAAGTTGTCTTCACGGTAGATATGCGTTCGCCAGAATTGTCTGTTATTGCTGATATGGAAACAAGACTAATGTCAGAGGCTAATAAGATATGTGATGATATGGGTTTAGAGGTTGAATTTGAAAAAGTTGGTGGTTTTGATCCGGTCGAGTTTGATGAGAAATGCGTTGCTGCTATTAGAAACGCATCAGAAAAGCTTGGCTATAGTCATATGAATCTGATATCTGGCGCTGGCCATGACGCGTGTTGGGTTAACCGTGTTGCGCCAACAGCTATGGTAATGTGTCCATGTGTTGATGGACTTAGTCATAATGAGGCGGAGGAAATCAGCAAAGAGTGGGCAACCGCTGGTGCGGACGTTCTTTTACATGCTGTCTTGGAGACAGCTGTAATTATAGAAGTTTAAATAGGGGGTATAAAAATGACTAAAGTGATTAAGGGTGGTACGGTCTGTACTGCTGATCGTTCCTGGAAAGCTGATGTCCTTATCGACGGTGAAGTCATTAAGCAGATTGGAGAAAATTTATCTGGTGATGAGTATATAGATGCTGAAGGTGCATACGTGATACCTGGAGGTATCGATCCACACACTCATCTGGAAATGCCGTTTATGGGGACCACCGCAGCAGAAACTTTTGAAAGTGGTACTTGGGCTGCAGCCGCAGGGGGAACTACAATGGTTGTAGATTTCTGCTTTACCAGGAGCTGATGGTAGTATCAAAAATGCTATAAATGAATGGCATCGAAAATCTGCGCCCCAAATTTGTTCTGATATAGGCTATCATATGGCCATTACTGGTTGGAATGAAAACGTCTCAGCGGACATGGAGACCTTAGTTAAAGAACATGGTGTGAATAGCTTTAAGCATTTTATGGCTTATAAAGGGGCGCTTAATGAATGAAGCCACTGATGAAATGCTTGTCAATAGTTTCAACAGGATGTGGGAGATTGGGTGCCTTACCTATGGTTCACGCTGAGAATGGCGACTTAGTGGCAGAATTGCAGCAAAAATATTTTGACCAAGGAATTACGGGTCCCGAGGGACACGCGTTTTCTCGTCCACCAGAATTAGAGGGCGAAGCGGCAAATCGAGCGATAACAATAGCTGATACTGCCGGTGTACCTTTATACATTGTGCACGTTTCATGTGAGCAAACTCATGAAGCAATTCGCAGAGCTAGGCAAAAAGGGATGAGGGTGTATGGAGAGCCATTAGTGCAATTTTTAACACTTGATGAATCTGAATATTTTAACACTGACTGGAACCATGCAGCGCGTAGGGTCATGTCCCCACCGTTTAGATCAAAGGACCATCAAGATAGCTTGTGGGCTGGACTACAATCAGGATCTTTACAAGTGGTAGCTACAGATCATGCGGCATTTAGTACTGAACAAAAAAGGGCGGGCTTGAATGACTTTCGAATTATTCCAAATGGTTCGAACGGCTTAGAAGAGCGTTTAGCTGTTTTATGGACAGAAGGTGTTGAAACAGGTAGATTAACCCCTAATGAGTTTGTTGCAACAACCTCTACCAATATAGCAAAAATACTTAATATTTATCCTAAAAAAGGTGCAATAGTTGAAGGAGCGGATGCAGATATTGTGGTCTGGGATCCAAAGATTTCAAAGACTATTTCACCAACAAATCATCATTCGGTACTAGATTACAATGTCTTTGAGGGCTTTGAGGTTAGTGCGCAAGCTAGATATACTCTTAATCGTGGTGATGTGATCTGGGCATGGGGTCAAAACAGTCAACCGCAACCAGGTAGAGGACGGTTTATTCCAAGACCTGCGTTTCCTTCTGCCCATACCGCTCTTAGTAAATGGAAAATGCTCAATTCACCCCGTCGTATAGAGAGAGATCCTTTAAATATTCCTGCTGGTATATAAGTTTATGAAAGGTTTTAATGGTGCAATCTGAAGTAATAAATGTTTCGAACCTTGATCTTACATTTGAAACAAATGATGGACCTGTGCATGCTTTAAAAAATGTAAGCCTGGAAATAAATAAAGGCGATTTCGTTTCCTTTATTGGACCATCTGGTTGTGGAAAAACAACTTTATTAAGAGTTTTGGCAGATCTAGATGAGCCAACTGACGGTGATGTGACTGTAAATGGGGTAAGCCCAAGAGAAGCCAGAGAGTCTAGAGCATACGGTTATGTTTTTCAGGCGGCTGGTTTATACCCTTGGCGTAACATAGCAGCGAACATAAAATTACCCTTGGAAATCATGGGTTACTCAAAAGAGGAACAGCTAAAAAGAGTAAAGAAGGTTCTTGATTTAGTAGAGCTGACAGGTTTTGAGAAAAAATTTCCCTGGCAATTGTCTGGAGGAATGCAGCAAAGGGCTAGCATTGCTAGAGCTTTGGCGTTTGATGCCGATATATTATTGATGGATGAACCATTTGGAGCATTAGATGAAATAGTACGGGATCATTTGAACGAGCAACTTTTGAAATTGTGGAAGTCTACAAATAAAACAATTTGCTTTGTGACCCATTCGATCCCTGAGGCAGTATACTTGTCTACCAAAATTGTTGTGATGTCACCGAGGCCGGGGCGAATTATTGATGTAATAGATAGTGATTTACCGAGAGAAAGACCACTTGAAATAAGAGACTCTAAAGAGTTTATTGAAATATCGCAAAGAGTTCGAGAAGGATTACGCGCAGGCCATAGCGATGAATAAAGGAGCGTGGATAGGTTCTGATAATAAAATATTACCTGTCGTGTGCGTAATGACTTTTATTGTTATAATTTGGTACGGTTTTTCCGTGGTTTTGAACGCTCCGTGGGAATATGACAAAGCGAAGAGAGCCTCAATTACACTGTCGACAGCTGATTTGATAAGTCAAACATGGTCACAAAAAAGACCAAAGTTGCCAACCCCTCATCAGATTACTAAAGAAATGTGGGATACAACAATAAATAAAAAAATAACTTCTAAAAGGTCATTAGTTTACCATGGTTTGATAACTTTTTATGAAACAATTTATGGTTTTGCTTTTGGTACAGGCCTAGGTATTTTATTAGCCATAGGTATAGTTTATAATAGGGCAACAGCCATGAGCGTTATGCCTTGGATTATTACTAGTCAAACAATTCCAATTCTTGCGATTGCGCCCATGATTATCGTTGCGCTTGGCTCTGCTGGATTCAGAGGTCTGCTGCCAATAGCAATTATATCTATGTATCTTTCTTTTTTCCCAGTAGTAGTTGGAATGGTCAAAGGTCTTAAAAGCCCAGATCAATTAGAAATTGACCAAATGAAGACTTGGTCTGCATCTAAAACTCAAGTTTTATTTAAATTGAGAGCACCAAGATCAACACCATATCTTTTCACATCATTAAAGCTTGGTATGGCGGCTGCAGTGGTAGGGGCTATAGTGGGTGAGTTACCATCTGGTGGTGGTGGTGGGCTAGGTTTTAGGATGCTTTCGGGTAGTACTTTTGGCAATACCTTGCATATTTGGAGTGGTTTATTTTCAGCAGCAATACTTGCGGGCTCACTAATAGCTATCATTAGTATTATTCAAAGAGTTGTCTTAAAAAGAATGGCATTGGAATTATCATGACATATTTTTGGGGAGCAATAGGTTTTTGGATTTTAGCTTGGCTTGTAAACATTTTTATAGCGCGTCAAAATGAAAGTAGAATATTAAATATAATTCCTCCCATATTGTTTGGTGTTAGTATTATATTAATTTGGGAAGCAACTGTGTTTCATTTTGAAGTAAGTCCAGTAATTTTACCACCACCTTCAGCAGTTTACTTAAAGTTTATTTCAAGTATCCCAATTCTGTGGGGTGATTTTGTCCAAACAGTTGTTAAAGGTGCATTATCTGGATATTTAATAGGGTGTGGAGCGGCTTTTGTTATCAGTTTAATTGCAGACAAATTTAAGTTTTTTGAACGCGGTGTGTTGCCTATTGGAAATTTTTTAGCTGCAATGCCCATTATTGGAATCGCACCAATTCTTGTTATGTGGTATGGGTACGGGTGGCAATCAAAAGCCGCAGTAGTTGCAGTAATGGTCTTTTTTCCAATTTTAGTAAATACTGTTCAGGGTATGAAAATGTCTGATAAAATTCATAGAGATCTCATGCAAACTTATAATGCAAATTACTTACAAACATTGCTTAAATTGAGGCTTTCAACAGCGATGCCTTTTATTTTTAATGGACTTAAGATCTGTACGACGTTAGCTTTAATAGGAGCGATCGTTGCGGAGTTTTTTGGATCCCCAATTAGGGGTATGGGATTCAGAATATCAACGGAAGCGCCTCGGTTTGCTTTAGATATGGTTTGGGCAGAAATAACAGTAGCAGCGATTGCAGGATCGTTGTTTTATGGGGGGGTCGTTTTGCTAGAAAAGTGGGTAACTTTTTGGCACCCATCCCAAAGAGGAAGAGCATAAATCTAAGTAAGATAATATCAATTAAATAAATAGGAGTGAAATATGAAGAAATTAATAACTTTTACTGTCGGTGCTATAGTTGCTTTTACAGCTTCAATAGTGAATGCGGCAGATGATGTAACAATTCAATTAAAATGGGTAACCCAAACGCAATTTGCTGGGTATTACGTTGCTCAAGACAAAGGTTTTTATGAAGCAGAGGGCCTAAATGTTACTATTAACGCTGGTGGTCCTGATATCGGCCCAATGAGTGTTCTTGCTGGTGGTGGGGCAGATGTTGCTGTGGATTGGATGCCTTCAGCATTAGCGGCGCGCGAAAAAGGCTTTGCAAATGTTAATATTGCGCAACCTTTTGCTGGATCTGGAATGATGTTGGTTTGCCGAAAAGATCGGGGTGTTAACTCAGTTGCTGATCTAGCAGATAAGAACTTGTATGTTTGGTATTATGGAAACGAATGGCCATTTCTAAGTTGGATGAACAAATTAGACTTAGCAACAGATGGCAGCGCTGGTGGAGTTTCGGTGTTTAGGCAAGGTTGGGATATTTTACCATTAACACAAGGTGATGCTAGTTGTGTTTCAGCAATGTCATATAATGAGTATTGGCAAGTTTTGGCTGAAGGCTTGAAGAATAAGGAAGAATTATTTAGATATGAAGATGAAGATGTCGCAACATTAGAAGATGGCCTTTATGTTAAAGAGGAAAACTTATCTGACCCAGCATTTGTCGATAAAATGGTTCGATTTGTACGTGCTTCTATGAAGGGTTGGAAATATGCTGAGAATAATACGGCAGAAGCAGCTCAAATAGTTGTGGATAATGACGATTCTGGAGCACAAACAGTTGAGCATAACACCATACAAATGGGTGAAATAGCTAAACTTACTGCTGGTAGTAATGGTGCTCTATCAGAAGCTGATTTTAATCGCACAGTTTCAAGTCTTATGACTGGTGGTTCTGATCCTGTTATAACTAAGATGCCATCTGGTGCTTGGTCACATGCAATAACAGATGAAGCATTAAAATAACTAAAAAAAATGAGCCTAGATTTATTTTAGGCTCATTTACAATTACTAGATTATACTAAAATTGTCATGAGGCATCAAAATCTAAAATTATATCTTTAGTTTGAGGAACTGCTTGGCAAGCAAGTACAAACCCAGCCTCCATTTCCCAGTCCTCTAATGAATAGTTGGCATTCATTGTCACGTCGCCTTTAGTAATTTTGCACCTACAGGTGCAGCACATGCCACCTTTGCAAGAAAAGGGAACGTCTATACCATTTGCTTGGGCAGCATCGATAATATTGTCATCACTTTCCCCAAAAATGAATGCCCTACGCGTACCATCTAAAATTATCTCTACATTTGATTTAACGTTAGTGATGATTTCGGCGTCTTTTATGTTTTTAAATTTTGGTTTCTGGCCTAAGTAAAATTTTTCTGTATGAATTTTAGACTTACTTAATCCTCCTTTTGATAAAACTTCACTAACATTGTCGATCATTGAATTCGGACCACAAATAAAAACTCCATCTACATTAAGATCAATTATATTTTTTGACATTAAGCTCTCTATCTTATTTTGATCAATTCGCCCATTCAGTAGATCAACGTCTTGAGCCTGTTTACTTAAGATGTGAATAATGTTGAGTTGTCCAAGAAAGACATCTTTTAAGTTGTCTAATTCCTTATGAAACATAATACTATCGGTTGTTTTATTCCCATAAATCAAAGTAAATTGAGCGGAAATATCTTCTTGCAAAGTACTTGAAATTATGGAAATTATGGGTGGTCATAGATCCTGCGGCTATCATTAAAAAGTTTTTTTCATTTTTTTGAACAAATTTACCATTTGGAGGCATCACATCTAATTTCATACCAGGTTTTAATTCATCAAAGATAAAGTTTGAAAATAAACCATTTTGAACATGTTTCACACCAATAGCGATTGGGTTATTAATAGAACTACATATAGAATACGATCTGCGCTCATCAACGTTATTAATTTTTTTCTTTAAAGTAATATATTGCCCAGGCTGAAATTTAAATTTCGCTTTTAAATTTTGAGGAATATGAAATTCAACCCTTTTAGCGTCACTAGTTAAGGATTGAATACTACTTATTGTTAATTCCTCAAACATATTCATGACAGCTTAAATACATTTAAAATAGTCAAAGGGCTCGAGACAATTAATACAACGGTATTGAGCTTTACACGCAGTTGAGCCAAATTCTGATAATTTTTCAGTATTCTGTGAAGAACATCTTGGGCATTCAACTTCTGTTTTCCCAAATAATGACATTTTAGAGGAGGCATTTACAGGAGGTGCAATGCCGTATTCCTTAAGTTTTTTTCTTCCACCTTCACTTATCCAGTCAGTTGTCCAAGGAGGAGAAAGAACACGTTTGATTTTTGTTTCAAATCCTGCTTCCAAAAGAGCATTTTGAATAGCCAATTCAATGGCCAGCACAGCGGGGCAACCTGAGTAAGTTGGGGAAACAAATACTGTGGCTTTATTATTATCTAAATTTAAATCCCTAATAATCCCCAGCTCACCAATAGTTACACAGGGGATTTCTGGATCTAAAACGTTTGAGGCAATCGACCACGCTAGATTGTGATTGTTAGTTGTTTTAATATCAAAGGGCTCTTCTCTTGAAAGTATTTTTACCATTTAGCACCTGGATATGCTCTATGGACTGATTGCATTGAAGCAAGCAGGTGGCCTAATTCTTCACCATGTAGGCCTGATCGACCCCCAATCAATTCGTTATTATCTTTTGGATACGGAATGAAACCTTGTTTGAAAATAGAATTAATTGCTTGTTCCCAGCCATGCTTTAAAGATGCTCTGTCTGGTAAAATATCATTTTTATGAAAAAACTCAGTGTTTGGAGAATTGATAAATAGTTCATTTGTATAAATATGCAAAGCAGTAACGGCATCACATATTCTTTTATTGCTTTCTGTTGTTCCGTCTCCCAATCGAATAACCCACTCACCTGAATGTCTAATATGATAAGCCATTTCTTTTTTAGCTTTTCCTGCGATTCCCATAATTATTTCATCCTTTGAACTGAGCGCAGCAGTCCAATATGATTCCATAAAAGTTGAAAAGTATAATTGTTTTAGAATTGTGTGAGCAAAGTCAGTATTAGGTCTTTCAACTAGCAAGCAGTTTACAAATTCACGTTCGTTTCTAAGAAAAGCTAAATCGTCTTCTGATCTATTCTTATCTTCAATTTCGCAAGCATAGGTATATAATGTTCGAGCTGTTCCGATTAAATCAAGACCCATGTTTGGTAATGCCAAGTCTTCTTCTAGCATTGGAGCATGACCACACAATTCAGACAACCGATGACCTAATATTAAATTGTCATCAGCTAATTCCAATAATGCCTTTGCTAAGTTTGGTGACATTACATATGACCTATATCTTCTGGAATATCATAAAATGTTGGGTGTCTATAAATTTTATCCTGAGAGGGTTCAAAGTTCTCTTCAGCTTTAATTGGATCTGAAGCTGTTATTAGTGCAGACGGTACAACCCAAATTGAAGTGCCTTCTCCACGCCTAGTGTAAACATCTCTTGCTGCATTTATAGCCATAGTTTCATCACTAGCATGAAGGCTACCAACATGTTTGTGACTTAAACCATTTCTAGGTCTGATAAATACTTCCCATAATGGCATTGTCTTAGTCATATATTGTCCAAATCACACTGTGCATTTTAATTTATTCCGCTGCAATTTTTTCTAATCTACGTTTTTCTGCATATTCGAGTGCAGCGTCGCGAACCCATTCTCCTTCATCCCAAGCTTTTTTACGTGCGGTTATTCTATCACGAGCCATAGGTCCATTACCTTTTACAACATTCCAAAATTCCGACCAATCTATAGGTCCATGATCATACCCTTTTTTGACATCATTCCATTTTAGATCTTCATCTGGAATTTTTAGATCGATGAAAGTAGCTTGAGGTATAGTTGCATTAATAAATTTTTGTCTTAAGTCATCATTTGTGAACCGCTTAATTTTCCAGCGCATCGACTGATCTGAATGTGTGCTTTCTGCATCATGTGGACCAAACATCATTACACTGGGCCACCACCAACGGTTTAATGCATCTTGAGCCATTTGTTTTTGTTCTTGAGTCCCTTGCGCTAAAGTCATCATTAACTCATAGCCTTGACGTTGATGGAAACTTTCTTCTTTACAAACCTTAATCATCGCGCGTGCATATGGACCATAAGAACATCTGCATAAGGGGATTTGGTTCATTATGGCTGCTCCATCCACTAACCAACCTATCGCTCCTATATCTGCCCAAGATAAAGTTGGATAATTAAAAATTGATGAAAACTTTGCTTGCCCATTAACTAATTGTTCAGTTAGTTCTTCACGTGAAACACCCAAAGTTTCTGCTGCTGAATACAGATAAAGCCCGTGACCACCTTCGTCTTGCACTTTAGCTAGAAGTGCAGCCTTTCGCTTTAATGATGGGGCTCTAGTAACCCAATTACCTTCGGGTAACATGCCCACAATTTCAGAATGAGCGTGTTGAGCAATCTGTCTAATTAGCATTTTTCGGTATGCTTTAGGCATCGCATCGTTAGGCTCTATTTTCTCTTCTGCATCAATTCTAGCTTGAAAAGCTTTAAGAAAATTGGGAGATTCATCATTTTTATTTTCTGAGTTAATTAAACCTTGAGAATACATAGTGACTTTCCAGTTCATTTTTGCTTACTATACGTTACGAAAATAAAAAATTCAAATGATTTTTGTAACAAATTGAAGAAAATATATGAATACTTTTACTAAATTGGATATTCAGGAACTTTTGGAAAGTGTTTTTGCACCATGGGTTCAGGATTTGGGACTTCAAGTTATTGAAATTAACGAGGATAATATTCTCTTTTATTTACCAGAAAATGATAACTTAGTTAGAGGAGGAGGTGATGATGTAACTGTTGTTTGTGGTCAAGCAATCGCTTCTGCTGGTGATACTTGTTCTGTGTTAGCGCTAACAGCATTTAATAAAAAATTCAGGAACTGTACTACTGTTGATATGACTACTCATTTTCTGAGACCACTAATGAACAAAGGAATTGAGATAAAGGTAGTCGCATTGTCAAATGGTAGGAAAATGGCAGTAATTCGTTCAGAATTTAGAAATGTATCAGGAAAATTGGCAGCTACAGCTACATGTTCTTTTGCATATTTAGATCTTTAATTATTTTTTTATTAAAATCGCTTTGGGGTTTTAAATTTATTAAAATTTATTAATGAGAATTCCAAGGGTGAGTTTAACCAATCTTCCGCCTTTGGGGTTAGTTCATTATAAATCTTTTTAATAAACAATCTTATATTATGCCCCTTCCATTCTTTGGGCGTGAATTCTTTTGGAACTTCTGAAAATTTTAAGACTATGCGTCTCCAATTATGAATTAGGAGAGTTCTTGTTATCATTGCTTCTAGTGGGTCCAATTTAGTATTTGGTATTGGTGCAAAAAGATCAATTAATTGATTAATTTCGTTAAAATATCCCTTTGGGAGCAACTTGTAACTCATCTCTTCTGATAAAAAGTTTATTTTACTGTCGAAGATCAGTGAGTTCTTTGGGTTTTTCTCAGAAATTGGTAAAATAGAGACGCCTGTTTGAATTAAAAACCCAGAGTGCTCATCCTCTAAACTTGAGTTTAGGATTACTTTCCAATGCTCTTCATATTTTGTTCTTGGCGCAGAGTAAATTAATTTTGAAGCAGGTCCAAATTCTTTTACTCCTCTGTTCCCAAGGCGGTATACGGTACTCTTACCATTTTTATATCGTTCTAACCAATTGTCTGTGGTTAAACGTGATAGGGCTGTCCGTAAAGTTCCAGGTTCTATGCGCATCGCTTGCATTAAAATTGTAAAAGTAATAATGTCCCAGTGCATAAAATAGAGGATTCCAAAAAAAGTAATAATTAAGGACCAAACTCTCAAACGACCCTGGCTATGTAATTGTTTTAAAAGTGGTTCAATATCAGCGTTCATAGTTTACCATTGTCAATAAACCATATTCGGCTACCTGTTCGTCATTTTGATTAAAGATTGTAACATCCCATTTTATTTCACCATAAAGATCAGTGCGTTTTGTTTTGCGACCTACTGTTAAGCGGACCTGAATATCGTCATTTGGGCTGACAGGTTTCTGAAAACTCAATGATTCAATGCCCGTATTTGCCAAAACAGGTCCTGGATCAGCTTGAACAAACAAACCCGCTGCAAAACTTAAAAGTAAATAACCATGTGCTACTCTGCCAGGGAAAAATGGGTTAGCCTTAGCGGCATCTTCATCCATATGGGCATAAAAAGTATCACCTGTAAAATTGGCAAAATGTTCAATATCTTCCATTGTTACTTTTCTTGACTTTGTCCACAAGGTTTCGCCGATCGAAAGTTCATTAAAAGTTCGAGTAAATGGATGCGTTTTATTTTGTAGTGTTGGAGCACCCTTTACCCATTGATTCTTAATAACTGATAAGATCTGAGGACTCCCTTGTATTGCTGTCCTTTGCATATAATGCTTTACGCCTCTTATACCGCCTTGCTCTTCACCTCCACCAGCTCGTCCAGGACCTCCATGTGTTAAATGTGGGAGGGGAGAACCGTGCCCGGTCGCCTCACCAGCACTTTCCCTGTTGTTAATATATATTCGCCCATTCCAAGCAGCTATATCTGCGACTATGTTGTTTGCAAAATGGGAGTCGAATGTAAAAATAGACGATACCAAACTTCCTCCCCCTAATTTGATCAACTCACTTGCTTGACTTAAATCATCATAGTTCATTATCGTGGCAACTGGCCCAAAAGCTTCAATATTATGTACAATACCACCTTTTAATGCGTTGGTACTGTGATATAAGTGTGGGCTTACAAATGCACCTTTTTCTGGTTCCACACCCTTAAAAATTAACTTATTTTCTTGTGAAAATTTCGATGTAATGTTTAAAATTTCTTGTTTTTGATTTTCTGATACAATTGACCCCATTTCTGTTTCTATATTTTCAGGGTTTCCTATTTTTACTTTTGATAAGGCTTCAATCAGAGCGTCACTAACGTCTTTAACAAAATTAGAGGGAATAATCAGGCGACGCATAGCAGTACATTTTTGACCGGCCTTTGTGGTCATTTCTGAAACAGCTTCTTTTATAAATAAGTCAAACTCTGGTGAACCTTGTTTTGCATCGAGCCCAAGTATTGATGCATTCAAACTATCTTGTTCAGAAATAAACTTTACTGAATTTTCAATCAAATTTGTATAAGATTTTAATGTTTCAGCTGTTTTTTTTGATCCTGTAAATGAAACTACATCTTGTGATCCCAATTGATTTAATAACTCCCCAGTGCTTCCAGCAATAAATTGCACTGAGCCTTTTGGAAGCAAGTTACTTTCTATCATCATTCTGAAACATGCTTCAGCCAAATACACTGTATCACTTGCAGGTTTGATTATAGTAGGCATTCCGGCTAAAAAAAGGTGCAAGTTTTTCTAACATTCCCCAAACAGGAAAGTTAAAAGCATTAATATGAACAGCAACTCCTTGTTTTGGTACGTGTATATGTTGTCCCAAGAAAGTACCTTGTCTAGATAATTGCTCAGTTGATCCGTCTAAGTAAATTTTTCCATCAGGCATTTCTTTACGGCCTTTTGACGAATAAACCATTAAAGTTCCAATACCACCATCAGGTAGATCAACAGTATTACCGATAATAGATACATTAAATAATTTAATTTATAAAGCTGCTCTTTTCTTTCAGATAAATAGATAGCTAATGCTTTTAAAATCTTAGCTCTTTCATGAAACCCCAATTGTCGTAAGTTTTTGCCTCCTACTTGAATGGCGTGATCCCTCATTTTCTGAGTGTCCAAGGACGCTCCAAGAATTCCAATTTCCAAACCAGTTGCCCCTGCATATATTTTTTTTATTATGCCCTTAGGGCTATGCCAATTTTCAAAAGCATAACTTTCAATTTTCATTTAATTTTCCAATCTTGCCTGTAGGTGCGTCAATCCTCGAAACCTTATTCTTTTACTCCAAATTGGTTCTGACACTAATTCATAATTAGGAAATTTTTTTAAAAATTTTCTAATTGCTATTCGAGCTTCCATTTTAGCTAATGAGGAACCAACACAATGATGTGCTCCGCCTGCAAATGCTAAATGTCGATTTGGATTTCGATCAATTATTAATTTCTCTGGTTGCTCAAATTGCAAAGGGTCTCGATTTGCAGCACCAATACAAAGATGTAGATTGCTATATTTTGGAATTTTTTTGCCACCTAAGATAACTTCACTTGCAGTCTCTCGGTTGCCAAATTGATTTGGGGACAAAAACCGCAAAAATTCTTCAATAGCTAAATCTAGCATTTCTGGAGTGTTAATTAACATTTCCTTTGCAGCTGGATAATGGCTTAAGGCCCAAAGCGAATTTCCGATTAGATTAGTTGTAGTTTCATGTCCGGCGTTTAGTATAAAAATACAGTTCTGTAGGAGTTCTGTTTCGCTAAGGTTACTTTCCTCAGCTTCTAACATTCTCGTTAGAACATCAGTATCGGGGTTCCCAGGATTTATTCGCCTCTCATCTGTTATGTCTTTTAAAAAATCTTTAAATTCCAAGACTGCAGTATTGCCTTTAGACAATTGAATATTTGTTGGTGATGGTTCCAAAGCACCAAGAATAGCTAATGACCAATCCCTTAGAGGACCTCTTTGAGAGTGTGGAATATTAAAAAGATTTCCAATTACTTCCACTGGTATTTTCATTGCGAAATCTTCAATTAAATTTGATTCGTCTTCCATTGTATTAAGCAAACCGTCTATTAATTTTTCAAGACCAGGCTCCATTAAAGCAACTGCTTTGGGGTTCATTGCTCCTGTCATAATTTTTCTTACGCGTGAATGTAATGGGGGGTCATTAAATACCAAGGATGTAGTATGATGTTCAAATAACGGAGTATCACCAAACTTTTTGCCAAAAGTTATTCTTTTATCAGATTTGAATTTTTTTGTGTCTCTATATATTAAATTCAGGTCAGCCCAGGAAGTGATTAAAACAGAGTTGTCTGGTAAAAATTTTACTGGTTCAGTTTGTCTTAAATTTGAATAAAATTCAAATGGGTTCTCGTGGAATCCATTAGGAAGATTGTTCAAATCAAATTGGCTGGTATCTTGGATACTCATTAAATTACCCACGTTACGAACTTTTTTAAATATTGACTACTTTGTAACAATTGTAAATACTTTGAAAAAAATTGGATACTTAATGGAAGCCCAAGCATGCGCTGAAAAATGTGCAAAAATAATGTTGGAAAACGATAGTGCCACAAAACACGTTGGTATAAGGCTTGATAAGATTGGGCCAGGATTTGCTAAGATGTCGATGAAAGTAGATTTACATCATTTAAATGGGCATAATATTTGTCATGGGGGTTTTATATTTACTTTGGCTGATAGTACATTTGCATTCGCTTGTAATAGTTACAATGAAATAACAGTGGCGCAATTTAATACTATTAACTTTATTGAAACTGCTGAAGTTGGAGAGCTTTTAATTGCTACTGCAGAAGAAATAAGCAAGCGTGGTCGAACGGGTATTTATGATGTTCGTGTTGTTGGTTCTCAAAACCGCGTGATTGCTGAAATGCGTGGATGTTCACGAAAACTGGATGGAAAACATTTTGCTGAGGATGGGAAATGAAAAACTTAACCCCAAGTAAGAAAAGTTTAGATCCGATTGAGATCGCTAGTCGGGATGAAATATCTGATTTGCAGTTTAAAAGAATGCGTTGGTCTTTGGAGCACGCTTATAATAATGTTGAATTTTATAAAAATAAATTTGATAATATTGGAGTTCATCCTTCTGATTTCAAGGACTTTAACTGACATTGAGAAATTTCCTTTTACAGAAAAAAAAGATTTACGGGAAAATTATCCCTTTAAGATGTTTGCAGTTCCAAAAAGTCAAATTTCAAGAATTCATGCATCTTCTGGTACGACAGGAAAGCCTACAGTTGTAGGCTATACTAAAGGTGATATCGAACGTTGGGCTGACTTAGTTGCTAGATCAATGAGAGCGAGTGGTACTAGACCTGGAGACACTGTTCATATTTCTTATGGGTATGGATTGTTTACTGGCGGACTTGGGGCACATTACGGTGCAGAAAAATTAGGTTGTACAATTGTACCAATTTCAGGTGGAATGACTCAAAGACAAGTCACATTAATAGAAGATTTTAAAGCGACAACGATCATGGTTACTCCCTCTTAATGCTTTCAATATTAGATGAGTATAAAGCGCAAGGTCGAGACCCCCGCGATAGTTGTCTAGAAGTTGGTATATTTGGCGCAGAGCCTTGGACCAACGCCATGCGCGAAGAGGTGGAACAGTCCTTTGATATGCATGCAGTGGATATCTATGGATTGTCAGAAGTTATGGGTCCTGGTGTGGCGACTGAATGCGTCGAAACTAAAGATGGGTTGCATATTTGGGAAGATCATTTCTTTCCAGAAATAATAGATAGCAAATCCAATCAACCAAAAGTTGATGGTGCTATGGGAGAGTTAGTTTTCACAACATTAACTAAAGAAGGAATGCCAATAATTCGATATAGAACCCGAGATCTAACCAGATTACTACCAGGGACAGCGCGCTCGATGCGACGTATGGAAAAGGTCACTGGTCGCTCTGATGATATGATCATTTTAAGAGGTGTTAATATTTTTCCAACTCAAATTGAAGAACAATTATTAACTATATCTGAGTTATCGCCTCATTTTCAAATAGAGTTAATTAAGGATAATAGAATGGACAAAATGTTAGTTCATACTGAATGTTCCGCAGATAATGGGCACTACGAGCAAAGACTGAAATCTAGTATGTTACTGGAGCAAAAGATTAAGGGGACTGTGGGAGTGTCTGTTGAGGTGATTGTTCATGATCCAGATGGAGTCCCCCGATCGCAAGGTAAAGCTGTCAGGGTTATAGATCGTCGAGAAGATAGTTAACTATTTAAAGGAGATTATTTTCTGTAAATAGCTTTTTTACATCTTTTTCAGCTCGAGCGCCAAGATGACTGATTATTTCTGATGCAGCAATACACCCCATTTTGCCACAGGTTGCCAGATCATAACCCTCGATTAATCCCCAAAGAAAAGCACCAGCAAACATATCTCCAGCACCAGTTGCATCTACGATCTTTGTTGGGATTGCCGGGATGTGAATTTTTTCATTTTTATTCATTACGAAGGCGCCATTTTCAGCAGCCGTACAAGCTAATATTTCAACTTCGTTAGAGCAGAGTTTCAAAGCTTTGTTCAAATCATTTGTTTGATACATTGCTTTTAACTCAAATTCATTACAGAATAACAGATCTATATCTGACTTTATCATATTATGAAAAGCTTCACGATGGCGCTCAACACAAAATGGGTCTGAAAGAGTTAGAGACACTCTTCCATCTGCACTTTTACATGCTTTTATTGCCTTGTTAAAAGCTTCATGACTTTCTGGACCATCAAAACGATAACCTTCTAAATAGATCCATTTCCATCTTTTGATTTGTGTTTCATCAATATGTAAAATTAATTTATCGGCTAGCGCCTAAATAAGTATTCATAGATCTTTCACCATCTGGGCTTACGATTATTGTGCAACGACCTGTTTCATCAATGCTTGTTTCCTGAGCAAATGGAGTATTATAAATTACATTTTGGTTTTTTAAATCTTGTGCGAATACCTTTCCTAGAGAGTCATTCTTAACTTTTCCAACGTACGCAGTTTTGCCACCAAGCTTTGCAATACCTGCTATCGTGTTCGCTGCAGATCCGCCACTCTCAGATTTTGATACTTTAATTATCTCATGCAATTGCTTTGCTCGAGAGATATCGATCAATTGCATAATACCTTTAGTAATGTCATGAGAATTCAAGAAATTATCATTTTCATAACAGAGTATGTCAACCATGGCGTTGCCAATTCCAATTACTTGATATTCTTTTTCCAAAATCTAGTCCTTAAGCTTAAATAATTGTCAATTTTTTGTTTGTGTTAGTTTAATTGCGCAAGTTTCGGGTTTATTAGTAAGACCTATCTATGATTACCTTTATGCAAAAGGGGGAATCATGTCTCAGAGTTATCACTACTTAATAATTAATCGTGCGATTACCTTTATAACCTCATCGTTAACACGGCAACCCAAACTTGAAGAAATTGCAGATTCTGTTGGCATGTCCCCACATCATTTTCAGAGATTGTTTACAGAGTGGGTTGGAGTATCACCCAAACGTTATCAGCAGTATTTAACATTGGGCTTTTCAAAAGAATTATTAAAAAAAAGACATACATTACTAGATGTAACATTAAATGTTGGCCTCTCTGGAACTAGTAGATTGCATGACTTGTTCATAAAATGGGAGGCAATGACCCCTGGTGAGTATGCATTGAAAGGTAGGGGAGTTCACATTAATTGGTCTTGGTTTGATAGCCCTTATGGAAAAATGTTGATAATGGCCACTAACAGGGGATTATGTGGTTTGGGCTTTTGTGGCCAGAAGAATGATGAAGATATACTTAATGATTTTAAATTGAGATGGCCTTATGCAACTTATACCAAGAACAAACTGGAGCTAGAAGCTATTGTTAGTTCATTAATTTCTGAGCAAGGTATTATCAATGTTCACCTCATTGGTGCGCCATTCCAAATCAAAGTTTGGGAAGCTTTACTTAATATTCCCTCTGGATTTGTAACAACGTACTCTGACGTTGCACAAGCGGTAAATAATAAAGAAGCGGTGAGAGCGGTGGGAACGGCTATTGGGAAAAATCCTATAAGCTGGTTAATTCCATGTCACCGTGTCCTCAGAAGTAATGGTGAATTAGGTGGTTATCATTGGGGTTTGGATCTAAAAAAAGCCATTTTGGCACGCGAAAGTGCTCAATATGAAGCTAATTAATAATATAAGAGGGTTAAAGTTATTTATTAATGAAGTTTAGACGCCACATCTGAAATAGCTACATCAATCAGTGCGTTACTTTCGTCAAGTTTAATATTTGATGCTATAACTTTTTCTACAACAGAGATTGCAACAGAGATTGCATTATTACGCACTTCGCGGATTGCGGCAGATTGCGCTGAGCTTATTTGATCATTTGCTGCTGCTATCCGTCTTTCAATAGAAACTCCTAAATCTTTTTTGGCTTGCTCTGCTGCTAAAGCTGCTTCTTCTTTCGCATTTCTTATGATCCGTTCAGATTGTTCTGCAATTTCTTTTTGCTTTCGTTCATAAGAAGCTAATAATGATTGCGCCTCTTCCATCAGGGATCTGGCCTCATCTAACTCTAATTGAATTCCTTTTGAACGCTCATCAAGCATTTTAGTTACCATCGCTGGAACTCTTAAATAAAGAAGGACCGCAACAAAAAGTACAAATGCTACTGTAACAACAAAATCTGTATTATTGAGTGAAAAGAACGGACCACTAGCAGCCAACAAAGGCGTTGGGACTAAAGCAGGTAAAATAAATACTAATTTTTTCATATCTTACTCTTTCATTCGGTCTGAAACCGCTTTCTTTATCGTTTTCTCATCATTCAAACTTGGCATTACCTTAGCTAGTATGGCTTGCGCAGTGTCGTTGGCCACTTCTTCGACGGCTTTTAAAGCCCCTTTGCGCATTTCTAATATTGCTTTTTCTGATTCTGCAGCTCTTTTAGATATTTCTACGTCAGCTTTTTCTGTGGCTTCCAATAACTCTTGTTTAATTTCTGCTTTTGCTTCGTCTATTATCATTTGTGCTTCCGCTCTGGCTTCAGAGAGCGCCAAGTTATAAGCATTTTCTGCTTCAATAGCTGATTGCTTAAGGTCTTCTGCTCTTGCAATATCATTGCTTATTGTCATTTGCCTGTCAGAAAGTACGGATGCGATCCTTGGTAAAGCAATTTTACTCAATACAAAATATATAATAACCAATGTTATGACTAACCAAAAAATTTGATTAGAAAAAGTACTTATATCTAATTGAGGCATACCTACTGCATGTTCAGAAGTAGCTGCCGTTGTTTCAGATGCCATAGCACCCTCCATTTACCATATGATATTCAGACGAAGCTGTCTGAATCTTTTCAGGCACGCCATGATGACGTGCCTGTAACTTGATATACTTATACAGCGAACATTAATAGAAGAGCGACTAGGAACGAGAAAATTCCTAATGCTTCAGAAAATGCGATACCAATAAACATAGTTGCTGTTTGGCCGGCTGCGGCTGATGGGTTGCGTAATGCGCCTGACAAATAGTTACCCACTACATGGCCAACTCCGATTGCTGCACCGCCCATTCCAGTACAGGCAAGACCTGCTCCGATATAAGCTCCCATTTTTATTAGGTCTGGACCCATTGATACGTCTGCCATTTTTTTCTCCTTTATTTTTTAATCGCTAATTTTTTTATTCAAAGTCAATGTGCTGGATGCAATGCATCATTTAAATAAACACATGTTAGAATTGTGAAAACATAGGCTTGAATGACTGTTACGAGCATTTCTAATCCATAAACTGCCATTATTCCTACTATTGGAAAAACTGCTCCAAATCCCATTGCGCCGGCAAAACCGGCAAAAACTTTAATTACGGCGTGACCAGCCATCATATTACCTGCTAGTCGTATAGAGTGACTTATTGGACGCACGAAATATGATATTATTTCAATTAGCGCCAAAATTGGCCTAAGTGGTAAAGGTGCTGAGGAAATCCAAAAAAGGCTTAAAAATTTGGCACCATTTCTTACAAATCCTAGTAATGTAACAAAGATAAAGACCGCAAATGCCATAGTTGCCGTAACGGCGATATGACTTGTGGTCGTAAAAGACTTTGGAAGAAGTCCAAGTAAGTTGGCCAAGACAATAAACATGAAAAGTGTCATTATATATGGAAAATATCGTAAGCCTTCTTTTCCAGCTATATCTTCAACCATCTTGTAAACAAATCCATAAATTATTTCGGCGATTGATTGACTGCGACTAGGTATTACTGCTCTGCCTCGTGTGCCAATAACTAACAGCGCTATTACAGCTAGTACTGAAATACCCATCCAAAGAGTTACGTTAGTTACGCTATACCATGCAAGTTCACCTCCAAATAGAGGTTTTACCACAAATTGGTCCATTGGATGTATGTTAAACTTGCTTTCAGCTGCTCCAGACACTGTATTATTCCTTTTTTTCGTTAGCGACATTGTCACTATTGTTTTTTATGTTTACCCGCTGAAGTTCCTTAGCTGTCTGCATCATAATTCTGACACCAGCTGCAAAACCTAGCAACGTAAAAGTCACTAGAAAAATCGGTAAGGTATTAAGAAAATAATCCAATCCATATCCAATGCCAAAACCGACGATCATGCCAGTCACAAGTTCTATTACCATTCGCCAAGCCGACTGAACTTCTGCTTCATGGTGCTGTCCTTTAGGGGGCTTTTCTGTTGCTTTTTTTGCAATAGCTATTCTTTGGCTTAATTGGTCCAGACTTTTTTTGTCAGGTCCATCAGACATTGAATTTGCCTCCTAGAAACGTTGTCGTGAAAATAGGTATCAACAGAAAAAGAGTCAATTAAAAGTGTACCGGTTTATATTTTTTAAGTGACTGTTTTAATTGATTTTTTAAAAAAATATAGAAATAATTTTAGCTGGATATGAAATTTTGCTTTTCATGACAAAGCATAATATTCAACCATTTGGTTGAATATTATGTCGAGCTATGTCTTTTTAGAAAGTTATGTGAAGGCGTGAAGTTATTTTTGTTAGGTTTAAATAGAAGTGCCAGTGAGAATTCCCAGTCTTAAATAATGAACAGAGAAAAGTGGTATGGATGAAAATTTAGATTTAATCTTTCAGGCATTGGGAGATGGCAACCGAAGGGAAATCCTTAGGATGTTACTAGAGGATGACATGGCAGTCACAGATGTTGCTGAGCCATTTGAAATCTCTTTAGCAGCAATATCAAAACATTTAATAATATTATCGCGAGCAGGTTTAATAAAGCAAGAAAGGCGAGGCAGGATGAAGTGGTGTAAACTTGATCCCCTTGGTATGAAAATGGCCAGTATTTGGATGGAAGGATTTGGGCAGTTTGAAAATATTGACTTAGAAGCATTAGAACTTTTCATAAAAACAGAATTAACGTAAAACTTTAGGTGAAGGTTTTATTTAGTAGGTGGTGCCAATATAAATAATAATCTCTCTTTTTACCTAAAGAATGCTGACATCTTCTATAGACAAGTAAACCCTAATGATAAATCCCTCGGCAATCATGGAAGTATAATGACTTCCGGTCTAAAGCTAAAGCTAAGATCGACATCCGTCAGCGAGTATCGCCCACGGGTGTGTTTGTCGTTTTGTTTAAGACAGTTTAGTATAGGCTTAATGGGAGCGAAGGGGGCAGACCCATGTTTGAAAATCTATCCGAACGCCTTGGTGGTGTTTTTGAAAAACTAACCAAGCAAGGTGCTTTATCTGAGGATAATGTAAAGACAGCATTGAGGGAGGTAAGGGTTGCTCTGCTTGAAGCAGACGTTTCTCTAACTGTCGTTCGTGATTTCGTAAAAGCTGTTCAGGATAAGGCAACAGGTCAAGAAGTTACGAAGTCGGTTACGCCAGGTCAACAGGTAGTTAAGATCGTTCATGATGAGTTAGTATACGTATTGGCTGGCGACAACCCAGAACCTGGCCAGTTAAAAGTTGATAACCCACCCGCACCAATTCTGATGGTTGGCTTGCAAGGTTCGGGAAAAACCTGAAGTTCCTGAAGTTTTAAAAAGATTAAAGGAAAAAAATGGCAAGCGCGTTATGATGGCATCTCTCGATGTTAATCGTCCCGCAGCAATGGAACAACTTGCCATACTGGGAATGCAAATTGGTGTTGACACCTTGCCAATTGTAAAGGGACAAAAGCCGGTAGAAATTGCAAAAAGAGCAAAGCAGCAAGCCACCTTGGGTGGTTATGATGTTTTTATTTTAGACACTGCTGGGCGCTTGCATATTGATGAAGTGTTAATGGATGAAGTTCAGTCGGTAAGAGATATTGCGACACCACGCGAAACAATTTTGGTCGTTGATGGTTTAACAGGTCAAGATGCTGTAAATACTGCTAAAGCTTTTAATGAAATTTTGGATTTCTGATGTCATTTTAACAAGGATGGACGGGGACGGTCGTGGTGGTGCGGCATTATCGATGAGAGCCGTTACTGGCAAGCCTATCAAATTTATTGGGCTTGGTGAAAAAATGGACGCTTTAGAAGAATTCCATCCTGATCGCGTGGCGGGTAGAATTCTGGGAATGGGCGATATAGTTTCTTTGGTTGAAAAAGCTCAAGACACTATAGAAACAGCGCAACAAGAAAGAATGATGAAGCGATTTCAAAAAGGTCAATTCTCTATGAATGATTTGAAGACGCAGCTTGAACAAATGATGAAGATGGGCGGAATGGAAGGTGTTATGGGAATGATACCTGGCATGGGAAAAATGGCAAAGAAAGTCGAAGAAGCTGGCTTTGATGATAAAATGATTAAGAGACAAGTTGCTTTAATTCAGTCGATGACGAAGAGAGAGCGGGCAGTTCCTCAAATTCTGCAAGCTAGCCGTAAGAAAAGAATAGCATCTGGAGCAGGTCAAGAGGTTTCAGAATTAAATAAACTCATAAAAATGCACAGACAAATGTCTGATATGATGAAAAAAATGGGTAAAGGTGGAATGCTCAAGCAAGCAATGCAGGGAATGTTTGGCAAGGGTGGACAGCCTTCAATGCCAGATGGAATGGATCCCAGAAACATGGATTCAAAAGCATTGGAAGCGGCTACAAAACAACTGACAAATGGTAAAAGTGGGTTCCCAGGGCTGGGAGGTGGATTACCACCTGGTCTTTCGGGGTTTGGAAAGAAGAAATAATGTTTTTTAAGTTTAGGTTTGAAATGCAATTGTTAATTAATTGGTTTCATTGGGAGGTTATATGATGAGTTCAACAGTGCGCGCTGCAGAGTTATTGAAAACACACAGAGAAAGTATCGATCGTTTAGATGCGATTTTATTTAATACGTTGGGAGAGCGTTTTTCTCATACTCGAGCAGTTGGCAAGCTTAAGGCAGAAAATGATTTGCCTGCCTCAGATCCTTCAAGAGAAGCAGAGCAGATGTTTAGATTGGAAACTATTTCCAAAAGTTCTGGTTTAGATCCAACTTTTGCTAAGAAAATTTTAGCATTCATAATTGATGAAGTAGTTACTCAACACAAAAGTATAAATCGTAATCAATAGTGTTAATTTTAGTTAACATTAAACGCCATTCAAAGGAGAAATAAAATGGCCATGAAAATTCGTTTAGCCCGTGGCGGCTCAAAGAAAAGACCTTTTTACAGGATTGTTGCTGCTGATAGTCGCATGCCCCGTGACGGTCGCTTTATTGAAAAATTAGGCACTTACAACCCACTTTTACCAAAGGATAGTGAAGAGCGGGTAACGATGAATATGGATCGAATCAATTATTGGTTGGGAGAGGGCGCTCAACCAACAGATAGAATATCTCGAATGCTTGAAGCGGCGGGAGCGATTGAAAAGAAAGATAGGAATAACCCTAAAAAAGCAGAGCCTGGTCAAAAGGCAAAAGATAGAGCGCAAGAAAAAGCAGATAAATTAGCAGCTGCAGAGGAAGCCCCAGCAGTAGAAGCAGCTGCAGAGGAAGCCCCAGCAGTAGAAGCAGCTGCAGAGGAAGCCCCAGCAGTAGAAGCAGCTGCAGAGGAAGCCCCAGCAGTAGAAGCAGCTGCAGAGGAAGCCCCAGCAGTAGAAGCAGCTGCAGAGGAAGCCCCAGCAGTAGAAGCAGCTGCAGAGGAAGCCCCAGCAGTAGAAGCAGCTGCAGAGGAAGCCCCAGCAGTAGAAGCAGCTGCAGAGGAAGCCCCAGCAGTAGAAGCAGCTGCAGAGGAAGCCCCAGCAGTAGAAGCAAAAAAGAAATAAGTTCTTTTTTAATATTATGTTATAAGAAAACGATAAGCGATTTTACATTTAAAGTCGCTTATCGTTAAAATAAGCGCGAAATTATATTTAATTTTACGAAGAAATTTAAAATGGATAAAGAGAAAACTTGTGTAGGAGCTATTGCGGGTAGTTTTGGTATTAGTGGAGAAGTTCGCTTAAAGAGCTTCTGTTCTGAACCTAGTGACATTGGGTCCTATAATCCTTTAACTTCTGAAGATGGTTTGCAGATTTTTCAATTAAAAATTACAGGAAAGTTGAGTGCTGGGCTGTCTGCGAAAATCGATGGGGTTTTGAGCAAGGAGCAGGCTGAAAAACTTAAAGGAACTCGCCTTTACGCAGACCGAGACAAGCTACCTAATTTAAGCAATGATGAATATTATCATGCAGATCTGATAGGAATGAAAACAAAAAATACGGGTGGAAATGAAATTGGGCGTGTAGATGCTGTATATGATTATGGCGCAGGACCCATTTTGGAGATATTTATTCAAAGATTGAACAATACGTTTTTAATTCCGTTTTCAGAAAAATCAGTTCCTCTGGTGGATTTGAAAGAGCGATTTCTAATTATTGATCCCCCTGAAGGTATAATTCCGATGGAAAATATATGATAGATTCTCCAAAATCCCATGGTCGACTTTCAATAAAGGCTACGACAAAACCACGCGAATTAGTACAAAGTCACCCAGACCTGAAGGGAATTTGGAAAGCTAAAGTGATTACTTTATTTCCAGAAATGTTTCCGGGTGGGTTGGGTTACTCCTTGGTTGGAAAGGCTCTCCAGGAAAATCTGTGGTCACTTGAAACGATAAATCTTCGAGATTTTGGTGAAGGTAAACATAGAAATGTAGATGATACCCCAGCTGGTGGCGGTGCTGGAATGATACTGAGGGCAGATATTATTGGTCAGGCGATCAAGGAAGCTTTATCATAATTTAAAAAAAACCCAATAATATACTTATCTGCTCGCGGGAAGCCATTTAACCAAAAAATGGCTGAAAGGTTTAGTAAAGCTGATGGTATTACTTTGCTATGTGGTCGCTTTGAAGGAGTAGACCAGCGCGTAATAGATTTCTATGATATTGAGGAAGTAAGCATTGGTGACTTTGTTTTAACTGGTGGGGAAATTCCAGCACAAATAATCATCGATGGGACTGTCAGGTTATTACCCAATGTTATTGGGAATAAGGCTTCGTTAGATGAGGAAAGTTTTGCGAATGGGTTGTTGGAGCATCCTCAATATACTCGTCCTAAAAATTGGAATAACCTTGTGATTCCTGAAGTACTTTCTTCTGGAAATCACAAAAAGATCGATGAATGGCGGTTAGAGCAATCAGAAAAGCTGACAAAATCATGTCGTCCTGATTTGTGGGAGATCTATAGAATGCAAAAAAAAATATAAAACAGAAAAGATATTTAAGAGTTTGAATTTAAACAAAAAATAACTGAAGGGTGATTTAAAATTAATGTAATTTTGTGATTTGTTTAATTTAGAGTATTATATGTAAGCGCTTATACTTGCCTGTACTGATAATACGTCTTATACCGCCACAAGTCTGAGAATCATTTATGATAATTTAGATAAAAAGGCTATTTTGTCCTTAGTAACATAGAAGCTAGGTTTCTTCGACTAGCAAAGTTGTTATAAATAGAGGATAGAACAAGCTGTTAAAAAATAGTGACCTAATCTTTGGTGGGCTTAAAGTTTGTAAAGACCCAAAAGAAGACGCAAAGCTCTTAGGTGCATCATAAGTCGCAGAAAACTGCGAGAAAAAGGAAAATATTATGAATGTAATTGAACAGCTTGAAGCTGAGCAAATAGCATCTCTTGGAAGAGAAATACCAGACTTTAAGGCTGGGGATACAATCCGTGTTGGATATAAAGTAACTGAGGGGACACGTTCTAGGGTTCAAAACTACGAGGGTGTTTGTATTAGTAGAAATGGTGGCAGTGGAATCGCAGCGTCTTTTACAGTGAGAAAGATTTCATTTGGAGAGGGTGTGGAAAGAGTTTTTCCATTGCACTCAACTAATATATCAGAAATCGCCGTGATAAGACGTGGGAGAGTTCGAAGAGCTAAATTGTATTACCTACGTACTCGTCGTGGTAAATCTGCGCGTATTGCTGAAAAAACAAATTACAAACCTAAGCAAAACGCTTAGTTTATTTGCAGACGGAGTTTTAAGATGAAAAAAGATGTTCACCCAGAGTACCACTTAATTGATGTGAAAATGACAGATGGTACAATTGTTAAAATGAAATCCACATATGGGGAAGAGGGTTCTGTACTTGCTTTGGATATTGACCCTTCAGCACACCCAGCATGGACGGGTGGTGGCACCCGATTGTTAGATACGGACGGCCGTGTTTCGAAATTCAAGAAAAAATATGAAGGTCTTGGGTTCTAAACAGAATATTGAGATTTTAGCCAGGTAATTAGCTGGCTTTTTATTTAGGGCTTCTTTTTTTTAAAAGATTAGTTAACCATTCTGGGTCCATTTCTGGTACAGAAGATAACAAAAGTTCTGTGTAATCTGGGTGTGGTGGAGAGAATATTTCGTCTTTCATACCCTGCTCAACCACTTTTCCGTCCAACATTACAACTATTTCATCCGAGATTGCCCTTACCGTAGCAATGTCATGTGTGATAAAAATATAAGTTATATCAAGATCCTGTTGTAGTTTTAAAAGAAGCTTTAGGATCCCTTCTTGAACAATTTGATCAAGAGCAGAGGTCACTTCGTCACATATTATTAGTTCAGGTTCTGCGGCTAGGGCTCATTGCAATCATTACCCTTTGCTTTTGTCCACCTGATAACTCTGAAGGTAAGCGATCAAAGAAACTTTCGTCCAGCTCAATCATTTCAAGTAACTCTATAACGTGGGCTTCTTTTTCTTTTCCTTTCAAACCTAGATAAAACTCTAGAGGCCTTCCAATTATTTCACCCACTGTATGGCGTGGGTTCATTGCAGTGTCAGCACTTTGATAAATCATTTGAATTTTTTGCAATTGTTTAGTGGAGCGCCCTGAAAGTGCATTGGGAAGGGGGGCGCTATTAAAGAGAACTTCACCTTGGTTTGCTGGTAATAATCCAGTTATAACTCTTGCTATTGTTGACTTTCCAGAACCACTTTCACCCACGAGTGCGACTGTTTTACCTCGAGGCACTGATATATTGATATCGTGTAATACATTTAAATGCTTCTAATACTACTTTTTTTTATTTCAAGTATTTTGTCATTTGATGTTGTGGCTTTCTTCTCAATTGATCGAACAGACCAAAGTGATTTTGTGTAAGGATGGCTTGGATTTTTTAACATTTTGGAAGTTTCGGCTTCTTCCATTGTCTCACCATAACGCAATACTTTAATCCGATCAGCCATCTGCGCCACGACTGCAAGGTCATGGGTAATGTAAATGGCAGCCGTATCAAACTGCTCCACAATGTCGCGAATAGCGGCTAAGACTTCGATCTGAGTAGTCACATCCAGCGCCGTAGTTGGCTCATCAAAAATGATCAGGTCTGGTCGGCAAGCAATAGCCATCGCAATCATAACTCTTTGTAATTGCCCGCCTGAAACTTGATGGGGGTAACGAAAACCAATAGTTTCGGCTTCGGGTAATTGCATCGCTTTATAAAGATCAATTGCATCAGCCTCTGCCTCGAGTTTACTCATCAAACCGTGTCTAATTCCACTTTCAGTCGTTTGGTCTAGTAGTCTATGAGCTGGATTGAAAGAGGCAGCAGCTGATTGCGCAACATACGCTATCTTGCTGCCCCATAGTTTACGTTTTTCTTTTTCTGGTTGATTTATGAGCTCTTGCCCATCAAATATTATAGATCCACTTGTAAGCCTACAGCGTAGGCTGGATGGCCCATAACGACATTCGCTAAAGTAGACTTCCCTGCTCCACTTTCACCAATTATTCCTACGACCTCACCACGTTTCACCGTAAGATCTACTTTTTTGATTATTTCGTGCCACCTGTCATCTGAAAAACCATCTATTACGACATCTTTCATTTCCAAAAGAATATCACCTTTTTTTCCTATTTGATCAGTGCTCATCGCGTATACCACTTGTTTTATGTAAGAACCAATCTACTACAAAATTTACAGAAACGGTTAAAAGCGCTATGCATGCCGCTGGAATAAGGGGAACCATCGCTCTAGTTAAGTCGTATTTTGCAAATTGTATTAAATTAGCCGTCTCTCTAACCATTGTTCCCCAATCAGCTGTTGGTGGTTGAATTCCTACACCAAGAAAACTGAGTGCCGCAATAGTTAAAAATACAAAACAAAACCTCAAACCAAATTCTGCAACGAGGGGAGGCAAAATATTGGGTAAAATTTCCCGACGCATAATCCAACCTAATTTTTCACCTCGAAGAGTGGCTGCCTCTACATAATCCATAACGACGACATTCATAGAAACAGCGCGAGTTAATCTAAATACCCTTGTGCTATCTAGTACTGCCATAATGCAGATCAAACTAATTGTACTTGATCCAAATATTGATAATAACATAAGGGCAAAAATTAAAGAGGGGATAGCCATGAGAACATCAACCCCACGGCTTAGTAACTGATCTATATAAGACCTATTAATGGCGGCTATTAATCCCAATGACATGCCAATGGCAAATGATACGAGGGTAGTGACGAGTGCGATTCCAATTGTATTGCGAGCACCGTATATTAAACGAGACAATATATCTCTACCTATTTGATCTGTTCCAAGTATGTGAGTGTTGCCAAAGCCTAGGTATGCAGAAAATTGACTGTCTGCCTCTCCAAATGGAGCTAAAAGTGGAGCAAAAATTGAAACGAATGCGTAAAAAGTAATAACAATCATACCAAATATTGCTGTTGGTGGGGCCTTTTTTAAATCAAGCCATGTTCGCTCCCAGCGCGTACGCCTCTGTCGACGGCTACCAACTTCACCAGAGTAAGCTTGAGGTGTATCTGTCATCTTGGGTGCAACAATCTTGGATTAGTGACAATGCCAATGATATCGGCCAACGATAGGCCAGCCCCCAGCCCGCAAAGATCACAGCACAAGCTTGAACAACTGGTATGTCCCGCGTTCTAACAGCATCAACCATCAGTTGGCCAACACCTGGATAAACAAAAACGACTTCCACTACCACCACACCTACCACTAAATATGCTAAGTTGAATGCAATCACAGTTGCTATTGGAGCCCAAGCATTGGGCAAAGCGTGTTTCAAGATAACTTCAGTTGGCGAAGCACCAGACAAACGCGCCATTTGAATGTAGCAAGAAGATTAATGATCGCTGCTCGCGTCATTCTCATCATATGTGCAACAATCACTAGTGTCAGTGTTAATGCAGGTAATATTGTTTTATAAAACCTTACATCTAATGTGTCTCTTGGATCTACATTTGCAAGAGAAGGAAATATTCCCCAAAGAGAGGAAAAGAACAAAATTAAAATATAAGCAACAAAAAATTCTGGTGTTGATATAGTTGTTAATGTTGTAGCATTGACTACCCTATCATATAGAGAGTTACGATATAATGCAGCGGTAATACCAAGAAATAAAGATAGTGGAACAGCTACTACTGCTGTGATTGTGGCTAGAAATAATGTATTTTTAAGTCTTTGATCTAGTAAATCCATCACAGTTCGTGACCTATCCATGCCTGAAGAGTTACGTCCTGAAAAGGATTGACCAAAATCACCTCTTATAATACCGCCAGCCCAGTCCAGATACCTTACATACGCTGGTTGATCCAGACCTAGTTCACGGCGGAATGCTGCTACTGTTTCTGGAGTTGCCCGTTGCCCAAGTATTGCTTGTCCAAAATCACCAGGCAAAAATTCTATTGCACTAAAGATAATCAGAGAAACAAAAAATAATGCTACAAAACCAAGTAAGATTCTTTGAATAACTGTGATGACAATGGGGTGCAAAGTAATTCCCTGTTTACTACATTTCAATCATTTTAAATGATTCTTCACGTAGATTGCAAGATTTCAATTGAAAGATCCTAAATAATATCCATTAAATTTAGATGTCTATATCCGTTAATCCCTATTTATTTTGGTATTAGTTTGCCCAAAAGCTACTATATGCGAAGAGTACATATGATTGGGAGGCAATCTTGCGACTAATAGTTACTTAACGTCAAATTACGTACTTTTTAAAAAAAACCTTGCAAAATAGGTGAAATTCGCCCCATTATTTAAATCTAGGTGATTATCACCAACTAAAATCCTCTACACTTCGCTAATATTAGTGGAGTGGGGTTCACGATAATATATTAGGGAGTTAAATTATGATTTCAATCGACAAACTGTCGAAACTTTATGCTGCTGGCCGAATTAGTCGAAGAGACTTTATGCAAGGCGCCACTGCGATGGGCGTAACTATCGCCGCGGCATCAACTATGGCTGTACAGGCAGAAGCTTCGACACCAAAAACAGGTGGCACATTACGCGTGGCGCTAGGACACGGATCTACAACAGATTCTTATGATCCAGCAACATTTGAAAATGGTTTTGCAAATGCTTTGTGTTATTCATCAGGCAATCATCTAACAGAAATTAATAACCTAGGTCAGCTTCAACCAGAATTAGCTGAATCCTATTCATCGGAAGATGGAATTACTTGGCGGTTTAAAATAAGACAGGGTGTTGAATTTCATAATGGCAAGACACTAACACCAGAGGACGTAATTGCATCTATTAACCACCACAGAGGTGAAGAAAGTACCTCTGGTGCAAAAGGTTTATTGAAAGCTTTGCAAGGAATGTCTGTTGATGGAGATACCGTTGTTTTTGTTTTAGAAGCAGCAAATGCTGACTGGCCATTTATTATGTCAGATTACCATTTCAAAATTTTACCATCTAAAGATGGCGTTGCTTATTTTGATGGTGGCGTTGGAACTGGTGGCTATAAAATTGAAAACTTTGAACCAGATAGATTTTTTAAGATATTAATTTCCCAAATTATTGGAAAGAAGATGCTGCTTATTTTGATGGTCTTGTTCAAACTTCAGTTATTGATCAGGTTGCACGTCAAAATGCATTGATGAATGGTGAAGTTGATGCAATCGATAGAGTTAACGCTCAAACTGTTGATCTATTGGCTTCTGTTCCACATGTTAATATCATAGAAAATACAGGGACACTGCATTATACATTTGGTATGCGGCTAAACGTTGAGCCATTTGGTAATTATGATCTGCGAATGGCACTAAAGAGTGCTATTAAGCGTCAAGAACTTGTAGATAAAATCTTGAATGGGCATGGCGCACTCGGCAATGATCATCCAATATCTTCTGCAAACCAGTATACAAATACTGACTTACCTCAGAGAGAATTTGATGCAGATAAAGCTGCTCATCATTATAAGAAATCAGGACATTCTGGGCCAATTAAAATAGCAGCGGCTAATGCGGCATTTGCTGGTGCAGTAGATGCGGCTCAGTTAATTGCTGCTTCGTGTGCTGAAGCAGGTATCAGTGTAGAAGTTGATAAGGTGCCTGATGATGGATATTGGTCTAATGTTTGGAACAATGATGCGTATGGCTGGAGTGCTTGTTATTGGGGTGGTCGTCCAACAGAAGACTGGATGTTCTCTGCTGCTTACGTCTCTGGTTCTGATTGGAACGATACAGCTTGGAGAGGAACTGACGCTTCTAAGGAGTTCAATTCTTTAGTTGTTGCGGCAAGAGCAGAACTTGATGTTTCTAAACGAAAAGAAATGTATTACAGGTGCCAGGCTCTAATCCATGATGATGGTGGTGCCACAATTCCAATGTTTGCTAACTATATTAATGGTCTCAATAAGTCGATTGGCCATAAAGATGAAATGGGAGCTAATTGGGATATGGATGGCGGTAAAGCATCAGAGCGTTGGTGGTTTAATTAAGTTATCTTTAATATTTAAGATGAATTTATGGCGGTTGAAATCTCAACCGCCATTCTTTTTACCAATCACATCTCATTGAACAGCTGTTTCTAAAATAGAAGTGCGGACCATTTTTTTATAATTAGTAATTTTGGTGAGTGTTAGTTTAGCTAAATCATTTTTAGAAGTTATATTTTATTTTTTATTTTCGCGGACCTTTAATAATCTCATATAACCTTCCTTGGGCCAAGTTGCTCCAAAGTCATAGAATTTTTCAAATGATGGGATGTTCATTGGTAAAGTTACCCAGTCCAACTTGTCATTTATAAAAATGTGAGCATCTGGTGGCATGAGGCTAGGATTGTCTAAAGTGCCAACTTTAATAATACTTAATGTATCTTTTGGGCCATAATGACTAATGATACCCGTAGCACAATTTGCACAACGTTTTACGATGTGTCTTTGACCACTGCCTGCTGGCATATTATGAGTTGTCAGATTTCCTGAGATTAGTTTAATATGTTCTGGTTCTAAGAATGCATGTAATATAAATGCAGATCCAGTTTGCTGTTGGCATAGATGGCAATGGCAGCAGTGCACAAACATTGGCTTTTTTGTTATTTGGTAGCGACTTTTACCACATGCACATCCACCTTCTAAAATCTGTTCCATTTTAACTCCTTTATATTACAAAAAATCAATTTTTTTGGTCTCTGGTAAGGTTAGTACGACTATCGAGCTTAGTGTAATGAGAATAAATAATGTTGCAAAGGCAATATTATAACTTCCGGTTAAGTCAAATACACTCCCTGCTAAAATAGGTCCGATCGCTCCACCTATTGTTCCACAGAAAACAACAATTCCAAAAAGAGATGCATGATCTCTTAATCCAAAATATTCTGCAATAGTGGGTGAGACAACAACAAAAAGTGCCCCATGTGCAAAACCATAAAGTGCTACAAATAAAAATAATATTGTGTGATTTGTGACGAATATGAAAATTAATAAGCTTAGTAGTATTGGTACAAAACAAAATAAATATGATTTTCGCCCACCCACTTTGTCCAAAAATACACCAACTGACAATCGCCCGATTATGCTTGCAGCCCCGATTGCTGATAATAAGAATGCAGCCTTTGTTTGTGTCATCCCTAGATCTGTTCCATGAACGGCAATATGGGTGGGAATTGTTATTAAAGTAGGAAAGTAAAGAAACTGAATTATACATATTTTCTTGAATATTGGTGATTTTGATGCTTCACTGAAAATAATACCACCATTGGACTTAGTGTTTTCTTTTGCCCCTAGCCTTTTTGGAAACTTAATAAAGAGTGCTGCAAATAATAGGAAAAATGCTGCTGAAAGACCAAGTATTATAGTTGCTATTCGCCACTCAAAAGTAATTATTAAAAATGCGGCGATAACCGGTAGTAGCATATTATCGATAATGCAGTTCCTACTTTTACAATTGCTGTAATTAGGCCTCTTCCTCTTGGAAACCAGTGTGCGATAGTTGATAAGGTTGCAACATCATGGGTACTCAGACCGATACCGATAAATAACCCAAAAATTATAAATAAATGCCAAGGTTCACTTATTTGGGATATTAAAGCGAAGCCTAAGCCAAATAATACACCTGATATGCCTAAAACAATGGAGGGCCCATATTTGTCTGTCAAACGGCCACCTATGATTGCAAGAATTCCCATAGACAGAAATGCTATTGCGGAACAGCTAGAAAGCAGTGTCCTTGACCAGCCAAATTCTAGCTCAAGTTCTTTGAAGAAAATACCATAAGAAAAAAGTAGCCCAATGACTGTGAATTGAGTTAAACTTGAGCCGGCCACAACTAAATACCGTGTAAGCATTTATTACTCCACCATTTGCTTATCTTTATTATTTATAGTGGAAAAAGCTTATATAATTAATTTTGAAACTACTATCATTTTAAAAGTTAGGATCAAAATATTATGGCGCGACAAATTACCCGACAAATTTAATAGGTTATTGACATCGCTTATCGAGTCGGATTATCTGCAGATGCCCGACTGTTTTAGTAAGGTAAAGTAATATTAGACTTAAAAAGGCTTACGAGATGAGAAATTTAATTTGAAATGATCTTAATTATTAGTGCCAAGATTATTCCTCAGACTTAAGACAAGACGTTTAAACTCTATTTCAATTTTATTGCATAATGTGAAAATATAAGGAAAATATGTAATGTTATCAAATAAAACAAAGCTCAGAACCGTTGGTGTATTAATAGCTAGTTTGTCCCCATTAATGATTGCTAGTATGGCTTCTGGAGACTCTTCCAACAATTATGGTCCATTTCCAGTAACTGTAAAAGGTTATGATGGATCTGCAACTAATTCAGTATCATATTCTGGTCAGATAGCTAGACACGTGCTTCATGACAGCCTTAAGAAACTAGCATCAACTGGTGATGGTGGCTCCAATGCAGCCGCTGTAGAAGCAGAAATGATGGCTTATTTTGCTGGTTCAGACAAAAACAAGATGATCGTTTCGCCTGCTTCGAAAGATGATTATCAAATCAAGCAAACTGTGATGAATAGTCTTTCAAAGGGCAAGAAACTTTCTAACAAGTCATACAAGGGCGTGATAAATGGATGGCCTGGACAGATGACTGGGCCTGAAGTTACTGGAGTTAATGCTAGAAAAAGCGGCGGCTACAGAAAAAGGCTTTGATCCCTTAACAGGTTACGACTACACCCAATTGTTTTCTAAATTCGCTATGGGTGCGGTATTTTACAACCAAGCAGTCGATAACTACTTAGATGAAAAACTAGCAGCGGATGTTAATCCTAATAGTAAAGCGTACAAAGAGGGCAAGCCTTATACGGGTAAAGAGCACGTTTGGGACGAAGCTTTTGGCTATTGGGGAGCAGCGGCTCACAGCTTGAATTTAAGCGCAAAGCAAAGTTACGAAGTTGCAAAAAAGAAAAATTTTGCCATTTCTGATGCAAATGGTGACGGTGTTATAGATCTTAAATCTGAGATGACTTTTGCGCATGCATACTATGCGTCAAGCTTTGATAAAGGTGGCAAAACTAACTATCTTCAGACAGTATCGCAGGCTTTTCTTGATGGTAGGAAATTAATTACTTCTGCTAATGGTGAAAATCTAACAGATGCACAACGTGCTCAATTGGTAGCATACGCAGGTGTTATTGGAGAAAACTGGGAGCGTGTAATTGCTGAGTCAACGTTTAAATATGCTGGATCAGTATATAAGGACATTAGCAAGATGGAAAAAATGCTCGATGCTGGTGAAGATGTAGCTAAAGTTTTTGCTAAATATTGCAAACATTGGGGCGAACTAAAAGGTTTCTCAATGGCGCTTCAAACGGGCAAAGGGAATCTAGGCGAAACAGCCGTAAAACTAAATCGCTTGATTGGCTTTGGTCCAGTTTTATTAAATGCTTCTCAAGTGACTGGAATAGACTCTAGTGGTGAGTACATGAAAGATGAGGCTCTCAGTTGGGGTGAGTACAAATTGCATATGCTGAAAGTTCAAAAGTTAATGATTGATAAATTTTCAGTAGTTGCAAGATCTAATGATCAGACGGCTAATATGGAAGCGCTTGCAGAAAAATTGGGTGGTTCTGATAGTGCTGAAAACGATTAAGGTTATCTAATAAATTGCTCGGCAAGAAATAACTCTTGCCGAGCTTTAAATATTATTTTATCGGATTATATTATGTGGGTGGTTGATCTCTTTTATGATGTTTTTGAGCACTTCAGTGATCCAAAAAAACGTGTCTTTATTGGGTATGTATTTATTTCAATAGGAATAGCATTTCTTTGGTTAATAGTTCTTAAAAAACTTTCAGTAAGGCAAGCTTTTTGGAAGGTCTTTGATAAGAAGGTATTTTTTTCTCGATCTTCAAAAAGTGACTATTCAGTTTTTTTGATTAATAGAATTTTTACTCTATTTATTTCGCCACTCTTAATTACTCAAATGGCAATAGCGACTGTGATTTTTAAATTATTTACATAAAATTGAATTATTTGATATTTAACATATTTTCTAATTTATCCAAAATTTGGATATTTTTATTTTTTACTATATTTATTTTTATTCTTGATGATGTTACAAAATACTTTGTCCATCGGTGGATGCATAAGTGGCCAATTTTATGGTCTCTACATAAAGTACATCATTCTGCAACAAAACTGACCCCGTTAACAATTTATAGGACACATCCTTTGGAAGGAATTGTCTTCTCTTTAAGGGGAGCCTTTACTCAAGGAGTGTCAATCTCTATTTTTGTTTATCTCTTTGGTAATAGTGTAGATCTAATGACTGTACTGGGAGCAAACATATTTGTTTTTACCTTCAATGTGGCGGGTTCAAATTTAAGACACTCTCATATTGGAATTAGATATTGGAGTTGGTTGGAATATGTCTTTATTTCACCTGCTCAACATCAACTTCATCACTCCATTGATGAGGCGCATCATGATAAAAATTTTGGAGCAAGTTTGGCTATATGGGATTGGCTGTTTGGCTCATTGCATCATTCAACTGACGTGGAAAGCTTGACCCTAGGATTGGATGGTGCTGAGCACGATGGAAGCCATAGTTTAAGAACTTTATATATTACTCCCCTGAAAGAGGTTATTTTTCACTTATTAAATAAATTTAAAATCGCAAAAAAATATATTTTCAAATTTGGTATTTATATTCAAAATAAATTTTTTTCATTAGTTAAACAGTAAATAAAAATTGGGATGTGTGGCATGAATAAATTTAAAATACTGGGATTAGTTATAGTATTATTTTTTACTTCTGTAAATTTTTTGAAATCTGAAGAATTGAATATATATTCTCATCGTCAGCCTTTTTTAATAAACCCATTTCTTGACGAGTTTACAAAAAAAACAGGCATAGCTACTAATGTTATATATTCGAATAAGGGGTTGGCTCAAAGGCTCAGGTCTGAAGGAAAAAATAGTCCAGCTGATGTTGTATTAACTGTCGATATTGGGAGATTATACATCTATCAGGATATGAATTTGCTGAGTTCTATAGAATCTAAGAAGTTGTCAAAACAAAATTCCATTGCATCTAAGAAGTTCAGACAATACTTGGTTTGGTCTTTCAAAAAGAGCAAGAATTATTGTAACTTCAAAAGACAGAGTGAAAGTGGGTTCAATAAACAGAATAGAGGATTTGGCTGATCCGCGCTGGAAGGGTAAAATTTGCACTAGACCTGGAAGTCACGTGTATAGCCGAGCCTTAATGTCATCAATGATTGCTGCACATGGTTTGGAAAATGCAGAAAAATGGGCAGGAGGATTGGTTTCCAATCTCGCAAGAAGACCGCAAGGGAATGATCGAGCACAAGTTAAAGCCATTTTTGAGGGTCAATGTGATATAGCAATTATAAATAATTATTATTTTGGTAAATTAAAATACTCTGATAAAGAGGACCAAAGGGCATGGGCGCGTTCTCTTAATTTAGTTTTCCCAAATCAAGGAGAAAATGATAGGGGTGCACATGTTAATATTTCTGGAGGTGGTGTGGCAAAATACTCAAAAAACAAACACCTAGCTGTAAAGCTATTAGAATTTTTGACTGATGAGTTTGCTCAAAAATTATACGGTGAAATAAATTTTGAATATCCAGTAAATCCAAAGGTAGAGGCTACAGAAGAATTAAAAAGTTGGGGCAGTTTTAAGGAAGATAAATTACCAATTTTAACAATTGCAAAATTGTCTCGTGAATCTCAAAAAATTATTGATCGTGTTGGTTGGTAAGCTGCATGTCATTAAATGTGAGGACCTTAGATTTCTGGCAAATAATAGTTTTAGCATTATCTATTTTAATTTTTTGTCCGTTGATTGCATTAATATTAATTAGCTTTGGTGATAGTGAAGGCTTATGGGGACACTTATTAGAAACTGTCTTAATAAGATACGTAAAAACTACATTATTCTTAATGGTCGGTGTGTCATTCTTTTCACTATTATTTGGAATTATTTCGGCTTGGATTTTAACTAATTATGAGTTTAGGTTCAGTAAGGTATTAGAAGTTTTAATGCTTCTACCATTAGCCTGTCCTGCGTATTTGGTAGCCTATGCCTATACAGATTTTTTTGAATACGCTGGACCAGTTCAAGGTTTTATCAGGGATTTAATGGGATGGAAAACAGCATCTGATTATATATTTCCTGAGATTAGATCACTTGGTGGAGCTATATTTGTTTTATCTTCGGTTCTTTACCCATACATTTATTTACTTTCCAGAACAGCTTTTAGAGAAACACCAAATAGTTATTATGAGGTTGCACAGTTGTATAATAGAAATATTTTTTGGTCGGTAAGTTTGCCGTTGGCTCGCCCAGCAATTGTGGCTGGATTAGCTTTAGTCTGTATGGAAGTTGTATCAGACTTTGGTACTGTTGAGTATTTTGCATTGGAAACACTTACTCTTGGTATCTTTAACGTTTGGATTGGAATGAATAATATTAATGCCGCAGCACAAATATCAACATTTACATTTATTTTTATTCTTATGTTACTGCTTGTTGAAATTAGGTCTAGGGCAGGAAAAAGATTTAACGATACCAGTTCTAGGCAAACAAACAAAAAAGCTAAATTGATAACAGGTATTGAAGCATTTTTTTGCATAGCTGGTTGCCTGATTCCGGTCTCATTAGGTTTTTTTATTCCAATTTTAATATCTTCGTTCAAATGCTTTAACTTCTTTAAATTTCCATAATTATTATGAGGTTACAAAGATATTTACTAACACTTTAATAATATCATCCATAGGCGCTTTTTGCATAATGGGTGTGTCAACTATTATTGCATGCACAGCATACTTAAGTGGGAAAAAATATTTGAGAACGGTCGCTAATTTTTCAGCTTCTGGTTATGCCTTTCCAGGCACAATGCTTGCAATAGGAATTCTTGTGTTTATTGGATTTGTTGACAGAACTTTAGATTTATTTAGTTCGGCTGATAGTACTTTTTATCTGAGTGGTACTATTTTTATGTTAATTTTTGCTTACATAGTGAAATTCCAAGCAGTAGGGTATGGAGCAGTTTTATCGGGGTTAACTAAAACTTCTCCAAATCTAATTTGGGCTAGCCGGACATTAGGAATGTCTTTTCAGAAAACTATTTCCCGCATTACGATCCCTTTAATAAAGAAATCAATTATTGCAGGTGGAGTGTTAGCTTTTGTAGATATCATGAAGGAGTTGCCAATAACACTCTTGCTGCGTCCATTTGATTTTGAAACCCTCGCGACATTTACATATCAGTTTGCGCATGATGAATTGATGGGAAAAGCATCAGTACCTGCACTTCTGATTATTTTGGTTGGGTTAATACCTGTTATATTCCTTAACAAAATTTTAAGAACAAATATTTGACTTTATATATCCAAGGTGTTTTCTTTTTCCCATGAAGAAAAATGGGAGCAAAAACTAGTCCATTCTTCATGTTTTAATTTCAAGAATGCATTAGAAAATTCGAGCCCTAGAGCCTCTTTAAGTGCAGTGTCTTTGTTAAACAAGCGTAATGCATCGAGTAGATTTAAAGGCAATTTTGGTGCGCCTTTAACCTTATAACCTTCTGCATACATGTCTATATCATAACGTTTTCCTGGATCTGCATTTATTTCTAAACCATGCATCCCAGCAGCGATTATAACTGCTTGTAAAAGATAAGGATTTGTTGCTCCATCGGGAAGGCGAAGTTCAAATCTACCTGGTCCAGGAACTCTCACCATGTGTGTTCTATTATTCCCAGTCCATGTCACGGTATTTGGAGCCCATGTAGCCCCAGATGTCGTTCGAGGTGCATTAATTCTTTTGTACGAATTTACAGTTGGATTTGTTATTGCAGCCATAGCGGTTGCATGTTTCATGATACCACCAAGAAAATTATATCCCTTATCTGATAATCCAAGTTCATTCTTGTCATCTGCAAAAGCATTTATTGTGCCCGATTCATCCCAAACAGAAATATGCGCATGGCAACCGTTGCCAGTTAAACCTTCAACCGGTTTTGGCATAAATGTTGCTCTCATACCGTGCTTTTCAGCAATTGATTTAGTCATAAATTTGAAGAATGAATGTTTATCAGCAGTTTTTAAAGCATCATCAAACTCAAAATTCATTTCAAACTGCCCATTCGCATCCTCATGATCATTTTGATAAGGTGCCCAGCCCAATTTCAACATATAGTCGCAAATTTCTGCTATGATATCATATCTTCGCATCACTGCTTGTTGGTCGTAACAAGGTTTTGCGGCAGTATCATATTCGTCTGAAAGTTCGGATCCATCTGGAGTGAGCAAGAAAAATTCTGCTTCAATGCCTGTTTTGACACGTAATCCTGCAGCCTTTGCTTTTTCGCTTTGCCTTATAAGTACATTTCTGGGTGCTTGGTTTACCAAATCACCGGCCATTACACAATTCCCAGCAACCCAAGCAACTTCCGGCTTCCATGGTAGTTGAATAACTGAAGACGGATCGGGAACCGCAAGCATATCTGGAAATGCTGGTGTCATATCCAAATATGTAGCAAACCCAGCAAACCCAGCACCATCTTTTTGCATATCTGCTATTGCCTGTGCAGGGACCAATTTAGCTCTTTGCCCACCAAATAAATCTGTAAAAGAAATCATGAAATACTTCACACCATTTTCTTTAGCAAATTCTTCTAGATTTATAGTCATTATATGATGCCTTTCATTTTTATTATACGTCAGGTTTACCTGGTATCCAATTGGTGCCAGACAAGGGGACTTGAGCCATTGCAGCCGCTTCCACTGTTAAAGCACACAAATCTTCAGGTTCTAAGTTATGTAAAAGTCATTTTTACCACAAGCTCTAGCAATAGTTTGTGCTTCAAAGGTCATTACTTTTAAATAATTTTTCAACCTCCGACCTGCCAAAATTGGATCAAGTCGAGCTGAAAGTTGTGGATCTTGTGTGGTGATGCCGGCTGGATCTAGTCCTTCATGCCAGTCGTCATAGGCTCCTGCTGTTGTGCCAAGCTTGTTATATTCTTTTTCCCACCGAGGATCATTATCACCCAATGCGATTAACGCGGCAGTTCCGATGGATACAGCATCAGCACCTAACGCGAGAGCTTTTGCGACATCGGCACCAGTGCGAATTCCTCCAGACAAAACTAATTGCACTTTTCTGTGCATTCCAAGATCTTGGAGTGCCTGTACTGCTGGTCTAATGCAGGCAAGGGTTGGCTGGCCTACATGCTCGATAAACACATCTTGTGTAGCAGCCGTTCCTCCTTGCATTCCATCAAGAACCACAACGTCTGCTCCAGCTTTTATTGCTAGTGTTGTATCAAAGTAAGGACGAGCACCACCAATTTTTATATAGATTGGTACTTTCCAGCCTGTTATTTCACGTAGCTCAAGAATTTTTATTTCTAGATCGTCAGGACCAGTCCAGTCTGGGTGACGACAAGCAGATCTTTGATCGATGCCTTCTGGAAAATTCCGCATTTCGGCAACTCGATCGCTTATTTTCTGACCTAATAAGCATGCCACCACCACCTGGCTTAGCACCTTGCCCTACAACTATTTCAATAGCGTCTGCTTTTCTTATATCATCAGGGTTCATACCATATCTTGATGGAAGATATTGGTATACCAATTTAGTTGAATGCCCACGTTCTTCTGGCGTCATGCCTCCATCTCCAGTTGTGGTAGATGTCCCAGCAGCTGAAGCTCCACGCCCAAGCGCTTCTTTTGCTGGTCCAGATAAGGCGCCAAATGACATGCCAGCAATGGTTATTGGAATATCTAACTCAATTGGGTTTTTTGCATAACGCGTACCTAAGTATTACAGAAGTATTACATTTTTCTCTATAACCTTCCAACGGGTACCTGGACATTGAAGCACCTAAAAATACTAAATCGTCAAAGTTTGGAACTTTTCTTTTAGCACCCAACCCTCTAATTTGATAAATTCCTTCTTTAGCTGCACGCCTTATGTATGAGTTAGTATGATCATCAAATGTCCATGATTTTACTGGTGTTGTATGTGGTTTTCTATGATCTGTCATTTAATAATCTCCAGCATTATCTATATCAAAATTGTAAAGGCTACGTGCAGAGCCATAACGCTTGAACTCTTTCGCATCTGCGTTTGTATCGGAGCGATTAAGAAGGTCCTGTAATATATTGAGATGCTCTGGGCGCATTTCTTTTTCCACACAATCTGCACCTAGTGATTTAACATTTCCCCTAACGAAAAGCCTTGCTTCATAAAGGCTGTCGCCCAGTGCGTCTCCAGCATCTCCTAAGACGACAAGATTGCCTGATTGGGCCATGAAAGCTGACATATGCCCTATATTCCCATGCACAACGATATTTATTCCTTTCATAGATATTCCACATCGTGACGCGGCATTTCCTTTAATTACTAACAAGCCACCTTGTCCTGTGGCGCCAGCATACTGACTGGCATCACCTTCAATAGTTACACAGCCTGACATCATATTTTCGCAAACACCTGGTCCAACTGAGCCATAAACTTTAATATTTGCTTTTTGGTTCATACCACCACAGTAATAACCTGTTGAGCCTTTAATTGATAATTCTAATGGAGCATTTAAACCAACTGCTACGGCATGCGCACCTTTTGGATTTATTACTTCCCATTGTTTTTGATTGGTAATCTCAGATTGTCTTTGTAGTATTTCGTTTAAATCTCTTAATGACGATTTAGTTAGATCAATGGTTTCCATTAATTAATGCTCCCAAAAATAAACTGTTGCAGGTTCTGGCTCCCAAACCTTTGCACTATCGATGTTAGGTAAATTTACTAAAGCTCTATATTCGGAACCAAAAGCAACATACTGTTCAGTTTCAGCTAAAACTGCTGGTTTGCAAGCTATTGGATCTCGCAAAACCCCAAAACCATTTTTTGTACCAACTAAAAATGTATAAAACCCATCAAGCTCAGTTATTCCAGCTTTCAAAGCATCCCCTAGATTATATCCCTCATTCATTTTGTAGGTTAAAAAAGCCGCAGCAACCTCAGTATCGTTATCTGTCTCACATTCAATCCCCTCTTTGCGCAATTTACGTCTTAATGAATTATGGTTGGATAGTGATCCATTGTGAACTAGGCATTGATCATTTCCTGTAGAAAAAGGATGCGCTCCCATTGTTGTTACTGCAGATTCTGTAGCCATTCTGGTATGACCGATTCCGTGACTTCCCCGTCAATAGTAATAATTGGTGCATTGTTCATGACTCAAACTCCTCGTCAAGGGTGATACCTACGGTACGTGCCAGTTCGACAAAGTTAGGAAAAGATGTGGCCACATGAGCACAATCTAAAATCTTTAAATTTGCTTCAGCCCTTAAGCCTGCAATAGTAAACGCCATAGCGATGCGATGATCATGATTATCTAATTCAATCTTAATATTCTCAAAATCTATTTGTGGTTGAGATGATTGAACAGTTATTTTTGTAAAAGAATTCTTTGGATTTTTATATATAGCTATGCCAGCGCTATCAGGGCCTCTATCAGACATAGTTATTAACATTTGAGTTAACATTTCGCCCAATGTTAATTCCAATGATTTATCTTTTAGAAATAATCCAACTATTCCACACATTTAATACTCCATAATGTAATCAGAAGATTGATATCCATCAGTAACATTCTTTGCAAGAACGTATTATAATTCTTTCCCTGTAGCTATTATTCTATTTGAAAAATGTTTATAAATTAACTCAATTTTTTACTTATTTTCCATTTGATAAAGTGATTGATAAACTTTGCATTTAGATAGCAACTCTTCATGTGTGCCTTGATCCACTACATTACCTGCATCCAAAACCACAATCTTGTTTGAATTTTTAATAGTTGAAATTTTATGGGCTATTACCAAAGTAGTTCGACCTTTAGATAAGGAATCTAATGCGGTTTGAATTTGTTTTTGAGACTCATTGTCGAGCGCAGAAGTTGGTTCATCTAACAATAATATTGGTGTGTCACGTAATATTGCTCTAGCGATAGCTATTCTTTGACGCTGACCACCTGATAAGTTAGATCCACGAGGTCCAACAGGCGTTCTCTCCTTCTCTGGCATTTCAGAGATAAATTTGGTAGCACTTGCGGCAGAGACAGCAATTTTATATTCATGATCAGAGGCATTTAAATTCCCGATTTTTATATTCTCTTCAATACTTTCATCAAAAAGCCAAGCGTCTTGTGAAACGAACGATAGGTTTGTTCTTAGGTCTTGCAAAGATAAATGATTAACTGGAACTGTTCCTATTTTAACGCTACCGCTGTCTGGATCTACTAATCTGCCTATTAGATTAAAAAGTGTCGTTTTGCCTGCACCAGATGGTCCAACTATAGCAGTTGTTTCTCCTGCATTGGCTGTAAATGAAACACCATTTAAAATATTTTTTTCATTAATCGACAAATGTAAATTTTCAAAAGTTATTTCATTTGAGAAATCAGTTTTTTTAATAGCGCTTTTCAGTGGAGAAACTATCTGTGCTTTGAGATCAAAAATATTTCGTATGCGCTCTAGGTTTGTGAAAACTGCTTGTGAGGCTCCTCCAATAGTACCCAAACGTCGAACTGGTTCAAATAAAAGAGCTATAGCAGTAAAAAAACTCATAAATTCACCGACAGTTTTTGTCCCATCAATGATTTGATAACCTCCGTAAGTTAAAACACCTACAAATCCGATTCCTGCAATTATATCCATAAGTGAAGGAACGGCTGCAATACCTGCTTCTGAAGAAATCGAATTTCTTACAAACTTATTTAATCGATTGGAAAACTTAGAGTATTCTCTTTGCTCACCACTAATTAATTTTATAGATGAAATGCCATGAAATATTTCATCTAATCGTGTTGCTATATCCGCTGCTGCTGATCTAGATTCCCGCGCAGTTCGTTGTATTAATTTTCTTAAAAAAAATACTGGAATTACAAGCAATGGCGCTCCTAAAAGCGCTATAGCGGCCCAAATTGGGTCTATAGATATAGCTACTATCAAAAGAGAAAATACTGCAACTATATCACGGAATGATCCTGCCAAAACAGTCGCCCAAACTCTTTCTATCGCAGCAGTATCGCCTCTTACTCTTTCAATTAATGAGCCAGGTGCATTTTCTTGAAAAAAGTTTGGGCTAAATGTTAAGAGATGTGAAACAAGATTTTTTTGTAATGCGGCTATAACTTTTTGACCAATAAAGGTAGTTATTAATTTATTAAAGAAGGCGCTGAAAGCTCTTAAGATAAAAATGCCCGCAACACTTAAACCTACCCACTTTATAGCACCATAATCACCTTTAGCAAAAACTTGATCGAACATGGGTTCAATAAAGTAGCTTAGTAAACCAAATGTACTTCCCTCAATAGTCATTAATAAAATAACTAATATTATTAAAGCTTTGTATTGCCGTAGGTAATCAAACCAAATCCATTTAAAAAGTTTGCCTTGTGAATAATTTCCAGTTTTAGAAATTTCATATTCAGAATTTTTATTTTGTTTCACAGTGTTTTCTCAAAATTGATTATTAAGTTTCTTATAATATTTGCATGGCTTCAATAAGAACTTTTTATAATTTAATTCTCTAAATGTTTTTTAAAATATCTTAAGACTTTTGTGTAAGTTATTAGTTTGAATGGCACAATACTTTCAATTAGTTCATTTGGAGCCATCCATTGCCACTCTGCAAATTCTGGATGATTTGTTTGGATATTGATTGCCTTATCATTATCTTCAAACTTGAATAAAAACCATTTTTGTATCTGCCCTCGAAATTTCCCGTTCCATAACTTCGGAACAAGTTCCAATGGAAGATCATATGGTATCCATTCATCCATAGTATCTAGATGGGTCACAGATTTTTTTGTGACTCCTGTTTCCTCCTCTAATTCACGAAAAGCTGCAGTTAGCGGATCTTCTGGATTATCAATACCACCTTGGGGCATTTGCCAAGCATTGGTGCTATTATCTATTCGTTGACCAGCAAATATTTTATTATCATGATTTATTAACGTTATGCCAACACAAGGTCTGTAAGGTAATAAAGAAGTTTTTTTAGAATTCATGATATATTGTCTTTTTCAATTTATTTAATTTTTTTGCTGCAAAACTGAAAAGCCTTTAAGTAAATCTATAGCATAAGATAATTGATAGTCATCGCGCCGAAGTTTTGCTTTTTCGTTTAATTCTTTTTCTTCTTCCTCTAACCGTTTTTTATCACTTTCAGATAAACTATCATTCGTTAAGCTTCCGCGCAAACTGGCCTCAGTACGAGTTTTTTGCGTTTTATCACTATCATCAGGTGCTCTGGCTTGCTCAACCAGCACATCGGGAACCACGCCCACCGCTTGTATTGAACGACCTGATGGCGTGTAGTATCGTGAAGTAGTCAACCTGATTGCGCCATTACCTTGCAAAGGCATAATTGTTTGGACTGATCCTTTTCCAAAGCTTTTGGTACCCAAAATTATTGCACGTCTATGATCTTGAAGCGCACCTGCAACAATTTCTGATGCTGAGGCTGATCCTCCATTTATCATTACAACAATAGGCTTTCCCTTAGTAATATCACCTCGCATAGCATTAAACCGATCTCCTTCGCCTTTGTGTTTACTACGAGTTGATACAATTTCACCTTTGTCCAAAAAGGCGTCTGAAACTTTAATTGCCTGACTCAAAAGTCCGCCTGGATTATTTCTTAAATCTAAAACAAATCCATTTATATTCTTAAGGCCCCCAGCTTCTTTGATCATTGATTTTACAGCCTTTTCCAGTCCTTTATAAGTTTGGTCATTAAAGGTGGTAAGCCTAATATAACCGGTATCACCTTCTAATCGATGGCGCACAACTACTAGTTTAATGGTGTCTCGTATAATTGTTACGTCATATGGTTCTTCAACCGTTTCACGAAAAATTGTCAAAATAATTTCAGATCCGACGGGCCCTCTCATTACCTTAACGGCTTCATCCAAAGACATTCCCAGTAAGCTTTGCCCATCCACTGCAGTAATAAGATCACCCGATTTTATTCCTGCTCGAAATGCTGGTGTGTCGTCAATTGGTGAAACTACTTTTACGTAGCCTTCTTCTTGGGTAACTTCGATTCCAAGGCCACCAAATTCACCTCTGGTTTGTACTTTCATTTGATCAAAATCACTTGGTGGTAGATAACTTGAATGCGGGTCTAATGATGTAAGCATGCCATTTATTGCAGCCCTTATCAGCTCCTCATCGTTCACTTCTTCAACATATTTTTCCCGGATACGGTCAAATATGTCGCCAAATAACGATAAATGTTCATAAGTTGATTTGTTTACAGTAGATTCATTCGCACTAATAGGTTTTGCAATTTCTAAAGTTATAAGGGCGCCTGTGATAAGACCAAAAACAGTAGCAATAATAAATTTTTTATTCATTTCAATTCTCTTTTCCGTTGCACAAACCATATTTCTAAAACTTGTTTAGCATATATTCCATCAATGTGTTAATTCAACTTTTTTATTTAAAATAGTGCAATTCATAACTTTCCTAAAAGCTATCATTAACCTGGCAAAAGTTTAGCATAATAAGCTTTCACCAGTCATTTCCATTGGTTTGGGTAAACCCATTAATTCTAATAACGTAGGAGCAATATCTGCCAGTCTACCAATTTGTCTAAGTTTTCTGTTACGGCCTATCAGTATTGCTGGAACTAAATTTGTGGTATGTGCAGTATGCGGTTCTTTGGTCTCCAGGTTTATCATTGTTTCACAGTTTCCATGATCTGACGTGAGAAGCATACAACCATTAGATTCCTCTAAAACGGGTAGTATTCGCTTTAGAGCCCGATCGATTGCCTCACAAGCTTTTACTGCTGCTTTTAAATCTCCGGTATGACCAACCATGTCTGGATTGGCATAATTAACTATGATTAAATCAATTTTATTTTTAATAGCTTCGATAAGTTTGTCTGTTACTTCTCTGGATGACATTTCTGGTGCTAAATCATAGGTAACAACTTTCGGGCTCTTTGGCATAAATCTGGTTTCACCAGCTTCAATACTTTCGCGACCGCCATTGAGAAAAAACGTGACATGAGGATATTTTTCAGTCTCGGCTAAACGAAGCTGAGTATAGCCATGTTTTGAAGTCCACACCCCTAAAGTGTCTTAAGAAGAATTCAATGAAATTGGACATGAAGGCACTGAACTCATCTGAGTATTTTGTCATGCCAGTGACCAACTCCCAATTGGGTTGTTTTGAAACATCAAATTTTTTAAAAGTTGGGCTTGCAATAGCTGACATTATTTGCCGAACGCGGTCAGATCTAAAGTTTAAACATAAAAACCCATCTCCATCTTTAGCGCCATTATAAGAAGAAATAACAGTTGGAAAAATAAATTCATCTGTTCTGTTGTTTGCGTAGCTATCTTGAACAGCCTTTAATGAAGATTCTGATGAGTGCCCTTTTGCAAACACAATAGCATCATAGGCTTTCTTGATTCTATCCCAATTATTATTTCGATCCATCGCGAAGTATCTACCTGTGACTGTTGCAATTTTAGCAGTAGGAGGTAGTTCTTTAATTATACTTTTTAAAAATTTTTCTGCAGATTTCGCATTCACAATTTAGAATATGAATTAATTAACATAATTGACTTTAATTAAATTTAAGAAATAATTAAAATAATAAATGAAATGAAATGAATAACTTTGAATTAAATATAACTAATGAAGTTTTATTACTTTTTTTTAATTTACTTATTAAATTTAGTAACTTAGGATTTTTATTATAATCACCATTTTCTATCGCGTCATCAATTTTTGGTAAGTCCATATAAACAATTCGACCCGCACCAATGTTTGCATGACCAACCTCAGAATTACCCATTTGATTTTCTGGCAATCCTACATCCAAACCATGCGTAATTAATTGAGTGCTTGGGTTGTTTGACAAAAGATAATCATAATTTGGAGTTTCAGCTAGGTCTATTGCATTACCCAACTTGTTCGAACTCAATCCCCACCCATCCATTATACAGAGAATTGTTGGAGAGCGGTTTTTCATTGCGTTACCTTTAGAATACTAAACACGGTGATAGGGGCCATTTAGCAATATAGTTGACGCGCGATAGAGCTGTTCTGATAACATAACTCTTACAAGCATATGAGGCCAGACCATCCGACCAAAAGAAACCAGTTTTTTGCAAGATTTCTTGAATTCTGGAGTTAAGCCGTCAGCGCCACCTATTACGAATCCTAGATCACTTTGATTTTGATCACGCATGTTCTTTAGAAATGATGCAAACTCAATCGAAGATAATTGTTCGCCAGATTCGTCTAAACCTATTAGAGTTGCAGACTTGGGGATGGCGCTGTTAAGCAATTTAGCTTCCACTTCTTTATCGCTTTTATTTTTTGCTTCTGTTTCGATTAAGTTGATTGCTTTAAAACCTAAAAGTTTTCCATTTTGATTAAATCTTTTTTGATAATTTTCATAAAGAGATAGATTTGGCCCACTTCGCAAACGCCCAACTGCACATATGTGAATGCGCATTTCCTTAGCTTTCGTCTATTTTCTCAGATAACCACATCTTTTCTAATTGATAGAACTCGCGCACTTCAGGTCTGAATATATGAATTATCACATCACCAGAATCTATTAATACCCAATCACCTTGCTCTTTTCCTTCGATCCGAGAAATAATATCAAATTTTGATTTTACTTTATCAGCAATATTTTGAGCTAATGATATTACTTGCCTAGTTGATCGTCCAGAAGCAACAATCATATGATCTGCCATTTCTGATTTTCCAAATAAATCTATCGTTATCACATCTTCTGCTTTTTCTTTTTCAAGAATTTTGAGTAAATAATTTAAAAAAGTCTTATTAGTTGTTGTGGAACGCGCTTTTTTAGTGATTTTCTTCTTCGCAGATATTTTCTCTGCGGGTGCCAGCTCAGACAGAACCGTATCCTCCTATAAAAAAACAATAAATCTCAACTTAATTTGTTGATAAATACTTATATCATTATTATTGTGCATTACTCAAGATTAAGAAGTACTTTCAATTTATATAGTTTGGCTTGGCAGTTGGCTATTTTAGTTATATTAATTATGATTAACTAATAACTCGTTGCTAATATGGAAGAAAATGAAAAAACTTGATCAAGATTGGAAAGCCACGGCGCGCACCCTCTCTGAAGCGCTACCCTATTTGCAACGCTACGATGGATCAATCGTGGTGATTAAACTTGGCGGTCATGCCATGGGCAGTGATGAGGCGATGGAAACTTTCGCCCGCGACATCGTTTTGATGCAGCAAGTAGGCGTAAACCCAGTTATTGTGCATGGTGGTGGTCCGATGATCAACGAGAAATTTATTAAATATAAAATCTAAATTTGTAGGGGGAAAAAGAGTAAGTGACGAAACTGTTGTTGAAGTGGTTGAGATGGTTCTGTCTGGAAAAATTAATAAGGGCATTGTTCAAGCAATAAATGATCAAGGCGGTAAGGCAGTCGGTTTATCGGGAAAAGCTGGAACCCAGATTTAAATAACCCAGAATTAGGTTTTGTTGGCAAGCCAGTGGAAATGAATCCTGAAGTTTTAGAAACTTTTTTTACTTCTGATCATATACCAGTAGTTGCGCCTTTAGGTGCAGGAAAAAATGGTGAAACTTTTAATGTGAATGCTGATACCGCTGCTGGAGCAATTGCAGCAGCATTAAAAGCGGATAGGCTCCTTCTTTTGACAGATGTGGACGGCGTTAAGGATGCTAATGGTAATGTTGTAACGCAGCTAACAGCAGCTCAGGTAAAGAAATTAACAAAACAAAATATCATTGCTGGAGGAATGATACCAAAGACGGAAACAGCTCTTGCTGCTATAGATGGTGGAGTACGTGCGGTAGTTATAATAGATGGGCGTGTGCAGAATGCTGTACTACTGGAATTATTTACAGATCATGGAGCTGGGTCTTTAATCAGAAAGAAAAATTAATTTTATCGTATTGATTCAATAATTTAACAAATTAAACTTGCCAGATACTAATAGCATATACATGTTAGAGGTATGCAAAATGAATTAATGATCCGCCTTGGAGTTTTTTTAGCACTATTTTTTATTTTAGCGTGTTTGGAAAGCGTTTTTCCTAAAAGAAAACGTGTCCAGCCGCGTAAAGATCGTTGGCTTACTAATTGGACATTAGTGATCATAGATACTTTGTGTCTTAGGGTAGTAGCAATCGTAATACCCTTCGTGGCAACTTTAGCCGCCTTCGATGCCGCTTTGAATAATTGGGGCTTGATGAATTTTTTAATATTGCCGACTTGGTTGGAAATCCTATTATCTATTTTATTTTTAGATTTGGCAATTTGGGCGCAGCATTTTTTTACCCATAAAATACCAATTTTGTGGAAATTACACCGGGTTCATCATGCTGATAGAGATATGGATGTATCAACGGCGATTCGGTTTCATCCTTTTGAGATAGCTATTTCTATGGGTTTAAAGATATTATTAATATATATCCTGGGTCCTGCTGTGTTAGCTGTAGTTTTGTTTGAAATTATTTTAAACGGCTCGTCAATGTTCAATCATGCAAACTTAGCCATCCCAAAGTCAGCTGATAAATTTTTGAGATGGTTTTTTGTCACCCCAGATATGCATAGAATTCATCATTCTTCTATTAGGGAAGAGCATGATACTAATTATGGATTTGCTTTATCTTTTTGGGATCGGATATTTAAGACTTATAAATCTAAACCGTCTGGTGGGCATTTGAAGATGAAAGTGGGTCTGGAGTGGCAAGACGATGCTCCTGCTAAAATATGGTGGACCTTATTACTACCATTTCGCAAATAAGATTTATTTTAAACAAATGCCGTTATTTTAAGTATTGTGTTTTCAGGACTAGTATTTCCAATTACTGTAACAGTTTCTTATTTAAAAAATCGAGCACTGTCTGAATTGTTAATTCTTTTTTTGGGAGTATTATTTATGAACTTTAATCTATTTAAATCATCACTATGGGCTGTATTTTTTACCACATTTGGTATGCTTATAGTTCCAGGTCTATCGCTTGCTAAATCAAATATTGTCATCGGCTTACAACAAGAGCCTACAAGCCTAGATCCAACATCAGATGCGACTGCATCTATCGACGGTATGCTATCGCATAACGTTTACGAATCTTTGACCACTGTATCTGAAGCTGGAGAAGTACTTCCGGCCTTAGCTGAAAGTTGGACTATTTCTGAAGATAAGTTGACCTATACTTTTAATCTTGCGTCAGGTGTTAAATACCATGATGGGACTACATTTGATGCGGCAGACGTTATTTTTGCATTTAATAGGGCTATGGCTGAAGATAGTGTCAACCCAACCAAAAAGATTTTTAAGGTAATCGAAAGCGTATCTGCGCCAAACTCTAGCACTATTGAAATTAAACTCAAAAAACAAAATGCTTTCTTTTTGTTTAATATGGCCAAGGGAGATGCATCAATTGTTGCTGAAGAAACAGCAGCAAATAATAATACAAATCCAATTGGTACTGGACCTTTCAAATTTGCTAGTTGGAAGCGAGGAGATCGACTAATTTTGGTAAAAAATCAAGATCATCGTGAAGCAGCTGATGTAGCTTTAGAAAAGGTTGAGTTTAGGTTTATTTCTGATGCTGCTGCTGCAAGTGCAGCAATGCTTGCTGAAGAAATTGATGCTTTTCCTGGATTTCCCGCACCAGAAATGTTGCCACAATTCCAAGCTGATCCGCGCTTTAGAGTTAATATTGGCAGCACAGAAGGTGAGGTCATCTTGGCGATGAACAATGCAAAACCTCCATTTAATGACATTAGAGTTCGCCGTGCCATAAGCCACGCGATAGATAGAAGTGAGATAATTGACGGAGCAATGTATGGAAAGGCAGTGCCTATTGGTAGTTTTTACCCACCACATGGAGCAGCATATGTTGATTTAACTGGTGTCTATCCGCACGATACAGCCAAAGCAAAAACGATGTTTGAAGATGCTGGTGTTGCTGGAATGGAAATGACACTTAGGTTACCTCCTTTTCCTTATGCGATGAGATCTGGAGAAATTATTCAGGCTCAATTAGCTGAAGCGGGCATTAATGCAAAAATAGAGCAAGTTGAGTGGGGTTTTTGGATATCAGAAGTTTATAAGAAAAAAAGTTATGATATGACAATAATTGCGCATACAAGCCCTAATGATATGGGTAATTTCGCCCGTGGTCCAAAGTACTTTTATGGCTATGATGATGCGGGTTTCTCTGACTTGTGGAGTCGTATTAAAACCGAAGCTGATCCAGAAAAACGCAAGTTGATGTTACAAGAAGGTCAAAAGTATTTAACTGACCAGGCGGTGCATGGATTTTTATTCCAATTGCCTTTGTTGGGTATTTTTAAAAATGAGGTTAAAGGCTACTGGTCTTCTGCCCCAGTTTTATTTCATCCTCTCAAGGGTGTAAGTGTAATTAAGATTTTTAAAATCAATATTATTAAGGCGCCTAATATAATCTTATATCTGATGTGAAAATTCTTGGATTAAAAACAGATGGCTTATTTCCTATTTAGGCGAACAATTGGCTTTATATTTACATTATTTACCGTATCAGTAGTAGTTTTTGCGGTAATGAATGTTTTACCAGGTGATCCTGCTTTAACAATTTTGGGTTTAGAGGCAAGTGATGATGCTATAGATGCATTAAGGAAAAAACTTGGATTAAATGAACCAATACTAAAACGCTATTTTTATTGGATTATCAACGCATTAATCGGTGATTTTGGGCAGAGCCATTCCTTTGGTGTGCCAGTTTCTGGCTTAATTTCAGAACGCCTGTCTATGACCGTGGCACTGGCAGTTTCTGGCATGGTATTAACAATTATAATCGCTTTAACCTTAGGAATAGGTGCAGCAGCAAATCATCGAAAGTTTGGTGATTGGGGTGTGATGTTTTTTAGTCAACTTGGTATAGCCATTCCAGCGTTTTGGTTGTCAATTTTATTGGTGATATTATTTGCAGTAAAGCTTCGATGGTTACCGCCTGGCGGGTTTCCTGGGTGGGATGATCCTATCATAGCTGTAAAATCTTTAATCTTACCTACGGTTGCATTGGCTCTGGTACAGTCGGCCGTATTGGCCCGTGTGACGCGCTCATCGGCTTTAGAAGTAATGAGACTTGATTATATAAGAACTGCCAAAGCAAGTGGGTTTTCTAGGAGGCGCATTCTTTGGCGCCATGTTTTGCCAAATGCATTAGTTCCTATCGTCACGATTGTTGGTATGCAATTTGCAGCAGTTGTTACTGGTACTATAGTTATAGAAAATGTCTTTTATCTTCCTGGCCTCGGAAGGTTAATTTTTCAATCAATTGCTAATCGGGATCTGCCTACTGTTCAGGCTTTGGTAATGATGTTTGCTGTAATCGTTGTCACAGCAAATTTTATAGTAGATCTTCTTTATTTAGTTATCGATCCTAGATTAAAAGAGCGAAATTAATGAAGAAATTACCACTAAATTTGATAATAGGAACAGTGCTAGTGTCAATAGTGCTTGGTACAGCTTTTCTTTCGTTGATTTGGACTCCACATAATTATGCATTGATGAATATAAGTGAGAAGTTTCATCATCCAAATTATATTTATTTGTTAGGAACGGATCAGTTGGGGCGAGATGTATTATCGCAGTTAATGGCCGCTTCAAGGAATTCAATGATTGTTGCGTTGGTTGCGGTGTTGTTGGGAGGTTCAATCGGAACTCTGCTTGGTCTGCTTGCCTCAGCAATTGGTGGCTGGGTAGAAGATCTTGTAATGCGTGTAGCTGACATAGGGTTCGCTTTTCCGGCTCTTTTGTTTGCTATAATGTTGGCTGCAGTTTTTGGTCCATCATTAACTAACGCTGTCTTTGCGATTGCTTTCATTAATATTCCTATTTTTGCAAGAATTTCCCGCGCTTCTGGCAATCAAATTTGGACTCGTGATTTTGTACTTGCTTCTAGAGCAGCAGGTGTTGGACGTGTTGTAATAACGTTCAATCACATCCTACCTAATATTTTAGCGCCAATAATTGTGCAGGCGACAATTGAATTTGCTGTGGCAATATTAGCTGAAGCAGCATTATCTTATTTAGGCTTGGGAGCGCAGCCACCAGCTCCGTCTTGGGGAAGAATGTTATCAGAAGCTCAAACATTAATGTATTTAGCACCTCAGTTGGCAATCTACCCAGGTATTTGTATTATGATTGCAGTACTTGGATTTGGTTTATTAGGTGATGGCTTGCGTGACATCACTGATCCTCGTTTGGCTAAGGTGCGCTAAATGATTGTATTAAATAAGTTCTCAGTCGCTTTTGACGAAAATATTGCACTGAATAGTGCCTCTGTAGAAATTAAATCAGGTGAAAGATTAGGTATTGTAGGAGAAAGTGGTAGCGGCAAAACGATGCTTGCTTTGAGCCTTATGGGAATGATACCGGAAGGTGCCGATTTGTCAGGTTCAATTAGCGTTGAAGGTCGTGATATGACAAATTCTACTGATAAATTATGGCAAGAATTTAGGGCTCGCAAAATAGCGATGGTTTTTCAAGAACCAATGTCTGCACTAAATCCTCTTAAACAGCTTGTACAGATGTAATTGAACCTTTATTAGTTGATGCTTATATGGCAAGAAGAGCCTTAGCTGAGGCCTTAAAACTTTTTGAAGAAGTGGGCATACCTGACCCATTATTACGCTTGCGTCAATTTCCTCATGAATTATCTGGTGGGGAACAGCAGAGAGTGCTCATCGCACTGGCTTTAGCTTGTAATCCAAGGATTTTGATTGCTGATGAACCAACCAGCGCATTAGATGCGAAAGTAGTATTACGAATTATTGACCTTCTTTTATTTTCCCAGAGCAAGAATCTCTTCAATATTATTTATTAGCCATGATTTGCCAGTAGTTGCCAAGGCAACGAATGAAATTTTGGTTATGCATAAAGGTGATATTGTTGAGAGTGGCTCAACTAAAAATGTACTTTCTGATCCAAAACATACCTATACGAAAGGCTTACTGGCGGCGCGACCTAGCTTATCTAGACAATCAAAAAACAATTACAATAATCGATTTCGATTACCTACTATCCCGGAGCCTATTCCCACATCTCGACCTGTGAAGCCTAATCTTTCAGCACTTGATGAAAGCACACCACTATTAAATGTTCAATCTATTGAGAAACTGTACAAATTACCGCGCAAAACCATATTTAAATTACCATCAGTAATTACAGCAGTAAAACAGGCTACGTTTACCTTAAAGAAGGGTGAAACAATCGGAATTGTTGGGGAATCTGGTTCTGGAAAATCAACCTTAGCACGACTTATTATGGGTTTTGAGAAACCAAACTCTGGTTCAATTATTTTTGAAGGAAACGACATAAATAAAATACCTTCAGAAAAATTAAGAAAACTTAGACAACGTTTTCAAATGGTATTTCAGGACCCATTTGGTTCTCTAGATCCACGTCGAAATGTGGGATGGTCTATTGCAGAACCATTAAGAGCAATTGGTGAGAAACATCAATTAGAAGACAGGGTAAGTGAGGCTTTATTACAAGTGGGATTAAAAATCACGGACAGAACAAAGTTTCCACATGAGTTTTCAGGAGGTCAGAGGCAAAGAATAGCGATTGCGCGTGCAATTGTAACCCGTCCAGCTCTATTAGTAGCGGATGAAGCAGTATCTGCGTTAGATGTTTCTGTGCAGGCGCAGATATTGAATTTACTAATGGACATTCAAGATAGTCTTGGTTTGGCAGTTTTATTCATAAGTCATGACTTAGCGGTGGTGGCAAGTATTTGCGATAAGATTATAGTTATGAATGGTGGTGCTATTTTAGAATCTGGTACTTTGCCTGAGGTTTTAGGGTCCCCTAAAAATGAATATACTAGAAGTTTATTAACTGCAGCGGGAGGTTGATTTGATTTACTTTATCCACATCACAGATCTTCATCTCTCACATCCAGATGTGAAAGATCCAAATCTACATACAGATACTATCGCAACTTTTACTAAAATAATTGATGCTATTTCTTCTATGAAGTTAAAACCTAAATTTGTTATTTTAAGTGGTGATCTTACTAACACTGGAGAAAAAAAGAGTTATGAATTATTAAAAACTCTTTTAAAATCCTTGTCTATCCCAGTAATTTTGGCGCTAGGAAATCATGATAAAAGAGATTGGTTTCATCAAGTATTTAATAATAAATCCTCTTCAGACGCGCATATTCACGATGATATTTATTCAGCATTACACGTGATAACTCTTGATACTAGTGTCCCTGGTCGAATCGCAGGGGCAATATGTGTTGATCAATTTGATTATTTACAAAAAACCCTTGAACAGCATGAGGCTAGCCCAAAATTATTGATCTTACACCATCCGCCAAGGATAGATTCTAATGGGTTGCCTTGGGGCAGTTTAAGTATGGAAAGCACCAAAAAATTACAGACTGTTTTAGAAGGTAAAAATGTTATTGGAATTTTTAGTGGTCACATTCACATAAATCGTGCAAGCCACTGGAATGGAATTCCTGTTTATATTTCTAATGGACTGCTTTCGTCGATAGATGTTTTGGCAACAGAAGATTTGAGAATTGTGGAAGGATCTAGCTTCTCCATATGCGTTTGGAGGAAATCTGGTCTTAGTGTTACTTATGTGCCCGTAAATCCAGAACCGCGAGAGTTAGGCATTATAGATCAAAAGAGATTAAGAGAATTTAGTTAAAGGGATTTTAGATTAATGATTGAGAGTACTAATCGCCATTTACCTGTAAAAGGCACATACAATATAAGAGATTTGGGTGGTTATAAGACTCAGTTTGGAGAAACGACACCTTGGCGCAAATTCTTCAGAAGTGATAGTCTACATCTCATAACCAATGAGGGTATGTCCTATTTATATCAAGAGGGTTTAAGATTGGTTATTGATTTACGAACTCAGAAAGAAATGAAAGAAAGGCCTAATCCATTCGAAAAATTTCCTGATGTCCGATTTTTAAACCTACCATTGTTTGATGATCTTGCACCAATTTTCATGCTAAAGAATGATACCGCTCAGCAAAGCCCGTTGCTTAATTTCTATCTTGCAGGCCCTTCATAATCAACATGATGCAATTAGAGCTGTCATGAGTGAGATTTCGAATACTAATGATGGGGCCATCCTATTTAATTGCACGGCTGGAAAAGATCGCACTGGTATCGTTGCGGCTTTGCTCTTAGGGTTAGTTGGAGTTTCAAATGAAGATATAATGTACGACTATACTTTAACGGCTGAGTTAATTCCTGATCTTGTTAAGCAACTTCTTGTTGAGTCTAAAGAGCGTGGGGTGGATACTAAAAAACATTCACAAATGCTGGAGAGTCCTGCCGAAGTAATTAAATTAACATTACTAGAATTAGAAAAAAAATATGGATCAGTTAATAATTATTTTAAAACGATCGGGTTAGAGCAGGCACTAATATCAAATTTGTGCGACCGGTTATCAGGAAAGATTTAATCGAGCTTATATTAGTCGCGATATTGACACTAAAATGAAATAATGTTGAACACATCTAGAAAATACTAGTTTTCTAGATATTGTTTAAACCTGTTAATTTAAAAGGGTTCATAATTGACTTACACCTATGACAATCAAAATGTATTTGCAAAAATACTGAGAAGTGAAATTCCTAATGATACCGTGTTAGAAAATGAATTTGCTCTCGCATTTAAAGATATAGCCCCACAGGCCCCAATTCATGTGTTAGTAGTACCAAAGGGTCCATATGTTTGTTATGATCACTTTTTAAGAGAAGGATCAGATGAGGAGATTTTAGGGTTAAATAATATTATTTCTAAAGTTATTGATAAATTAAATCTGACACCCTCGGATGGTAAGGGAGGTTATAGAATTATTTCAAACGCTGGGGCAGATGGTGTGCAGGATGTGCCCCATTTTCATATCCATATTTTGGGTGGGCGGTCACTTGGTAGAATGGTGGAAAAAACTAAATTCGGAATTTGAAAATAATTAATGTTGTGGTGATGTATATTTTATAAAAGAACCTAAGTTTGTTGTTAACAATTATAATATGAGGAAATCATGACCCAGGAAGCGCCAGAAATCCAAATTGTAAAAAAACTTCGCATCAATTGCGATGGATCTGATGATGTTCTTGGCCATCCACGCGTTTGGCTTCAAATACCAAAAGAGATTGGGTTCGTTGAGTGCCCTTATTGTGATAAACGTTTTGAATTAGAAAAATAATAGTTTCTAATTTAATTTTTAAAGATATCGCTTTATTCCAAGTTATTAGAGCTCTAGATCTTAGTATTCCAGGTAAATATAAAAGGAGATCTCTAGTTGAGTAATAATTTTGGTAAAGGCCATCACCTTCATCTGATTGACGGATCTGGCTTTATATTTCGTGCTTATCACGCTTTACCACCTTTGACCCGAAAATCAGATGGCTTGCCAATTGGAGCGGTGAGTGGATTTTGTAATATGTTATATAAGTTTGTTGAAGATCAGAAGGGTATTGATGCCCCCACTCATGTTGCTGTTATTTTTGATGCAAAGGGTAAAACATTTCGTTCTGATATTTATGAGGCTTATAAAGCTAATAGACCGCCTGCTCCCGAGGACTTGGTTCCACAATTTCCTTTAACTCGTGATGCAACACGGGCATTTAATTTAGCTTGTATCGAACAGGTTGGGTTAGAAGCAGATGACATAATAGCAACCTTAGCGACACAAGCTCGAGATAGTGGTGGGCGGGTAACAATTATAAGTTCAGATAAAGATTTAATGCAACTGGTTGGCGATGGCGTTGATATGTTGGACCCAATGAAAAATAAAAGAATAGATAGCGATGGGGTTTTTGAAAAGTTCGGTGTAAAACCAAACCGCGTTATTGATGTGCAATCATTAGCAGGAGATGCTGTTGATAATGTTCCAGGTGCACCAGGTATAGGTATAAAAACTGCTGCCTTATTAATTAATGAATATGGTGATCTTGATAGTTTGCTTGAGCGAGCTGAGGAAATTAAACAACCAAAGCGTCGAGATACGCTTATTAGTTTTGGAGATCAAATTCGTATTAGTCGCGAACTTGTAACATTAAAAATAGATGCAGAGATTGGAATATTTTTGGATGATTTGGAGGTAACTGAACCAGATCCAGAAAAATTATTAGAATTCTTAAGTGAAATGGAATTCAGGACACTGACCAATAGAATAGCTTCAAAATTGGGTGTGAATCCACCAATAAGCAATGATCAGGAAACTAATTATTCAAACCAAACGTTAGGCATTAATAATGATATTATGTCATTTGATAAGAGTGTTTACAGTTGCATTAGTGATCTTGAATCTCTGACTAGTTGGGTTTTAAAAATTAAAAATCGTGGTTGGGTGGCTGTTGATACTGAGACAACCGGCCTAGATGATATGGTAGCGGAACTTGTAGGTGTTTGTTTGTGTGTTGAAGCTGGTGAGGCGTGTTATATTCCGCTTAATCATAAAATTGGAGACGATGATTTATTCGGTGGAAACAAACTAGCCTCTAATCAAATTCCATTAGAAGAAGCTCTTGCCGTACTAAAACCTATTCTTGAAGATCCTTCGGTCATCAAAATAGGGCAAAATATAAAGTATGATATGAAAATTATGTCGAGATATAATGTTAATATTTTTCCGATCGATGATACAATGCTGCTTAGTTATGCTTTAAATGGTGGGGCACATAATCATGGTATGGATGCCTTGGCTGAACATTACCTCGATTATCAAACGGTTAAATATATAGATATTGCGGGTAAAGGGGTTAAACAGCTCACCTTTAACCAAGTCGATATAGAGCTCGCTAGCCCCTATGCCGCTGAAGATGCAGATATTACCTTGCGCTTGGCGCAGATTGTTCAAACCACAATTACACAAAAATAGAGTTACAAAAGTATATGAAACTTTAGAGCGCCCCCTAGTTCCAGTGCTGGCAGATATGGAAAGACATGGGATTAAAGTTGATAGGGATACTTTGAGTAGAATGTCTAATTCGTTTGCCCAGAAGATGGCTGGTCTAGAATCCGAAATTTTCGAGTTAGCTGGTAGAAATTTTAATGTAGGATCACCAAAGCAATTAGGTGAGATCTTATTTGATGAACTTGAGTTTCCAGGTGGGAAAAGAGGAAAAACAGGAGCTTATGCGACAGGTGCTGAGGTTTTAGAAGATTTGACGGTAGAAGGTTATGATCTACCATCGAAAGTTTTAGATTGGAGACAATTATCAAAATTAAAGTCTACTTATACGGATGCATTGCAGGATCATATTAATGCAGAAACTGGAAGAGTTCATACATCTTATTCGATGGCAGGTACTTCAACGGGTAGGCTCTCATCGACTGCTCCTAATTTACAAAACATTCCCATTCGTAGTGAAGATGGTCGAAAAATTCGAGAGGCATTTGTTTGTGAAGAAGGATCTGTTTTACTATCACTTGATTATAGTCAGATTGAATTAAGAATATTAGCTCAAATTGCTGATTTAGACACTCTCAAAGAAGCATTTTTTCAAGGGCAAGATATTCATGCTTTAACAGCAAGTCAGATGTTTGATGTGCCATTGGAGGGCATGGACCCTATGATAAGACGTCAAGCAAAAGCAATAAATTTTGGAATTATTTATGGAATTTCAGGTTATGGGCTTGCCCGAAACTTGAGAATTCCAAGAAAAGAGGCTCAAGCGTTTATAGATAAATATTTTGAGAGGTTTCCTGGTATCAAAGGTTATATGGAAAGCACAGTTAATTTTGCAAAAGAGAATGGATATGTTGAAACATTATTTGGACGCCGCATTCACACACCAGAGATAAACAATCGTGGCCCACACGCTGGTTTTTCGAAAAGGGCAGCAATCAATGCTCCAATCCAAGGAACAGCGGCAGATGTTATCCGACGCGCAATGATTAGGATGCCTAAAGCGATCGAAAACTTGCAGGCTAAAATGCTATTGCAGGTCCATGACGAATTACTATTTGAGGTTCATGAAGAAGCTGTTGAGGAAACTATTGCAGTAGTAAAAGAAGTCATGGAAAACGCTTCAATGCCTATAATTGAGATGGATGTGCCTTTGATTGTAGATGCTGGGCAGGGAAAAAATTGGGCAGAGGCACATTAAGAATTGATTAGGGCCAGGGTCGTTCATATCATTCTAATTCTGATGATAAAATTATAGGAAAAAACTCGCCCTTTGACCAAATACCAAACCAACTTTGCTCATTCATCTCATGATGCTCCCCGATATCAACTAGTCTGTAAAAAGATTTTCGATCAATCAAAGCATCTAAATTAGAACGTATTCTGATATACGGTGATGGTTCATCTGTTTTTAGATCGTGGATAACGCGTATCTTGTTTTTAGGACCAGCTATTGCTTCATCATCTACATTTGTTTTGAATATCACTTGTTGTGTTTTTCCAGAGCCTTCAACCTCAAAATCAACAGCAACAAATGGTGCATCATCAACTTTGATGCCAACTTTTTCAACAGGTGTGACAAGAAAATAATTTTCACCATCTTTTCTGATAATTGAACTGAAAAGTTTTACCATGGGCTTGCGACCAATAGGTGTGCCTAAATAGTACCAGTTTCCATCTCTAGCTATTCTAATATCTAAATCACCACAAAATGGGGGATTCCATAGGTGAACTGGCGCAGGACCTTTTTTCGTTGCAGCTGAAGCCGACTTTGCTAAGATTAAGGTCTTTATGAATAGGTTTTGTGATTTCTTTGAGATTCACTATATTATTTCTGAACTAATTTAGCTTATTTTAATTAATATAGAATTTAAGAACGAGTTGATATAATCAATAATCTTAAGATTGGTAAATCTAATATAATATCTTTTTAAGAAAAATCCTAAAATTTGTTAAAATAATTATAAAAACTTGCCAGCTACTTTAAAATTTCAAAATGATACTTAGATTATTAGTATCAGAATGCCCATTTGGGGTCTGATATAATCTGGTCTGTCTATTTAGAAGGCCTTTAACACATTGCTTCTTAGGAGGATGCGAAATGAGACATATTGATTTTACACCGATATACAGATCAACAGTTGGATTTGATCACTTTGTGGACATGTTTGATAATATTTTTACCAACCAGGTATCACAAGAATCATACCCACCATTCAATATAGAAAAAATTGATGAAGAAAATTACCGAATTTCCATAGCATCGGCTGGTTTTTCTCAAGAGAATTTTCTAATTGAAGTAGAGAACCAGCAGCTTACTGTAGGCGTTCGAGCGTCTAAAAGAGAAGAACAGAGTTCTTACTTGCATAAAGGAATCGCGCAAAGATCCTTTGAAAAACGGTTTAAATTAGCTGACCACGTTCATGTTACGTCAGCAAGTTATGAACATGGCATGTTACACATTGATTTGGTTAAAGAGGTACCTGAAGCTTTGAAGCCAAGAAGGATTGAAATTTCTAATTCTAAAACAATAGCTTCCAAAGCGGCATAAACTATTATTAGTTGAGTTCCTTGCTTAATAAGCAGGGAACTCTTTTCATTATATTGATGTGCAAAGATACTTCATTTCTAAATAATCTTCTATACCGTGCCGACTACCCTCTCTACCAATACCTGATTGTTTAATACCACCAAAAGGCGCAACTTCTGTTGATATAAGTCCAGTATTAATGCCAACCATACCATACTCTAAGGCTTCTGATACTCGATAAACACGACTGAGATCTCTAGCATAAAAATAGGAAGCCAATCCAAATATTGTATCATTAGCTTGTTTGATTACATCTTCTTCTGTCTCAAATTTAAATAACGGCGCAACAGGACCAAACGTTTCATCATTTGCGACCATCATATCTCTTGTGACGCCAGTGATTACGGTTGGTTCAAAAAATAAACCCCCTAATTTATGACGATTGCCACCTGTTAGAATTTTTGCTCCTTTTGAAAGCGCGTCACTAATGTGTTCTTCTACTTTGCTGACAGCGTCAGAATTAATCAGTGGTCCAGATGAAACGCCATTTTCAAATCCGTCACCAACTTTCATTTTATTAACAGCATCCGCAAGTTTTGTTGCAAAAGCTTCATAAACACCTGATTGAACATAGATACGATTAGCGCAAACACATGTTTGTCCATTGTTTCTGTATTTTGAAATTAATGCACCTTCTACAGCTTTGTCTAAGTCAGCATCGTCAAAGACAATATAAGGAGCATTCCCTCCTAATTCCAGTGAAAGTTTCATAATTTGATCAGAGCATTGTCGCATTAAAATTCTGCCAACTTCTGTTGAACCCGTGAAAGTAAGTTTTCTAATAGCTGGATTAGAGCAAAATTCTTGACCAATTAATGATGATTTTTTTGATGTAATTACAGAAAAAACACCTTTTGGCACACCAGCTCTTTCAGCTAATAAAGCAATTGCAAGTGCTGATAGAGGTGTTTCAGTAGCAGGTCTGGCAACAAATGAACATCCAGCAGCGAGCGCAGGAGCAACTTTTCTTGTAATCATTGCATTAGGAAAATTCCAAGGTGTTATAGATGCAACTACGCCGATAGGTTGTTTTATCACCGTAATTCTTTTGTCTACTTGGTGGCCAGGAATTGTTTCACCGTAAACGCGCTTTGCTTCTTCAGCAAACCACTCAATAAATGAAGCTCCATATAATATTTCCCCTTTACCCTCAGCAATTGGTTTGCCCATTTCAGCTGTCAAAATAATGCCAAGGTCATCAGCATTCTCGACCATTAAATCATTCCATTTTCGTAGAATGGCTGACCTCTCTTTACCAGTTTTTGCGGCCCAAGCCTTTTGTGATCTCTGCGCTGATTCAATTGCTCTTTTTACTTCAGTCAATCCCATATCTGGAACTACTGCGATAACATCTCCTCGAGCAGGATTCTTCACCTCAAAGGTGGAGCCGTCGTCAGCATTTATCCAATCGCCTGAAATATACGCTTGTGTACACAAAAGTGATGGGTCTTTTAACATAGAGGACAGATTTGTTGAATCTAACATTTTACTTCTCCAAGAGCGGTTTATTTATGTCTGTAATATTTATTTTTCTTTTACAACATAAGATTATTAGCTTCTACTGTATCGGGCAATTATTTTTACTTCATTTGTAATTATTCACGAAACGTTGGCTTAATATCGTTTGGTTTTGGAGTTGCAGAATATACTGCGCGAGCTATTGCCCGAGCCAGACAAATACTGGCGCCATGTCCAATGATTAATTCATCTTCTAAAGGTTTTTTTAATTCTTTTTCTCCAATATCAACATCACAAACTAAATCACCGTCTACAGGTGTATGTGATGGTATTATAGCTCGTGACATTCCGTCATGTGATACTGTTGCCAAACGAGTCGTCTGTGCTTTAGTAAATTTAGCATCGGTTGCCACAATTGCTATTGTAGTATTTTCACCTTTTTTTGATGGTACTTTGAGATGTACTGATGTTGGATCGTAATTAGTATCCGTTCCCAAACCCCCAAACTCATCTGAAAACTCGAATGGTGATGCAAAAAATGGCTGCCCCTTTCCATTGCTTACGGCACCAAAAGAATTAACTGCAACTATTGCTGCAACAGTAATACCATTATCTAAAATTAGGGAAGCTGATCCCAAACCACCTTTTAAATTTGCAGTAGTGGCGCCTGTACCTGCTCCATGGCTTCCAAGCTCAAAGTGCTCAGCGCTATTTTTTAATGCTTCTATCCCCAAATCTTTATAAGGGTTCGTTTCCCATTTTTTATTTCCGCCGTTTAGTAAGTCAAATAAAATAGCGGCCGGAACAATTGGAACATTTGCATCACCGGCTTTAAACCCTCGACCTTGTTTGGCAAGCTCATCAGCAACACCGCTAGCAGAATCTAAGCCAAAGGCGGACCCACCGGATAATACCAAAGCATCTATTTCTTGCACCATTTTATCTGGGGCTAAAAGATCTGTTTCTCTAGTGCCTGGCGCGCCACCCATAACTGAAACACCAGCTACGAATGGTTTGTCGGATGATAGTACCGTAACACCTGTTTTAATTGAATGGTCTTCTGCATTTCCAACTTTCAAGCCTTTAATATCAGTTATTAAATTTTTTTCCCCTGGCTTCATATGCAACGCCCTCCATCAACTTCTAAAGCTACACCAGTAATCATACTGGCTTCATCAGAGCAAAGAAAAAGCGCTGCATTTGCCATGTCTTGTGGAGTTGAGAATCGCCCAATTGGAATAGTTGCCAAAAATTTTTCACGAATTTCCGGTGTGTCTTCTCCCATGAAACTTTTTAGAAGTGGTGTTTCACCTGCAACAGGACAAATAGCATTAGTTCTTATCCCGAATGGAGCTAATTCAACTGCCATTGTCTTAGTCGCTGTTATCATCCATCCTTTTGATGCGTTGTACCAACTTAAGTTAGCTCTTGGACTAATCCCGGCTGTTGAGGCTACGTTAAGTATAGATCCTTTTTTTTCCTTTTTCATTAATGGTACTAAATGCTTTGCTGTTAGGTATACCGATTTAGCATTTACGGCTATAACACGATCAAACTCTTCTTCTGTAACATCCTCTAAAGGAGATTTTAAATGCGTGATGCCTGCATTATTTACTAAGATATCAATTTTCCCAAATTGCTTTAAGGCGCTCGTTATCATATTTAGCACGCTTTCATTATTACTTACGTCAACTTGCTGAGAAACCCCATTTATAGTTTTTGCATGTAGTTCCGCTGCTTCGTAATTAATGTCTGCGACCATTACCTGAGCACCCTGTTTTGCAAATTCTGTTGCAATACCTTGGCCAAAACCAGATGCAGCTCCAGTGATTATCGCAGATTTTCCATTTAATCTCATAGCTATTCCTATTCATAGAATTTGATAAATTATGAGACTATCAAAAATAAATAACAAGTCTATCTATTATGTTAAATTTAAAAATAGAACTTGGTTAAAATTTGTATGAAATTTAATTATATTTTTGTTTTTTTCTTCGTCTTTTCGTTGATCCCTATCCCCGCAGGAGAGCGAAGCCCGGAGGCAAATGGAATCAACTTTCCCTCTGGAGTGATCTGACAATTCCACCCGTCGTAACCTCCGGCAATCCATAACTCCCTCTTCTTCATATTGTTCTAGATAACCTTTAATTACGCAATCTAAATAACTTAAGATAATACCTTTTACTGGTTTGTTATTAGAAATGTTTGAGGGGGGTACATGATAAATTTGAACCTCATTCTTAGATGTATTTTTTTGCAACTTTAAAGGTATTTTTGTTCGATGATATCCTGTTTCACGCCTGTCAAGCGCTGACCAATCATTGTCAGGAACAGAGGCTATTAATCCAGAAATTTGACCTTTATTAACAAAATGAGCAGAGAGAAAAGGAACTTCCCTTAATTTAGTATAACACCATATCCGTCGCCAACCTTTAATGGTTCCTTTCTCATATGGGCGGTATGAATGTGTGTTTATGTTTACCAAAGACCCATAACCAAAAAAATGTGAAGTCCGCATTTAATTTAACCTTTTTTTTAATAAGAAAACGCTTGCTTGGTTAGCTAGAACAAGGCAGCATTGCTTATTAGTCGACGTTGGGAGAACCAGTTTGACTGGTGCCGAAGGAGCAACCGCCTCGGAAACTCTCAGGCTTCAGGACCGGTAGGTAAGCAGAAACTCTGGAGAGTGGCGCAAAAATGCGTCCGCCGAAGGGATAACGATCTCAGGCTAAAGGACAGAGGGGGCAATAAACCGCACTATTTGTGCGTTGGACTGTTGCCGATGGAAACATCTATACTTATGGAGAAAAATATGTCTGAGCTTTTACGGACACCACTTCACGAACTTCATGTTTCCAATGGTGGGAAAATGGTTCCATTTGCTGGTTATGAAATGCCTGTGCAGTATAAAGATGGTGTTTTAAAAGAACATCTCCATTGTAGAAAAAAAGCTGGTTTATTTGATGTTAGTCATATGGGGCAGGTTATAATTAAGGGACAAAGTTTTGCTGATATAGCTCATAGTCTTGAAACTCTAACCCCTATTTCAGTATCAACTTTAAAGGAAGGAAGACAGCGTTATGGTTTCTTTACGAATGCCTCGGGGGGCATAATTGATGATTTAATGCTAAGTAATAGAGGTGACTATTTGTTTATGGTAGTAAACGCTGCGTGTAAGCATATTGATGTCCCCCATATGATAAAGAATATGCCTAATGTTACAGTTGAACTGATTGAAGATAGAGCATTGCTTGCATTACAGGGCCCGTTGGCAGAAAAAATTCTAGAAAATTTTAATAGTGCTATTAAAGAAATGCGATTTATGGATATTGCGACGATAAAAATTCTAGGTGTTGAATGCTTGGTAACAAGGTCTGGCTATACAGGAGAAGATGGTTTTGAAATCTCAATTCCTTCTAATAAAGCTATAGAATTTACTGAGAAGTTACTAAAATTTGAAGAGGTCAAATTGATAGGCTTAGGTGCGCGGGACAGCCTAAGGTTAGAAGCAGGTCTTTGTCTTTATGGCCATGATATTGATTGTGATACTAGCCCGGTTGAAGCAGGGCTCTTATGGGCCATTCAAAAATTGCGGCGAGAAGATGGAATTCAATCAAGTGAATTTCTCGGAAAGAAAAGAATTTTTAATGAAATAAAGAATGGACCAGATAATCCTTGGCAAAGCCAACAGGGCGTGCACCAATGCGAGAAGGTACAGTTTTATTTGCTGATTCTGCTGGACAGCAACGTATTGGAAAAATTACATCAGGAGGTTTTGGTCCAACATTCGAGGGTCCAGTATCTATGGGGTATGTTGATTCTAAATATGCGATAACTGGAGGTCAGATTTTTGGTGAAGTGAGGGGAAAGTTTTTACCAGCAACTATAGTTTCTTTACCGTTTGTGAAGGCTAATTTCAAAAGATAAATTGGAGGAAAAATTGAAATGAAATATACTGAAGAACATGAGTGGCTTTTAATTGAAAATGATGTGGTTACGGTTGGAATCACTGAGCATGCAGCGGAACAACTCGGTGATGTCGTTTTTGTAGAATTACCTGAAATTGGTGATTTGGTTAGTAAAGATGAGTCAATATGTGTCATTGAATCTGTTAAAGCTGCTTCTGACATTTTGTCACCACTGGATGGTAAAATTATTGAAATTAATGAAGCAATTGTTGAGACACCAAGTTTGGTAAATGCTGACCCAAATGAAGCAGGATGGTTTTTCAAAATAGAAGTATCTGATATGGCACCGGTAGCTGAGTATATGGATGAGGCAGCATATTTGTCATTCATTAAATAAAAAACAATATTTAATTGGAGTTGTAAATGTCTTTTAAACCAACCAAATATTTGCCTTATGATTTTGCAAATAGGCGTCATATTGGCCCCTCACCCCAAGAAATAAAAGAAATGCTTGATGTAATTGGATATAATTCTTTAGACGAATTTATAGATGATACAGTTCCAAAAACTATTAGACAGAAAAAACCTTTAGATTTTGGCAAGGCAAAATCTGAACGAGAATTGTTGTTTCATATGCGTGGCATTGCAAAGAAAAATAAAGTATTAACAAGTTTAATTGGACAGGGATATCATGGCACAGTCACTCCTCCAGCCATTCAAAGGAATATATTAGAAAATCCCGCGTGGTATACGGCTTATACACCTTATCAGCCTGAAATTTCTCAAGGTCGTTTGGAAGCTTTATTAAATTTTCAAACAATGATTATTGATTTGACTGGTTTGGAAATTGCAAATGCTTCTTTATTAGATGAGTCAACGGCTTGTGCGGAGGCAATGACGATGGCACAGCGAATTTCTAAGTCTAAGAAACTGTCATTTTTTATTGACGAAAACTGTCATCCTCAAAACATTGAAGTAATGAAAACTAGGGCTGCTCCGCTTGATATAAATATTGTTGTGGGTGATCCAGATAAAATGGTTCCTGAAGAGATTTTTGGCGCTATTTTTCAGTACCCTGGAACTTATGGAGTACTAAAAGATTTTACAAAACATATTGATGAACTTCAAAATTTTGGAGCAATAGGAATTATTGCTGCTGATCCATTGTCCTTAACTCTTCTGAAGGAACCTGGAGCAATGGGCGCAGATATCGCAGTGGGTTCAACACAGAGGTTTGGTGTTCCCGAAGGATTTGGTGGGCCACATGCGGCCTATATGGCTACAAAAGATACTTATAAGAGAAGTATGCCTGGTCGAATAGTAGGGGTTTCAATAGATTCTCGAGGAAAAAAAGCTTACCGTCTTTCTCTTCAAACTAGAGAACAACATATAAGGCGCGAAAAAGCTACTTCTAATATATGTACTGCACAGGCACTTTTAGCTGTTATGGCAAGTTTTTATACAGTCTTCCACGGACCTGAGGGTTTGAAGGCAATCGCTCAGCGTATTCATAGGAAAACTGTTCGGCTCGCGCGGGGTTTAGAAGATGCTGGCTTTGCAATTATGGCACCAGTATTTTTTGACACTATTACTGTTCAGGTGGGTGAAAATCAGTCAAAGATAATGAAGTCTGCAGTGGCTAAAGGTATTAACTTACGGAAAGTAAGTGATAATTGGTTGGGAATTACTTTAGATGAGCGAACGAGACAGGAAACAATCAAAACAGTGTGGGAAGCATTTGGTATTATAGATCAAAGTGTTGGTATCTCTGAAGAATATAGGCTCCCAACATCTCTTTTGCGAACCTCAGAGTTTTTAACTCATCCTATCTTTCATATGAATAGATCAGAAACTGAAATGATGCGTTATATGCGTAAGTTAGCGGATCGTGATTTAGCATTAGATCGTGCAATGATACCATTGGGATCATGTACTATGAAATTAAATTCTGCAGCGGAAATGATGCCGGTAAGTTGGGAAGAGTTTAACCTTATCCATCCATTTGTACCAAGTGATCAAGTATTGGGTTATAAGGAGTTGATAGATGATCTATCAGATAAGCTCTGCGAAATCACCGGTTATGATGCGATTAGTATGCAGCCAAATTCAGGTGCGCAAGGTGAGTACGCTGGACTGCTTACGATCAGCGCTTATCATAAAGAGAATAACCAAGAAAATCGAAATATTTGCTTAATCCCTATGTCAGCACATGGAACAAATCCAGCATCTGCACAAATGGTTGGCATGAAGGTTGTTCCTGTAAAGTCTCTTGTTAATGGAGATATAGATATTGAGGATTTTAAATCCAAGGCTGCTTTAGCTGGTAACAACTTAGCAGCCTGCATGATCACGTATCCTTCAACCCATGGTGTTTTTGAACAAACTGTGAAGGAGGTTTGTGACATAACTCATAAATATGGTGGTCAAGTTTATTTAGATGGAGCAAATCTTAACGCAATGGTTGGATTGGCTAAACCAGGTGAAATTGGGTCTGATGTTAGTCATCTAAATTTACATAAAACTTTTTGTATTCCTCATGGTGGAGGTGGACCTGGAATGGGACCAATCGCCTGTAAAAAACATTTAGAAATATTTTTACCAGGTCATCCTGAGGTAAATGGTGAAGGAGGGGCTGTGTCGGCTGCTCCTTATGGCTCTCCGTCACTTCTTCCCATTTCTTGGGCTTACTGTCTGATGATGGGTGGTGATGGCTTAACTCAGGCAACAAAAGTAGCAATATTAAATGCGAATTATATTGCAAAAAGATTAGAAGGTTCTTTTGAGGTTCTTTATAAAGGTCCGTCGGGCCGTGTTGCACATGAATGTATTATTGATACTAGGCCATTTTCTGAAACAGCAAATGTAAATGTTGAAGATATTGCAAAACGGCTAATTGATTGTGGGTTTCATGCTCCTACTATGAGTTGGCCTGTAGCTGGTACGTTAATGATTGAACCTACAGAATCTGAAAATAAAAAAGAGTTAGACAGATTTTGTGACGCAATGTTGCATATAAGAAAAGAGATTAGAGCGATCGAACAGGAAGAAATAGACAAGGAGAATAATCCATTAAAGAACTCCCCTCATACTGTTGAGGATTTGGTTGGAGATTGGGATAGACCTTACTCAAGAGAAGAAGCTTGTTATCCTGCTGGAGCTTTTCGTATTGATAAATATTGGGCTCCGGTTAACAGGGTGGATAATGTTTATGGCGACAGAAACTTAGTGTGTAGTTGTCCACCATTATCTGATTATTTAGAAGCAGCAGAATAGATTTTATTCAGTTTCAGTTATATTTAATGTAAAATTGTGAAGGATTAATTGTGGTGGGAATTTTAAGAACCCCAGAGGACAGATTTAAAAACCTCTTTAATTATAATTTTAAGTCAAATTATATTCAAATCACTGATCCTAATCTAGGTAAATTGCGGATGCATTATTTAGATGAAGGCTCCAACTTTTCGAAAGTAGCCTTACTACTGCATGGTCAACCTACGTGGTCATATTTGTATCGGGAGATGATACCTATTTTGGTTAAGAATGGGATTAGGGTAATTGCACCAGATTTTATCGGGTTTGGGAAGTCGGATAAACCATCCAGCAGAGCATCGTATACATATAATGGACATGTGGACTGGCTGAATCAATTTTTTTTAAAATTAAAACTGAAAAATGTAACCTTATTTGGTCAAGATTGGGGTGGCTTGATAGGATTGAGATTATTATGCGATAATCAAGAAGCCTTTGATGCTGTAATGATTGGCAATACCGCCCTACCGACGGGGGATCATGATTTAGGTGAACCATTTAAATTGTGGCGGGAGTTCACTCAAACAAACGAGTCATTTAAAATTGGCCCTATTATACATCGTGGCAGTGTTTCTGGTTTGACCCAATTAGAAGTTGATGCCTATAATGCGCCTTTTCCAACTGAGAAATTTAAAGCAGGTGCAAGACAGTTTCCAGTATTAGTGCCCTCATCAAAAGAAGATCCAGCTCGAAAAGATCAATTAGCAGCATGGGAAGTTCTAAAAAAATGGGAAAAACCATTTCTAACTTGTTTTTCTGATCAAGATCCGATTATGAAAAATGGCGAAAAAATATTTATCAAACTAATACCAGGCGCTCAAAGACAAAACCATTTTATTACGAAGAATGCTGGCCATTTTTTACAAGAAGATGATGGGATAAACTTAGCAAAAGAAATGGTAAATTTAATACAAAGCTTGAGTTAATTATAACATCGCAGGTACGACTTGATCAGGTGGCCTATGGCCATCAATAAAAGTTTTTATGTTTATGATTACCTTTTCGCCCATTTCTATTCGAGCCTCATCTGTCGCTGAACCCATATGTGGCAATAACATTACGTTGGGAAGATTGCGCAGCTGTGGATTTACCTCTTTGCGTGCTTCGAAGACATCTAAGGCTGCCCCCGCTAATTTATTATTCTTTAATGCACGTGCTAAAGCATTTTCATCCATAACCTCTCCCCTGGAGGTATTAACTATAAATGCAGTTTCTTTCATCAATGAAAGTCTGCCGCTATTAATCATATGGAAGGTGGAGGGTGTGTGAGGACAATTGATTGATAAAACGTCAATCTCTGCAAGCATGCTATCAAAGTTTTCCCAAAAAATTGCTTCTGTTGGAGCCTCGAGCGCAGGATGTAATTTTTTTCTATTATGATAATTGATTTCCATTCCAAATGCTTTGGCTCGATTTGCTACGGCAGCACCAATTCTGCCCATTCCTAAGATGCCTAGTTTTTTACCCCCTAAACGGGTCCCAAGCATTGCCGAAGGCGACCAACCATCCCAGGATTTTTTTTGAATTAAGCTAGCTCCCTCTTGAAACCTCCGCATCACACCCAACATAAGTGCCAAAGTCATATCAGCAGTGTCATCCGTAAGGACACCTGGTGTGTTTGAAATGAGTATTCCTCTTTGTCTTGCTGTTTGCACATCAATATGATCAAAGCCTGCACCATAACTAGCTATCAATCTCAAATTTTCTCCAGCTCTGGCCAAAAGTTTGTTATCAATCGTATCACTTATAGTTGGAACCAAAACGTCAGCCTTAGTCATAGCAATGCCCAGTTCTTTTGATGACATTGGAATGTCATTTTCATTGAGCTCTACATCGAATAATTCTTTCATTCGATTTTCTACCGGGGCTGGTAGGCGGCGAGTAACGATTACTTTTGGTTTTTGTTTACTCATCTGACATTCCTCTGGTAACTTTTGTTATATACTGGCAAATATCTATACTAAGGAGCAAGTAAATAAGATACACTATATTAAATAAATTTCATTCATTTATTATGTGTATAATAATGATTGGTGCAAATTTTAGCTTTTCTATTGTTCACGCAGAGCAGCGAGGGCAGGTAACTAATTTGCCTATACCTCGCTTCGTTTCAATGAAAGCACCTGAAGGAAATGTTAGAAGGGGCCCCAGCTTATCTCACAGAGTAGATTGGATATTCAAACAAAAGAATACACCTTTAAAAATTATTGCTGAATTTGGCCATTGGCGTCAGGTTGTTGATTGGGAGGGAGAGGGTGGTTGGATGCACTATTCTCTTTTATCCGGCGTGAGAAATATTTTAGTTATCAAGGATCTCACGCCTCTTTTAGCTAAACCAACTATTGGTATGCCAATAAATGCATTTTTGGAAACAGGCGTCATAGCCAGGCTTGGAAAATGTGATATTACATGGTGTAAATTAAATGCTGATGGGTACAAAGGGTGGGCACTAAAATCATCAATATGGGGTGTTTTTTCGACAGAATTGCGAGACTAACTGATGGGGCTTATTATCTAACGGAGTGAAAAGAAGTTAACGCTTTCCCCATTACTTTAGCACTATCCACCATATCGTCTACACCAATCCATTCATCAGGTTGGTGTGCTAAATCAAGTATCCCTGGACCGTAAGCAACACAATTACTTAGTTTACCAATTCTATCTATATGTTTTTGATCATATGTCCCTGGTGAGACAACATGTTCTGCTGTTTTACCAAGCACCTCTTTTATTGCTTTAGAAATAGCCGTAACAACAGGAGCGTCTTTTGGCGTCATAGTTGGATGAACTTCATGCATATCCCTTATTTCAAAATCAAAATTTTCTCGGGTTTCTTTTAAGTTATTTAATAACTTATAAACTTCTGATTTCACTTCAGGTAACTTCTCTTCAATAAGAAACCTTCTATCAATTACTATTTTGCATCGATCAGGTACACATGGGGAAGGTAACCCAGTGTAATCATCGTCTTGTTCTGATTCCCCTCCATGTATGGAATTAATATTTAGCGTTGATTGTTTTGCTCCTTTGGTATTGAGGTTAATTTTTTTCCAACTTCTCCAGATGATAAAGCATTTTCCATATCTTCTAAAATAGCGCCCATATGCCTTACTGCACAATCGCCTAAAAAAGGCATTGAACCATGCGCAATACGTCCTTTGGTTTCAATTTCCGCCCACCATACACCACGATGCCCAACACAAACTCTATCTTTGTTCAACGGCTCTGGGATAATTACATGATCTACATTTTTAAAATGCCCTTTTTCTGCAAGATAAGCGACACCACCAAAACCCCCAGATTCTTCATCTGCAGTACCTGAGATTTCAATACTACCATTGAAATTTGGATAAGTAGCTATAAATGCTTCTGCTGCAATGATTGAGGTCGCAAGACCGCCTTTCATATCACAGGCTCCACGGCCAAAAATTTTACCATCTCGAAGCTCTGCTCCAAAAGGATCAGTTGTCCACCCATTGCCAACCTCTACTACATCGGTATGGCTATTAAAATGCACACAATCCCCAGAATTCTTTCCTTCATACCTACCTATAATATTCCATCTAGGGTATTTATCACTATCAGCAATTGCTCCTTTAGCCCGTATCATTTGAGTTTCAAATCCAGATGATTTTAATCGTTTTTCCAAATATTCACAAATTTCAAGATAATTTCCACAGGGTGGATTTATAGTGGGTATTCTTATTAAATCTTGTGTTAGTTGAATAAGATCTTCTTTACGAGATTCTATTTCTGACATTAATGTTTGATCATTTTGCATTTTAAATTCCAATTAGCATATATTTGATATGCTAATTGGAAGAGCATCAGACATCAACTATTTCTATAAGGTCTGCTATAATTTTATTTAATTCAAAGTCTTTGGGTGTGTAAACCTGAGATACACCGGCTTTTTTTAAAGTACTGCGTCTTTTTCTGGGATTATCCCACCAACTACAACAGGAATATCGTGTCTATCCTTATCCTTTAGTCGCTTGAGCACATCTTTAACTAGAGGGGTATGGCTACCTGAAAGAATAGATAATCCAATTACATGCACATTTTCCAATATTGCAGCATCCACAATTTCATTTGGTGTTAGTCGTATGCCCTCGTAGGTTATTTCAATGCCGCAATCGCGCGCGCGCGTTGCTATTTGTTCAGCTCCATTTGAGTGCCCATCTAATCCTGGCTTGCCAACAAGTAATTTCATACGTCTACCCAACCTGTCTGACACTTCATCAACAGCTAAACGTAAGTGATCTAAATTTGAGACATCATTAGATATGGATTTACCAACTCCCGTAGGTGCTTTGTAAACCCCAAATACGTCTCTCATAACCTGACCCCATTCGCCAGTAGTAACTCCAGATTTTGCGGCTTCGATGGATGGTAGCATAATATTATCACCGTTTTTGGCTGCTATTTTGAGCGAATGTAGGGCATGTCTTACTCTGTCTGGATTTCGGGTATTCCGCCATTTATCCAATCGATCTAATTGATCTCTTTCAGCGCCGACATCTGCTGTCATTATTGAGCCATCATTTGCTGTTAATGGGCTAATTGCACTCTCGATAAATTTGTTTACGCCTACAACAGTTGATGAGCCGTCTTCAATTTTAGAAATTCTTTCGGAATTAGATTTTACTAATTGAGTTTTCATATACTCAATGGCATTCAAGGCACCTCCAAGACTATCTATTTGATTTAATTCTATTAGTGCGCCTTCTTTTAACTGTTTTACTTTTTTATCAATAGTAGGGTTTTCATCAAATATATCTTCATATTCTAATAGATCAGTTTCATAAGCCATAATTTGTTGCATTCGCAAAGACCATTGTTGATCCCACGGCCTTGGTAATCCAAGTGCCTCGTTCCAGGCGGGAAGCTGAACGGCTCTAGCCCGTGCATTTTTTGACAACGTTACTGCAAGCATTTCAATCAATATCCGATAGACGTTATTTTCTGGTTGTTGCTCAGTTAAACCTAATGAATTAACTTGCACACCATAACGAAATCGCCGGAACTTTGGATCTTTTACTCCATATCGGTTAAGACAAATCTCATCCCATAGCTCAACAAAAGCTCGCATTTTACAAATTTCAGTAATGAAGCGTATACCTGCGTTTACAAAGAATGAAATGCGCCCAACTAATTGTGGAAAGTCTTTTTTTGATACTTTTGTTTGCAGATTATCTAATACTGAAGTTGCGGTTGCTAATGCGAATGCTAACTCTTGCTCAGGCGTTGCTCCTGCTTCTTGTAGGTGATATGAGCAAACGTTCATTGGGTTCCACTTTGGGACAAATTCGTAACAGTATGCTGCAACATCTGTTATTAATCGCATTGAAGGCTCTGGTGGGAAAGACATGGGTGCCTCTAGAAAGGTATTCCTTAATTATATCATTTTGTACCGTACCTTTAAGTTTGGTGCTATCGATGCCCTGATCTTGTGCGACAGCTATGTATAATGATAACAACCAAGGCGCTGTTGCATTAATCGTCATTGACGTGTTCATTTTATCTAAAGGGATGTCTTTGAATAAAGTTTTCATATCACCCATATGAGATATTGGTACGCCAACTTTTCCAACTTCTCCTTTTGCTAAAATATGATCACTATCATATCCAGTTTGAGTTGGTAGATCGAAAGCTATAGATAAACCTGTCTGCCCTTTACTTAGATTATTTTTATATAGCGCATTCGATGCTTTAGCAGTGGAGTGACCCGCATAGGTCCGAAAAAGCCAAGGTTGATTTTTATTTTGAGCCACTTTCAAAATCCTAAAAAAATTGATTGGTAAGATAATAACATCATACTAACCCAAATGGGAACATTATGTCTAAAACTTGTTTGGTCCCATCGTCGCAGTGTAATATTTGAAAAGGTATGTTGTCCATAAGTTACTTTAGTTTAGGGTGCAGCCTATGTTTGGAATCATAGAAATCCCTATTTGGTTGGCGGTCGTTGGAGGTCTACTAATGATATTTGGTCTACTGGACCGAGTGTTAGTTCCCTCGGTTAGATGGTATTTCAAAAGGCGGTTTGAACGCCTTATAAACCGGTTAAATAAAAAGTTGGACTTAAAGATACAACCTTTCAAGTTAATGCAACGAAGAGTGATGATTGACCGGTTAGTTTACGATTCAGAGGTCATGGATGCAGCGATAGAATATGCTCAGAATAATCAGATCCCTGAAAAGGTTGTGATTGACGAAGTGGCTACTTATGCGAGAGAAATAATCCCTTCGTTTTCGGCTATGGCTTACTTTGGGTTTGCCATAAGGTTAGCTCGATTGATCTCTAAACTGATTTACAGAGTAAACTTAGGTCTTGAAGAGAAGCAAATTTTTTCTGGACTAGATAAGAATGCAACCGTTCTATTTATTATAAACCATAGATCAATCATTAAATCAGGTTAACATGGCTGGCTTCTGATCGTTCAGCTCTTTCTTACGCTGTTGGTGAGTGGGCGCGAGTTTGGCCATTTCAGCAATTGATACGAGCTTGGGGTGGATATTTTATCAGACGTACAGATCAAGGACCACTTTATCGTAAAGTGTTAACGAGATACGTGCAAATGGCGACTGATGGTGGAGTAACACAAGCTATTTTTCCAGAAGGGGCCTTAAGTCTTGATGGTAAGTTAAAAAGGGGTAAGCTCGGAATCTTGAGTTATATGGTTTCGAATTTTGACATAGGGCAAAAGCGAGATATTGTATTAGTGCCTGTGGGATTGAATTATGACCGAGTTTTAGAAGATCGTATTCTTTTAAAAGCCTCAAATCATCCAGAGGAGCATTTTGAATTCAGTTTGTTGTCAGCAGTTGGCTTTTTATTCAGGCAAATATGGTTACGGCTGACTGGTCGATTTAATCGTTTTGGGTATGCTAGTGTTAGCTTTGGACAGCCTATCTCAATGAGAACGTTTATGGCAAATAGTGATATTAAAAGTTCGGATCGCCGGACAGTTTTGTTAGGTCGAAAAGTTATGGATGAAGTCAGCAAGGTTGTGCCAGTCTTGCCGGTCCCTCTAGTTGCAACAGCAATAAAATCTTCAAATGCGCCTTTGCAAGATGCGCAAATTCAGGAACTATGTGCTGATTTATTAAAAAAACTTAAGTCTTCTGGTGCACAGGTGCATGTGCCAGTTGAAACACAGTCTTACGTCATTGAGCATGCGTTAGAAACCCTTTTGAATAGAGGCGCGCTGAAGAGAAGCAAGGATGGTATTGTAATAGATCCTGTGGAAATCTTATAGATTTTTATGCAAACTCTATTATCCATTTGATGTAATAATTTCATCAAAGCAATAAAATTACGTTTTAATAAAATTAATTAATGAAAATGAAGAAGTTATTTTAATGATAATGAAAATTACTCTTGCGATTACTTTCTTATATTGCGAATAGTTAGTGACTGTAAAAATGATTGATTCTGGAGAGTATTATGCTGGATACACCAAATAGTAGAATTTCTTACAAAGCTGATGAAAAAGAATTGTATGAGGTCGGGGAGATTCCACCGTTAGGATATGTACCAAAAAAAATGTACGCATGGGTGATTAGAAGAGACCGGCATGGTGAGCCAGATAAGTCATTTAAAGTGGAGGTTGTTGAAACGCCGGTTTTAGACAGCACTGAAGTTTTAATTTTCGTTATGGCGGCTGGAGTGAACTATAATGGTATATGGGCAGGCCTTGGTATCCCTATTTCCCCTTTTGATGTACACAAAGAAGATTTCCATGTCGCTGGGTCAGATGCAGCAGGAATAGTCTGGGCAATTGGTGATAAGGTAACAAGGTGGAAAGTTGGTGATGAAGTTGTAGTTCACTGTAATCAGGACGATGGTGACGATGAAGAATGTAATGGTGGTGATCCAATGTTTTCCTCCAGTCAAAGGATTTGGGGGTATGAAACGGCAGATGGATCTTTTGCACAGTTTACCCGTGTGCAAGCGCAACAATTAATGCTGCGTCCAAAACATTTAACTTGGGAAGAGAGTGCTTGCTATACTTTAACCTTGGCAACAGCATACCGCATGCTATTTGGTCATCACCCACATGAATTAAAACCAGGCCAAAATGTTCTAGTATGGGGAGCTTCAGGTGGCCTTGGATCATTTGCCATTCAATTAATTAATACTGCAGGTGCTAATGCAATTGGGGTTATTTCAGATGAAGAGAAGCGTGACTTTGTCATGGGCTTGGGTGCTAAAGGAGTAATTAATAGGAAAGATTATAATTGTTGGGGTCAATTGCCAGTAGTAAATTCTGATGAATATAAAGCTTGGTTTGGTGAGGTCAGAAAGTTTGGAAAAGCTATTTGGGAAATAACTGGAAAGGGTGTGAATGTTGACATGGTATTTGAACATCCTGGCGAAGCTACATTCCCTGTCTCAACGTTTGTTTGCAAAAAAGGTGGTATGATAGTCATTTGTGCTGGAACAACAGGATATAATTTAACGATGGATGCCCGTTACGTCTGGATGAATCAAAAAAGAATTCAAGGAAGTCATTTTGCACATTTAAAACAGGCGGCGGCGGCTAATCAATTGATGCTAGAGCGAAGATTAGACCCGTGTATGTCTGAGGTATTTCCTTGGATTGATATACCTAATGCTCATACTAAAATGCGAAAAAATGAACATAAACCCGGAAACATGGCTGTTTTGGTTTCGGCACCACAAACTGGACTACGTACTTTTGAGGATACTTTAGAAGCGAGTGGAAACTTATAGTTTTGGGCTAGCAAGTGATGGGTCTTAAGGATAAACTCATGAAAAAATGAGTTTCTATTGCAATTTTCTGATGACCAAACAAATGCTTATGATAAAATTTTAGAGGTATTATCTGAATCTGGAATTGATATTAAAAAAGAAAATATCTCTGCTATTGGTTAGAAACAAAAATAAAGAACTCACAATTGTTGGAAAAGCCGGTTCTGGTAAAACCTTATTGCTTGCAAAAATAGTTTCAGACTTGAACCAATTGGGGGTCGAAACAGTTTCTGGGGATTACCAACCTACTAGAACCCAAAAAAAACGAACTTTAGCAATACTGGCACCAACAAATAAAGCTGCTAGTGTCATTCGCCAGCAGGGGGTGGCTGCTACTACTATTCATAGAATATTATACACTCCAATATATGATCCTGAATATGAAAAAATAGCTGACTGGCTTAATGGAAAACAAGAAAAACCAATTATAGCTGGTTTGAGCGAAGATGCTTTGAAAAGAGCTGAGGCTTTTTTCAAAGTCAATAAATCAATTCCAGGAGCCTTAGCAGCTGCAGGATTGCGTGGATCTGATTTTATTACGGGTTGGGAGCGACGTGATGAACCTTTAGATATTGGATTTGTAGACGAAAGTTCAATGTTGGATGAGAAGCAATTATCGGACTTAAGAGATATATTCTCAACATTAATTTTATTTGGTGATCCAGCTCAGTTGGCGCCTGTTGGAAACTCTGGAAAAATGGTTTTTGATGATATTGATGACACCAAAAAAATTAACCTTTACCGTATTCACCGGCAGGAGTCTGATAATCCAATTTTAGATCTAGCTCATTGCCTGGCAGATCCTGATATTACTTTTAAAGATTTTGAGAACAAAATTTTTGAAGCGTCTAAAGTGGATGATCGGATAATTGTTAACGAAAGGGTGATAAGTGATATGATGGCAAGATCACCTGTTTTAGTTTGGCGAAATGCTACAAGAATTAGACTAATACAAGCCTTTCGTAATTCTTATAATGCTCCAGATGATGAGTTGATTGTGGGTGAGCCTCTAATATGTGATGGAATTGAATTGCCGTTAAAGCACAGGAAGAAACGCCTTGATTTGGAGGCTCGAGGTTTAATCAAAGGGGCTCATGCTATCTTTTTAGGTAATGGTCGAAAATTAGGATTTTCTAGATTACATGTTGTTGGCGCAGAAGATCCATATGTTAGTGCTGCGAGTATAATAAAGATAGAAAAAAATGATAAAGATGAGCCATTTATTCCATTCGCAGCAAAAATGGGAGCAGCATTTCTGCATGGGGCTGCAGTCACAATTCATAAATCTCAGGGCTCCCAATGGCCAGATGTACAGGTGTTTGCGCCTGATATTTACGCAGCAGCTAGAACTGGAAGAATTGAGTCTGATTTGCCACTCTGGAAGAGGTTGGCCTATGTCTCCATAACGCGTGCTCAAAAAAAATTGTTTTGGGTTACTCGCTATAGACTTTCAAAACCCTTAAAACCTTTGTCGACCAGTGACTTGAAAACCTAACAAAAATTCAGAAAACTAGGTTTATCATTATCATAGATACAATCAAAAATAAGATAGTCATTATCCCACCGGTTTTTACAAAATCTATTACGCGATAACCAGCAGGGCCCATTATTAATGCGTTTACCTGATGAGTTGGAATTAAAAAAGAATTAGATGTAGAAATCGCTACAGTCATTGCAAATAATCCTGGATCGCCTCCTGCAGCTATTGCGATACTAATCGCCAACGGAACCAATAGTACCGTAGCGCCAACATTTGACATAATAAGTGTAAATATTGTTGCCAGGATTGCTACACCAGTTTGCAAGGCCCATATTGGCCAACCATCTAATACAGTTAAAATTAACTGTGCAATCCACTCGGCTGTTCCAGTATTTTGAACAGCTTGGCCAAGTGGAATTAAACTGGCTAAAAGGAATACTGTATTCCAACCCACTGAATTATAGGCTTCATCTATATCTATTACTTTACTGATTATCATGCCGGCAGCACCAGTTAATAGACACAGAGATAATTGTATATTTGTGAATAAAATCATTCCAAGTGCCGTTAAAAAAAACAATAATGCCCAACCCACTTTTTGTGGTCGAAGCTCTTCACGGGGAAAATCTGTTGTAACTACCACAAAATTGCGGTCATTAGTTAGTCGGGTTAAAGCCTCCCAACTTGTGTGTATAACTAAAGTATCTCCCGCCTTAAAAGGAATTGACCAAATTTGTGATGCCTCATGTTCGTCTGTTTCAACATTGCTATAGGTTTCTTCACTCCTATGTATCGCTAACATAGAAACTTGATAAGTTTTTCGAAATAAAAGTTCCCGAGCATCTTTGCCAATTAGTGCACTATCAGGCGGTATTACCACTTCAGCAACACCTGACTTTGTTGGTGCAAAATCTTCAGAAAAGTTTTTAAGAGCAGGTAAGACCTTTAACCCATAATCATCAACCATTTCACGAATAACTTTTTCTCTACCTAATACAGCCAACCGACAAGGGGTTTGAATTAAAGTTGTTAGAGGAGGCGCTATCCAATTTTTTCCACTAAAGTTAGTTCCAATAACATAGCAGTGATGTGCATCCATAAGATCGCCTAATGTTTGCCCTAAAAGAATGTTTCCTTCAGGTATTTCTATTTCGATAATATCAGCCTTTAAACCATAAAGCCTTTTCAAGTATTCCTTCATAGATTGTCCTGAAGTGGCGTCTGACCGTGCTGGCACCCCAGGCAATACCCATTTTCCCAAAACAACAAAGTAGAGGATGCCAGTAGTTACCAGAGCAAGACCTATGGGTGTTACTGAAAATAATGAAAAAGGTGGAATTTTCTGACCGATTGGTAAATTTTCGTTTGTGGTCAATATTAAATCATTTAATAAAATTAAGGGTGATGAACCCACCATGGTTAACGTTCCACCAAGTATTGCGCAAAAGCCCATTGGCATTAAAAGTCGAGAAAGTGGGATATCTGTTCGGCTAGAAATTCGTGAAACTACTGGTATGTATAGAGCTGCAGCACCTACGTTTTGCATGAAACTTGAGATTATACCAACAGAACTAGAAATTATGGGTATAATTCTTTTTTCAGTCTTTCCACCATATTTTAATATTATAGCAGGCAGTTGTGACATTAGCCCTGTTTTGTCTAATCCAGCACCAATTATCATTACTGCAATAATTGATATTACTGCATTAGAGGAAAAACCATCAAACAAAGTTTTTGCATCAACTAAGCCTTCTAATCCTGGCATATAACTTAAACATCCTAACAATACCAAGATTGAGATTGCCGCAAGATCTAGGCGAATTATTTCAGAAACAAATAAAAATACTGTAAGTGATAATAAACCAAGCATCACAATCATTTCGGTAGTTAAAATAATTGGATCCATTTATTACCTTTATTTGTTATAGTTCCGACCAAGTACTTTTTAATTACAAGTCTTATTATTATGCTTTATTGCCTACGTTGGCCCATTTATTTAAAACTATAACAAATTTAAACAAAATTGAAGAACTTAAAAAAATGAATCTATTGGTTTTGACAGATGAAAAAACTTAGAGGTAACGTAAAAGTGACCCTGATACACTTTGAGCCTGTCATATACTTGTTAAGGGGCGTTAATAAGATCCAAAACTGAGACATATCTGATCAAAATAATTGATGAATTTATTGATCACTTAATTATTTTAATTAGTTTATTCCTTGGTGTAAGGTTCACCGCCAGCTTTAGGTGGAATAGCTTTTCCAATAAAGCCAGCTAAAATTATTACTGTAAAAATATATGGTAATGCAAGCATTAACTGTGGCGGAATAGTGCCAATACCGGGTACTTCTATACTTTGAAAACGTGTTTCAACAGCTGCTAAGAAACCAAACAACAAGCATGCCCAAAGAGCTGGTACTGGTCTCCATTTTGCAAAAATCAATGCAGCTAACGCTATGAAGCCCTTGCCTGCTGACATTTCCTTAATAAAGCCTGCCCCAATTCCGGTAGAGAGATATGCGCCAGCAATACCACATAATAAACCACAGATAGCTACGGCAGCATAACGTTGTTTGATTACTGATATTCCAGAGGTATCAACAGCAGCAGGATTTTCTCCAACGGCGCGTAGCCTTAAACCAAATCGGGTTCTAAATAAGATCCACCAAGTTAGAGGAACAATTAAAAAAGCAATATAAACTAATATATTATGACCTGAGATAAGTTCATAATATATTTTGCCAAAAATTGGTACGTCTTTCAAAAGTTCGGCAAAAGGTAATGTAATATCATTAAAACGTGCTGAACCACTCAAGGCAGGAGTTTGACCACCTTGACGAAACCAGTTTTGTCCAATTAAAGCAGTCATCCCAGATGCCAGGAAATTAATAGCTACCCCAGAAATCAGCTGATTACCTTTAAAAGTGATTGAAGCTACACCATGAATTGCCGATAGGACAATGGAAGCGAATATGCCGGCTAACAAGCCAATGACGGCAGATCCTGTCACATATGCCGCAGCTCCTGCAGCAAACGCAGATGCAAGCATTTTTCCTTCTAGGCCAATATCAAAGATCCCAGCTCTTTCTGAAAAAAGCCCTGCTAGACAGGCTAATAAAAGTGGTATGCTATATCTCACGGACATATCTAGGACCTGCAGAATGGTATCAAACTCCATTATGCACCCGCCCTTACCATCTTAAAATATAAGCGTTCAATTGGCATTCTAATCATGTTGTCCAAAGCACCAGTTAGTAAAATCACAAGTGCTTGAATGACCACAATTAATTCACGTGGAATTTTAGTCCACATGGCGAGTTCGGCACCACCTTGATACAGTATACCAAATAAAATAGCTGCTAAGAAAACTCCAAATGGATGAGACCGGCCCATCAGAGCAACAGCGATACCAATGAAGCCCGCTCCTTGAACGCTATCCAGTACAAGACGCTCTGATTCACCCATAACTGAATTAATTCCCATCAGACCAGACAAGGCACCAGATATTAACACCGCAATCATTATGATCTTTACTGGAGATATTCCAGCATATTTTGCTGCACTTTCAGAATGCCCAAATGCTCTGATCTCATAACCTAACTTAGTTCTCCAAATAAGAAACCAAATGGCAAAACAGGAGGCAAGTGCAACAAAGAAGCTTATATTAACAGGTGGTGACTTGGAAAATTTAATACCAAACCATCCCAGCATATCATGGCCAGTTGGAAGTCTTGCACCTTCTGCAAATCTTGCAGTTTCAGGGGCCATTGAACCTGGTACTTTTAATACATTAACTAAAAGATAGACAAGTAAAGCAGAAGCCATAAAGTTAAACATAATAGTTGTAATAACTATGTGACTACCTCGCTTTGCTTGAAGGTAAGCTGGTATAGCCGCCCAAGCCGCTCCAAAGAGTGCTCCACCAATCACGGCCACTGGAAGTGCAACAATCCAATGTGGCCATGGAACCATTAAACATACTAATGCTACACCCAAACCGCCAAGCATTGCTTGGCCTTCTCCTCCAATGTTAAACATCCTAGCATGAAATGCGACGGAAACAGCAAGTCCAGTAAAGATGAAGTTAGTGGCGTAGTAAAGCGTATATCCCCAACCATAAGAGCTCCCAATTGCCCCTTTTATCATAATGCTTAAGGCATCTAGAGGGTTTTCTCCAATATATAGGACCACCAAAGCCGATAAGAAAAGCGCAATAATTAAATTGATGAACGGAATTAATAGTATGTCAATCCAAGCTGGGAGTTTTGTCATTTAACTAGTCTCCCCACCCATCAACAAGCCTAATTCCATTGCATTGGTTTCTGCTGTTATTTTGTTTCCAATTAAATTCCCATCAAACATAACTGAAACCCGATCCGTCAAGGAGAGAATTTCATCCAATTCAACTGATACGAGGACGATTGCTTTCCCTTCATCTCTTAACTTAATAATTTCGTTATGTATAAACTCGATCGCCCCAATATCTACACCTCTAGTTGGTTGACCTATTAAAAGGATGTCAGGGTTACGTTCTATCTCTCTAGCAAGAACTAATTTTTGTTGATTTCCACCAGAAAAATTCCGTGCTTTCAGTTTGCTATCGGTTGGGCGTACGTCAAACCTGCCCATTTTATCATCGGCGTCCTGACGCATTTTCTTATTATTCATTAAACCCCAAGGGCTAGAATACTCTTGCTCATGTTGATACCCAAAGCCAATATTCTCCCATGCGGAAAATTCCATTATCAAGCCCAGTCTTTGCCTATCTTCAGGTACATGAGCTATAGACAAATCACGAATTTCTTGTCCTGATGGATTTTCTAAATTGAGAGAATGGCCATATACAGAGACTGATCCTTGAGACTTTCTAAAACCACCTAAGGCTTCTAACAATTCAGATTGGCCATTACCTGCCACACCGGCAATTCCAAGAATTTCTCCCTCTTTAACGTCAAATGTAATACCCTTAACTCGTAAAACACCTTTTTCATCAGTTACTCTTAGGTTTTTGACTTCAAGGGCTATGTCACCAATTTTGGATTCTTTTTTTGAAATATTTAGTAAAACTTTTCGGCCAACCATAAGCTCTGCCAGTTCTTCTGGACTAGTTTTTGCGGTCTTTAAGGTGGCTGTCATCTCTCCTGAACGCATAACACTTACAGTATCAGTAGCATCCATAATCTCACGTAGTTTGTGAGTTATAAGTATAATTGTTTTTCCTTGATCTCGTAAACCTTTTAAAATCCTAAACAAATGATTTGCCTCAGATGGCGTTAGAACACCAGTTGGTTCATCTAAGATCAGAATATTTGCTTCTCGATATAGTGCTTTTAGGATTTCCACTCGTTGTTGAAGACCTACAGACATATTTTCAATTATTGCATCAGGATCTACATCTAATTCATATTCTTTTGATAGGTTAGTTAGCTGCACGCGAGCCTTAGCTAGAGACTGCTTTAGTAAAGGACCATCTTCAGCACCCAATATCACATTCTCTAAAACTGAAAAATTTTCCACTAATTTAAAGTGTTGAAATACCATCCCGATACCAGCTGAAATAGCAGCCTGACTATCTGGAATTATAGTTTTATTTCCACCAACAAATATCTCTCCAGAGTCAGCTTTGTAAAAGCCATAAAGGATGGACATTAGAGTTGATTTTCCCGCACCATTTTCGCCTACTATACCGTGTATGGTACCCACTTTGACACTAAGTGAAATATTCTTATTGGCTTGAACTGGACCAAAATTTTTGGAAATATTTGTTAGTTTTATAGCAGGAGCGATCTCAACAGATCGCTCCTCTTCACTTTTTTGCACGTTTACTTACCTTTAGCTAGCTGGGCAAGAATTGTCTGACATTGCGTCGTGAATTTCTATGTCACCAGCAATAATTTTTGCTTTTGCAGCTTCAACAGCAGTCAGCATTTCAGCTGAAACTAAGCTAGCATTATGTGAGTCCATAGAGTATGCAACGCCACCGTTTCCTAAACCCATCACTTCAAATCCTGTAGTTAGATTAGCTCCTTGAGTGAATGCATTATAAACAGCTACATCAACTCGCTTAACCATTGAGGTTAATACTGAACCTGATTGTAAGTGGTTTTGATTTTTGTCAACACCGATGCCCAATATTCCAGCATCTGCAGCTGCTTGAAGAACACCTAAGCCAGTTCCGCCAGCTGCGTGATAAACCACATCAGCGCCTTGAGAGATTTGAGCTTTAGTTAACTCGCCACCTTTTATTGGGTCATTCCACGCATGGTATGTTGTTCCAGTGTAATTTTGGATAATCTTTGCATCACCATTCACTGCTCTTACACCTAAAACGTATCCACAAGCAAAACGACGAATTAAAGGAATATCCATACCACCAACGAAACCAACTGTACCGCTTTTAGATGCCATCGCTGCCATCATTCCAACTAAGTATGATCCTTCTTGTTCTTTAAATACTGTAGACCTTACGTTTGGTGCATCAACTACCATATCAATTATAACGAATTTAGTATCTGGAAAGTCTGGAGCTATTTCTGATAATGAAGAAGCGAAGCTAAACCCAGCCATTACAATTGGGTTATTTCCATTTTCCGCGAAGCGTCTTAATGCTTGCTCTCTTTGAGCTTCGTTTTGAAGTTCAATTTCATTATAATTACCGCCAGTTTCTGCTTTCCATTTTTCAGCGCCTTCCCAAGCAGCTTCATTAAATGATTTATCAAATTTTCCGCCTAAATCATAAATTAAGGCAGGGTCTGCAATAACCATTGCAGCGCTCGCGACTATAATTACCGTTGCGCTTGTTATAGTTTTCATAAATGTCATATTTCTCTCCCAGGTATTAGAAATTTGGGCTCAAGCCCGATGCGGCTATGTGATAGGTTTCTACGGAAATTGGCAATGATTCGACCTAATAATTTTTTGTTTTTGTGATTTTACTGGAGTTACCAAGCGTTAATTTATGTTAAAAGTTAATTTTAAGCACTAAAGCATCTACTTTATTGCCACTTTCCAGGGAGTAATATTTTGATCGCTTTCCAATACAATGGAAATTATTCTTCAAATATAGTGCGATAGCCTTCTTGTTGGTTGCAGCGACCTCTAAATAAATTTGCTTGCACCCCAAGCTTTGTAACTCCTCAGTTAGTTTCTTTAATATTAATTTCGCATGACCATTTCTGCGAGCCGTAGGTTTTATTAAAACCATTAAAATTTCTGCCTCATCTTTTATTAAGCGTGCGCAACCAAACCCAAATGATGACAATTTGAAAATAGAAGTTTTTGATTCAAGTAGTTCCTTATAATAAGCTTCTGACCATATTTGATAACCATTCATACATTGTGAATGTAATTCAGACATCTCTTTTGGTGTCATTAGCTCATCACTTTAGCCAAAGTTATAGTACGGTCAAAAGTGTCATAGTTTGGATAGATTGGTTTTGGAGGCGTTTTTTCCATAGGAAAGTTTTGTGCAATTTTTGCAATTGAACTTGCAGATGAATAGAGAGGCTGCAATAATTTTATATTCAGTTTCCTGGACAGTAATTCAGCTTGATCACCCATGATATATTCACAACTATTAGTTGGCAAGTTATCGATATCGTGAAGTTGGTTTGGCCCAAAGGTGCCATTCGTATATTCACTTAAATATAGCTGTTCTTTTCTCGCGTTCACTGAGCAAAGAATATTTTTTTTATAACCATCATCAAGTGTTTCAAACCTTGAAACGCCAAATGCTGGAATTTTTAGAGCTAAAGATAATCCCCATACTCCCAAACATCTATTTTCCAATTACCTGGCCCAACACCAAAAATAGAATTTAAATTGTTTAAACTTAGCTTTGCTGATGCCAAAGTATCTTCAATCAAATACATTAATCTTTCAGCATGATTTTTTGATGCTTCTTCGCTTATTTCAGCCAGTATCAGATCACCTGATACAACAGATACTACGCAATATGATGTGGATGTATCAAAACCTAACGAGACAGTGTCAGGTTGCAACTGGTCTAACTTCTACTACTTCAGGAATGTAGTGTCTGAGCAGATTTTCAATTCCCATTTTTAGCGTAATCGTTGAAGATGGACATCCGGCGCACGCACCTTGCATATGTAAATATACTATCCCACGATCAAAACCATGAAAGGTTATATCTCCACCATCTTGTGCTACTGCAGGTCTTACTCGAGTATCAAGTAAGTCTTTTATTTGATCAATCACGTCAGAATCAGGACCTTCATGATCAACATGTCCACCTGATGCTTGCTCATCCCCCTCAATCAATTTTTGGCCAGAGATAAAATGTTCCATAATGGCACCTAAAATTGCTGGCTTAACATGTTCCCATTCATGATCAACGTCTTTTGTAACTGTAACAAAGTCTGGGCCGAAGAACACGCCAGTTATGCCTGAAATTTCAAACACTCTTCTTGCCAAGAGGGGAGGCATCGCTGGTGTCTGGTGCTGGGAAATCTGCAGTGCCCATTTCCAAAACGGTCTGGCCCGGCAAGAATTTTAGTGTTGCGGGGTTCGGTGTAGATTCTGTTTGAATGAACATATTAATGTCTCCTCGGGGTTGCTATTGATATGCGGTCTGATGCCCCCTAAGTCAAGGTTTGGAATCATTCTAAGGTGGCCGAATCGGTGGGTTAACGCACAGTGCGTTGGCATTTATGCGCGAAACTGTGCAGTCTGGATGAAGACCAAGGACGAACAATTTAAATAATAAGATAATTGATGCTCATTAATCAGAATGAGCCCAGTCCCAATAAAGCTCCCTCACTTTTTTTGTGATTGGACCAATTTTATACTCATTATGATCAAAATTTTTAACAGGGGTAATTTTTGCCATGTTACCAGATAGAAATACTTCGTCAGCTTTCGTGAAATCTTCAAAATTTAGAACGCACTCGGTGACCTTGTAGCCATCTTCAGTCAGGTTTTTTATATGTCGTGCACGGGTAATCCCAGCTAAAAAGGTACCGTTAGCAATTGGTGTAAAAATTTCTCCATCTTTAGCTAAAAATACATTAGCAGTTGCCGTCTCTGCTACATTTCCCATTGCATCAGCCACAAGGGCATTCTTAAATCCTTTTTTATTTGCTTCAAATAACATTCTTGCATTATTTGGATATAGACAACCGGCCTTCGCATTACATAAATTGTCGCTCAATATAGGGCGATGAAAGCTAGTTGTTGTAAGGGTTGTCGTGTCTGCTTTACTTGCCATTGGTATTTCTTCAAGACAAATACAAAACCCAATATTCTCACTATCTGGTACGATAGATGAGTAACCATTTCCTATACCCCAGTACATTGGTCGAATATAAACGGCAGTATTTTTGGTATAGTTCGTTAAGCCGTCTATCACTAAATCATAGATTTCATTTTTAGTGAATAACGGTGTTAAGCCCATCGAGATTGCAGAATGATTCACACGTTCACAATGTGCCATCAAATCTGGAGTGACACCATTAACATAACGTGCACCATCAAATACAGTTGATCCTAACCAGGAACCATGATCGGCAGCGCTCATTATAGGAAGATTGCCCTTATGCCATTTTTTACCAAAATAGGTATATATATTCGTACCCGTAGCCATTTTGTTTCTCCCAAAGAATTCAAACCTAAGCTCAGAAAAAAAAATGGTAAAGGTAAAAAAAACATATTGTGAAAATTAGTATTACTAATTAACGACTTCGGATTAAACCCATAATGTCATATGTTTTTTCTAAAATTGGGTTAGCAATTTCTGCAGCTTTGTTTGCACCATTGCCTAACACTTGATCAATATGGGCTGGATCTTTCATAAGATGGGTCATTTCATTTGAAATTGGTGTCAATTTAGAAACAGCTAACTCTGCAAGAATAGGTTTAAACTTTGAAAACTCTTGACAAGACATTTTCAGAAAGTATCTTTTCGGGGCTCTCGCCCGAAAGGCCAGCAAAAATATTTATTAAATTTTTCGCTTCAGGTCTATTTTCTAATCCTTTTAACTCACTTGGTAGAGGATCTGAATCAGTTTTTGCCTTTTTGATTTTTTTTAAAATTAATTCTGCATTATCAGTCAAGTTTATTCGGCTCATATCTGAAGAATCAGATTTAGACATTTTCTTGGTTCCATCTCTTAACGACATAACCCTAGTTGCGACCCCTTCGATCACTGGTTCAGTGATGGGAAAAAAATCTGTTTTAAAATCATTATTGAATTTTGTCGCAATATCTCTTGTTAGTTCTAAGTGTTGTTTTTGATCTTCGCCTACTGGTACATGAGTTGCATGATATACCAAAATATCAGCTGCCATTAGTGTTGGGTAAGCGAACAATCCAACGCTTGCGTTCTCTCTATTTTTTCCTGCTTTGTCTTTAAATTGGGTCATTCGATTAAGCCAACCAATTCTTGAAACACAGTTGAAAATCCAGCCTAATTCAGAATGCGCAGGTACCTGAGATTGATTAAAGAGGATCGATTTATTTGGGTCTAAACCTGATGCAATAAAACCAGCTACTAATTCTCTGGTTGCAGCTTTTAATGCTTCTGGCTCCTGCCAAACAGTCAAAGCGTGTAAATCAACCATACAATAAATAGTTTCAATACCACTATTTTGCATTTCAACAAATCGTTTAACTGCACCCAAATAATTGCCAAGAGTTAAGTTTCCAGTTGGCTGGATACCTGAGAATACTCTAGGTGTATGCCTGTTATTGAGTTCTTGTTTCACAATGTTTTCCTGTCTGCTTTACGAATTTGGTCTTTTGCCCTAAGGCTATTATTCATTATTTTTTTCAAAAAGGGCCTTATTTTCGATGGTTGATAATAAACTTAATAATTCTTTAATAAACCCATTACCACCAATTATTTTGATTATAACTTTAATTTTAATTTTAATTGAATTGATTTTTCAACTTTCTGAAGCCAGCCTTATGTTTGGTGAATCTGGGCAAATTTTAAGAAACAACATAATAATGGAATATGCATTTTTTGGATCATTACAGGATTGGATGTTGAGTAATGGTGTTTTTAGGTGGGAGTTTGCTATAAGGTATGTAACTTATCCGTTTATCCATTTAAGTTTTATGCAAACCCTGATTGCCACAGTGATGTTTTTGGCTTTGGGAAAAATGGTCTGTGAAATTTACAATGGTTTTTTGTTTTTTGCATTAATTTTTGCTTCTTCGGTAAGTGGTGCTTTCTTTTATGGATTGATTTTGAACGACCAGTTCCCTTTAATTGGGTTATTTCCTGCAATTTATGGCCTCATTGGTGCATACACATATATATTGTGGGCCTCATTGAGATCTGTGGGAGCCAAAAGTGCTAATGCGTTTATATTAGTTGCTCTATTGTTGGGCATCCAAATACTTTTTAAATTTCTGTTCAATGGTGCCAATGATTGGATTGCAGATCTCTTTGGATTTTTTACAGGGTTCTTGTTTGCTTTTTTAACTAATTTGTACTTGTTGAAGCATTCAAATTAAGACTTAATACATACTGGTTAGTTAATTATTTCAGGAATAAAAACGCTAATACAAATTTACTAAAGAAATATGTTAACAAACCAATAGAGATAATAATTAATAAGCCCAGATATTTCATCATTGAATGATTAAATAAAAATTCAAAATAGTTTTTAGCAATAAAAATACAAAAACCCATTATTATACTTGAGCATAATATTATTAGAATTTTTTTGTAAACTATAGTATCAAATTTAATTGCGGTTTTAAATTTTCGAGCACCTACCCAAAGTAAAATTAACATCGACCAGCCAGCAATTGAGGTTGCAATAGCAGCTGACATAAAGCCAATCCTTGGCTCTAAACCAATCGCAATAATAGCGTTTATTGCCATAGAAATTAATGCATATTTAAAAGGTGTTTTTGTGTCTTCTCTAGCAAAGTAAATAGGCTGTAAAACTTTTTGCAACACAAATGCTGGAAGTCCAATTCCATAAATGGCCAAAGCCATAGCTGTATAATTTGTATCATTTTGATCAAAGGCTCCCCGCTGAAAAAGTGTTGTTATTAATTCGGAGGGGATAATAATTAATGCAATTGAGGCAGGTATTGTTAAGTTAAGCGCGAACTCTGTTGATTTATTAAAAGCTTTTTGAGCCCCAATTTGATCATTGGCAGTTAGGCGTCGACTAAGTTCGGGAAGTAATACTATTCCAACTGCTATACCAACTACCCCTAGTGGGAGTTGATAAAGCCTATCAGCGTATGAAAGCCAAGCTATTGCCCCTTCTGTTCCACTTGCAATTTGGCGCCCTACTAAAAGATTGATTTGAACCACTCCTCCAGCTAGCGCAGCTGGCATTGCAATGATCATTAACTTCTTCACATCTGGAGTTAATCTGGGGAGTTTTAATGTTAATTTGAAGCCAATATTTTTAGCAGCAAACCAAACCAATATTAATTGCATTATGCCTGAAATTGGGACTGCAATTGCTAGAGCTAAAGAGATTTCGATGTCTAAATATAAAGCTAAAGCCATTGAAGCTATTAACATTACATTCAGAACAATTGGTGCAGCGGCAGCAACCATAAATTTACCTTTAACGTTTAATATCCCACTGATTAGTGCTGCTGCAGAATGAAGAAAATATAGGAAAATGTAATACGCCCTAAGTCAGTTGCTTGGTCAAAACGCTCATCCCCCCAAAATCCACTAGCCATTGCAAAAACGAGAAATGGCATAAATAATTGTGCTAATATTGTTAGAAATAGTAAGATAGTCCCAAGCATCACAAATGTTTCATTTGCAAACAGATGAGCGGTTTCTTTTCCATTATTTAATTTTTTTGTGAATAAAGGCACGAATGCCATATTTAAGGCGCCCTCTGCAAAAAACCTTCGAAACAAATTTGGAAGACTGAAAGCAATTAGAAAAGCCTCTGCCATTGGACCAGTTCCTAGCAGTGCTGCCATAGTTATGTCTCTCACAAAGCCCAGTACTCGGCTTGCTAAGGTCCAACTGCTGACTGTTAAAAAATTAGAGTTCATGCTTCTAAATTTCATGAGGTCGCTCTTTTGGCACCATAATCAATTGCATTCATTAATTTTTTTGATAATGAATCTCTTTTTGATTTAGAATGCAATTTTAACCCAAATAGGTCTTTAACATAAAATACATCTACAGCCTGTACGCCGTAAGTTGCAATAACGGCAGAAGCAATATAAATATTTGCGGCAAAAATAGTGTTTGTTAAATCAAAAAGAAGTCCTGGCCGATCTCTGGTATCTACTTCAATGATAGTATAAATTTCGGAACCTTCGTTATCGAACAAAATCTCAGTTGGAATGTAAAAACCACGTTCTCTTTTTTTTATTTTATCTTTATCATTCAGGGCTTCTCTAGTTATTACATCACCTGACAAGCTATTATCGATTGCTTTTTTTAATTTACTGAACCCATCTTTTTCGTAAGGGGTTCCTTTTGAATCTTGTAGCCAAAACACGGCAGTAGCGAAGCCATCTGAACTTGTGTAAGTTCGAGCATCTACCACATTTGCTCCTGCTAATGCGACTGCGCCAGCTAGTCTGGAAAATATGCCTGGATGGTCAGATATCACAAAGCAGGCCATAGTAGCATCTTTATCTTTATCTGGTATTAATTCCAACTTACTCTCGATATTTGACATATCTTTGAGCATATTTGCCATAATAAAATGAGTTTCGGAATTTAATCCTTGCCAGTAAGATTTATAATGGCGCCCAAGCTCGTGTTCGATAATATTTGAATCCCAGCCAACCAATTTTTTCTTCAAAGCATTTTGGGCTTCGTCAACAGTAGCTATTTCTCCAACATCTTCTAAACCTGAAGACAATGCCTTGTGAGTTAAGTAATATAAATTTCTAATTAATTCTGCTTTCCAATTGTTCCAAACTCCAGGTCCAACCGCTCGAATGTCGCAGGCAGTCAACACGGTTAATAGTTTAAGTTTGGTTCTACTTTCCACCAGAGTAGCAAAGTCACGCACAGTTCTTGGATCACTTAAATCTCTTTTTTGTGCAACATCTGACATTAAAAGGTGGTTTTTAACTAACCATTCTATCGTTTCTGAGTCAGATTTGCTTAACCCAAGTCTTGAACAAACTTTTGATGCGATCCTACTACCTAACTTCGAATGATCTTCCTTGCGACCTTTCCCTATGTCATGAAGAAGTAGAGCCAAGTATAAAACCTTGCGATTAACACCTTTTCGCAAGATATCTGATGCCACGGGTAAGTCTTCTATTAATTGGTTTTGTTCTATAAGCGCTAGATTTTCGATGCACTTAATCGTATGTTCGTCAACAGTATAATGATGGTACATATTAAATTGCATCATTGCCACGATGTGTTCAAACTCAGGTATAAAAGCGGATAAAACCCCTAATTCATTCATGCGCCGTAAAGCTCTAACAGGGTTGCCGCGTTCCAAAAGAAGTTTAAAAAATATTTTTTGAGCATCAGGGTTTCGCCTTAGAGCATCATCTATAAACTCAATATTTGATGTAATTAAACGCATTGCATAGGGATGAATTAAATATCCAGTTCGTAAAGCTTCATCAAATAAAATAAAAATATTAATGGGCTCAATGGAGAAAATATTATCGTCTATGACATTTATTCTATTATGTTGTATTTTGAATAACGGGCTTATTTTCGTAGTTAAACGCCTACCTGCTGATCGTAATATTTGACCAACATTTGGCTGTCTTTTCACATGTCGTGCCTCAAGGTCTGTTAGAAAGATACGTGTTAACTCTCCAACACACGTAGCATGCTTAAAATAATCTTGCATGAAGTGCTCTACGGCCAATCGACCGTCAGAGTTTTTATATTTAAGTTTTTTTGCTATTTCTACTTGGGAGTCAAAATTTAGTTGCTCTGAACCCCTATTGTTTAAAAAATGAAGATGGCATCGCACTTGCCACAAAAAATTGTTTGCATTAGCAAATTTATTAAACTCAACTTGATTGAATACATTTTTTTCAATTAACTGTTCTGGACGTTGTACGTGGTGGATGTATTTCGCAATCCAAAACAAGGATTGTAGGTCTCTTAGACCACCTTTACCCTCTTTAATATTGGGTTCTAATAGGTATCTATTTTCACCATGCTTTTTGTGACGCAATAATCGTTCTTCTAGTTTGGCTGTGATAAATTCTGTTGCGCTTGACTGAAAAAGCTCATTCCAAAGACGATTGTTTAACTCACTTACTAAACTCTCATCACCAATAATTCGGCGTGTTTCTAAGAGGGTAGTCCTTATGGTGAAATCTTTTTTCCCCATTAATAGGCACTCAGTGATTGATCTTGTAGCATAGCCAACATGCAGTTTAAGATCCCAAAGTATATAAAGCATGCTTTCAATAACACTTTCAGCCCAAGGGGTAATTTTATAGGGTGTTAAAAATAATAAATCGACATCTGAAAAAGGGGCCATTTCCTCTCTTCCATACCCACCAACCGCAAGAACAGATAGACGTTCTGCTTCGGTGGGAATGGTAAGTGGATGTAAATGTTGGGTTGAAAACATAAAAATGGTTTGAATTACTACGTCAGTAACCTTTGTAAAACCTTTTGTAACATCCTTTTCAATAGTATGATTTTCAAAATTAATTTTCAGATTTGCAAAATTTGAATCTATAGTTTTTTGTAATAAATCTACAGCTATTTTTCGTTTGTGTTTAGCATTATCAGATTTATTTATTTCTGAACAAATTTCTTCATAAAGCTTTGATGGATTTTTACTATCGCTTCCATCATCTATGTAAAAAGTTTTTTCCCTTGATTTGGTCAATTTACTTACAACTCATTAACTTATAAGTTTCAGGGTATTTTGATTTGTACCTGCCTAACATAGTCATAATAAGATTTTGAACTTTCCTAATTATATTGTCACTTATTATTTATAATTAACTCTTTGCTATTATAAATATGCTAAAAGTATGATTTTATTATAGGCAAGTAAATATCTGAAAAGGGAAAGAATATTGTATTTTGAAGTTAAATCATTGGATCCTGGTTTATATATTGTGTCTATCCCCATTGGTAGAGCAAGAGATATAACCTTAAATGCATTGGATGTACTGGCTTCAGCTGACGTCATTGTAGCTGAAGATACACGTATGATAAAAAAATTATTGAATATTTATAGTATTCCTTTGAACAGATTTAAACTAATTTCTTATCATGATCATAATGTTCGTTGATTTCGCGTGTAAACTGATACAAAGAGGTGGCTTCAGTCACCTCATCGCGCGATAGCGCAACCAGTTCTGACCCAGGCTATTTGTTAGTTAAAGAAGTTGCAAAAAAAGGATTGTTAGTTACGTCAGCTCCGGGTCCTTCTGCTGTTTTGGCCGCGCTAACAGTATCTGGCTTGCCAACAGATAAATTTATGTTTTGTGGGTTTTTACCAAATCAAAAAACGGCACGTTTAAAATATATACTTTCCTGTAATATTCCCTGAAACAACCTTGGTTTTTTTTGAAACGCCAAACCGGATCATCGCTTGCTTAGATGATATTATATTTCAATTTGGACTCGAAAGACAAATAGTGGTTTGCAGAGAGTTGACAAAAAAATTTGAAACTATTTACCGGGGTTCAGCAGAAGAAGTTAAGGAGCAGTTAAATGAAGATACTTTAAAAGGAGAGATAGTTTTGTTAGTTTCTCCAGCAGTTACTGAAAAAAGTAATATTGATGAAATAGGAGAATCTTTATTTTGTGCTCAAAATAACAGTTTGAAAGAATCTGTTCAAATAGTCGCTGGTAATTTTAACGTAAGTAAAAACACTGTTTATCAGACGGCATTAAAATTGAAAAAAATTAATTAGTAACTTTTTTCTATAAGAAACTTTAATCTTCTAAAAATTCTTTCTTAATTAAAATTGAATGCTCTCCTAAAATAGGAGCCTTATGTTGTAAATCATCAGATGACTGTTCAAAGGCACTAACTGGTGCACTTACTGTTTTTCCATTTGATCCAACAAGTTGCCTTGTTCTGAAGCCTTCATGTAAGTTTAAGTCAGAAGTGTTCCGAACCTGAGCAAAAGCAATCTGTGCTTGCTTAAGCTTTAATTTAAACTCCTTAGTACAACTTCCTATAAAAACTTTATCAATTTTTTTTTCTAATATGCTGCGGTTTTTTACTCTTTGAACATTGTCACAAAAGTGAGGGTGCTTTGTGATTTTTTTGTCGGAAAGTATAACTTCGCAAAACCTTTCCCATTCGCGCTCATTTTGAACAGCAATTATTATTGTCTTTTCATCTTTTGTGGTGTGAGCTCCATAGGGAGCAATGGTTGGGTGACGGAGCCCAGCTGGCTTTGTGTCGATCCCTGAATAATTTGATTGTAAAAAAGGTACAGTCATCCATTCAGCAGCAACATCAAACATGGAGATATTAAGAACCTCACCTTTTCCAGTCATATTTCTCTTCAGTAAAGCATTTAATATAGCTGCATGAGCAGTCATTCCTGTTCCGATATCTACTATAGAAATTCCGATACGACCAGGCGAACCTATCACTCCTGAAACACCAATAATTCCAGCTTCCGCCTGTATTAAAAGGTCATAAGATTTTTATTAATATTTCTGATGTGAATATTGAAAATTGATGTTACAAATTATTAAATTTGGAAACTTTTTTGCCAAATCGTCTGGTTTAAGTTCTAGTTTCAGAAAAGAAAATAGCGCTTGGTCTTATAAAATGTTTTCGAATAATTTATTTAATATTTTTTTGTCATTTTTATTTTTTAAGTCTAATACTAGTGATTCTTTTCCCTGATTTAACCAAATAAAATAAGAGCTATCTTTGGATTCAATTTGATCATAGTTTCTAGCAAAATCTCCATCTTTTCGTTCTATTTTAATGACCCTTGCGCCAGATTCCACAAGTCTCATAGTGCAAAATGGAGCTGCTACGGCTTGTTCAATTGAAATTACGAGAAGATCTTTTAGTGGGTTCATCAAAAGCTCCTTGGGAGACCTAATTCACGCTCTGCTATGTAACTGAGTATTAAATTGGTGGAGACTGGGGCTATTTGGTAAAGTCGTGTTTCTCTAAATTTTCTTTCAATATGATATTCTTTGGAAAATGCAAACCCACCAAAAGTCTGCATTGCTGTATCACCAGCAAACCAACTAACTTCAGAAGCTAATAGCTTACACATATTGGCTTCAGCCCCGCAATGTTCATTAGCATCAAATAGAGTAGCTGCCTTTTCTACCAAAAGTTTTGCAGCAACCATATTTGCGTATGCTCGAGCAAGGGGAAAGGAGACACCTTGATTAGCTCCGATTGGCCTGTCAAAAACAATTCTATTGGAAGCGTAATCTGTTGCTTTTTTTATAAAGTAACGGGCATCGCCTATACATTCTGATGCTATTAATATTCTTTCTGCATTCATTGCATCTAGAACGACCTTGAAGCCATCGTTCTCATCTCCTAATAGATTTTCAGATGACACAACTAAATCATCTAAGAAAAGCTCGCACGAATGATGATTTATCATAGTGTCAATAGGTTTAATAGTAAGGCCATTGCCCACCGCTTTTTTTAAATCAATAATAAAAGCTGACAACCCATCTGTTTTTTTACTACAATCGTCTTTAGCTTTTGTTCTTGCAAGTAATACCATGAGGTCTGAATACTCTACCCGACTGATCCATACTTTTTTCCCATTCAAAATATAATCATTTCCCAACTTTTTTGCTGTAGTTTTTAAATTTGTAGTGTCCGTTCCACTATCTGGCTCGGTAATACCAAAGCTTTGAAGCCTTAATTCACCAGAAGAAATTCTAGGTAGATATTGTTTTTTCTGTTGATATGTTCCGTATTTTAAAATTGAGGCCATAACATACATTTGAGCGTGACAAGCGCCGGCATTACATCCATTAAAAGATACTTCTTCCAATATTGCAGTCGCTTCTATCAATCCTAGTCCAGATCCACCGAATTCTTCTGGTATTAGGCAAGATAAAAACCCCTCTTTGTTCATTTCCTCTACGAACTCTGATGGATATCCATTTATTTTGTCTAATTTTCGCCAATATTCTTCTGGATAATGTGAACAAAGTTTGGTGATACTTGCTTTAATGGCAGAAATATTTTGCATTATTTTCCTCATTTTTATTTTATTCGTCGCGACTTAGATATATTCACCATTGCAACCTTTGCTATCACTATAATAACTTAAGAGAATAGAAATAGGAAAGGATCATAATAAATGTCTTTAAAAGTTGCTATCCAAATGGATCCGATAGAATTAGTGGATATTGATGCCGATAGTACTTTTCGGTTGGCGGAAGAGGCCCAAATTCGTGGTCATGAGCTTTTTTATTACACTCCTAATAAACTAATATTAGAAAATGGTATCGTTTTTGCCAAGGGATCTAAATTGAAAGTAAAGAGGGTCAAAGGTGATCATTTTACTCTTGAGAAAGAAATTTTGGTTAATTTAAATGATTTTGATGTAGTTTGGTTACGCCAAGATCCACCATTTGATATGGGTTATATAACATATACGCACATGCTTGATAGGCTTGGTTCTAATACGTTAGTAGTGAATGATCCGTTCTGGGTTCGCAATTATCCAGAAAAACTACTTGTGTTGAATTTCCCTGATTTAACACCACCCACAGTGATAGCTAGAGACATTACTGCATTAAAGGAGTTTAAAGAAAAACATAAAGATATCATAATTAAACCTTTATATGGAAATGGCGGTGCTGGAGTTTTTCGATTGGGGCCAGACGATAAAAATATAAGCTCATTGCATGAGCTTTTTTCAGGAATAAATAACGAACCATTGATTGCACAAAAATTTTTACCTGATGTCTCTAAAGGTGATAAGCGGGTAATACTGGTTGATGGGGAACCAGTCGGCGCAATCAATCGGGTTCCAGCCAAAGGTGAAACGCGTTCAAATATGCATGTTGGTGGGCGGCCAGAAAAAATAGAACTTTCTCAAAGAGATTTAGAAATTTGTGCTAGGATTGGTCCCCTATTAAAAGAGAAAGGACAAATATTTGTTGGAATAGATGTTATTGGTAATTGGCTTACAGAAATTAACGTAACATCACCAACGGGCCTTCAAGAACTGGAACGGTTCAATAAGGAAAATATTGCTGAATTAATTTGGGAAGCTATTGAAAAAAGAAAAAAAGTTTAATTGATATTATCTGATTATTTCATAATACTTTATTAATTTCGATAACGCTCCATTTGTTATTACTATATCTAATCCGTGTAATTGAAAAATTATCAATTTTATTGGCGATCACTTCCAAAGGAGATATTTCCATTGCGCGTTGGATTTGTGTTAATATGACACCAAAATGAGCGACAGCAATTATATTTTTACAATCAATATTTGCATTAATTTCATCGACGCATGCACTTATTCTATTACTAGATTGATTCCAACTTTCTCCATTAGGAGGCGCAATATCACCGGGGTTTGACCAATAAGCCCTGGAAAGCTCTGGGTAGGTCTTGGAAATATCTTTCCAATTTTTTCCATCCCAATCGCCAAAGTTAAATTCGCGGAGGTTAAATGCATTGGTTAATCTCTTTCGGCTCTTTTGTATTGCGTTTGCCGTTTCAATGGCCCGAGACAAGTCAGATGAGATCACATTTGCATCATCAGGTAGATATTTATCTAATTTATTTAATGTTATTTTATCAGATAAATCTGCTTTAATATCTACCCAGCCAACCATACATTTTGCGTGGGTTGGTCCATGTCGTATCCACCACCAATCAGTCATTGAGATTTTTTTAACGTTAAAGGAAGGCCTGCTATCACCTGAACTACATGGTTAGCGCTGGCTGCAAGCCTCTGATTTAATTCACCTTGAAGTTCTCTAAACTTTCTTGCCATTGAGTTTTCGGGTACAATTCCCGCACCTACCTCATTTGTTACGATTACAATTGAACCACTTGAAAATTTGATTGAATTAATTAATAATTCTATTTCGTGATGGATGTCATTTTCTTCTAGAAAGTGATTTGTTAACCACATAGTAGCACAATCAAAAAGCATTATTTGTTTGTCATTTAATTTTGCTATTTTATCTGCTGCATTAAGTGGTTCCGTTATAGTTGTCCAATCATCACCACGCCGAAGTTTGTGCTTTTTAACTTTTGATTGCATTTCTTTATCATAGATATTTGCTGATGCTAAATAGAATTTCTTTTGTTTACTAACTTTTACTAGGTTTTCTGCATATTGAGATTTACCACTAGCTGCACCTCCAAGAATTAAAGTTTTCTGTTTGTTATTTTGCATTAAAATTGATCCAATTTTTTTTTCACTACGTATTCCTATCATATCAATAATAATTACTGTGAGAAAGTGCAGAAAAATGGTAGCAAATTTTGATGAAAAAAGTGCCCTAGCAAATGGGGCGATGAAAGCAGAGATGTTGGACCCAGAAGTGGAATATAATCTAGCTGTTGCTTGGAGAGATCATAAAGATGAAAAATCTCTAGATCGGTTAATTAAGGCTTACATGAGGTTAGCTATCTCGACAGCGAGTAAATTCCGTCGTTATGGGGCTCCCCAAAATGATTTGGTTCAAGAGGCTGCTGTTGGTTTAATGAAAGCTGCTGAAAAATTTGATCCAGATCGAGGAGTAAGATTTTCCACTTATGCAATTTGGTGGATAAAAGCTTCGATCCAAGATTATGTTATGAGAAATTGGTCGTTGGTGAGAACTGGATCTACTTCTGATCAAAAATCGTTGTTCTTTAATTTAAGAAGAGTACAGGCTCAAATTCAACGAGATTCTGAGGATCAAGGATTAAACCTTGGTCAAGATATGATAAATATGAAAATATCTGAGGAATTAGGCGTTCCGTTGCGAACAGTGGAATTGATGCAAGGTAGATTGTCTGGATCTGATTTTTCTTTAAATGTACCTCAATCGTCCGAAGAGGACGGAAGAGAATGGATCGATCTTCTTGAAGATGAGAACCTCGCAGGCGAAGCGGCATATGAGCTTGTTGATGAACAGAAAAAACTTAAAGAATGGGTTGGTGGAGCCCTAGATAGGTTAAATCCCCGAGAGCAGTTTATTATATCTGAAAGACGATTATCTGATACTGGAAGAACTCTAGAAAGTTTAGGTAAGGAGCTGGGACTTTCAAAAGAAAGGGTTAGACAGTTAGAAGCTGCAGCCTTTACTAAAATGAGGAAAAACCTTAACTCTAACGATGCTTTAAAGTTGATGATTAATTAGTGGTTCAAAAGTGATCTTGCTAGCTTATTAAGGATTTTTTAAGTATAAGGAATAAAAATACAAAAAGGTATCCTTAATGCTTTTCGGAAAACGCATACTTTTAATAATTGGTGGTGGCATATCAGCCTATCGTTCTTTGGAATTGATCAGACTTCTCAGGAAAAGAGGCTGCTCTGTTAGTACTTGCCTCACTGAAGGAGGCAGCAATTTTGTTACACCACTTTCAGTTAGTGCGTTAGCTGGGGAAAAAGTACACCAAGACTTGTTTGACTTAACTGATGAATCTGAGATGGGTCATATTGAACTATCCCGGGCAGCAGATTTAGTTGTTGTAGCACCATGTACAGCTGATTTTATGGCGAAAATAGCGAATGGGTTTGCTAATGATTTGGCATCAACTCTATTATTAGCAACTGATAGGCCAATACTACTTGCGCCAGCTATGAACGTGAGGATGTGGAATCACCCGTCTACAAAACGCAATCATTCTACATTAATGTCAGATGGAGCATATTTTGTGGGTCCAAATGACGGAGAGATGGCTTGTGGTGATTTTGGACCAGGCCGAATGTCTGAACCGGAACAAATAGCTCTTGAAGCAGAGAAAATTTTGAAGAGTGGTCCGTTAAAAAATACTCACGTTATTGTTACTTCTGGGCCAACGCATGAACCTATCGACCCAATTAGATATATTGGAAACCGATCTTCAGGTGCGCAAGGTACTGCCATTGCAACTGCTTTATCTAATTTGGGGGCTGACGTTACTTTCATTTCTGGCCCCGCCTCAGTTGAACACCCCTCTGGCGTGAAGCTTGTAAAAGTAGAGACGGCTGAGCAAATGTTTGATGCAGTAAATAACGCGCTCCCAGCAAAAGTAGCAATTTTTGCTGCAGCAGTTGCAGACTGGAAAGTGGCAAGTGAGCAAGAGCAAAAGATAAAAAAAGTAAAAGGCAAAGGAACACCTAATTTAGTTCTATTAGAAAACAAGGATATCTTAAAGTTTATTAGTGGATTGAAAGAAAATAGACCAGAATTAGTGATAGGGTTTGCAGCTGAAACTGAAAATGTAATCGAGCAAGCTAGTCTAAAGCGAAGCAGGAAAGGCTGTGACTGGATTGTCGCAAATAAAGTTGGTGGAAATAGTAAAGTGATGGGTGGAGCGCTCAATAAAGTGGCATTAATTAGTGAAACAAAAGTAGAGGAATGGCCGGAAATGTTAAAAGAGAAAGTAGCATTAAAACTGGTTAAAAGAATTCTAGAAAAGTTAAAATAATATGAAAGTACTTATAAAAGTTGCTTGGGATGAAAATGCTGATCGTAGTATCCCATTACCAACTTTCCAGAGCACAGGATCTGCAGGAGCAGATGTGCATGCAAATTTTGGAACCAACCAAACTGCTGTAACGATTTTACCAGGTGATCGGCTGTTAATACCAACGGGTTTTAGTTTGGAAATACCAAGCGACTATGAGATTCAAATTAGACCACGTTCAGGATTAGCTATTAAGTATGGCATAACATTGCTAAATAGTCCGGGTACTATAGATAGTGATTATCGTGGTTTAGTTGGAATAATATTAATTAATAATGGGCAAGATGCATACACTGTATCTCACGGTGATCGTATTGCTCAATTAATAGTGTCCCCAGTTATTCAGGCGATATTTCAAACTGTCGACGACTTAAGTGAGACTACACGTGGTACCAGTGGTTTTGGCTCTACAGGAAAAAACTGATGCTGAAAGTTTTGATTTTTATGGCTTTGTTTGTCGGTGTGGCTGCATATTTTAGAATAAGAAAAATAATAATTTTAATTACTCTAGGATTGAGCTTTATTTTTATTTTATTTCTCATTTCGGTCCTCCCAGAAGAAAACATCATTAAAAATTATATTGGAAGTTCTGTGATGGAATGGTTGATATTAGTAACTATAGTTTTTTTAGTTGGTTGCTATGGCTTTTTCTTAAGAGCGATAAAAAAAAATAATTTGGAAAATACTTTTAATAAGTTGCCTGATAATGAGATGTCAGGGACTGAAATTGAGAGATATGCCAGGCATATAATTTTGAAAGAGATCGGTGGGCAGGGACAGCAAAAGTTGAGAGACTCTAAGGTTTTAATCGTTGGCGCAGGGGGATTGGGTAATCCAGTTTCAATGTATCTAGCTGGAGCAGGTGTGGGAACAATTGGTATCATTGATGATGATGAGGTTTCTTTATCAAATCTTCAACGCCAGATTCTTTACAGAGACACTGACATTGGAAAATCAAAAGTTTTTGCGTCCCAAAAAAATTTATTAGAGATAAACCCATATATAATTGTAAAACCCTATAACAGAGTTTTAGATATAAATAATGCTCAAAACTTAATCTCAGAGTATGACCTTATAGTTGATGGGACGGACAATATAGAAACAAGACACCTAATAAATTTGGCCTGTGTAAGAGAAAAGAAGCCACTAATTTCAGGAGCGATTTCTCAATGGGAGGGTCAAATAAGTTTGTTTGATCCTAGTAATAACTCCCCCTGTTACTCTTGTATTTTTCCAAAAACGGATAATGATAGCATGATACAAAGTTGTGCAGAAGTTGGTGTTTTGGGTAGTCTACCAGGTGTTATAGGCTCAATAATGGCGGTTGAAGTAGTTAAAGAAATAACTGGTATTGGCAAGTCATTAAGAGGATTTCTATTATTATATGACGCTCTAAGTTGCGAAATCAGAAAAATAAAAGCAGATAAAGACGTCAAATGCAAAATATGTGGTTAGTCCACTAAGTTAAATTATTATCGGGTGAATTTTTTATATTTCACTCTCCTTGGTTCCAATGCATCTGGTCCTAACCGCTTTTTCTTGTCCTCTTCATAATCAGCAAAGTTTCCTTCAAACCATTCGACGTGCGCTTCGCCTTCGAATGCAAGAATATGAGTGCACAAACGGTCTAGAAAAAAGCGATCGTGAGAGATTATGACCGCACAACCAGCAAATTCTTCTAAAGCATTTTCCAGTGCTCGCAATGTTTCAACATCCAAATCATTTGTAGGTTCATCTAGCAGCAATACATTGCCTCCAGATTTTAATAATTTTGCCATGTGAACTCTATTGCGCTCTCCCCCTGATAATAATCCCACGGTTTTTTGTTGATCGCCGCCCTTAAAGTTAAAGGAGGAACAATAGGCCCGACCATTAACTTCTGCGTCACCTAATAAAATTATATCCTGACTATTTGAAATTTCTTCCCATACAGTTTTCTCGATCATTAAGCGCATCCCGAGATTGATCAACATATGAAAGCTTGACAGTATCACCATACTCTATTGCACCGGTATCTGGCGTTTCTTGCCCAGTAAGAATTTTAAATAAAGTAGACTTCCCCGCCCCATTTGGTCCTATCACGCCAACGATACCTCCAGGAGGAAGTGAAAAAGATAAATTTTCTATTAATAAATTTTCATTAAAACCCTTAGATAAGCCTTCAACTTCGATTACCTTGCCTCCCAAGCGGGGTCCATTAGGCACTATAATTTGAGCACTACCAAGTTTCTCTCGTTCAGATTTATTGGCCATTTCTTCATATGCATTGATTCTTGCTTTTTGTTTTGCTTGTCTAGCTTTGGTTCCTGCCCTAATCCACTCAAGTTCTCTATTTAATACTTTTTGTTTTGCTTTATCACCTTTTGCTTCATGCGCTAACCGCTTGGCTTTTTGCTCTAACCAACTTGAATAGTTTCCTTCGTAAGGAATCCCTCTTCCACGATCCAATTCTAGAATCCATCCTGTTATATTATCTAAAAAATACCGATCATGTGTTACTATTAAAATAGTTCCCTTGTAATCAATTAAATGTTGCTGCAACCACGCAATTGTTTCTGCGTCCAAGTGATTAGTTGGCTCGTCAAGAAGTAACATATCTGGAGCTTCTAGGAGTAATTTACATAAAGCGATTCGTCTTCGCTCTCCTCCAGACAAGTTTCCTACTGCGCTTTCATCAGCAGGACATCTTAGAGCTTCCATTGCTATATCAATTGCTGCATCTAAGTTCCAAAGATCAGCTGCATCTATTTTGTCTTGAAGTTCTCCCATTTCTACAGCTGTTTCATCAGAATAGTTCATAGCTAATTCATTATAACGATCAAGAATGGCTTTTTTTTCAGAAACTCCCAACATTACATTTTCTCTAACGTTGAGATTTTCATTTAAACTTGGTTCCTGTGGTAAATAACCCACTGTTGCTCCTTCAGCAGCCCAAGCTTCACCAGAGAATTCTTCATCAAAACCTGCCATAATTTTCATTAAGGTCGATTTTCCAGAACCGTTTGCGCCAACCACTCCAATCTTAACGCCAGGTAGAAACGATAATTTTATATTTTCAAAACATTTCTTTCCACCAGGGTAGGTTTTAGATACACCGTCCATGTGATAAACATATTGATAACTGGCCAAGGGATTGCCTCCAATTTAGTTTTTGTTTTGTCCTAACGGTTCTTATGATCTATGAAAAGGTTGTCTTTAATATTAATTGTTAATTTAATAGAATTTTTTGCAGTAGGAGCATTATGATAGACCTTCCCAAAGTAGATATTAATCAAACTATTGGTTTGGTTGGAGGATCATTCGACCCACCGCATGAAGGACATATGCATATAGCAAAATGGGCTTTAAGTACCTTACCGCTTGACAAGTTATGGTGGGTTGTATCACAACGTAATCCCTTAAAAAATCATAGCTTCGCTGACTTTCAAAAGAGATTTGATGACACAAAAAAATTAGTCAACCAATCTAATATGTTAGTGACTGATGTCGAAAGACAACTTGATGTGAACTTTTCAGTAGATTTGATCAAAAGATTGAAAATAGTATATCCTACAGTCAACTTTATATGGATTATGGGTGCTGATGGGTTGAAACACTTTCACAAGTGGAAAGATTGGGAGGTAATTTTTGAAATGCTTCCAATAGCGATTTTTGCAAGACCGGGTTATAATGAATTTTCAACAACAGTAGCGGCACTTAAGTATAAGGATAGTTTTTTACCATCTGATAATGCGGTTCAATTACCTTATCGTAAAGCACCTGCATGGGCTTTTTTTAATATCCCTATGAAAAATATTTCATCGACAGAAATTAGAAATAGTGAACATTAATTATGCTGATAAATTCTTTTAATTAAATGTTGGTTATTTTTTTTAATAGCATCAAAATCTTTTTATTTAGGGCGTTTTTTGCCTTATTACTGACTTTTCCGGCTCTTTCTTTTGGTCAAGCTCCCATTAGTTCACTTGTGCCAGTGGCGCGTCAAAATATTATCAATTCATTTAGACCGGTAACGTTTGAAAAACTTCTAGATAAAGAAAATTTAAGTGCTACCGTAGGTTATGTGCTTTTGGATTTAGATAATTCAGAGGTAATAGAAGCGATTAATCCCTCTTTACAATTTCCATTAGCTAGTTTGTCTAAAGTAATAACCGCGCTTTATGGTTTAGAGACACTAGGACCTAAACATAAGTTTGAAACAGTTGTTTTAACAACAGGTACCATAGAAAATGGTATTTTAAATGGTGATTTAATCTTATTAGGTGAAGGAGACCCAGGTTTAACAAATGATCATTTAGTATATTTAGTTGAAGAATTATTTAATTCTGGATTAAGAGAAGTTAAAGGTAATTTTATTGTTAGTTCTGGTGATAATATTTATCATCCGTTTATTGATCCTGATCAACCTGGATACTTAAGTTACAATCCTAGCATCTCCGGATTAAATTTAAATTTTAATAGAGTTTTATTTAATTGGAAATATGTGGATAATAAATATATATTTGACCTTGAGGCGAAGGCTGACATTAATAGTGTGAAGGTTTCTACTACTGATATTAGCTTCATTAAACAAAAAGCACTATTTATAAATGAAAATTATAATGGAAAAAATGATAAATGGTATTTTAATGAAGCTTTTTTAAAAAAAGCTAAACAACGATGGTTGCCAGTCCGGAATTCAGAAAAATAAGCGGCTTGAATTTTTTGGAAATTTTCCAAAGAGCGAGGGATAAATATTCCTAAACCAGTTTTTCAAAATAAAAAATTAGATGGAAAAGTTTTAAGTAAAATTAAAAGTATATCATTAGATAAGAACATTCGTTTGATGCTGAAGTACTCGAATAATTTGTTGGCAGAAGTTATAGGCTTAACAGCCACCAAAGAGATAACAGGAAAACAAAAGAATTTAAAAGTATCTGCCAAAAATATGCAAAATTGGCTAGAAAGTAAAATTGGAAAAAACCAAGTTAAATTAATTGACCACTCTGGGCTTGGAGATGGTTCGAATATATCATCGTTTGAATTAATTAAATTCCTTGAAAACTCAGGATGGGAGGGTTCAGTTTATAATTTAATGAATGATTATGAGGTTAAAAAAACGAATTCTGCTATTTTGAAAAATTATACCAGAAAGGTTAAAGTTAAGACTGGGTCACTAAATTTCGTTAGCAATATAGCAGGTTACATTGAGACAAAGTCTGGCAGAAGGATGGCATTTGCGATTTTAACATCAAATATGATTGAGAGGAATAAACTAAAGAAAGAGGATCGTGATAATCCAGTAAAGGCAAGGGTGTGGATTAAAAAATCACGGAAAATTCAATTAAATCTACTTGAATATTGGGCTTTTAAGTATAATTGAGTTATTTTTTTAAATGCCGAGCGCGAGCTCCTCTTTCTATGGCAGCCGCAGATAACCTATCAATATTTAACTCATATCTGATTTCTTCCAAAAACCTAAGCTCAATTTCGTCTAACCTACCATCAGATGCCGCAACATCACAGGCTAGAGCATATGCTGTTTCATGAAGATGCTTTGGTAGGACCGACCTGATTAAACCAAATAATGCATCAATGCCATCTTCCTCTTCAAATAGTTCAAAAACTGTCTGAGAGGCTTGCTTTAAGCGATCTAAGTCATAGCCTTTAAAAATTGGTAAATAAGTTACAATTCGTTCAATTTTCATTAATTCAACAGTTTTTATTGTTTCATCTGATGCTGAAACTGCTATCATTAGTATTGCTAAAGCATCTTGTTCGCTCATTGGTGCAGAAATATCGCTCATTATAAG
>CAJJAK010000002.1 GCA_905182165.1 uncultured Paracoccaceae bacterium | reverse complement strand
TTTTGCTAGTATAATGGATTTTCGAGAGGACCAAACAGTTGGGCAAATTTTATGTGAGTCTCTTCTGATAATCCCTGATTAGTGAACAGAAGAGCGGAATGTTTTTCAAATAATTCTCTTATTTCTGGGTAGAGGTTAGATTCGTTAACCTTCTCTAAGTTAACGCTTTCAATAATTTTACCAAACTTCGAATGCAAAGGTCTTGTTGATAAAGCCATAATAAAAATTTTTCTCCTAATGAATAAGTAGTCTCAGTATTGCTTTAGATTGCAAACGTATCAAGCAAATTACAATAGTCTTAATACTCCCCCAAACAATCTTATGATTGTAAATCTTATTGCGAGGAGTTTTGATGTTATTCGAGTTGAGGAAATCACTGATTTGAACACTGTTCATTTTGTACTTTTCTTGGAGTAATAACATGAGTTCTAATCGTTGTGTTCGATCCTCACTTAACCCAAATATACCTAGCTTTTGAGACCTACAGTTGACCTCAAAGGAGTATACTCATTCTAAAACTATTCCACTGTGACGGAATGTTTTCTATATAATATAACGAACATCGTTACCGTAATTTTTTTACTTTTCGTCAGAAATTAACCTTTTTCCTAATAATACTGTATCCTCTTTTAAGTAACCTATTGATTCATAAAAACCTGTCACTTTTACATTTGTAGTTCTAACCATAATATTTAATTTTGGACAGTTCATGTCCATTAATTTTTTTTCAACTTTCTTCATTATTGTCGAACCAATCTTTTTTCCTTGAAAATGAGGATGAATACAAAAGTAATAAACATTACCTCGGTGACCATCGTAACCGAACATGACAGTCCCGACTATTTTATTACTTGTCTCTAATACCCAAAAACAACCGTCTTCGAGGGATAATTTTCTCTCAATATCTTTTGAAGGATCGTTCCAAGGTCTGGTAAGACCACATAAATCCCATAACATTATTACTTCTTTTTTGTCAGATAATTCAAATAATCTATTCGTTACTTTTGACATAATAATCCCGTAAAGTTTAAATATCTATTGGTACTTTGGTTAGAGTTATCAATTGATTTCATATCTAAAATGAGAATTATAGTTTTTCAACTAAAATACGTTCTCTTCACATCTATAATCTTATCGTTGTTAAATCGATTCTAATCTTCTTTTATATTTCTTAATACTACTCCAAACAATCTTATGATTATAAATCTTGTTACGAGGAGTTTTGATATTATTCGAATTTAGAAAATCACTGATTTCAACACTATTCATTTGATATTTTTCTTGGAGTAACAACATGAGTTCTAATCGTTGTGTTCGAGATTTACTCAACCTAAATCATACCCAATTTATTAGAAGTAACTACTACATTAAACCTGAAAGAGAGTATTGTAATATTAAATAGAAATTATTCCACTGTAACGGAATGATGTAAAAATGACCTATTAATGTTTTGTTTCCAAACTCTTTTTTTTAGTCTTAACACTTCTGAACTCACTGACAATATTTTTACTTCCGTTAATTAATGTATATCGTTTGTTTTCATCTAGAACATTTTTTCCTTTAACCTTCTTAAAATTCCATTCAAATCCATCTTCAACATTTCGTCTATAGTTTTGTGATTTACCCATTAGACTATAGTTTCCATCCTATAACCCTCCTAACAACTAATTGTCCCGTACTGTTCAGTTTCTAACTCATATGAAATGTTGTTAAGACACCAACCAAATTCTGATTCTAGAATTGTAAAAATCCGATTATTTACACTTTCTTTAAAATCTTCTTCATCTTCAAATTCATCATCTGACTCACCATCTACAATTGTACTATTTTCTTTGTCAATTTTAACTTCTTTTCAATTTTGAAGTCACTAGTTCAAATGTGACCCTGCTGCCTGAGGCAGCAGGGCTGTTTCACAGGTTATCTGGGACACCCTGATGTTTGGCTAATCGAAGGAACCAACTCTTCAAGGTATTGCCGCTATATGTGCGAACCTTCTCGCTGAATTGCAATCCAATAGTGTATTTTGTCATTAATTTTGACCGGTAAAACCCGCCAGTACATGATGAATGGTGTGCCATCTTTCTTGTAATTTATTGCTTTACCCTCAAATTCTCCGCCAGATTTCAAGGCACTAGAAAGACGGGCAATCACTTTCTCATCAGTCCCGTTTCCTTGCAGAATTCTTGGGTTCTTCCCTATAACTTCCGTACGGTCAAAACCCGTAAGGGTTTCGAATGCTGGGTTTGCGTAGACAATATTGCCATTTTCTGTGGCATCCGTAATTAAGATAGAGTCAAAACTGTTTTCCGCTAGGGTTTTTAATACAGCTAAACCATCTCCATTTGATTTAATCAAATGATCAATTGCATTATTCATATTTACCTCGTGTGGTTAGTTTCTATTTTGAATATTTTGATAGGGATAGCCCCTGTCAAAACTCCAAACTGTTACGTAGGGAAGACGTCACTAGATCATTCTGGGTAAAAATATTCCTCAAAATCCAACTTCAAGAGACCTCTGCATAACTCCATATTGGCGGATTTCATCCGCGCACAATGAAATCAATGGTGAATTCCCAGATTTTTGCCAGAATGAGGGTTATGCAGAGGTCTCTAATTATCAATGGGTTAGCGTAAAAATCGTTCAAAATTCTCTGTGAGCGCCCGTGAAGCGATGACCTACCAGCAAACGCTCATACTCTCGCTTGTACCCCTGAATGCTGCCTGTCGGCGCTTACAGCGCTTTGGAACGGGTCTTCCCCTCAACTGAACCCGATGTGACTAACGAGGATGAGAAGGCGTTAGCCCCTATCGTCGTGAAGCAAATCCACGAACTGCGGTCGAAAATTATGACCCAGACTGTAAACTCAAACAAGGGTGGGGTTTCGCAGGCGAAGGTCAGCAGGTAGAGATTCTAACAGTGTTTCTTCTGTCATCTCATCGGGTTTTGGAACATATTCTTCCCAATCTGAGAGATCATATTCAATGTCTGTTACCCAGAAATTTATTTTGTCATTCTTGTTCATATTGTTTGTGTTCCTACTGGATTGATTGGTTTTTTTACTGGGAATAAAAAGTTGAAGTGAATGTTATCATTGAGACAAATCGTTCCAACATTTTTATCCTTAAGATTTGTACTGAGTGTGTAATAATCAGTCTCATTAAATGTTCGGTCTTTTTCCCAAACGAACTTTCCGATTTGTAAGAAATCTTCTTTAGTTGGTCCTATAAATTCTAACCAACCAGTTATATTTTCATTGAAGTGTAAGTCCATATATTTTCCTTATTTTTATGGGTTATTATAAGACTAATATAAACTGGATAGGGGGATTCTTACACAGGTGAGGTGGTGGAAAACTGTGGTCATTGTGTGGTTTATTGATACTGTACCAATAACGTCATAGTATTTCCTATGGGAAATTAGTTTGAATATAGGGTCTAAAGAAACTTCACTTTATCAATGTGTAGACTGTCAAGAATTGTCTTACACTCTCAACACTATCTAAATTCAATCTATTTAATCTTTTCTTATATTTCTTAAGAGTTCCCCATACTAATTTTGGATAATACTCTAAATCTTTTGGAGTTCTAATATTGTTTGAATTAAGGAAATCTGTGATTTTTCTGTTATCCCAACCGTACTCTTCTGATAACATTAACATCAACTTTAATTTGTCTTCTGATACTTTATTTAAACGTTTTATACCTAACTTTTGAGATGTACATTTGACCTCAAAAGAATAGGTCATTTTTACATCATTCAACCGTTACAGATTTTGCTAGGTTTCTAGGTTGATCTACATCAGTACCTTTAGCTATTGCAGCATGATAAGCTAATAGTTGAGCCGGTATAGCATAAATAATTGGAGCAAAAATACTATCAAAACTAGGCATTATTATCTTATCTTTAACGTCGTGACCCACTATTTTACTGCCTTCGGCATCGGTAATTAAAACCACTTGTCCATCTCGAGCTAAAACTTCTTGCATATTGGAAATTGTTTTTTTATAATAATTCGTCAAATGGCGCAAAGACAACAACTGGAATATTTTGATCAATGAGTGCGATTGGTCCATGCTTTAACTCACCAGCAGGGTATGCCTCAGCATGAATATAACTAATTTCCTTAAGTTTCAGCGCCCCTTCTAAAGCTATAGGATACAAAGCACCTCGTCCCATAAAAAGCACATCAGCAGATAATGATATTTTTTTGGCTATCTTTGAGATTTCACTTTCCTGAAGTAACGCAGTCGTTATTAAATTTGGGAGTTTAATTAAATCCTGTACCAACTTGGCCTGTTCTTCTTTTTTTAAAAACTTTTTATCTATCCCGGCTGAAATACATAAGATGGCCAAGGTTAATAATTGACTAGTAAAGGCTTTCGTTGATGCAACACCTATTTCAGTCCCTGCCATTATTGGAAGTGATATATCGCTTTCTCTAGAGATTGAACTCGTAGGAACATTTACGATGGAAAGAATTTTTTTGGCCTTTTCTTTGCAATAGCGTAATGCAGCTAACGTATCGGCTGTTTCTCCTGATTGGCTAACAAAAATTGCCAAGGTTTTATTAGATATTGGGGGCTCGCGATACCTAAATTCTGACGCAATATCTATCTCTACTGGAATATTTGATATTTTTTCCATCCAATATTTTGCCACTTGGCATGCGTAAAACGCAGTACCACATGCAATCATAACTATCCGATCAACGTCTTCAAAGTTTAAATTTTTTTCTTTTAAATTTACAGTACTTTCTGCCTGATTTAAATAATGAGAAATAGCATTTCTTAGAACTGTGGGCTGCTCTGCTATTTCTTTAGACATAAAATGGTTGTGTCCAGCTTTACCAAGATTTGTCGTTTCTAGATCTATCTTTTCTATTTTACGCTGTGTTATTATATTTTTGGCATTAAAAATTTCAATACTATTTCTGGTGATAAAACAAAACTCACCATCATCTAAATATGTAATTTTATTTGTCATTGCTGATAATGCTATCGCATCTGAACCTACAAACATTTCTTTATCTCCATGACCGATCGCTAATGGAGAGCCTTTTCTAGCTGCTATCAAAAGATCTTCTTCACCTTCAAATAGAAGGCAAAATGCGAATGCACCTTTTAGTCGTGAAATTGTTTTGACAGCTGCTTCTTTTTTACTACAACCTGACTCCAGATAATGAGAACAAAGCGCTACTATAGTCTCCGTATCAGTTTCAGATTTAAATTTATAACCTAAGTTACAAAGTTCAGCTTTCAGTTCTTTATAATTTTCAATAATCCCATTATGGACAACAGATACTTTTCCAGTGGAGTGGGGGTGAGCATTTTTTACAGAAGGTGCGCCGTGCGTAGCCCAACGTGTGTGCCCAATACCTGACTTCCCAATTAAGGGTTCATAAACCAAAATATCGTTTAATTTGATTAATTTACCTAAGGCTCTTTTTGATTTTATCGTGCCATTATTAATGACAGCAATGCCTGCACTATCATAGCCACGATACTCCAGACTCTTTAAAGCATCCACTAATAGTGGTGCTGCCTGATGTTGGCTCAATACACCTACAATTCCACACATCTTATTATTTTTCCTTTTTTGTGTTAAATTGTATTTTATGTAATTGTTCCATAATTTTCTTCCCTAAGCCAATTTTATTTTCTTGCTTTGACCTAGCTACCCCTAATGCATCTATGGGTACGTTTGATGTAATTACTGATCCTGCCGCTATAATAGAATTTGATCCTATTTTAACTGGCGCTATTATGGAAGTGTTAGATCCAATAAATGCTCCATCTTCAATTGTTGTCTCGTGTTTATTAACGCCGTCATAATTGCAAGTGATAGTTCCAGCTCCAACATTTACATGGCTCCCAATATTCGTATCGCCAATGTAGCTTAGATGACTTATTTTGCTGACTTCTCCTATACTGGAGTTTTTAACTTCTACAAAATTTCCAATATGGGCAGAATTTCCTACTTCTGTGCCTGGTCGTAACCTAGCGAAAGGTCCTATCTTGGCTCCACTTCCAATATGGCAGTCTTCCAGATGGCAAAAAGCTTTAATTATAGCTTCAGATTCGACCGTTACCCCAGGTCCAAAAACAACATTTTGTCCAATCCAGCTATCGCGACCAATAGTTGTGTCCAATGAAAAAATAGTATTTTCAGGTGATGCTAGGGTTACACCATTATCTAAACATTTTTCGCGTGCAGCTTCTTGAAATAAATTTTCAGCCCTAGCTAAATCGAACCGAGTATTAACCCCCATAGTTTCTGATTCAGGACAAATCACTAAAGAACACGATTGGTTTTGAGAATTTGCTAAGCTGACAATATCTGTTAAATAAAATTCTTTATTTGCGTTATTATTTTCTAGCTTGTTTACAAGATTTAATAGATTTCCACCATCAGCAAGAATTATTCCACTGTTACAAAGATTAATCTGAAGCTCAGAATCTGTAGCATCTTTTGCTTCAATTATTTTTTCAATTTTTCCGTTTTGAGATACCATTCTGCCATACGAACCGGGTACTTCGGTATTAAATCCAAGTATTACGATGTCAGATCCACCTTTTCTTACTTCAATCATTTTATTAATGGTATCCGAATTAATAAATGGGACATCTCCATATAGGACAACCACATCTCCTTCATATTGTGATAACGATGGCATTGCCTGTTGCACTGCGTGCCCTGTCCCAAGTTGTTCTTTTTGTTCAACTATTATTGCTTCCTCGTTAAAAGAGATCGCTGAGCTAGAAACTCTCTTTGCTTCGTGCCCAACTACTATTATTGTTTTGGTGACATTAAGTTCCTGCGCTGTGGTCATAGCATGATGAATCAAAGGAAACCCCCCTATCTCATGCAAAACCTTTGGTAAATTAGATTTCATACGCGTTCCGCTGCCGGCGCATAAAATTATTGCTACTAAGGACATTATTTAAATTACCTTCTTTCAAATTTGTCCTTTCTTAACGATTTCATGTGCTTAGGAAAAGGAAAATTATATTAATTAAGGTTACACTCTATTTCAAATCATTAAAATATGTGTTCATTAGGCAGTATGAAAAATATTGTTTTTGATCTTGATGGCACGTTAGCAGATACAAGTGGCGACTTAATTGGAGCTGCTAATAGTTGCTTTATTGATTTGGGTCATGGGGCCTTGTTGGATCCAAACTTAGATAAACTGACAGCCTTTCATGGTGGGCGAGCAATGTTGAAGAAGGGTTTTGAAAAAATAAAGGTTATTTGGACGGAAAATCTAATAGACTCTCAATATTCAAAATTACTTGAGCATTATATGGAAAACATTGATAAAGAAACCTTCCTCTATGATGGTGTGATAAACGCGTTAGAGCGATTAAGTAAAAATGGGTGCACTCTTGGGGTTTGCACTAATAAACCAGAGAAGTTGGCTGAAGTATTATTAAATAGACTAGGTATTAGAGGTTATTTCAAGGCGATGCTTGGGTCGGATACTTTGACTGTAAGAAAGCCCCATCCATTTCATTTACTTGAGACAATTAACCAAATGGGTGGTGAGCGAGAAACTTCTGTTTTGATCGGAGATACTGATAACGATCGACAAGCCGCTCTTAATGCTGGTGTTTTCAGTGTTTTGGTAACATTTGGACCAGAAGGTTTAGGAGTAACCAGAATGAACGCAGATGGGTATTTGGATCATTATGATAATTTGGAATTAGTATTAGATAAGCTGACTAAGCTTTAAAAATAATTTTGTTTTTCTGAAACTTACAGTTCGAAAAACGAAGAATATAATAATTATAAGAAAAAGTTGTGTTATTTATTGACCTGAGTACCTCTTAGATAGACACTCATCTCAATAAAGGTGTTTTATGGAAAAAGAATTTCAAGGTAGTTTTACACAGCAAGAACCTTTGGCAGAAGAAGCAATCGAAGCTGCAATAAAAGTCATGCGCCATGGTCGGTTGCATAGATACAATGTTGTGGAAAATGAAACATCAGAAGTTGCTTTATTTGAGCAAGATTTTGCAAATAAATTTGGTGCTAAATTTTGTCTAGCGTGTGCATCTGGTGGATATGCAATGACTACAGCGCTCCGAGCTATGGGGATCGAGTTTGGTGACAAAATATTGACGAATGGGTTTACATTAGCTCCAGTACCAGGGGCTATTGCTGCTGCTGGTGGAGAAGTAGTTACTTTGTCGAAGTTAATGACGATCTGTTAATTGATTTAAATGATTTAGAACGTAAAATAATATCCTCAAATTCTAAAGTGCTCTTGCTGAGCCACATGAGAGGTCATATTTGTGACATGGATTTGTTAATGTCACTATGTGGAAAATACGGAGTTAAAGTCGTTGAGGACTGTGCACATACCATGGGTGCCAAGTGGAACAAAAAATGGTCGGGGAGATATGGGATAATTGGATGCTATTCCACTCAAACCTACAAACATTTAAACTCGGGTGAAGGTGGTATTTTAATTACTGACGATGAGAAAATAATGGCCAGAGCTATAATGCTTTCGGGAAGTTATATGCTATTTGATCGACACATTTCTGGACCAGAGGTTAGTGTCTTTGACGATATAAAATTAAAAACACCAAACTGTTCCGGACGAATGGATAACTTACGAGCAGCAATTTTAAGACCACAACTTAAAAATCTTGAAAAAAAATGTAAAGAATGGAACGAAAGATATGAAACTATTCAGCTTGAGTTAAAAGGCATAAATGGGCTAACTTTAATCAAACGAGATCCAAAAGAACATTTCGTTGCTTCATCATTTCAATTTCTGTTGCCTGGACTAAAATCCAAAAAAATCCAAAAAATCATATCTGGTTGTGCTAAAAGAGGAGTGGAATTAAAGTGGTTTGGCGCTCATGAACCAAGTGGATTTACTTCGCGCTATTCTAGTTGGCAATATGCACCCAAGCAAACATTAAAAAATACAGAAATTATTCTAGATGGTCTGCTTGATATGCGGCTACCTCTAACATTTTCGATAAATGATTATAAGATAATCGCAAATATTATTAAAACTGAAGTGGAGCATGCTATTTCCGAGTTGTGATTTTATACAATTTGTCATTGACAGTAAATTATCTTCTTAAATATATAAAAATCATAATTATTGACATTTCAAATTATTATTATATGAATGAACGTTCATTTATATAATAATAATTTGGATTAACCTTTGAAGCAGGCTGTGTCAAATCTAAGTAAAGGAAAGAAGACCGCAAAGAGTTTGCTAGTTGCGGCTCGGGACCTCTTCGTTTTAAATGGATATGCTGCAGTTTCTATGCGTGAGATTGCTTTGAAGCTTGGAATAAATGCTGGGGCAATATACAATCATTTCCCCTCAAAACAGGAAATTCTATTTCGTTTGCTTGAAGACCATATGTTAGATCTTTTAGAACAATGGAATATCTTGGAAGTGGAGCGTTCTAAACTTTCAGATCTGTTGATTTTAAGAATGTTTGTGAATTTCCATATTAATTTTCATATTGATAAATCAAAGGAAGTATTCCTTTCATATATGGAACTGCGCAGTTTAGATAGGCGAAATTTTTCGAAAATTTCAAAATTACGTGATGAATACGAAAGTATATTGCAAAATATTTTAGTGCTAGGAAAAAATAATAAGAATTTAGATTTTGACGATTCTCAAATAACCACCAAAGCAATTTTGGGAACGTTGTCTTCTCTTTCTCATTGGTATCACCAAAAAGGCCGTCTTGGGGCGGAGGACATTAGGAAAATATATTGGCATTTAATATTTAATTCAGTTCGAACAGATAGGAAAAGAAATGTTTAATCATTCTGGGTCACCCTCTTGAGCAAATAATTGAGGCATTGAGAGCATTGCTACTACTCCACCGCTAATAACGTTGAAAAAGTGAAAATTGATAAAACAAATGAAACTTTCTGAAATTATAAAAGAAATGGGTGAGTTAGGAATTTTAGGCATTACTGTTGATGAGGAATTTGGTGGTGTTAATATGGGCTATCTTGCTCATACAGTGGCGGTGGAGGAGGTTGCGCGAGCCTCAGCGTCGGTAAGTTTATCTTACGGAGCACATTCTAATTTGTGTGTTAACCAAATACAATTAAATGGCACATTGGATCAAAAGAAAAAATTCTTACCAGATTTGGTTTCTGGAACGAAAGTGGGAGCCTTAGCTATGTCAGAAGTGGGATCAGGTTCCGATGTTGTATCTATGTCGTTAAAGGCTGAAAAACGTAATGGATATTATAGATTAAACGGTAATAAATTTTGGATTACTAATGGCCCTGATGCAGACACGCTAATTGTTTATGCTAAAACTGACCCATCTGGGGGATCAAAGGGAATTACTGCTTTTATAATTGAAAAATCTATGAAGGGATTCACTACTTCTGGTCATTTTGACAAGCTAGGTATGCGAGGTTCGAATACAGCGGAATTGATTTTTGAAAATGTAGAAGTCCCATTTGAAAATATCTTAGGAGAAGAGGGTAGGGGTGTGAACGTTTTAATGTCTGGCCTAGATTATGAGCGTGTAGTTTTATCTGGAATTGGTGTGGGAATAATGCATTCAGTATTGGATCACTTGATGCCCTATATGCATGAACGAAAACAATTTGGGAAATCAATTGGTGAATTTCAACTTATGCAAGGTAAATTAGCCGATATCTATACGGCGATGAATTCCTCAAGAGCTTATGTTTACGCAACTGCTAATGCATGTGATAGGGGCGAAGTAACACGTCAAGATGCAGCGGCTTGTGTGTTATATGCGAGTGAGCAAGCCATGGCAGTTGCAGTTCAGGGGGTTCAAGCTATGGGTGGAGCTGGTTATCTAAATGATAGCCCACTTTCTCGAATAATGCGGGATGCTAAATTAATGGAAATAGGTGCTGGCACTTCTGAAATACGTAGAATGTTGGTTGGCAGAGAGTTAATGCAAATTACAGAATAAATTTATAAAATATTAGGTTACAACTTAATAATAAAGGAGGAAGAAATTGAAAATAATTTCAAAATTTGAAAACAATTCAATTGATTCTAAAAAGCATAACTTAGGACATAAATTGGCTTTGGAAGAAGTATCAAAAGCTGTATGTTATGCTGCCGTAGGTGGTGAAAGAATCGCAAAAACGTCATATTGAAAGAGGCAAGATGTTACCCAGAGAACGTGTTGCAAACCTATTGGATGCTGGTTCACCTTTTTTAGAAATTGGATCAACAGCTGCTCACAATATGTACGAAGATTATGTTCCTTGCGCTGGAATAATCACAGGTATTGGAAAAGTGCATGGGCAAGAAGTGATGGTTGTATGTAATGACGCCACTGTAAAAGGGGGTACTTATTATCCATTAACAGTAAAAAAACATTTGCGAGCTCAAGAGATTGCTGAAATGTGTCGGTTACCATGTGTTTATTTAGTTGATAGTGGTGGTGCTAATTTACCCAACCAAGATGAGGTATTTCCTGATAGAGATCATTTTGGGCGTATCTTTTATAACCAAGCTCAAATGAGTTCGAAAGGCATCATTCAAATAGCTGTAGTGATGGGTTCTTGTACTGCGGGTGGTGCTTATGTTCCGGCAATGTCGGATATTTCGATAATCGTAAAGGACCAGGGCACAATATTTTTGGCAGGTCCTCCCTTAGTTAAGGCTGCTACTGGCGAAGTGGTAACTTCTGAAGAATTAGGAGGTGCGGATGTTCACACGCGCCTTTCTGGTGTGGCTGATTATTTGGCAGAAGATGATGAGCATGCTCTTGCCTTAGCTCGTGAAACTTTACGGCATATACCAAAAGAAAATGGTATTCACATAAAATCAGTTCCACCGAGCCTTCCTAAATATGACCCAAAAGATTTATTAGACGTAGTACCTTCAGATCTACGTACTCCGTACGATGTGCGAGAAGTAATAGCTAGAATTGTAGATAATAGCGATTTTGACGAATTTAAGAGCCGTTTTGGTGAAACATTGGTAACAGGATTTGCGCATATTGATGGGTTCCCATGTGGAATAATTGCCAATAATGGTGTCTTATTTTCAGAAGCTGCTCAAAAGGGGGCCCATTTTGTGCAGCTGTGTTCTCAAAGGAAAGTTCAATTAATTTTTCTGCAAAATATAACTGGCTTTATGGTTGGTAAAAAATATGAAAACGAAGGTATCGCTCGTCATGGAGCAAAAATGGTTACTGCGGTGGCGACCACCAATGTTCCCAAAATAACAATGATTATTGGTGGTTCTTATGGCGCTGGAAATTATGGTATGGCGGGTAGGGCTTATAGTCCACGGTTTATATGGAGTTGGCCGATTTCAAGAACTGCAGTAATGGGCGGAGAGCAAGCAGCTAATGTTTTAGCGACAATTAAGCGAGATGGAATTGAGCGTAAAGGTGGGAGTTGGTCAAAAGCTGAAGAAATTAAATTCAAACAACCAACAATTGATATGTTTAATGAGCAATCAAATGCACTCTATGCGAGCGCTCGGTTATGGGATGATGGCATTATTGATCCAAGAAAGAGCCGTGAAGTATTGGCCATGTCCCTAAAAGCATCTCTAAATGCACCGATTGAAGATACAAAATTTGGTAACTTTAGAATGTAAAAAATAGCCTTTATATTTTGTATAAGGTTTGTATGAGGAAAGTATGTTTTCAAAAATATTAGTAGCAAATAGAGGCGAAATAGCCTGTCGAATTATTCAAACCATTAATAAAATGGGCATTGAATCTATGGCTGTATTTTCCGATGCAGACGTAAATTCAAAACATGTTGCTTTGGCAGGTACTGCTGTAAATATAGGACCTGCAAAAGTTGATCAGAGTTATTTGCGAGGTGACATTATAATTCAGGCAGCGCTTCGAGAGGGAGCAGATGCTATACATCCAGGCTATGGGTTTCTTTCAGAGAACTCAGATTTTGTTAAAGCAGTTGAAACTGCAGGGTTAATTTTTATAGGTCCCTCGTCGTCATCAATAGAACTGATGGGTTTTAAAGATAAAGCAAAGAAACTGATGTCTCAGTCCAAGGTCCCAGTCGTTCCAGGTTATAATGGTTTTAAACAGGATGACAAAGTCTTAGCTGTTGAGGCAGATAAAATCGGTTATCCTATCATGATAAAAGCAATTGCTGGTGGTGGTGGCAAAGGCATGAGATTGGTGGAGACTAAAAACTCATTCTTTGAATTATTAAGTTTAGCGCGGTCAGAAGCTTTGAACGCATTTGGTAATGATGCTGTTTTGATAGAAAAATTTGTTAAAAATCCAAGGCACATAGAAGTTCAGATATTTGGCGATTCTTATGGAAACATAGTACATTTGTATGAGAGGGATTGTTCTCTTCAGCGAAGGCATCAAAAGGTTATTGAAGAAGCCCCTGCACCAAAAATATCTACAAAGATTCGAAAAGAACTTCATGCTGCTGCTATTAACGCTGCAAAAGCAATAAACTATGTTGGAGCTGGTACTATTGAATTCATCTGCGATAGTTCAATTGATAATACGATCAAGAATTTTTGGTTTATGGAAATGAATACCAGGTTGCAAGTTGAGCACCCTATCACAGAAGAGATAACTGGATTGGATTTGGTAGAATGGCAAATTAGAGTGGCGGCTGGAGAGCCTTTACCTAAGACCCAAGATGAAATCAAAATTACTGGGCATTCTTTTGAGGCTCGATTGTATGCTGAAGATCCTCACAACCAATTCTTACCGACAACAGGTGTTTTAAATCATCTATTATTCCCAAGTAAAGTTCGAGTGGATTCTGGGGTAAGAATTGGTGACGAAGTTAGCCCATTCTATGACCCGTTAATTGCAAAAATTATTGTCCATGGACGAGATCGCGAAAGTGCTCTTAAAAAATTAAGAAAAGCACTGATTGAAACAGAAATAAGTGGGTTCATTACAAATTTAAATTTCCTTTACACCCTGTCGAATGATCAACAATTTACGGATGTTCAATTTGATACTCAACTCATCGATTGCAAACTTGCTGATTTAACGAAGAAAATTGACCCCCCTAACACAGTGAAAATTTTATCTTCTTTAGCTGCATTGGGATTGCATAATTTAACTGATCCACTTCCGGCTTTTCTTTATGGGGGTCGTTAAAAACGAATATTATGATGGAGTTTGGACAGGTTTTTGTAAGAGTAATTGATCGAGATAATTTTAGTGTTGAGATTGATGGAGAAGACTTTTTAGTAAACAGAGAAGGTTGGTCTGTTGATGGAGTGAAATCAGGTGCAAAATTCTTGATAACAAACAATCAAATAACTATTTTTCACAAAGGTTCTTGGTATTTTAAACTTGATGATAAATTAAATCCTAAAATTGAAAGAAAAGCAGATGGAAATAATATAATAGCGCCTATGCCAGGTTTTATTAAAGTTATTAATGTAAAGGTGGGTGACGAGGTTAGAGAGGGTGATTTGTTAGTTGTTCAGGAGGCTATGAAAATGGAACACACTTTATTGGCACAAAAAAATGGTATGGTAATCAAGGTAGAAGTTGAGGCTGGACAACAAGTTGAGGCAGGTAAACTACTTATAGAAATTGAACCGTTGAGTGATGATTTTGATACATGACCTAGTTGAAATAGTGGAAGTAGGACCTAGAGATGGGTTGCAGAATGAACTCAAAAAAATATCAGTTGAGGAAAAAATACAACTGGTAGACAAATTATCTAAGTGTGGATTTGATCGAATTGAAGTCGGAAGCTTTGTTTCGTCCAAATGGGTTCCGCAAATGGCTGATAGCGATTTGGTTTTTAAAGGATTGGCTCGAAATAATTCAATTTCTTATTCTGCATTAACTCCTAATTTGATGGGTTTAGAGAAAGCTATCTCATGTGGAGTGAATGAAGTCGCTATTTTTGCTTCTGCCTCAGAGAGTTTTTCCAAAGCGAATATTAATTGCAGTATAAAAGAGAGTATTGAGAGAATTGTTCCATTAATAAAATTAGCCAAGGAACATTCGTTACCGGTTCGGGGTTATGTTTCTTGTGTTACAGATTGTCCTTTTGAAGGCTTGATGGAACCCAAAAGTGTTCAAACGGTGGCAAGTAGGTTGGTTGATTTAGGTTGTTATGAAGTATCATTAGGAGAGACTTTAGGGGGTGCGAGCCCACAGCAAGTTGAAGTGCTTTTGGAAAATATTTTGAAATATATTCCAGCGCAAAAACTTGCAGGTCATTTTCATGATACAAAAGAAATGGCTTTAGAGAATATAAGGGTCGCATTGGATTATGGATTGCGGATATTTGATTCTAGTGTTGGTGGGTTGGGTGGTTGTCCTTATGCACCTGGTGCTTCGGGAAATGTAGCGACGGAGGCTGTAGTAAAGCTTTTAAAAAAATTGGGTTATCAAACAAAATTAGATGAAGAGTGCATTAACTCCGTTGCATTATTTGCAAAAAACTTAATAAGAAATCAAGATACTTCTTGAGTTTATCTTACACCAATGTCTGCAAGAGCTATGGCTAATTCATTTGGTAAGGTTGGTTCGCTTGAACTTATTTTATATAGGTCTGGTGGAGCATCTGCAGGGTTTAAATATCTCCAACCTTGAAAAGGGCGTTTTTTAACAGATGTTGTTAAGAATACTTCTGGATCTAATACAATTGAACATCTTCTAATATTATCATGTCCAAAAATTTCTTCTAAACCAATTATCTTTTGGCGTGCTTGGATAAATCCTTTAATAACCCAAAAGAGTGAGCCTCCGTTTAGAATTTCATCACCGCGTTTTGGCCACATTCTCGTGACATGTGTCCTGCGATTTTTATCTTTTTGGTTAAGGTTTTCTTGTCTATCTGTCAGGTCATTTATTGTTTCAGCACCAACGCAAAGTTTTACCAGGTTTACCAAATTTGAGTTCATTTCTTTTTCCATATGATAGTGGTAATAATTTAGACACATAAATCAAATATTATTTTCCAAATATAACGATGATGTTATTGACCGACAATATTTTACTGTATATGTTTATTTTCTTTCTTAATTTTTAATAATAGGATTTGTATATGAGTTCTTTCTCAACATCAATTGCGGAACAAATTTGGAATATGAAGTATCGCCTTAAAGATGGTGATGGAACTATGATAGATTCAACCGTTCAAGACAGTTGGTTTCGTGTAGCTAAAGCGTTAGCTAAGGTTGAAAAAGAGCCACTTTTCTGGGAAAAAGAATTTTATTCGGCACTAGAGGACTTTAAATTTCTACCTGCTGGTAGAATATTGGCGGGAGCTGGGACAGGGCGCTCTGTTACATTGTTCAATTGTTTCGTCATGGGGACCATTCCAGACGATATGGGTGGAATTTTTGATATGTTAAAGGAAGCTGCCTTAACAATGCAGCAAGGTGGTGGAATAGGTTATGATTTTTCAACTATTCGACCTAAAGGAGCGGATGTTAAAGGGGTAGCAGCTGATGCATCTGGTCCTATATCGTTTATGGATGTTTGGGATTCTATGTGCAGGACTATTATGTCTGCTGGATCTCGTCGTGGTGCAATGATGGCAACCATGCGTTGTGATCATCCAGATATAGCTAAGTTTATTATCGCTAAGCGGGATCCGGCTCGTCTAAGAATGTTTAATGTTTCGGTTCTAGTTACTGACGAATTCATGGATGCTGTGAAAGCAAATGGACCTTGGGATTTGATATTTGAGGGAGAAGTTTACCAGACGGTACAAGCATTAGATTTATGGAACAAGATAATGCGTGGCACTTTTGAATTTGCAGAACCTGGAGTTATTTTTATTGATAGAATAAATCAGATGAATAATCTTGCGTATTGTGAAGAAATAGCAGCTACAAATCCTTGTGGAGAGCAGCCCCTACCTCCCTATGGAGCATGTTTATTGGGGTCAATAAACCTTGCTCGTTTTGTAACTAACCCATTTGAATTAAATGCTACAATAGATATTGAATCTTTATCAAAAATTGTGAAAACAGCAGTAAGAATGATGGACAACGTGGTTGACGTAAGCCGCTTTCCATTAGAAGCGCAGGCTAATGAAGCAATTGCGAAACGTAGAATTGGATTGGGTGTCACTGGTTTAGCAGATGCATTACTTATGATGGGCTTACGGTATGGATCAGAAGATGCGGTGTCTAAAACTGAAGAGTGGCTGCATCAAATAGCAAGAACAGCATATTTAACATCATCTGAGATAGCAAAAGAGAAGGGCTCTTTTCCCCTATTTGATGTGGATAATTATTTATCTAGTAAGTCGCTGTTAGGAATGGATAAGGATGTGCGGGCTTCCATTGCGGAAAATGGCATTAGAAATGCTTTACTGACGTCTATAGCGCCTACTGGAACAATTAGTCTTTATGCTGGTAATGTAAGCTCTGGTATTGAACCTATTTTCGCTTATTCCTATAACAGAAAAGTTCTTCAAAAAGATGGAAGCCATCTAGAAGAAGAAGTCATGGATTACGCAGTTCAAATGTGGCGAGAAAAATATGGGGAAAAGGAATTTCCAGATTATTTTGTAAGCGCTCAGACACTCGATCCTATTGATCATGTGCGAATGCAGTCAGCAGCGCAAAAATGGGTTGATAGCTCAATTTCTAAAACAATTAATTGTCCAGTAGATATTGATTTTAATTCGTTTAAAGAAGTCTATATGGAAGCGTGGAATACTGGCTGCAAGGGTTGCACCACTTACCGTCCCAATGATGTAACAGGGTCAGTATTATCTGTTTCTGTAAATTCTGAAAATGTGCCAGAAATAGATCAAGGTGCAGATGTTGTATATATTGGTGAGCCACTAGCTAGGCCTGAAAGTCTAGAGGGAAATACTTATAAAATTAAATGGCCAAACACGGAACATGCCATTTATATTACAATTAATGATATAATTTTAAGTGAACATAGAAGACCTTTTGAAGTATTTATTAATTCAAAGAATATGGAACACTTTGCTTGGACGGTAGCCTTAACTAGAATGATTTCTGCTGTGTTTCGCCGTGGGGGCGACGTTAGTTTTGTTGTAGAAGAAATGAAGGCTGTATTTGATCCTAGAGGTGGCGCATGGGTTCAGGGAAAGTATGTTCCAAGTATTCTGGCAGCGATTGGTGGGGTTATTGAGCAGCATATGATTTCTATCGGATTTTTGGAAGCAGAAGGAATGGGTTTAAAGAGTGATCCTCATTCAGTTGTCACCAATCTTACTAATATGGGCTCGAAAATATCTTGTTCCAGTTGTGGCTCTTTTGAACTTAGAAAAGTTGAAGGTTGTGATACCTGTGCAAATTGTGGTTATTCTAAGTGTGGTTAAATTGTATTACCCGCAGCAAGATTTATTTAATACTTTCAAACGCCAATAATTGTAAGGTAGTGGGGTAACATAACCAGCAAAAAGCATTAATGGAATAATCCACCAATTAAGCGTTGCACCACCAGTTAAAAAGACATCAACGGTATTCATTGCTATTTCCATAGACACCATTGATATTAGCGACATTCCAATTGCAGTATTTAGCGCTTTTTTGAATGTTAACTCCCGCATTAATATAAAAGTTTCCAACAATATAGATGTTAGTAAACCGTTGATAATCGCTAAGATCATTATGGACAAAACTGGCCAGTTAATACCTGAATATTGGAAAAATGCTATAGTCCCAAAGTCTCCAATTGAACACCCAATAAGACACCAAAGTGTGTTATATCTAGCTTTGCCCCACAAAACGGAATCTTGCCAATCAATATTGAAATTTTCGGTTAAAATCATTTATTAAATGCCTTATTGAACTTTAATAATCTACCTTTTAAACTCTCCCCTAACAGGAGAGACAAGTAAAAAATGAATATTGGAAAAGCTGCATCACTTTCAGGTCTGACTATTAAAACAGTACGCTACTATGCTGATATAGGTTTGGTTTTACCATCTTCTCGCACTCAAACTGGCTATAGAAATTATGATATTAGCAGTATTAAAAAATTAATATTTGTGAAGCGTGCTCGAAGCTTCGATTTTTCAATCAAGGAATGTAGAGAATTACTTGGATTATATGAGGAGAAAAACCGGTCTAGTTCGGATGTTAGAAAAATTGCGATACACCACCTAGAAGAGATAAAAAGAAAAGAAGAAGATTTAAAGAAATTGCAAGTGAAACAGTTGATATTAATGCTTGTGCTGGGGACGATAGGCCGGATTGTCCAATTATTGATTATCTTTCATAGATTATTTTTTACTTATGATGAGAATATATATTCTGTTAAGAAAAGTTAACTTGTGTTGACATAAAGTTGTGAAACTATATAAAGCCCCATTCTTGATACAATTAAGAATTTTGGTGTTGGTGGCTCTTGTGAAAGAATGCCTGTCGCCCTTGAGGAAAGGACAACGCCCTTTAGAAACGTGCAAAATCTAGCACACAACAAACTGAAGGAGAACAGCCGTGACAAAACGCACCGCTGCCAAGCATAAAATAGATCGTCGAATGGGCGAAAATATTTGGGGTAGACCCAAATCACCAGTCAATCGAAGAGAGTATGGACCAGGTCAGCACGGCCAAAGACGAAAATCAAAATTATCTGATTTTGGTTTACAGTTGAGAGCAAAGCAGAAGCTTAAAGGTCACTATGGTGATTTAACGGAAAAGCAATTCAGACGTATATTCTCTGAAGCAGAACGCGTTAAAGGCGATACTGGTGAAAACTTAATTGGATTACTTGAGAGAAGATTAGATGCTGTTGTATATAGGGCTAAATTTGTGGCAACAATTTTTGCTGCGCGACAATTCGTAAATCATGGGCATGTAATGTCTACCGCCACGAAGGTAAACATTCCTTCTGTTCGCGTTAAAGAGGGCGACGTGATTGAAGTACGTGACCGTTCCAAGCAATTGGCCAATTTTGGAAGCTATCTCTTTAACTGAGCGTGATGTGCCAGATTATATAGAGACAGATTACTCTAAAATGACAGCTAAATTTATAAGAACTCCAGGATTAGGAGATGTTCCTTATGCAGTAATAATGGAACCAAACTTAGTTATTGAATATTATGCTCAAAACTAATTAAAGTTTAAAAATTTCTTTGATTAAAGCCATCTATTAAGGCTTACAAGTTTAATTTTGCCTATATTTAAGAAATTATAGAAGATAAATGGAATTGGGGCCAGCAATGCAAATCTAGTTACATTGTTAGACGCTCAAGAAACTATCGCTGTGGCGTCGCCCGATTTTCTTACTATTTGTGATGGCTGCCGCTATGCCAATCGCATTTTCGACTTGGTATGCATTGCTGAACAACTTTGTAGTAGAGGTTGCTAGTTTTGATGGCGCTGACATTGGATTATTGCATACAATTCGTGAAATACCTGGTTTTTTTGCGGTCGGTGTTATCTTTGTTATCATCTTCATGCGTGAACAGGTGCTTGGTTTGGTTTCTCTGGTGCTACTTGGAACTGCTACAGCTTTTACAGCGTGGTTTCCACAAATGGGGGGTATATTGGCACTTACAATGCTGTCATCTATTGGCTTTCACTATTATGAGACGGTAAATCAATCGCTGCAGTTACAGTGGATTCCCAAGCATCGCGCACCGCAGCTCTTGGGTTGGTTGCTGGCCATGGGCTCTGCGGCATCATTGGTTGCCTTTGGTGTCATCGTCGTCACGTGGGAGTGGCTTAACTTAAGCTTTAACTTTGCGTATATGGTTTCTGGTGGGATTACGGTGGGCATAGCTATATTTTGTATCCTATTTTATCCCCAATTTCAGTCTCCAACACCGCAGCATAAGTCATTGATTTTTAGAAAACGTTACTGGCTGTATTACGCGTTGCAGTTTATGGCTGGGGCGCGTCGTCAAATTTTTATGGTCTTTGCGGGCTTTATGATGGTTGAGCGCTTTGGCTTTCATGTTCATGAATTAACTAGTCTCTACTTATTATAAATTATATAGCAAATATAATTTTTGCACCTTTAATGGGTCTGTTTGTTAATTATTATGGCGAGAGAACAGCTCTGTGTTTAGAGTACCTAGGTTTAACATTTATTTTTTTAGCGTATGGAGGCATATATTATTTTGGGTGGGGGGCTGGTATAGCTATGGGTCTTTATGTTTTGGACCATCTATTTTTTGCATTAGCGTTTGCGCAAAAAACATATTTCCAAAAGATTGCGGACCCAGCTGATATTGCGTCTACAGCTGCTGTCGTATTTACTATCAACCATATCCCAGCAGTCTTTTTACCAGTAATTTTAGGATATTTTTGGATAAACTCCCCGGCCTTTGTTTTTGTTGTAGCCACTCTATTGGCAATCACCTCATTTTTATTGGCATTAATGATTCCAAAAAATCCTAATATCGGTAACGAGACAGTTTTTTCTAAATTGATAAAAAATGCTCGACCCTAACGCAAGATTTTTACATGGCTCTACAATGTCTCATGTCACAAGAATGACTGTCACTGGTATGCTGGGTTTGACGTTTATGTTTGTTGTTGATTTGGCAAATTTATTTTGGATTTCGCGCCTTGGTGATGAAAGAATGGTTGCTGCATTAGGTTTTGCGTGGAATGTGCAATTCTTTTCGATTTCGGTGGGAATTGGATTGATGATTGCAGCCACAGCTTTGGTCAGTAAGGCTATAGGTCAAGGGCGTCGAGAAGAGGCAAGAAGATTTGCAACTGGATGTATGGCACTAGGAGTTTGTCTTCAGGCGCTTGTCGCTATTTTAATTGTTATGTTTAGATCAAAAATTATTGCTTTTACGGGAGCGACAGGTGAAACGGCTTTGTTAGCTGAGAGATTTCTTTTGATTTCTGTGCCAACATTACCATTAATGGCAATTGGTATGATTGGTTCAGCGATTCTTCGCTCAGAAGGCGATGCATATCGGGCTATGTTCGTTACAATGTCGGCTGGTTTGGTTGCAGTAGTAGCAGATCCCATTTTAATTATTTGGTTTGACTTGGGTCTTGATGGTGCTGCTATAAATACTGGGTTATCAAGATTGGTTTCTACTTTGATCGCCATATGGTCAGTAATTCGAGTACATAATTTATTGGGAGGATTAAATCTTTCGATAATTAAGGTAGCATTTATACCTTTTCTTATTATTGCATTGCCGGCAATTTTAACTCAGCTATCTGGTCCATTTGCTAGTTTCATTATTACTAGAGCTATTGCTGAATTTGGTGATAGTGCTGTTGCTGGATTATCAGTAGTTAATCGATTGAGTGTCGTGGCTTTTGGGGGTATTTTTTCGTTATCTGCTGCTATTGGAGGCATTTTTGGTCAAAATTTTGGTGCGCAGATGTTTGATCGGGTAAGATCAACCTATTGGAACAGTATAGTTTTTTGTTTTATTTATACGCTTGTCGCTTGGTTGATATTAGCGATGTCCACGGAATGGATTATTCAGATATTTTTGTTAGGCCCTATGGGATCTGATGTGGTTAAGTCATTTAATTACTTAGCAGCAGGAGGTTTTTTATTTTCTGGATTGTTATTCGTTTCAAGTTCGGCATTTAATAATATGGGAAGGCCAATATATTCGACAATTATGACTTGGTCGCGCGATGGTTTGATTATGTTTCCTGCAGTGATTATTGGTGCTAGTATGTTTGGGGCAACTGGAGTTGTTTATGGGAATGCTGTTTCAGCGTTAATTATAGGGTTGCCCAGTTGTCTTTTTGGTTGGTTATTTATTAGAAATTTAAATCGTTAGATGACTTGAAAAACACGGCACATGATTTACAATATAATTATAACTAAGAGGATGGGTTTAAATGTTTTTCAATCAAAATAAAATTAATATTCCAGCTAGAGATAATGCTTTACCAGGTAGAGAGATGCCAGTTCAAACAGCAGAAACCCATTATATTTTAGGTCGAAAGTTAAAGGCTCCTTTCCCAGATCAAATGGAGATTGCTGTATTTGGATTGGGATGTTTTTGGGGTGCAGAACGTAAGTTTTGGTCACAAGACGGTATTTGGGTTTCATCTGTTGGGTACACTGCTGGATTTACTTTAAATCCTACCTATGAAGAAGTTTGTTCTGGTCTCACAGGCCATAATGAAGTTGTGCAAGTTGTGTTTGATCCAGAAAAACTTTCCTATTTGAAGCTTTTAAAAATCTTTTTTGAAAGTCACAACCCAACACAGGGAATGCGACAAGGTAATGATGTGGGAACACAATATCGTTCAGGAATCTATTTTTGTTCAAAGGAGCAAGAGAGCAGTGCTTCGTCAGTTAGGTCTACTTATACTGAAGCACTTATTGCAAAAGGTTTGAGTGTGGTTACGACAGAAATAATGCCGTTGGATCAGTATTATTTTGCTGAGGATTATCATCAACAATATTTAGCCAAGAATCCTAATGGTTATTGTGGAATTGGAGGGACTGGAATTCAATGTCAGTTGGGGGAATGATAACAATTTCATTATCTTTTTATTCAGGTTTAATTAAAAACCTCACGTTAAAATGACTTTCACTGCTTTTACAATCTGCAATAACAAGAGATCAGGCCGATAGCCTGGCGGATGCTTTGGAAAAGACTATTCCCGCTCCCTTTGGAGTAGGGGTTTTTGAAGTTGAAGATGGCTCAAATACCTATGAAATTGGCAGTTATTTTCTTGAAAAGCCAAGTGATATTGATTTATTGTTGTTAAGCTCGGCATTTCACGCAAAATCATTTGTTATATCAGAAGTTCCTGAAACAGACTGGGTTGCCCATGTGAAACGGGAATTACCACCTGTTGAAGCAGGACGTTTTTGCGTTCTTGGCAGTCATGATATTGGAAAAGCTTCCACTAAAAAAGTTAATTTGATAATTGATGCAGCCATGGCCTTTGGCACTGGTCATCACGCCACTACAAAAGGGTGTTTATTGGCTCTAGAAAAGTTAATAACTGAAGAGTTTCAACCAAAATCAGTTATAGACCTTGGTACTGGTACTGCAGTACTAGCAATGGCTGCGTCAAAAGTTTGGAAAGCATCAGTACTTGCAACTGATATTGATCAAGTTGCTGTTCAAACAGCAGATGCCAACTTAATTGCAAATCAACTGGGTTCTCGTGTTTTTTGCCTAGAAGCAGATGGGTTTAATCATATTAGAATTCAGAAAACTGCCCCATTTGATTTAATTTTTGCAAATATTTTGATGGCTCCTCTAATTGCTTTGGCTCCCGAGATGACCAAGTTGTCACAAAAAAATTCCTCAGTTGCTATACTGTCAGGTATTTTAAACTCTCAAGCAAGTAGGGTATTAAATGAATATGAAAAACATGGTTGGGTTTGTAAAGATCAGCTTGTTATAGGAGATTGGACTACCATTACGCTATTTTTAAAGCTAAGAATAAACTAGGCAAAATATAATAGGATTAAAATGAGATGCATTGGGTTTGATCCAGGTTTGCGCAAAACAGGCTGGGGCGTAATAGATGTTGTTGGATCTAAATTAACTCACGTTGCGAATGGCGTTTGCATGTCAAGTGGGTCAGATTTAGCGTCTAGGTTACTTTCGTTATATGTTCAACTGGAAGAGGTTGTAAAAATATATGAACCCGATTCAGCTGCTGTAGAGCATACTTTCGTTAATAAAGATGGAGCTAGCTCTTTAAAATTAAGCCAAGCTAGAGCCGTATCGTTACTTGTTCCGGCAAAGGCGGGTTTAAAAGTAGCTGAATATGCACCAAATACAATAAAGAAAATTGTTGTTGGAGTGGGTCATGCGGCTAAAGAACAAGTAGAGCATATGGTTAAGTTACAAATGCCGGGTGTGGTTATAAATGGATCTGATGCATCTGATGCTTTAGGCGTAGCTATATGCCACGCACATCATGTGAGATTTGAAGGTAAGTTAGAAGATGCAATTAAAAAGGCGGTGAGTTTGAAATGATTGGGAGTTTAAAAGGTCGGATTGAATATCGTGGAAGTGATCATGTTTTAGTTGATGTCTCTGGTGTTGGTTACATCGTTTATTGTTCGGATAAAACATTATCTTTCTTGCCAAGTGATGGAGAGTTTGTAACATTATTTACTGAAATGGTAGTACGAGAAGATTTACTTAAATTGTTTGGATTTTTAACATTTGCTGAGAAAGAATGGCATAGATTGTTGTGTTCTGTTCAAGGTGTTGGCGCTAAAGGGGCCCTAGCAATCCAAGGGATACTAAATGTGGATGCATTATCTAGAGCAATACTGCTGTCAGATTGGGTAACTATAAAATCAGCTCCTGGAGTGGGTCCAAAGATAGCTCAAAGAATTGTTAATGAGTTGAAAGAAAAAGCGCCAAAAGTAATGGCAATGGGTTCGATCAGATGAAAAACCAGTTGGGACAGTTTATTTTTCTTATTCAGATAAATATAGTTCTAATATTGGTATGTCTGAAAGTGAAATATTTGAAAATGAAAGTTTAAGAGAAGTGCAGGCGGACGCACTGTCAGCTCTGATAAATCTGGGGTACTCACAGGGCGATGCGGCTAGTGCTATTTCACGTATTGAAATTGATAGCGAAGGTTTGGATGTTCAATTGCTTATTCGAAGTGCGTTACGTTTACTAGCCCCGAAGGGTTAACTGATGGAAGAAAATACAATAACAGATCCAGAACTACAGTCTAATGATTCTGATAGGGTGTTGAGGCCAAAGACTCTCAAGGACTTTACAGGTCAATCTGAATTAAAAGAAAATTTAGCGATTTTTATTGAAAGTGCTAGAAAGCGTAATGAAACAATGGATCATACATTGTTTTATGGCCCCCCTGGTTTGGGGAAAACTACGTTAGCACAAATAATTTCTTCTGAACTTGGCGTAAATTTTAGAATGACTTCAGGTCCCGTATTAGCAAAAGCTGGTGATTTGGCTGCAATATTAACAAATTTAGAAGAAAAGGATGTGTTATTCATTGATGAGATTCATCGAATGAGTTCGGTAGTTGAGGAGGTTCTTTATCCAGCTTTGGAAGATTTTGAATTAGATTTAGTTATTGGTGAAGGACCCGCTGCTAGAACTGTTCGAATAGAGCTTCAACCCTTTACATTAGTAGGTGCGACAACAAGATTAGGATTGTTGACAACACCTTTACGTGACAGATTTGGAATACCTATTAGGCTTGAGTTTTATAGTGTTGAAGAGTTGCTTGAAATTATATTACGCGCTTCAAAATTTATGAAAATAAAAACAGATAACTTAGGTGGTTTGGAAATAGCTAAAAGATCACGGGGAACACCTCGCATAGCCAATCGCTTACTTAGGAGAGTAGCAGATTTTGCAGTAGTTGAGGGCACAGGCATCATAACAAAAGATATAGCGGATAGTTCTTTAACTCGGATTGGAGTTGATTTGGCTGGCTTAGATTCTGCAGATAGAAAGTATCTCAAAATTATTGCTGAAAATTACGCTGGTGGACCTGTTGGAGTAGAGACTATAAGCGCAGCAATGTCTGAAGCTAGAGATGCTCTTGAGGAAGTTATAGAGCCTTACCTTCTCCAACAGGGGTTTCTTCAGAGAACCTCTCGTGGAAGAATGATAACTGAGAAGGCTTGGAACCACCTAGGAATGCAACAAATTAAAAATAATGTGCAATCAGATTTATTGAACTCTGATTAATTAATTTTTTTGAGGATATAATTTTTGTTAAAGAAGAGTAGTTATCTTTTAAGAGTTTATTATGAAGACACGGATTTGGCTGGAATAGTCTATTATGCAAATTATTTAAAGTTCATAGAACGAGCTCGTTCAGAAATGTTAAAAAAAGCAAATGTGAACCAAATGGATTTGATCAAAAGAGGTTACTTTTTCGTAGTAACGAGCCTCAAAGCAGATTATTTAAAACCTGCGTATTTTGAAGATTCACTTAAGGTAATAACAGAGGTTACAAAAATAAAAGGTGCATCAATAATTCTCCAACAAACTATTTTTAGATCTGAGAAAGTACTATTTGAGGCGTCAATTAGGCTTGCGTTAATAGATAAATCTGGAAAAGCTGCTCGCTTACCAGCAAATATCCGCCAATTGTTGGGAAGTTAAATTAAATCGTGAATTTGAATGTCTGATCAATTGGCAAATCAAACCAAAAATGTTTATATGTTGCTAAGATTGAATATATTGTATTTCACAACACATGGTAATTTGGGCAGGTAAATGGAAACGGAAATCGTATCAGCAGTACAAACAGTTGATTTTTCTCTATTCGCACTCTTTTGGAGAGCTACGGTAGTTGTAAAAATTGTTATGATTATTCTTATTGTGGCAAGTTTTTGGAGTTGGTCTATAATTTTCCAGAAATTTATTAATTTCAGGATAGCACGTTCTTATACTAATCGTTTTGAGGCCTCTTTTTGGTCAGGTGATCCACTGGATGAATTGTATGAAAAAATAAAAGACAAACCAAAAGGTAGCGCAGAACGGATATTTGTAGCTGGAATGATGGAATGGGGTCGTTCTCAAAGATCTGATGGAGGAATGATACCTGGCGCACCTTCAAGGATGGAGCGCACCATGGAAGTTGCAATTGTGCGTGAGATAGAAAAGTTAAACAATGGGTTAACTTTTTTGGCTACAGTTGGTTCAATAGCACCATTTATTGGGTTGTTTGGAACTGTTTGGGGGATAAAGAATGCCTTTGAGCAAATTGCGATTAGTCAAAGTACAAATTTAGCGGTAGTTGCACCTGGGATTGCAGAAGCTTTGGTGGCCACGGCTCTTGGACTTCTTGCAGCAATACCTGCAGTAGTATTTTACAATAAGCTTTCATCAGATTCAGAACGCATAACAGCCAGATATGATTCCTTTGCTGGTGAGTTTTCTACAATTTTGTCTCGGCAGATGGAGAATTGATGTCAGGAGCAATTCGAAACCGATCTAATTCAGGACAACGTAAGCGTTCTTCAAATCGCCTTATGGCAGAAATTAATGTAACACCTTTTGTTGACGTTATGTTGGTATTATTGATTATATTTATGGTAGCGGCCCCATTATTGACAGTAGGCATCTCTGTCGAGTTGCCAAAAACTGCGGCGACACCGTTACCAAATGAGCAGGAAGAACCACTGACTATCACGCTGACTGGAACTGGCGTAATATGGCTACAAAAGACAGAAATTAAGTTTGATGAGCTAAATAATAAGTTAAAAAGTATTTTGGTAGAGCGAAGTAATGATAAGATATTTTTGCGTGCTGATGGGGCTAATTCGTATGAAACGGTAATGAAATTAATGGGAGCTTTAAATAATGCAGGCTTTAATAATATAGGGTTAGTTACCGATACGGGTGGACCTGCATTTACTGGAGGTTTTTAAGAGAAATTCATGCAAACGGGCGCCATTATATCTGGTTGGGGACATCTTGTAATAATAGGGTTTGCTGCCCTGAGTGGACCAATATTCCAAGAAGAAACTGAAAATATAATGTCAGTTTCAGAGATTTCTGTAGTTTCATTGTCTGAGTTTGATATTCTTCAGGAAAAATTTTTGACAGATGATGATAATAGCAAATCACTGATTGACGCAAAACAAGAAGAAAGTGCTTTAGAAAATACTGCTGAAGCTGATAAAGAAAAAGATAGTACTAAAATTGATAATAATGAAATTGTTGATGGAGAGATAGCTACAACATCAACGCCGTCAATTGATTCACCGGCACTACCAGAAATTGTAAATTCGACACCTTCAGGTTTTGACACGATGGTTACCGTTGTTGGAGAAGAAGTCGCCTTAAATCTAGATGTCCCCAAAGCGGCAAGTCTTCAATCACCAGATGAAAATTTTGATGTAAAAATCGATACTATTCCGTTACCAACGCCTGTCGAAGATTTAGAGAATGGTGAAACTGCAACTCAAGTAATTTTTGTTGAAGAGTCTGTTCTTGACGAAGAGATTATTGAGAGTGAGGAGACTGCTGAAGAAACTATGACCCAACCCTTGATTGACGCGCTAACAGCTGAATTAGCTTCTGCTCCTTCTCTTTCTGTTAGACCCAGAGGGAGGTCATTAGATGATGCAATCATTCAGTTAAGCCCTGCGGAGGAGGTGGCTAATAATCAAAATATTGTTTCGTCAAGTGAAGAGCCAATTCAAAGCACACGAAATGCTCCAGAGGGTCCACCGTTGACTAAGCGAGAAAAAGATGGTTTGAGAATTTCTGTCAGCCGCTGCTGGAATAGAAATTCATTGTCGAGAGAGGCGATGGAGGTTACCGTTACTGTTTTATTCAATATGTCTGAAACTGGCTTTCCAGAGGGTAAAAGTATAAAAATGACAAACTCCTTTGGGGGCTCTCCTTCGGCGGTAAAAATTGCCTATAAGTCTGCAAGACGTGCTATTTTAATTTGTGGTAGTCGTGGGTTTGATCTGCCAGAAGAAAAATATAGCCAATGGAGAACTATAGAAATGGTTTTTGATCCGATTAAAATGAGAATAAAATGATAAAGTATTTGAGCATTGTGTTTCTTTTAATATATTTGATCCCAAATGTATCTCTCTCTGAGAATGAGCCCCTAAGAATTAAAATTACAGATGGTGTGATTGAGCCTTTACCTCTAGCAGTGCCTAAATTTCTGTCGGAAATCATAGCTGTAAAAGAAATAGCAAAGAATATTTCTTTATTAATTTCAGAAGATTTAACAAAAACAGGATTATTTCGAATAATTCCAGATGAAGCACATATTTCAAATGTAACTAATTTCAAAGCGCCTGTGTCTTATGCTGATTGGAAAGCAATCAATGCTCAAGGGTTAATTTCGGGGGCGGTAACAATAGCAAAACTAAAAAAACAATTGTGCCTAGATCCTCGTGGTTGCCTGATCGTAAAATTTAAACTCTTTGATGTTTTTGCTGAAAACAATATTTTTGATAGTGGACAAAAAATATACGCAGCGGAACCGGGTGAATGGCGAAGGTTAGCTCATAAGATAGCTGACGATGTTTATTTTAATCTGACAGGTGAAATTGGTTATTTTAATACAAAAATTGCGTTTATCTCTGAGTCTGGAGTAAAAAATAATCGTCTAAAGAGATTAATGGATCTTAAAGCTCCTAGTATATTCTTAACTGATCAGAGTGACCTTGTTTTAACGCCAAGGTTCTCGCCAGATGGCTCTAAATTAGTATATACTTCCTTCAAACTTGGTGTACCGCATGTTTTCTTAATGGATATAAAAACTCGAGGATCATTTGTTTTAGATGAAAGAAATCAAATGAGCTTTTCACCCCAATTTTCCCCTAATGGCAATAGTGTAATCATGTCTGTCGTAAGTGGTGCCAATACGGACCTTTACACTTTAGATTTGAATTCGGGGACTAGAAGGCGATTAACTTCAGGACCTGCCATTGAAACTAGTGCAAGTTTTTCTCCAAATGGTTCCAAGATTGTCTATGAAAGTGATAGATCTGGAACACAGCAACTTTATATTTTACCAATAGGAGCGGGTGAGGGTCGCCGAATATCCTTTGGGGGTGGAAGTTACGGTACACCAGTCTGGTCGCCCAATGGTGATTTAATAGCATTCACAAAAAAAAGTGGAAGGAGATTTCACATAGGCGTGATGCGAACTGATGGGAGTGAGGAGAAATTATTAACATCATCCTTTCTCGATGAAGCACCTACTTGGTCCCCAAATGGACGAGTAATAATGTTTTTCAGAGATAAATCTGGCAGTCGTGGTACGTCCTCTATTTTTTCCATTGATATATCTGGACGCAATCTTCGAAAAATAATAACACCAAACTCAGGGTCAGACCCATCTTGGTCGCCACTACTGAATTAAATTGTAAAATTATTATAAAAAGCGTTATTAACAACTATGAATATTAAAAAATTAATTATTTTATTTTTGTTTGTAAGTATATCTGCTTGTGAGCAGGATGTTTTGTTAAATGGAAATCTTTCAAATACTAATATACCTAAGTCAAAGATCACAGATGAAACTGAGAAATATTTTATTGAAAAAATTGGTGATAGAATTTTATTTGAAGTAGATAATTCTGGATTGACTGCCCTTGCAAAAACCACACTAAACAGTCAGGCAGATTGGTTGTTGATTAATGCGGAATATCAGGTGCTAATAGAGGGTCATGCAGATGAGCAGGGTACGCGTGATTATAATTTAGCTCTTGGAGCCCGGAGAGCACAGATAGTTAAAGAATATTTAATAAGCAGGGGTGTTGATCCTAACAATATTTCAATAGTAACATATGGAAAAGAGCGGCCATTAGAAAACTGCTCAGCAGAGGTCTGTTGGTCGCAAAACCGTAGGGCTGTGACAATAGTTAACGCGCTTTCGAAGGGTTGAGAAGATGTATCGTTTTATAGGAATAACAATTTTATGTTTGCTGCCATTAATGGCTCAGGCCGAGACATTAAACCAGACTCTTAATGAGATAGGACAAAGGTTGAAAAGTTTAGTTGTTGATATTCAACGCCTCAGTTCTGAAGCTGACCGGTTGAGTCAGGAAGCAAAAAAAGCGCGTGAAGAAAAAAGTGAAGCGATAACTGAGACTTCTTTGGATAGAATCCAAACTATTGGAAATGAATTGCAATCAATGACTGCTAAAGTAGAGAAGCTAGAATTTCAGTTGAATAAGTTAACGACTGATTCTGCAAAACGATTTGATGATATAGAATTTCGTTTGTGTGAGTTAGAAGATGATTGTGATATTAACCAGTTAAATTCTTCAACATTTATTGGTAGTGATCTGAAAATAGTTATTCCAAAATCTGAAGTAGTTAATGATAGTAAAAATGAACTTGCAATAGCTGAGGAGGCTGACTACGCCGCAGCTGAGACTGCATTTGGAAACAAACAATTTGATGAAGCTTTAATTAAATTTAAGTTATTTGTTGATGCTTATCCTGAGGGAGATTTAACTAACAAGGCATACTATTTTATTGCTGAATCATTGTTTGCTCTAGAAAAATGGGATGAGGCGGTAGAAGGTTATTCCATCTTCATTGATTTCAATCCTGAATCAGAGCTACTTGGTGAAGCATATTTTGAGCAGGGGCAGGCTTTTGCTTCTCTGGAGAGATGGACAGACGCAGCAAGAAGTTATTTAGGTGCTTTTTCGTATGATCGAGAGTCTATAATCGCGCCAAATGCCTTATATTACTTGGGTTTGAGCTTGGATAAAATAGGGCAAAGACAAGAGGCATGTCAAACGGTGAATGAGGTTGTTGTTAGATACCCTGACGCACCAATTATTTCTACTGCCATTAACCAAATGCAAATTATGGAATGTAGTTGAGTTTGGAATTTAGAAACGACTTTGAAGATTTAGTATCAAAATTGAAGTTAAGTGAAGAGAGTTTTGGCGTCGCTGTGTCTGGGGGGAGCGATAGCGTAGCACTTCTCATGTTACTTGCGCCTTGGGCTCATAAAAACAATAAGAAGATATTCGTCGTGACCGTTGATCATGGGCTAAGAAGTGCTGCAGCTGATGAAGCACTTTATGTTCAAGGATTATGTCAGAAGAATAACCTGCAACATGAAATTTTAAAGATAGAAAGTATTGTTTCAGGCAATGTTCAGGCATGGGCTAGGGATAATCGTTATCGAGTTATTTCAGACTGGGCTCACAAAAATAAAATTAGGACTGTTTTTCTTGGTCACACTCAGGATGATCAGGCTGAAACAGTCTTATTGAGATTGGGAAGAGGATCAGGTGTCGATGGTCTGGCAGCGATGCAGCCTAAATCATTTAGAGAGAATATTGTGTGGTTACGCCCACTTTTGAAAATTCAACGGAATGATCTAAGAGGGTTTTTGAAATTCGAAAATATTGAATTTGTTGATGATCCTTCAAATGACGATATCAAATTTCATAGAATCAAGATAAGAAAGTTTTTAGCTAATACAAATGAATTTGGATTAAATGCAAAACGTTTGGCAGAAACTGCGAGCAGAATGGCACAGGCGAGGGATGTCCTTAATCAAGTAGCCTTTGAATTTGCAAAGAAAAATATGTTGGTAACTAAGATTGGAAGTTTGACCATTGATCTGTCAAACTTCCAAAAACAATTACCTGAAACTAAGTTTCGTGTGTTATCGTATGCAGTTAAATGGGTTACGGGAAATCATTATGGAGCCCGAGCCAAAACATTAGAAAAAGCGCTTAAAGATTCTCTTGATGGTAAGGCGCGAACATTTAGTGGCTGCATGTTAACAACGAATGAGGAAAAATTGCATATTTTTCGAGAATATAATGCTGTAAAAAACTCTCTATTGGCGAGTGGTATATGGGATAATAGATGGTTAGTTCCAGAAAATTCTCATGTTCGGGCTTGCGGGTTGGATGGTTTACATCAAATAGAAAATTGGAAAAGTTGCAATCTTCCTAAGCAAGCTTTAGTGTCCATGCCAACTATCTGGAAAAATAGTAATTTGGTGGATCATTTAGCCTTTGAAAATAAAGATTCTTCAATTAAATTAATAAAACAAGAAGAAGATTTTTATTCTGGAATTTTATCTTATTGAATTTTATACGTTCATCACTATCTTGTTAGTTATGTAAAGAAGACTGTAAACATTTTGATCTGGAGACAATAATTGGGCAATATAAAAAATTTCGCTTTTTGGGCAGTATTATTTTTACTTGTTTTTGCATTATTTAATTTAATGAACTCAGGTTCACCATTAAGTGGTAATACAACTGAGATTACTTATTCAGAGTTTATTAGGCAAGCTGAAGCAGGAAATGTTCAATATGTAACGGTTGACGGAGAAAAGTTAATTGTCTCAGGGTCAGATGGGAAATCCTATTATACCATTAATCCTAGGGACGATCAGATGACTGATCGATTATTAAATGCTGGTGTGGAAATAAGGGGTGAACCGCAAGAGTCTGGTGGTTTATCAGTCTTTTTAATGAATATTTTACCTTTTCTTTTATTAATAGGGGTTTGGTTTTTCTTTATGAACCGCATGCAGGGTGGTGGCAAAGGCGGTGCAATGGGTTTTGGAAAATCTAAGGCAAAGATGATGAAGAAAAAAATGGTAAAGTTACGTTTGATGATGTTGCTGGGATTGATGAAGCAAAAGAAGAATTAGAAGAAATTGTAGAGTTTTTAAGAAATCCACAAAAATTCTCAAAATTAGGTGGCAGAATTCCGACTGGAGCTTTATTAGTAGGGCCTCCCGGTACGGGTAAAACGCTACTAGCAAGAGCCATTGCTGGTGAAGCTGGAGTTCCATTCTTCACTATTTCCGGCTCTGATTTTGTTGAAATGTTTGTTGGTGTGGGGGCAAGCCGGGTTCGTGATATGTTTGAGCAGGCGAAAAAAAATTCACCATGCATTGTATTTATAGATGAAATTGATGCTGTAGGTCGTCACAGGGGTGCGGGATATGGTGGCGGTCACGATGAGCGTGAGCAAACCTTAAACCAGTTATTAGTAGAAATGGATGGGTTTGAAACAAATGAAGGGGTTATCATTGTTGCTGCAACAAATAGAAGAGATGTTCTTGATCCAGCACTTTTGCGCCCAGGTAGGTTTGATAGAGAAGTACAGGTTCCTGTTCCTGATATAAAAGGTAGAGAAAAGATACTTAAGGTACATGGCAAAAAAATTAAGATAGGACCAAATGTTGATCTTAGAATTATAGCACGAGGGACACCTGGTATGTCAGGTGCTGATTTAGCAAATTTGGTAAATGAGGCCGCATTAATGGCAGCTCGTTTTGGTAAGCGAATGGTTGGCATGGAAGATTTTGAGCAGGCAAAAGATAAAGTGATGATGGGTGCTGAAAGAAGATCAATGGTGATGACACCGGCACAGAAGGAAATGACTGCTTATCATGAAGCTGGCCACGCTTTAGTAGGAATAAGTCTACCAGAATGTGACCCTGTCTATAAGGCGACTATTATTCCTAGAGGTGGTGCTCTTGGAATGGTGATGTCTCTACCAGAGATGGATCAATTAAATTGGCATAAAAACCAGTGTGAACAAAAAATCGCGATGACTATGGCTGGAAAAGCAGCAGAGATTGTTAAATATGGTGAGGAACGTATATCCAATGGACCATCTGGAGATATTCAAATGGCTAGCCAATTAGCGAGAGCTATGGTGATGCGCTGGGGTATGTCGGATAAGGTTGGTAATATTGACTACGCCGAAGCACATGAGGGTTATACCGGTGGAACTGCTGGATTTTCTATCTCAGCAAAAACTAAAGAAGTGGTTGAAACAGAAGTTAAGAATTTAATTGATAATGGATATAAGTTAGCTAAGAAAATCATACTAGAAAAATCAAAGGAATTTGATAGACTAGCTCAAGGTTTGTTGGAATATGAAACTTTAACTGGCGATGAAATTAAAAGAGTTATGAAAATTAACGGAATTCAACAATTATTCATCTTCAGAGGATAACTCTATTACCTCAATACCTAAAAGTAAGAAGTCAGTAAGTTCTAAGGGTGTTATGAAGCCAAAACCAATATAAATTATGGTATTCATTTCTTCTTAATATTTATACTTATATGAATAGTACTATTAGTAAGCTTCCTAGAATTTAAGCTAAGACTATTTTAAACAAAAAAATGTCTTTTATTTTAAATTGATTTTTCATAATTCTCGATTATACGAGAAAATGAAAAATCTTTTAAATGAGCTGGGAATCATTATGAGTTATAAATCAGATATTGAAATAGCAAGAGAAGCAAATAAGCTACCAATTCAAGAAATTGGCGAAAAGTTAGGAATAGGGTCTAAAGATTTACTTCCTTACGGTCACGATAAAGCTAAAATTAGTGAAGAATTTATAAAATCTTTAGATAATAATTCCTATGGCAACTTAATACTCGTTACCGCAATTAACCCAACACCAGCCGGTGAAGGTAAAACAACCACTACCGTTGGATTGGGTGATGGGTTAAATGCGATTGGTAAAAAAGCAGCAGTGTGTATTCGTGAGGCCTCTTTGGGTCCATGTTTTGGTATGAAAGGTGGGGCGGCCGGTGGTGGTTATGCACAAGTTGTACCAATGGAAGAAATGAACTTGCATTTTACTGGTGATTTTCATGCCATCACTTCTGCACACAACCTTTTATCTGCTATGGTTGATAATCATATTTATTGGGGAAGCTTAGGAATAGACCCTAGAACCATTGCTTGGAAACGCGTAATGGATATGAATGATAGGGCTTTACGTGATATAACAATTGGCTTGGGTGGAACTGCTAATGGTATTCCAAGACAGGATGGGTTTAATATTACTCCAGCTTCTGAAGTGATGGCAATACTTTGTATGGCAAAAGATTTAGCGGATCTTGAAAAACGATTAGGGAATATAATTGTTGCTTACCGTAGAGATAAAACTCCCGTGTTTTGTCGTGATATAAAAGCTGATGGAGCAATGACAGTTCTTTTAAAAGACGCAATGCAACCCAATCTAGTACAGACTTTAGAAAATAACCCCGCTTTAGTTCATGGTGGGCCATTTGCTAATATTGCTCATGGGTGTAATTCAGTTGTAGCAACAAAAACTGCTTTAAAATTGGCTGATTATGTAGTTACTGAGGCAGGCTTTGGAGCAGATTTGGGTGCTGAAAAGTTTCTTAATATAAAGTGTAGGAAGGCAGGAATTTCACCGGCAGCTGTTGTTTTAGTTGCGACAGTTAGAGCCATGAAAATGAATGGTGGAGTTGCAAAGGCAGACTTGGGACCTGAGAACGTAGAAGCAGTAGTAAAGGGTTGCCCTAATCTTGGACGACATATTGAGAATATAAAATCTTTTGGTGTTCCTGTTGTGGTAGCAATCAATCATTTTGTAACGGACACTGATCAAGAAGTTCAAGCGATAAAAGATTACGTTTCATCAATGGGTTCCGAGGCTATTCTGTCAAAACATTGGGAGTTTGGTTCAAAAGGTTCAGAAGCTTTAGCTAAAAGAGTGGTTGAAATAGTAGATGCTGATTCAGCTAATTTTGCACCAATTTATCCTGATGATATGCCTTTGATGGAAAAGATTGAAACAATTTCAAAACGAATTTACCGAGCAGATGAAGTTTTAGCCGATAAGAAAATTCGCGATCAATTAAGAGCCTGGGAAGATCAAGGTTATAAAAACCTACCAATTTGTATGGCTAAGACGCAGTATAGTTTTTCTACTGATCCTAGTTTGCGCGGAGCTCCAACTGGACATTCGGTACCTATCCGTGAAGTTCGATTATCAGCGGGTGCTGGTTTTATTGTGGCAATTTGTGGAGAAATTATGACGATGCCGGGTCTGCCAAGAAAACCTGCTGCTGAGGCCATAGGTTTGAATGAATCTGGTGATATTGAAGGTTTGTTCTAAAGTATTGTTTGAGCTCTAGTATAGGTATTATTGTCGTTTAAAAAAAAGGAATATTTGCATGACTGCGAAAATAATTAGTGGGAAAGAGTTCTCAGAGTCTGTGCGCAATAAAGTTGCTAAACATGTAGCCCATCTAAAAGCTGATCATGGAATAGTTCCAGGCTTGGCGGTTGTCTTAGTTGGAGAGGATCCTGCCTCAAAGGTTTACGTGCGTAACAAAGGTGAACAAACCTTAGCTGTTGGTATGAAATCAGTTGAACATAAGTTGGATGTAAATACGCCCGAAGAAAAACTATTGAAATTAATAGAAAGCTTAAATGAAGACCCAACAATCCACGGTATTCTTTGTCAGCTACCTTTGCCAGCTCATATAAACGAAGATCTTGTTATTAATTCGATTTCACCTGATAAAGATGTTGATGGGTTTCATATTTCCAATGTTGGAAGATTGGGTACTGGGCAAAAATCTATGGTTCCTTGTACACCTTTGGGTTGTTTGATGATGTTGAGAGATCATCATGGAAGCTTATCTGGATTGAATGCTGTAGTCGTAGGTCGTTCAAATATAGTTGGGAAGCCAATGGCTAACCTGTTATTGCAAGATAGTTGTACAGTTACGATTGCACATAGCAGAACAAAAGATATTGAAAAAATTTGCCGCCGAGCCGACATTATTGTTGCGGCTGTGGGTCGACCAGAAATGATCAATGCGGATTGGATTTCTGAAGGAGCTACTGTAATTGACGTTGGCATTAATAGAATTCCCCATCCTGAAAAAGAAGGTAAGACAAAATTAGTGGGTGATGTGGATTATAAAAGTGCTGCTCAAGTTGCTGGAGCTATTACTCCGGTTCCTGGTGGTGTAGGTCCCATGACAATAGCTTGTCTTTTAGCAAATACGGTTACAGCCTGTTGTAGAGCTAACAATTTAACAGAACCAGAGGGTCTTAGCGCCTAATTTTTAGTAAAATTTTAAAGTTAAGAAAGTTTTATACAAGCGTTGCTTCAGTAACGGCTTTGATCTCATCCATGGTCACGCCCTCTGCGAGTTCAATAATTTTTAAGCCCCCAGGTACAACATCTAATACTCCGAGGTTAGTAATTATTCGATGGACAACAGCTTTTCCAGTTAAGGGAAGACTGCATCGTTTTAATAACTTACTTTCCCCTCGTTTATTAGCATGCATCATAGCCACTATAATATTTTCAGCACTGGCTACTAAATCCATAGCTCCACCCATTCCTTTAACCATCTTTCCTGGAATCATCCAATTAGCGAGGTCACCATTTTCTGCTACTTCCATAGCCCCAAGAATGGCCATATTTATTTTTCCACCTCGTATCATAGCAAAACTGGTGTCTGATCCAAAATATGAAGTTCGATCTAATTCCGTAATGGTTTGTTTTCCAGCATTTATTAGATCTGGATCTATTTTATCTTCTGTTGGAAATGGCCCCATCCCCAGCATACCATTTTCCGATTGTAGTGTTACATCAACACCGTCTGGGATAAAATTAGAAACCAAAGTTGGAATACCTATCCCCAAATTCACATACCAACCATCTTGTAATTCTTTAGCAGCACGTTCTGCCATTTGATTACGATCCCATGCCATCTTTACTCTCCAATCAGTTGGGTATTTTAAATAGAAATTTAAATACTAAAATACTTTAGTACTTATTTAGTCATTCTATTTAAGTGGTTCTAATAGTTTTTTGTTCTATTCTCTTCTCATGTTTACCTTGTACAATTCGATGTACATATATGCCAGGTGTATGTATTAAATCTGGATCTAATTGCCCTGTTGGTACAATTTCCTCCACTTCAGCAATACAAACTTTACCACAGGTTGCCGCTGCTGGATTAAAATTACGGCTAGTTTTCCTGTAGATAAGGTTTCCAGTTTCGTCTGCTTTCCATGCTTTTATGATTGAAATGTCAGTTTTTAAACCAGTTTCTAAAATATAAGTTTCACCATCAAAATCTTTGTGTTCTTTGCCTTCGGCAATGACCGTTCCAACTCCAGTCTTTGTGTAAAAGCCTGGTATGCCTGCGCCACCCGCCCGCATTCGTTCAGCTAATGTTCCTTGTGGGTTGAACTCTAATTCTAGTTCGTTGGCTAAGTATTGTTTCATAAATACGTCATTCTCTCCCACATAAGATGAAATCATTTTTTTCACTTGTCGTGTTTGTAGCAATAGACCTAATCCAAAGTCATCTACGCCAGCATTATTTGATGCAACTGTTAGGTTCTTTGTTCCAGCATCCCTTATAGAAGATATAAGTAGCTCAGGTATTCCGCATAATCCAAAACCACCTGCTGCAATAGTCATTCCATCAAAACCTAGGCCTTTGAGAGCATTATTAGGTGTATCATATATTTTTCGCATCTGTTTCTTTCATCTTGTTGTCTTAATTTAATTAAGGAATTCAACTGTTCAGCTCAAGAATAGCTTTTCCCAATCATTTATTAACTCATTTGCCATATTTTCAAACCTATCGCCTGGTTGTCGTAACTTAAATAATTCTTCATATGGGTCAGGCGCTAGTTTTTTACTCCCCGATAATTCTTCTAAAACTGCATGCCCACAAAAAGGAACATAAACTTCGGAATAACCGCCTTCATGTATAAGTGATAATTTCCCATTACAATTTTCATCAGCTAATACCTGAGCCTTTCTAGTTAGAATCCTGAACGTTTCAGCGGAACATAGCATACTTGATGTAGGATCAATCATAGCTGCATCAAAGCCACAAGCTACAATGATGATATCAGGACGATAATTATTGACTAGCGGTGTGATAACCTTGTCGAACAAATTCAAGTAAGTGTTATGTCCAGAGCCGGCAGGTAGAGGTAAATTAACATTGTATCCTAAACCTTCTCCTTTTCCTCTATCGATTTCCATGCCCGTATCGACAGGGTAATTTCGTTCCTGGTGAATTGAGATAGTTAAAACATCATCTCTGTCATAAAAAATTGCTTCTGTGCCATTTCCATGATGCACATCCCAGTCGATAACACAGAATTTCTTACCCAAATTTTCGCTGATAGCAGAGTCTATAGCAATTGCTATATTGGCAAGTAAGCAAAATCCATTTGGATAGTCAGGCAAGCAATGATGCCCTGGTGGTCTTGATAAGGAGTAAGAGTTTTTATATTTTCCTTTTAAGACGTCTTTAATCGCTGAAATTGCAAGTCCACTTGAAAGAGCTGCTATTTCAAAGCCGTCTCGAGCAAACGGAGTTCTTAGGCCCAATAAACCGCCATCAACTTCTGATAAGGCTTTAAACTTCTCTAAGTATTCTTTGGTATGAATACGAAGTAAATCTGTCATTGTTGCTGGTTGGCTTGATTGCATTTCCAAATCTGTCGTAATTCCAGTAACATCCATTAAATTTTTTAGCCTTCTTTTTGTTTCGGGGTTTTCGGCTAAACCACCTGCGGCTAAGGGTTGTACAAGGCCTCCAACTGGTTGGGTGAATGCAAAATTTCCACCTCCATGCCAAAAACATTTTTCATCCCAATAAAAACTTGTATCTGTCATTCTTTAACCTTTAATAATACGCTTAGTATGCAATTTTTTTTGTATTAATTTATTGTAATAAAGTAGATACCATAAATAATAGCAACAAAATTTTTATATAATATTGAATGTAATAATTATTTTGAATTCATTAATGATTGATTGATCCTTCAACAGTTGATATTTAATATCAAATTAAATCGATAAAAACATTATTTTAAATTACTAAAAAGTGATTTTATAAAAATTATTACCTTTGTTGGAGAAAAATCAATGGTTATAGCTAAGACACTTTATGACAAAATATGGGATGCTCACGTTGCCCATGAAGATGTTGATGGAACTTGTTTGCTATACATAGATCGCCATCTGGTTCACGAAGTAACAAGCCCACAAGCTTTTGAAGGATTACGTACATCTGGTAGGAAAGTTAGAGCGCCAGATAAGACAATAGCTGTTCCTGATCATAATGTACCCACAACGCTAGATCGTGCAAAAGGCATTGAGAATGCGGAAAGCCGCATTCAAGTTGAAGCATTAGATAAAAACGCAAAAGATTTTGGTGTCCATTATTATCCTGTATCTGACGTGCGTCAGGGGATTGTACATATTGTTGGCCCAGAGCAAGGATGGACGCTACCAGGAATGACGGTAGTTTGCGGTGATAGTCATACTGCAACTCATGGGGCATTTGGGTCTTTAGCTCACGGTATTGGAACGTCTGAAGTTGAGCATGTTTTAGCAACGCAAACTTTGATTCAAAAGAAATCAAAAAATATGAAAGTGGAGATTACTGGAAAACTTAAACCTGGCGTTACAGCAAAGGATATAACACTTTCTGTTATAGGGAATACTGGGACTGCAGGGGGAACTGGGTATGTTATTGAATATTGCGGTGAAGCTATTAGAGATCTCTCCATGGAGGGCCGTATGACAGTTTGCAATATGGCAATTGAAGGTGGAGCCCGGGCGGGTTTAATTGCACCAGATCATAAAACTTATGAATATTGCAAAGGCAGACCGCATGCCCCTAAAGGAAAAGATTGGGATTCTGCTGTTGCTTATTGGAAAACTTTGTTTACCGAAGATGGTGCCCATTTTGATAAATTTATAACAATCAAAGCTGAAAATATTGCACCAGTTGTCACATGGGGTACGTCACCAGAAGACGTTTTACCAATTAACTCCAAGGTTCCAGCACCTCAAGATTTCAAAGGTGGTAAGGTTGGAGCTGTTGAGCGATCATTAGAATATATGGGTTTAAAACCAGGAACACCGTTGGAAGATGTTACAATAGATACTGTTTTCATAGGATCCTGCACGAATGGAAGAATCGAAGATTTGCGAGCAGCGGCTGAAATCTTGAAAGGTAAAAAAATTAAAGATGGTTTGCGTGCGATGGTTGTTCCAGGCTCAGGGTTGGTTCGAGCACAGGCAGAGGAGGAGGGCTTAGCAACTATTTTTAAAGACGCAGGATTTGAATGGCGTTTAGCTGGCTGCTCTATGTGCTTAGCGATGAACCCGGACCAGTTAAAACCTGGTGAGAGATGTGCTGCGACCTCTAATAGAAACTTTGAGGGCCGGCAAGGCAGAGGTGGAAGAACTCATTTGATGAGCCCACAAATGGCTGCAGCTGCGGCGGTAACTGGGAAACTAACGGATGTTAGAAATTTAATTTAAATTAAATTAATTAATTTTCAACTTAACAATCGTTTGAAATAAAAAGTGGATAGATAATGGAAAAGTTCAATAAATTAACTGGAATAGCTGCTCCAATGCCTTTGGTTAATATAGATACAGATATGATAATCCCAAAGCAATTTTTGAAAACGATTAAACGTTCAGGCTTAGGTGCAAATTTATTTGATGAAATGCGTTTTGATCTTGAAGGTAATGAAATTCCAGATTTTGTTTTAAACAAAAAAGCTTATCGAAATGCTGAAATTATTGTTGCTGGTGAAAATTTTGGCTGTGGGTCAAGTAGAGAACACGCCCCATGGGCCTTGATTGATTTTGGTATAAAATGTGTTATATCAACTAGTTATGCAGATATATTTTATAATAACTGCTTTAAGAATGGTATTTTACCAATAGTTTTGAATGAAAATAATTTGAAGAGCTTATGAAAGACTCCCAAAAAGGTGAAAATGCAAGGATCATGGTTGATTTGGAAACACAAACGGTTCGTTCAAGTGACGGTGTCGAGTTTTCTTTTGTAATAGATAAATTTAAAAAGCATTGCTTATTAAATGGCTTAGATGACATTGGGCTAACCATGGAAAAAGTATCCAGCATTGATGAGTTTGAACAGCGTTATCAGAAACAAATGCCTTGGGTTTGATTCTAAGAGTAAATTAATAATATGTACTTGATAATAATATAAATTATAATAAAACTCTCACAATTAACTTGTTTTTTTAAAAATCCAAACAGCTTTGCGATACCAAGGAGTATAAATATGTCTAATTCGTCACTTTTAATATTACCAGGAGATGGAATTGGTGTTGAGGTTATGGAAGAAGTCCAAAAAGTTATTGAATGGTTTGGTGTTAATCGGGATTTGAAATTTGATGTAAGTGAAGATTTAGTTGGTGGAGCTGCTTATGACGCTCATGGGACACCTTTAACAGATGCAACTATGGAAAAGGCACAACAAGTGGATGCGGTATTATTGGGTGCTGTTGGCGGTCCGGCATATGACAATCTTGATTTTAGTTTAAAACCAGAGCGGGGCTTACTAAAAATTCGTAAAGAAATGGATTTGTTTGCTAATTTACGCCCTGCCCAATGTTTTGACGCATTAGCTGATTTTTCTAGCTTAAAGAAGGATATCGTTTCGGGGCTCGATATCATGATTGTTCGAGAGTTGACCTCAGGTACGTATTTTGGAGAACCTCGGGGTATTACAATAGAAAATAATGAACGCGTTGGAGTAAATACAATGCGTTATACTGAGTCCGAAATTGAAAGGGTAGCAAAGGCTGCATTTGAGTTAGCAAAACGGCGTGGAAATAAGTTATGTTCAATGGAAAAAGCGAATGTTTTGGAAGTTGGTGTTCTGTGGCGCGAGGTTGTTGAAGAAGTACATCAGTCTGAGTATCCAGATGTTGAGTTGAGCCATATGTATGCTGACAACGGTGCAATGCAACTTGTAAGGCAACCAAAACAATTTGACGTGATTTTAACTGATAATCTTTTTGGAGATTTATTGTCAGACTGTGCTGCAATGTTGACAGGATCTTTAGGACTTCTTCCATCTGCATCTCTTGGTTCTTTGATGGAGAATGGTCGTCCCAAAGCTATGTATGAACCAGTGCATGGATCTGCACCTGATATTATGGGTCAAGGAAAAGCAAACCCATCAGCCTGTATATTGAGCTTTGCAATGGCTCTCCGTTATTCCTTTGATGAAGGAGAAGAGGCGACTCGGTTAGAGAATGCAATACAATCCGTTTTGGCTAGTGGTATTCGTACACCAGATTTGATGCAAAGAGACGGTGATGCACCAGTTACGACAACTCAAATGGGAGATGCAGTAATTAAGGCCCTTAACGAAACTATCTAGGTTTGAAGATTTAAGTTGGTGCCTCTTCTGGGCACCACAAATCACATTTAAGTATTGTAATTATTATATAAAAATTGGTTTGGTGCCTGCGAAACCTAGCCGCAGGACCACTTTGTCAATCTGTGACGAGATGGGGAGTGTTTTGTCATCCAGTTGGAGACCTAAGCAGGCGCTTTTATACTCAAATAATCAGATTTTTTTTGTACAAGTAGGACCGAGCCGATGCGGACATTAATAATGATCGCAGCAAACGACTGGTTAGAGCCCAAATCAGCAAGCTGTTGCGTTGGGTACCACCGCCTGCTTTAGGTAGAGGTCCTTCGAAAGATGAAGGAAAATAATCGCCCGTCTGTCACCGCAAACCCCAATCCGATGATGGCAAAACCAATTAACGCTTCAAGTCCCATTCGTTCGCCAAGGAATAAAACACCAAGTCCAACTGCAAACGGTGGAATGAGCAAGGTGACCAGTAAAAGATTGGCGGCTCCAGCTCGTGCTAAAATTGCAAAGTAGAGCACATAGGCAAGTGCGGTCGACAAAGAAGCCATACCGATCAGAGCGCCCCAGACGCCTTTAGAGAGTTCAAGATTTGGCGGGCCGTCAAACATAAGGACAATTGGGATCATCAACACTGTGCTACCGATCAACATACCAAAGGCGTTCATGAGTGGTGCTTGACCAGCAAGCGCAGTCTTTCCCCATACACCAGCAAATGCATAAGAGAGTGTTGCGCCAAGTATGGCAAGTTGAGCGAGATTGCTCGGGTTAAAGTCGGTCAATGCACTTGGCCCCATGATGACAGCCACCCCTGCAATGCCCAAAGCAGCACCAATTAGTTTCTTGGCCGTTAAAGGCTCATCGCGAAGCAACAAACCAGCAACAGTTACTGCAAAAATAGCAGTCGTCCCGTTCAGAATGGATGCCAGACCGCTGTCTATCTGTGTCTGTCCCCAGAATATTAGCGAGAACGGAATGGCGTTGTTAAGCGCACCCATCACTAGGTAGGCTCCCCAAATTTTCGGCGAACGAGGAACATAAATTCCTTTGAGGAGGACAATCAACGCCAATATTGGCAAAGCCCACATTACCCGGTGTATAGTTATGGTGAGCGGCGGAACCTCACTCAGAGCAATTTCCCCAAAGAAAAACGAACCACCCCAAACGGCTGCGAGCATCAACAGCATAATCGTCGAATTTAAATCCAAGGTCAGTGTGGCGGATTTGGTCATGTCGAATGGATCCAATTATTCTGATTGTTGTTTTTTGGTACCCTAGCAGGACCACGTAAGTCGACCCAATTCATTCGGATATGGTCAAACCAAACCTTGTTCACGTTCAAGAGATAGGGCCTTTAAGCCAGACCTTTGACACACCTCAGCGAATTGGTGCTTTTTCCGCATAGAAAACCTAGGACACTGACTCCGTGAACGTCCAGTTTTGGGAGCAAGCCACAAATCATCACTCGGATCTGATACATAAATCGGGACCGCTTTCGGGACCGCTTTTTAATTTAAATCTAAAATAAGTATCTGTAATTAAATAAAATATAGAAAGTTCGACGTCCTCTTCTGGGCACCACAAATCACATTTAAGTAATTGTAATTATTATATAAAAATTGGTTTGGTGCCTGCGAAACCTAGCCGCAGGACCCTTTCGGACCACTTTGTCAATCTGTGACGAGATGGGGAGTGTTTTGTCATCCAGTTGGAGACCTAAGCAGGCGCTTTTATACTCAAATAATCAGATATTTTTTGTACAAGTAGGACCGAGCGAATGCGGACATTGATGCAAAGTGCAGCGAACGGCAGCTTCGAGCCCATTTATCTCTATTGCTGCTTTGCAGCTAAAGTTTGCTTTTGCTCAGAAGGATGCCAGTCCCCATCTCCAGTGCAATCCAGACGGAGAGGTTCTTTTAAAAAATATTCATGCGGCAACCTTATCAGTTTTTGGCGCTTTAAGTTGGGATGTTCCGAGCCAGCCAAGACCGATCATTAAAGTAGCAGTGCCGAGGCACAGTGAAAGCCCACCCATCTGATATGTGAATCCGGACAGTACTGTGCCAACCAATCGCCCCACAGAATTGGCCATATAGTAAAAGCCAACATCCATCGTGACCCGTTTTGCATCTGTAAGGCTGAGGATGAGAAACGAATGCAGGGCTGAGTTCACGGCGAAGGTGCCGCCAAAGACCAGAAGACCCAGCACAATAGTTGCTGTAAGCACATTCGATGGTTCAGGGACCAGCCAGACCAGACCTGCAAGAAATGCAGGCACAATGATCAATAGACCAACCCATCGTTTTGCCAGTGCCAGAATTTCCGCATTTGATCGGGACGCCGCCTTTAAAATGCGCGGTGCCGAGCCTTGGACGATGCCATAAAGGATCGTCCAGACGGCCATAAACGTCCCTATCATGAAGAAGGCCGTGCGGTTGCTCTCTGTAGTGCCGTCCGACAACACCGCATAGAAATAGATCGGAAGGCCAACCACGAACCACACGTCCCGCGCCCCGAAGAGGAACAGCCGTGCAGCACTGAGCCAGTTGATGTTGCGGTTCTTGGAAAACACTTCGGAAAACTTCGCATCCTTGCGCCCAACTGGCAGGCCCTTTGGCATGCCAGTCACGACACCTATCAGGATGACAAAAAGGACCGCCGCCATCGTCAGTACCGAAGGCACGAACCCGAAGGCAGCCAGCAAAACAGCCCCCAACAGAAAGCCGCTTCCCTTCACAGCATTCTTTGATCCCGTCAGAGTAGCCACCCATCGAAACAGCCCCCCGCCCGTCGCTGGAGCAAGGATTTTGACGGCACTTTTGGAGCTCATCTTTGCCAAATCCTTGGCCACGCCAGACAGGCCCTGCACCAACATCACAAACACCACAGAGGCGGTGATGCTCCACGCCGGATCAAGCTGGGTGAGCGCCAGAAGTGCCAAAACCTGCAAGGACAATCCCGCATAAAGCGTCGAAGTCAGCCCAAACCGCGCCGCGACCCATCCTGCGGACAGGTTCGTGATAACGCCTGCGATTTCATACAGCACAAACAGATAAGCCAGTTGTACCGGCGAAAAACCGAGCGTGTGAAAGTGCAGCAGGACCAGCATCCGCAATGCTCCATCCGTTAACATGAACGCCCAATAGGCCGCGGTCACGGTAATGTAGGCGGCAAGTCCGGCGGGACGTGTCACAGCTTGCCGCCAACCATTAAAGCGACATCCACCAAGCGATACGCATAGCCATATTCGTTATCATACCACGCGTAGACTTTGAGCTGGGTGCCGTTCACCACCATCGTCGAGGGCGCATCAATGATGCCACTGCGCTGATCGTTGGTGTAGTCCGAGGAGACAAGGGGTCGCGTCTCATACCCAAGGATACCCTTCAGCGGGCCTTCAGCTGCGGCTTTGAAGAGGCTATTCACCTCATCCACAGTCGTTTCGCGCGCCATTTCAAACACGCAGTCCGTGATGGATGCGTTCAAAAGCGGCACCCGCACCGCATGGCCGTTCAACTTGCCCTTCAACTCGGGATAGATCAGCGTAATCGCCGTAGCAGAGCCAGTTGTGGTCGGGATAAGGTTGGTCAGCGCCGACCGCGCGCGGCGCAAATCCTTGGCGGGGCGATCCACAATCGTTTGCGTATTGGTCACATCGTGGATCGTCGTGATTGAGCCGTGCTTGATGCCAATCCCTTCGAGTAAGACCTTGACCACAGGTGCAAGACAGTTCGTCGTACAGCTTGCCGCTGTCACAATCTGGTGGGTGCCTGCGTCGTAGATGTCATCATTGACACCATAGACGATGTTGGCGGTTGGGCCGTCCTTGACTGGCGCTGAGACCACAACTTTTTTCACACCCGCCGCAAAATACGGGGCCAGCTTGGCCTCCGTCTTGAACGCGCCGGTGCAATCAATCACCACATCCACGCCGTCCAATGGCAGGTCTTCCAGATTACGGGTGCTGGTGACTCGGAATGCGTGTGCCATCAATGCTGATCGACCTCTCATCTGCTTCAAATGTGGCAGGCCACCGCCCATGCACGGAATCAAACTCCAGTAGATGTGCGTGCATCGCGGGATCGCCAACTGCGTCGTTAATAAAAGCGATCTGTGCGCCACGCTCCAAGAGCGGGCGGAGGGCAAGTTTACCTATGCGGCCAAGACCGTTGAGAGCGTATGTGGTCATATCTGGTTATTCCTGTTTTGCAGTTTCGTTGCCGATTTTATCGACGCGTTTTTGCAGCGATCCACGGTCCAAATTTTCAAATGACAGGGCAGAAAATGCCATGATCCGGTTGTGCAGCGCGCCGTAAGTCTGATGAAATACAAGTTGCTTTTCTGCGTCGGTTCCCTCGGTCTGTGTTTATTGATTCCATATTACATGGATATTTGAATTATATTAGTTTGGTCAAGTAAATTCTTGATCATGGCATCCGATACCAAATGGCTAACCCGTACCTATCAATTCATGCTTCGGAAAGGTAACTCGTTCCCGGAAGCAGACATGCGAACCCGTCCGTCTAACGTCTACTTTATCCGCCAAGCAGACCTGAGGCATTGGCTTTGCGATAGTCCGGTTTTGGGGTGCAAGCCACAAATCGTCACCCTGATTGACGCATAAATCGGACCGCTTTCGGGACCGCTTTTATATTTTAGAACCAAAATAAGTAACTGTAATTAAATAGAAATATACAAAGTTCGACGTTCTCTTCTGGGCGTCACAAATCACAACTAAATTATTGTAATAATTATATAAAAATTTGTTTGGTGCCTGCAAAACCTAACCGCAGGACCACTTTCTGGACCACTTTGTCAATCTGTGACGAGATGGGGAGTGTTTTGTCATTAGACGAGGTTACAAAGTCAGCCTGCCCGTCTCAAGTAGTTTTGTCTGACAGAACCCCCATACCCGGTGATATCTCACCGCTCAGCCCGCTGCGACCATTCCCACCACTTCACTTTAGCCCAAATTCCCATGGATAAAATCGGCTGGGGTGGCAACTTTCCTGGAACACCCATAGCCGTAATATCTTCCAGTAATTGGCTATTAATTCCATTAAGTGCATCTGCGGCAAGCATTCCAGACATAGTACCCTTCGTCATCCCTACGCCATTTTGGATCATCGCGGACCAGACATTTTCTCGCACTTTTCCAAATCCCGGCGCAAAGTTTGATGCTAACCCAAGTTGACCTGTCCAAGTATCCACAATCGGGTCTCCCTGTATTATTGGAAACCGATCCTGGATTTGCTGAAGTTGCAAGTCACGTGATCGTCTGTACTCGACCGAGCGAACAACATCGCTTTGCCGTTTCCCCCAAAAACTGCGCATGACTATTCGCTTGTCCATTGTATACCGCATCGTCGGCCCACCAAAGGCCATTGCCGGCACCAATCCCCAATCCTCCGGATTGCCCAATGCTGCCTGTTCGTCGTCCGTTAAAACGCGGGTCATCGAGGCGAAAGCTTGGATTGTGAAAATCTTACGCTTCAGATGGCCCAAGAAAGGAGCGAACCCATTCACCGCGAGAATGCATCGGTCTGCAGTAATCTTTCCACCTTTTGTAATCGCAATCACTTTTGAACCGTAATCAATTTCTAAAACTGGTGTATTTTCATAGAATGAAACATTTTTAGGAAGACTTTCACCCAATCCGCGCACTAAAGCCGCTGGCTGCATGATAACGGTGCCAGGAGTGTGGATGGCTCGCCGATAATATGTCATCCCAGTACGCGCGTGAACTGCACCACCGTCCATTTCGGTATAGGTTTCTCCTAGTAAATCGAGACCTTTTATAAAGGCGTCCAAGACTTTTTCACCTGATTGGGATCGGGCACCCATCAATTGGCCTTGGCGGCTCCATTGGCATTCGATGTTATTTATCGTGACCATTTCATCAAGGTGTTGCCGGGCAGCTCTGGCCAAACGCAAGGACCGTTTCAATGTATCCAGATCATCTAGATCTGCGCCAACATTATGCGGTAAATCAATAACAAAGCCAGAGTTGCGCGCTGATGCGCCATCACCTAACCTTCCCGCTTCAACAAGAGCAACTGTCCTGTTGGGGTGTATTTCGGCGGCTCTACGAGCAGCAGCCAATCCAGCGGCTCCGGCACCAATCACCAACATATCAACCCGAATGTCGGTGGTGAGAGGCGGCGAAGACTGCCTCTGTTTTAATATATTGGTCCAACCATTAGTCAGATCGTGGTTTGGGAGACGGTCAATTTTCATTCTCAGCCCAATTTGCTGGATGAATGGCATATACAATCAATGCATTTTCAGCTTCGTATTCCAAACTCGTTCCTTTGGGCAGCCAAATTGAATCAAATTGGCCTGCGGTTAAAGAAGTGCCATTCGCATGTACTGTAAGTTCACCCTCTAACACGATAAGTATTTCGTCATATTTTATCGTCCATGGGAACCGCGCATTGGTTAGGCGACCATATCCTGATGCAAGTTCCGACATATCCTCAGCACCACAAACTTGAATTGCTGCGGCTTGATCACCGTATTCAAATCTTGGTTGGAATTGCAAATTTGCAAATCGATGCACCCTTGGTAGACTTTTATTCATTAACTGGCCCTCCTAGATTGAACAAGGCAATCCATACAGGATTGATTGCCACCGAACAAGTGTGTATGTTTAGTCACATGATTACTTTCAAAATCCAAACAGAAACTCCTACAGTCCCACAGTTAGGCAGAGTCGACTGGTTGCGAGCGGCGCTTTTGTGTTTGATCAAAGATGGCATTGCTTCGGTTCAGATCACACGCCTTGCAACATCTCTTGGCGCAAGCAGAGGCAGCTTTTACTGGCATTTCAAATCACGTCAGGAATTGCTGGATGGCTTAATGAACGAATGGTCCGCCGTGAACGGCCAGCGCATCACACAGGTTCTGGATAGTGCAGACAGTCTGGATCGTGGCGTGCTGTCTTTCTTTGCCGTTTGGACCAATCCAGATAATTTCAGCTCACCATTGGAACAAGCAGTGCGGGACTGGGCACGCCTCGACAAGCGCGTGCTTAAGGTGGTGAGGAGTGAGGATACCAACAGGATCTCTGTCATCGCCGCACTGTTCGAACGGTTCGACTATGTACCACAAGAGGCTACCGTGCGAGCGCGCATTCTGTATTTTGCGCAAGTGGGATATTTTGCGATGAACCCCGATGAAGTCATGGAAGAACGCATGTCGATGATTGATGATTATTTTTTTGCCTTTACGGGAAAGGTTCTAGACGCAGAGGTTGGATCATCGTTTCGGCAGGATTGGATCGCCTTTAGTAAACCCACTCCCACGAAAGGGAATTAAGATGCTTCGGGAAAACAAACCGCGCAGATCAGGCGGACGCCGTCGGGCTCAATCAGATGCGGCAAAGCCAGTGCGTGCAACGGATTATGTGAACCTGCGTCACCCGTTTCAGCCCCAAGCCGTGTTTTCTGACGACGAGATCGCAAACATCCACAATACCGCCCTGCGGGTGATTGAAGAACTGGGCATCAAGGTTCTGCTGCCCGAGGCCCGTAATATTTTCCAGAAGGCGGGCGCACGCGTTGAGGATGAAATGGTGTTCGTGGGGCGCGATATCGTTACCGCTGCTTTGCAAACCGCGCCTGCGTCCATTCGCTTGCGAGCCGCGAATCCCAAGCGCGCGCTAACATATGAGAACGGCGCGATGTTGTTCATGGCGGGTGCGGGTTGCCCGAATGCGACCGACCTCAATCGCGGTCGCAGGCCGGGTGATCTGGAAGCCTATGTCGAGACATTGAAGTTGGCGCAGACCTATGACGTGATCCACATGCTTGGCCCCTGTGTTGAACCTCAAGACGTCCCATACAGTTTCGCCATTTCGAGATGATGCGTGCGCAACTGACCCATTGCGACAAACCGATGTTTGTCTACTCCCGAGGATCCGAGCAGGTGAGCGACAGTTTCGAGATGATCCGCTTGGCGCTGAACCTGTCGATGGATGATTTTACGGATGGGGTTTGGGCCACGACGGTTATCAACTCGAACTCGCCGCGCATGTTAGATATTCCAATGGCCCAAGGGTTGATCGACTTTGCCCGTGCAGGCCAGATGACCATCATCACACCGTTCTGCTTGGCGGGCGCAATGGCCCCGATCACCGTGGCCGGAGCGCTAACCTTGCAACACGCCGAAGCGCTTACAGGCATCACATTGGCCCAACTGACTCGCGCAGGTGCACCAATCAGCTACGGCGGGTTCAGCTCGAACGTGGATATGAAATCAGGTTCTCCGGCGTTTGGAACGCCAGAGCATGTGAAAATGCAGATCGGCGCAGGCCAATTGGCACGCCACATCGGCTTGCCGTGGCGTTCTGCGACAGGGGCTGCTTCAAACACTGCTGACATGCAGGCCGCGAATGAAACGAACATGGCGATATGGGGCGGGGCGATGGCCAATGCCACGCTGACAGTCCACGCAGCTGGATGGTTAGAGGGGGGGCTGAGTTTCGGGTATGAGAAGTTTATCAACGACGTCGAAGCGCTTCAGACAATGGCCGAGATATGCGTAAAGCCTTCCGGCAATGGCTCTGAGATAGGGTTTGATGCCTTGGCAGAGGTTGAACCCGGCGGACATTTTTTTGCCACTCAGCACACAATGGACCGGTATCAATCCGCATTCTACGCACCACTTGTCTCTGACTTGACGAACTTTGGCGCATGGACGGAAGCAGGAGCCAAAACCTCGACGCAGCGGGCTACGGACATCTGGACAAAGAACCTTAAAGATTTTCAAGACCCTGTCCATGGCGATACAGCCGCCAGCAACATTGATGCATTTATTGAAATGCGCAAACAAAAAGGTGGTGCTTTCCCGCAGGAATAATGATTGCAGCACAGTTCAAATTGGAAATAATTGTGCAAACGGTTGGTCAGCTTTCATTTCAGGAAGACCGCTTTTGGGACCACTTTTATATTTTAGTGCAGCGACAAGTATCTATAATTAAACGGAAATATGAAAACCTCGAGGTCCTCTTCTGGGCGCCACTTACATTTCTACCAAGTAGATAACCCATTGATACAAAAAAATACTATATCTCGTTTGGTACGGAGGTTAACGTGTGGTTCACCAAATTGGTTGATTGACTGACTGCGCAGCATCCATCAACGCCTTAGTGACCCCGTTCGATACACTGACATATCCTGCAGCAACACAGTCTTGGTATTTTTTTTCTTCCAGATCGCCCGGCATCAAAACTTTGTCAAACCCAGGTGCCGGCTTACTTTGGCGCACTTGTTCGGAAAATGCTGAAGCGGCATCCTTGTATTGTGCGAATGACTGGAATGCGTCAGCCCGCATGCAGATCATCAACCAATTGAATTCCAAAGCGGATCCAAGCATCGCTTCTCCAACAAGCTCAGCTATGATACCCAATCCACTCCCTTTTGGTCCTGCTGCTGGCAGCAAAGCCCCACCGCCATAGAAATCATCAGGGTTTTGACTGGCTCGACCATGAGAATCGATAATAGCTCCCTCGGGTAAGGAAACGTTGTTTGCCTTTGCGACAGCAATTTTTCCCGATGCGATTGTCGAAATGGCAAAATCACAACCGATTGGTTCTACTCCGCCCCCGGCATGGAAAAGGCAAAAGGGTTTGTGCTCATGACACGCTCCATGCCACCGAATGGAACCACGCCTGCCCATTTTTTACGACCACCTCCACCCATGCATATCATGAAGCATCCAGTTTTTGCTGCTTGTTCGGCGTATGCCCCTAATCGCCCAGTGTGACCGCAGTTCGTAACTCCTGCCATTGAAATCAGATTTTCAGAAGCCATCTCGATTAATTGAGAAACGGCACTATCCATCGCCACTATACCAATTCCACCATTGCCATCGACTGCTATAGTGTTCCCAGATAGCTTTTTTACACTGGGGACAGCAGTTGGTTCCAGTTCTCCAGCTCGGAAGAGGTCTAAATACCAGCCGAGCCGGTTAATGCCGTGGGAATATATCCCGCGCATTTCGGCATCAACGAGGTGCTCGGTTATGATACTTGCGTTCTCATTGGAAACCCCCATGGCTTGAAAGCAGCGGTTAAGAAACTTGGTCAGCTCAGTGATCTTGATATTTGTGGGCATGTGGTTTTCCTTATGACTACTCACAACCTATGACAGAGCCGTAAGGCATCGAACATAGCTGCTGCAACATTGCGACTGGATAATGCATCTCCAATCCGGAATAAGCTCATCCCAGGTTTGTCCATATCCAATTGATTTTTTCCAGACAGGAACGCAGAAACATCTGTTATCCCATTATTGTTAGAGTTCTGTTGAAGTTTTCGGAACAAATCATCCACTGGAACCGTACCCGTATCGGCAATCACTACATCAGCTGTGGTTATCCAGATTTTGCCAGTAAGCTCACTAACGCAAGTCACCTCAAGAGCGTTTCCATTAGCCTTTACACTTTTGAGTGTTTGTTCTCCCTTTGGATGAATACCCATTTTGGCGAACCGTTGGCGCCAAATGATGCGTTCACCATAAGTGAGTTCCTTTGATAAAATGTCGTCCACCATAAGGTAAGTCAGTGAAGAAGCATTACCATGCACGTGTTCAGCAAGTGTTGGCCCGACATGGCGGCCAGTTCCATCAAAAATTATGACGCGCCCAGTTGGCTTAACTGCCTTTGTGATAACGTCCCAGGGATCTGTACAAAGTTCTGCACCTTCGATCCAACCAGTTCCTGGTACGCCGCCTGTTGCTATTATTACGACTTTTGGAGTTTCGGTAAGCACCTTGTCTGCTTCCGCAAGGATGTTAAGACGAACATCTACACCCAGAACAGCAAGCTCATTTTTTCGCCAATCGATCAAACTCTGCATGTCTTTGCGCCATTCGACTCCAGTTGCCATACGAAGTTGACCGCCAAGAGCGCTGGATGCTTCAAATAACACAACTTCATGGCCTCGTTCGGCAGATATACGTGCAGCTTCGAGTCCAGCAGGCCCACCACCAACAACGACAATCTTTTTTTGTGGTTCGTTAGAGCGTTTGATCTTCTGCGGCCAATAGCGTTCGCGTCCTGTAGCAGGGTTATGCATGCATGTTGGGCGCTGTTCTCCCATACACACTGAGGCACCAACGCACGGGCGGATCCGATGCTCGTCACCGCGTTGAATCTTGGCAACTATGTTCGGGTCGGCAATGTGTGCCCGCGTCATCGCTACCATATCGAGCAAACCTTCATGAATTGCGTGGCGAGCAGTCGCAATATCTGCAATTTTAGCAGCATGAAAAACTGGGAGGTGCACTTCCTGCTTGAAGGCTCCTATGGGTTCAAGCCATGGTGCTGATGGAACTGACATGCCAGGCATGGATTGGGTTGCTAGTGCTCGTTCGGTATCGATACCCCCATAGTTTAGGTTGAAGAAATCCAAAAACCCCTCACGCTCGAAAATTTGGGCAATTTGAAGGCTTTCTTCAAAATCTGATCCGCCACCAGCACTTTCATCAATGCTCATACGCATACCAACAATAAAGTCGTCGCCAACCTGCTGACGGATCTCCTCGTGAACCATCAGACCAAAGCGGCAACGATTCTCAAGATTGCCGCCATATTCATCACTCCTCTTATTTGTAGCTGGCGATAGAAATTGTCCAATCAGGTGACCATGGGCCATAGTTTCGAGTCCATCCAAGCCGCCTTCTTTTGCTCGATAAGCTGCTTCGCCCATCACCTTCACAACGCGTTGGATATCTTGCTGATCCATTTCTCGGGGAATTGCCCGATGGCCTATTTCACGCACGGAGGAAGGTGCTATCGCAGGCAACCAATTTTGAGTATTGGACTCCGCTCTACGACCTAAATGTGTGACCTGAATCATTATAGCTGCACCCTCAGCATGAATACTCTCAGAAAATTGCTGAAGATGAGGGATAATCAGGTCGGTTGAGATATTAAGTTGCCCAGAAGCCCAAAGTGAATCCTCAGAAACATATGAGGACCCACCAAACATCGTTAAAGCTAAACCGCCACGGGCTTTTTCCAGATGGTACCGTTGATAGGCTTCACCAGGCATATGGTTTTCATCCCCCAAACCGCTAGCATGGCTTGTAGACATGATGCGGTTACGAAGAGTGAGGCCTTTGATGATTAAAGGTTCAAATAATGGATCAGTGCGGTGTTTTTTCATAAGTTTAGATTCCCTATCATACCTAAATGAATAATATGATAAATATGCTAGCTACTGCGCTATAAACTTCCCTTTTTGTCGAACCATTAATCCTACCTTAATTAAGTTGGATCGCTTTTGTAATTTTACAACTAAATAAGCATCTGTATTTATTGTTAACTTTAAGAAATTTTGCGTTCTAACCACCTTTTATGCGCTGTAAAAGGTATATTTCATTTTCACTATGTACTGGTTCATTTAAGCTATAGGCCATAACCTTTCCGTCAATGACTACCGATACACCAGCATCGACTGCATGCTTTAAAGCAGGATACTTTTCAACTAGGGCAATTAATAACTCGCCTGTATTATTTGCATAAAGATCCACTTCGGTTAAACCACCAGTATGATGTTTCAAACCAGACCAGAGATTTATCTTCAGTTTATGCTTTATCTTCTAACGCCTCCAGTATTCTTACAGGAGACATAGGGAGTTCCTTGAGTCTCACACCAGCGGCATTTGACACTGCGTTCGCAATTGCTGCTAAAGGTGGGCAGATTGATGTTTCTCCAACGCCCCTTACGCCATAAGGATGACCTGGATTTGGAACTTCTACAATTACAGTATCAATCATTGGTAAGTCGGATGCTACTGGAATGCGGTAATCAAGAAATCCACTATTTTGTAAACGGCCATCTTCACCATAAATATATTCCTCATTTAAAGCCCACCCAATGCCTTGCGCTGCGCCACCTTGGTATTGGCCTTCAACGTATGAGGGATGAATCGCTTTGCCAGCATCTTGTATTACGGTGTATCTAATAATTTTAGTTTTCCCTGTTTCTGGATCAACTTCTGCATCAACAATATGAGTGGCAAAACTAACTCCAGCACCCTCTGGAGTAGCCTCAAAGTGCCCAACAATTGGTCCGCCAGTTTTACCCATTTTCTTTGTGATTTCAGCAAGAGGCATCGGTTCAAAGCTACCCGCATTTGGTCCCGATGGTTTGGCGCATCCATCTTCCCATATAACTGCATCTTCATCTATTCCCCATTTATTAGCAGCTCTAGCACAGAGTTTTTTGATCGCATCTTGAGCGGCTTTTATGGTAGCTAGACCAGTCGCATAAGTAACACGGCTTCCGTGGCTAATCTCATTATATCCTAGCGTAGCTGTATCAGCGATGGTTGTTCTGATTTTTTCATAAGGTATTCCCAATTCTTCGGCCACAAATTGACACATTGATGCACGACTTCCTCCAATATCAGGCGTCCCAACTGAGAGAGCAGCAGTACCGTCTTCTGATAAAGCTAAAGTAACAGCAGTTTCACCTCCGTGGTTAAACCAAAAACCTGAGGATATTCCGCGCCCCTGGCCCTCAAGTAAAGGTGAAGAGTAATGGGGATGATTTTTTGCACTTTCTAAACATTCTACTAGACCTATTCGATCCCATTTAGGTCCAAAACTTGCTTTAGTACCCTCTTTTGAGGCGTTCTTCAATCTCACCTCTATTGGATCAAGCTTTAGTTGGTTACATAATTCATCAATTACTGACTCGACTGCAAATGCAGCCATTGGAGAGCCAGGTGCTCTGTATGCAGCTTGTTTGGGTCTATTATTAAGTACATCATATCCTATTTGCTGAACATTTTGTAAATTATATGGTGCAAACGCGCACATGGCCGTAAATTCCATTGGAGCGCCTGGAAATGCGCCACCTTGTAATCTAAAAACCCCTGAACCTGCTGTGATAGTACCATCTTTCTTCATACCAATTTTAATATCCATAGAAGTAGAAGACGTCGGTCCAGTTGCTCTAAATACTTCTGACCTACTCATAACTAATTTAACTGGTCTGTTAGTTTTACGTGATAAAGCTAGCGCCACAGGTTCAATAAAAATGGCTGTTTTGCCACCAAAGCCACCGCCAATTTCTGAGGCGGTAACGCGCAATGCACTTGTTTCAATATCCAGGAGCGCAGCGCAGACTTTTTGCACCTGAAAATGCCCTTGAGTGCAACACCATAATTCGCCTTTTCCATCGCCACCTAATTGAGCAAGACAAGCGTGGGGTTCTATATATCCTTGATGGGTAGCCTCTGTTTTGAAAGTATCTTCAATAACAAGATCAGCTGAAGAAAAACCCACTTCCAGATCGCCATGGCCACTTTCGTGATAGCGTACAACATTTGGGTGCATACCTTTTGGAACTGAGCCATCTCCTGCATTCGCTCTGATAATTGGAGCACCACTTTCCATCGCTTTGTCAACGTCTGTAACATGGGGTATAATGTCGTATGTAATTTCAATTAGTTTTATTGCATCTCTTGCAATAAGCGATGATGTTGCGGCAATGGCAGCAATTGCGTGGCCGTCATATAGTGCTGTATCGCCCGCCATGACATTTTCTAATATGTTCCAATTCTCTCCAGTGACAGAGGTTGAAAAATCTTTACGTGTCACAACTGCTTTAACACCCTTTAATGCTTCTGCTTTTTGTGTATTTATATTCAATATTTTGGCGTGAGCATGAGGAGATCTGAGTATCGCAGCATGCAGCATGCCAGTTGCGTAGGCATCGGCTCCAAATTTTGCGCGACCAGTTACTTTATCGAGACCATCAGGCCTATTGGGACGCGTTCCAACTACTTTGAATTCTCGGTTTTTTTGATTATCTAGCGCCATTATGAACCCTCCCTGAGATCACGAGCAGTATCCATTACAGCTCTGATAATTTTATCATATCCAGTACACCTGCAAAGATTTCCAGCTAACCAATATCTGACTTCTGTCTCAGTTGGATCAGGGCTCTTCTTCAGTAATGCTTCAGTAGCTACCAATATACCGGGGGTGCAGATACCACACTGCAGGGCAGCATATTCAATAAATTTTTGTTGCAATGGGTGTAAATCTTCACCATTGGCAATACCCTCAACTGTCCCAATTCTTTTGCCCTCAGCTTCTACTCCTAAAACCAAACAAGAGCATACGAGCCTATCATCTAATGTTATTGAACAAGCACCACAATCACCTGTGCCGCAGCCCTCTTTTGCACCAGTTAGATTTAATTGATCTCTGAGCGCATCTAATAATGTTTCGCGTGGATCACATAAGAACTCAACATCATCGCCATTTACTTCGGTATTTACATGGATCTTATTCATTTCGCTATCCTAGCTCGATCATACGCAATTTTTGCGGTGCGTTTTGCTAATACACCTGCAACATGCGTTCTGAATTTTATTGTACCTCTTTTATCATCAATTGGTTTGCAAGCTTTTGATGCTTCTTGGGCTAGCTGATCTAGCGCATTATCATCTAGTTTGGACCCAATTATTTTTTCAGCTGCAGTTTCTAATAACAGAGCGGTTGGAGCTACTGCACCTAATGATACCCGAGCATTAATAATGACATCATTTTCTATCTCTAGATTTACGGCGCAGCCTACTACGGCGATATCCATCTCAGTTCTTGGTATAAAGCGTAAATATGCATCAGCCTGGTTTTTTGTTCGTTTTGGGAGGTGCAAAGCTGAAACTAGCTCACCTTTTAACAGTGATGTTTTTCCGGGCCCTACTGGTATATCTTCGACATTAACCATCCTAGTTCCATTTTGCCCAGTTACGGTAACTTGTGCTCTTGCAGCAATTAATGATGGGACCGCATCTGCAGCTGGCGATCCATTACATAAATTTCCAACCAATGTTGCTCTTCCTTGCACTTGGGTTGAACCTATCAGATCCATGGCTTCAACAACACCAGGCCATTCCTTAGTGAGTTGCTTGTGCTCACTCATTTCCGCTCCAGATACAGCAATACCTATATGCCAACCGTCATCGTCAAGTGAAATATCTTTTACCCCTTCAATGTGCTTCATATCTATGAGCACGTCTGGAGTTAATATATCACTTCTTAATTGAACAAGTACGTCAGTTCCTCCGGCAAGGAACCTTGTTATGCCATTATTATTATTGGCAATTTCCGTAGCTTCTTCGAAACTTCCGGGCTTATGATATTCCATAATCACTCCGCTAGGTTTTTTGTTATAAATATATCGCCTAAGATTATCGCTGAGTTCAAGTAAAAAATGAATTTTGATACAAACTATATTTGTTTTTATTTGTAATTTGGCATGTTAGCTAAATAGAGCTATATATATTTAAACATGTAAAAGTGAGAAACTTATTTGCGAATCGATAATTTACAATATGCCAATTGGTCACCAAAAATTTTCCACCAATTAAGGTCAGGAAATGTTGACGCAATTCACGTTACGATTTCGTACCATGAAAATTTTCGTGAAACCGTCTTAAATTTTGAAAAATGGAATAGGTGGTTTGAACTATATCCTGATTTAATAATGCAAGGTTATAGTGTGGCCGATATTGATATTGCAAAAAAATTAAATAAGACCGCAGTTTTTTTTGGATTTCAAAACCCTAGCCCAATTGAAGATGATATTGGTTTAGTGGAAATTGTTCACAGGTTGGGTGCGCGATTTATGCAGTTAACTTACAATAATCAATCTTTGCTAGCGACTGGTTGCTATGAGGATGAGGATTTAGGCATAACCCGAATGGGTAAGCAAGTTATTAAGGAGATGAACCGGGTCGGACTTGTTATTGACATGAGCCATTCTGGTGATCGTAGTACGATCGAAGCTGCTGATATTTCAGAAAGACCCATCACTATAACGCATGCTAATCCTTATAGTTGGCATCCCGCTTTAAGAAATAAACGTGATGACGTTATTGAAGCTGTAACTTCTAATGGTGGTATGATTGGTGTCTCAATTTATCCACATCACTTAAGGGACAAGTCGGAATGCACTGTACAGAGTTTTTGCCAAATGACTGCCAAGACAGCTGAGATTATGGGAGTTGAAAAAATAGGTATAGGATCTGATCTTTGTTTAAACCAACCTGATAGTGTCGTTGAATGGATGCGAGTTGGTAGGTGGTCAAAAGAAATAGACTACGGTGAAGGATCGGCAGCCTTGCCAGGGTTTCCTAAGCAACCGCACTGGTTTAAAGATAATAGAGATTTCAGTAACATTGAAAATGGGTTGTTAGCGGTAGGAATGGATGTATTGGATGTGAATAAAATCATGGGTGAAAACTGGTATAATTTTTACTCGGAAAACTTCAAACCGATGGAGAATTAGACAAATGCTAAAAGTTGGTTCTAAAAGAATGGCTGAACTTCGCGATCCGTCTGAGGTTATGAAATTATCAAGGATGGGTAGTTTTCATCAATCTCGATTGTCCTTTATGCGGATCTTGATGCGACAATTAAAAGATGAAAACTGGAGTTTTAAAAAAGTAGAATTTAATATAAATGAAAAAGGTGTTGGGCATGCAGTTTATAGTGCTGTGGGTCCTACAAATACCTATTCACTAGTGGCTTTTGCTCATGATCTACCAGATGATAAAAGATCTGATCGTGTAATTGCTGATGCTTGGGACGCTACTTTCACTTTATTTGATGGTGTTCCAACAAGCACAGATATTGAGCGATTAGAAAAGAATGTTCCTTTCCAAGAAGTTGGAAGAATTTCTGAAAATGAATTATGTTTAAGTAGAGCGAATAAATCCGTTAGGTTATGGGATCATGTAATTTCGTCACTTTCAAATGGTCGCCAGCCAAAAATTGAGCAAATTGATTCTGTTGGGTATTTGATGCGAACAACAGCAGTTTATGGTTCAGGAAAATTTGGTGCTGTTGATAGAGACTTTGTTTCAGACAGAATCGAGTTTGCGGCACCTTTCCAATCTGAACTTCTATCTGTGTTCATGATAAGATGGTTTGTCTTAGATTTAGTTAATCATATGGCAAAGCTTAAAAATCCTGATAAATTTGTTTCCCTTGATTCAAGTCTGGCGCATCGATTAGGAATTGGAAATTCTACTGGTTTAGGTATGGCACCATTTCTATTAAATCATCCAACCCTTTTGAACAATTGGATTTTAGCACGGGAAACAGCCCTTTCACGAGTCAGGTCCATTCATAGTTCATCTGTTGAAGAGTATGGAGAATTTTTAGAACTATTTAAAAATTCGTGCTCATTAATGCAACTTTGGCGTTCAGATCATTCATTGCAGATTCAAAAATTGAAAGAATTAGGGAATGATTTAGAGTTGTTAAAACATCATTTAAAAGATTTAGATTTAAGATCTCAATATCCTTGGGACAAACTATATCATTGGACTAGGAAAAATTTGAGTTTAGAGGGCCAAGAATTAATCATTTCGTTAATGATGGAGCCATATGGTGATATTGTTGATGAATTGTCGTCAACGATGTCTGATAATACAAACTCTTATGTAAAAATTAATGGATTAAAAACTGTTGGAGAAATCAGAGCGCAGCTTCGCGATGCATATTCGTGGATTTTTAAAATTGATTGGGAGAAAAACGAAGCAAATGCAAGAGCATGGTATGTTTCGCAAGAAAAATTAGAACCAAGATTGGGCGAAAGATTTTCAGAACCAGTAGAAGATTATGAGCAACCTTTGTCGCCAGCGCGTGACGCTTATCGACTTTCAGAGGATCTAAATCAATTTAACGATAATATGTTGATGGCTAATTTCTTGATGCAAAAACCAGAACATAGACACACAATACGTCGTTTGCAAATTATTTTAGAGAGTCCTTACGCTGAAATTCAGGATAATACAATTGGATCTGAGCTACTTCCAATAGATATGCTTAGGTGCAAACTTTCATTTTTTGGAGCTATTCACTTTGATCCAAGATCAGATCGCTGGGTCCGTATTTGCATGTTTAAAGGTGCTCCTTATCCTGATCAAATGTCTAACTCAGTATCTGATTACTGGAGTTATCTCGAAGGATTTTCTAGTTAACGATGAAAGTTTCATTTAATGAATTAAAGTCGATGTCAAAGGGTGCGGCACGGGGCGCAGGATTTTCTTGGGGTCATGCAGAAGAAGTATCTTTCGCAACAGTTTGGTTAGCAAAAAATGGCTTTGACGCGGCTGAAGACTTAATAAACCTTTTAGAAAATGATATGATTTATTCACCAGCAGATATTGATGATGATATTTGGACGAATGAAAATGGAGATTTAGACCCAATAAAGTCAGGCGCTGCATTGCTTGATTTGAATATTAAAAGAAGCATTGTGCTGGAGGATGTTTTTTTACCCTGTTTTTTAATTCCGTTTGTAGCTCATCTACCAAATTCAATCTTGATTGAGGCAAATAATTTTAGTGCCCTGTCAATTAATGGTATGGTTGATGTGAATTTTAAAAATCTACCCTTGAGATCAGAAGTTTTAAAATTATCTGAAACATCTGATAATATTAATATAGTACAAAAGCATATATCTAAAAGGTGCGAGATTGCAGATGATGTTTGGAGCCGGTTAGAAGAGTTTACCTATCGCACATATGCTCCAGCAACTGAAGAAAGCCGAGTGTTGGGTGCTGGGGCCGGATTGTCTGATAACGATTAGTTTACAAGCCTAGAATTTGCCGCGCTTGAGTATGTGTAGCTACGGGTCTTGAATATTTTTCACAAAGTGATGACGCTAATTCTACGAGTTGCGCATTTGATTTTGCAAGTTCATTCTTATCAAGTCGGATGTTGTCTTCTAAGCCTGTACGAGTGTGACCTCCAGCAGCGATAGACCATTCATTAACCAAAATTTGCCCAGCTCCAATTCCTGCGCCGCACCATTCAGTATTTGGAGCCAAGCGATTAACTGTTTCTACATAGTAGTCAAAAACATTTTTATCGACTGGCATAGCGTTTTTAACGCCCATCACAAACTGAATATATAACTTCCCATTCAGAGCGCCTTTGCTAGACATTTTTATTGCTTGATGAATATGGCTTAAGTCGAAAGCCTCAATTTCGGGGGTAATATTATAAATTTTCATCTGTGAGGCCAGCCAGTTCACAAGGTCGGGGCTATTTTCATAAACTCTTGTTGGAAAGTTATTTGAGCCCACTGTTAGTGAAGCCATGTCTGGTTTTAGAGGCAGCATGCCTCCACGTTCTTTTCCTGATCCAGATCTGCCTCCAGTTGAAAACTGAATAATCATTCCTGGACATGCTTTTTCTAACCCTTGTTTTAATTTTTCAAATTTCGATGGGTCTGATGATGTCGTTCCATCATCATTTCTTACGTGTAAATGTGCGATTGAAGCACCAGCCTCAAATGCTGCACTGGTGCTATCAATCTGTTCCTCAATTGTAATCGGAACTGCGGGATTGTCACTTTTTTTAGGTACTGATCCTGTAATTGCGACACAAATTATGCAAGGTTTTTTCATTAAACTGACTTGATGCCCGCCTCTAAAGCAGAAATTATTTTATTAACGTGATCTTCAGTAACAATTAATGGTGGTGACATCATTATATTATGGCCACCAACTCTAACAAAAGCACCATTCTCATAAGTAGTTTTTTGAATTTTTGCCATTGAAGCGTTGTCTAAAGGCGTTTTAGTTGCTTTGTCAGATACGAATTCAAGAGCAGTCATTAATCCATGACCACCTCGTACATCACCAATGATGTCATACTTGTCTTTTAACTTATTAACTGCATCAAAAATTTGCTTACCACGTATTCCAGCATTAACATTAAGCTCCATCCGCTTTGTTTCTTGCAAACACGCAATAGCAGCAGCTGCTCCAACTGGATGTGCAGAATATGTATAGCCATGACCAATTGATGCTGCTCCAGTTTCATCATTTTCAAAAACTTCAGCTACTTTTTCGCCTATCATTGTTGCTCCAAAGGGATAGTACGCTGATGTGATAGCCTTAGCGCAAGTCATCATATCAGGCTTAACGCCCCAGTGGCGAGCACCAGACCAATCACCTGATCGACCAAATCCCGTAATAACTTCATCTGATATAAGTAAAATTCCGTATTTATCACACAATGCGCGAATACCAGGCATAAATGTTTCATGTGGTACAATAACACCGCCAGCTCCCAGAATTGGCTCCATTATAAATGCGGCAATAGTTGATGGATCTTGAAACATGATTTCATCTTCAGTCGCTTGCAAACATAATTGAGCTAATTTAGCTGGATCTGTTTCATTAAATGGATTTCTATAAGTATATGGTGAAGGCATATGGTGGCAACCTGCTAACAAAGGTTCGTAAGCAGTTCGAAAACGTGGATTTCCATTAACTGAAGCACCACCAAAATGTGTGCCATGATAGCCCTTCTTTAAACTAAAAAATTTAGTACGGCCAAGATCGCCTCGAACTTTATGGTATTGTCTTGCAAGTCTAAGTGCGGTTTCAACGCTATCAGAACCTCCTGATGTGAAAAAAGAACGCACCATTCCCTCAGGCTTAAACCACTCTTTCAGTTCGTAAGAGAGTTCAATTGCTGCATCATTAGAAGTGCCGGCGAAAGATGAATAATATGGTAATTTATCTAATTGCTCCTTGATGGCAGTTTTTATTGGCTCACAAGAATATCCAACATTAACACACCAGAGGCCGCCAACCGCATCAATTGCTGTGTGTCCATCGATGTCTTCGATGCTAACACCACTAGCGCCAGTTATAATTTTTGGGGTATTTCTTTTTTGTTCCCCTGGATGTCCCATTGGATGCCACATGTGGCGGGCATTATTTTCTTTTAAAAAATTACTATCTTTCATATCACACCTTTTCGTTACTACCTATGTTTGAGCAAAATTGCGTTAGAAGGTCAACGGTTCATTGAATTGGGCGTTGTTTATTTATACGTTTGCCAATTTGACCTTCCCGGAAAACGACATACAAACCTGCACCTAGAATTAATGAAATTCCTATCCAGGCTGGGATGTCAGGCCAGTGTCCCCATATCAATACCCCCCAAACTACAGCCAGTGGCATATTGAGACGTTCTTTCAATTTTATTTGCTTCAGCTAGTAAATTTTTAATGATTAAATAGCCGCCAAGAGCTGAAGTTATTCCAATAACGCACATGAGGCTTAAATCGAAAGTACTTGGTACAGTCCATTGCCTAAATATAAAGTCTAAGGATGGATTTCCTGTGCCATGGTATCTGCCATCACCAACAAGCAATCCGATTGTAGCACTAACAAAAATAAATGTTAGTTGAATATAAAAAGACATAGTTGATGCACTTTCTGTTAGTCCAATTTTGCGCGTTAACGTATGTAGCAAAGCGTAGCAAATAGCTGCACCAGCGGGCAACAATGCAATTAATCTGATGCTTTCTGATCCAGGCTTAAGCATGATTAAAACGCCCACAAGACCCAAGCTGACAGCGACCCATCGACGAAGCCCAACTTTCTCTCCTAAGAAAAAGACAGCAAATGCTGTTATTGCCAGAGGTGCAATAAAAAATACAGCAGTCGCTTCGGCAATTGGCATTGATGCAAGACCAAGAAAAAATAACATATTTGCCATCACCACACAAAAGCCTCGCAAAATATGGAGGATAGGCCGTTTTGTTTTTAGGTTTTTCAACCCACCTTCAAGAGGAATTAAAATGGCTAAAGTAAAGACCATTCCAATTAACGACCGTGTTAATACAACTTGATGAAGTGCATAGTCACCACTAAAAAATTTAATTACCATATCATTTAATGAAAAACACAGAGATGCGCCAATAGCACAAATCACCCCAAGTTTAAGATTAGTTGTTCCAGACATTAAAGACCTCTTCCAAATCGCATCACATCATGCTTGGATTAGATTCGCTATACCAATTACGACACCATGGGAGAAAAAGATGGAAAACCAAGCAGACAGTCGAATGATGGAAAATTTATATTGGTGGGGCATACCCACTCTATTCCGTTGCCCACACGAAACAAATTTTGAAAATTGTGACATTGGGCTCGTTGGTGTACCACATTCATCGGGAAATGGGACTACAGAAAAAGATCAACATTTGGGTCCTCGTGCTGTTCGAAATGTTTCAGCTCTTTTGCGAAGGGTTCATTTAGATATGGGTTTTGACCCCTGGGAAACTGCAAGAATTTCAGATTTGGGTGATGTCCCTTTACCAGAAGCTAATGACAACGAGGCTAGTGTTCAACGGATTACAGATTATTATAAACTAATAGATAAAGCTGGTATCAGACCAGTCTCTATCGGTGGTGACCATTCAATTACAGGTGGCATAGTGCAGGCACTTGGATGTGGAAACTTAACCAAAGGGGAGAAAATAAGCTTTCTTCACATCGATGCCCATACAGATGTTTTTACGAAAGTACCTCATTTTTTGGGTGCCAAAAAGTCTGCTGCACATTGGGGCGCATATTTGGTAGATCAAGGGCAAGTTGACGCGACTACTTCGATACAGGTGGGGATCAGAGGAAATACCAGAACACTTGATTGGCTCGAGCCATCCTATGAATATGGTTATGACGTGGTCACGATGAAAGAATATCGTAAAATTGGGCTTGAGGCGACGATTGCCAGAATTCAAAAGCGACTTGAGGGACGCCCAGTTTATATTACTTTTGATCTGGATAGTTTAGATCCAACCGTTGCCCCTGGAGTTTCTAACCTGGAGCCTGGAGAACAAGGATTTCTAATAGATGAAGCTATGAGCTTATTACATTCTGTTCGCGGCATGAATATTATTGGTGGAGATGTGGTTTGTTTAATGCCAACGAAAGATTCGTCTAATATGATAACTGCTAGAATTGCATCAGCAATAATGTTTGAAATGATCGCTATGATATCTGAAAAATATTTAAAAACTTAGCTCATGTCGTATTAATTGGAGAGTGGCATCTCGCTTATAATCCCACAATAAGGAATAAGTTTTCTATAATATGGATAATATAATCTGTAAGAGCTAGAGGTGATGGTGAGTGCTAACAACTTTATAGTGGGTATATTTTTTTCAAGAATGTGGATTATCTTTTGATATTAAGTGTCGGTTTTGGATATTGTTAATAGAAGAAAACTGTTTAAGGATTGTCAGTAATTTTTTTTGAGATACTTTATTGGCTAGTTTAAGTATTTATACAAAAAACGATATTTTTGTTGTTCAGACCTATTTTGAATTAAGGAGTTTAGATGTCAGATTTTCCAAGTACCGCCCGTGTCGTTATTATTGGTGGAGGAGCAGCTGGATTTTTTGCGGCAATAAATATTGCAAAAGGCGGGATGGAAAGATTGTGTTTTATTAGAAAAAAATGAATTAACGGCTGGATCTACTTGGCATGCAGCAGGCAATGTCCCAACTTTTTCGGCCTCATGGTCAATTATGAATATGCAACGTTATTCAACGGAGCTTTATCGAAAGCTTGGAAAAGAAGTTGATTACCCAATGAACTACCACGTAACGGGTTCAATTCGACTTAGCGCATTCTAAGGAACGTATGCAAGAGTTTGAAAAGGGCGGCTGGAATGGGAAGATATCAGGGAATGTCGCTCGATATTTGTTCTATCGAGGGTTTAAAGGATCATTATCCTTTTTTAGAAACACATGATTTATCTGGAGGGTTATACGATCCAAATGATGGTGATATTGACCCAGCTCAACTCACGCAAGCTTTAGCAAAAGGTGCCCGAGATCTGGGTGCAAAAATACTCAGGTTTACACCAGCTATTGGAGTTGAGCGGAAAAATGATGAATGGATTGTCCATACTGAAAAAGGTGACATTAGATGTGAATACGTAGTTAACGCTGCAGGCTATTACGCTCAAAGGGTGGCTGAATGGTTTAAACCCTATGGAGGCCGCACGCTGCCAATGATGGTAATGAGCCACCAGTATTTTCTGACCGAAGAAATACCTGAGATTGAAATTTGGAATAAGGAAGTAGGCCACAAATTACCTTTATTGCGTGATGTTGATAGTAGTTATTATTTAAGGCAGGAAAAATATGGTTTAAATTTAGGCCCTTATGAAAATACTTGTAAGGCTGCTTGGGTAACTAAAGATGATCCAATGCCAGAAGATTTTAGTTTCCAATTATACCCAGATGACTTGGATAGGATAGAATGGCACATTGAAGATGCTATGGCGCGCGTACCACTGTTAGGTAAGGCGGGTATTTCAAAAGTAATAAATGGGCCAATTCCCTATGCGCCAGATGGAAACCCACTGATTGGGCCTATGCCAGGTGTGCCTAATGCATTTGAGGCTTGCGTGTTTACTTTTGGAATAGCTCAGGGTGGTGGGGCAGGAAAAGTGTTAGCAGAGTGGATAACTGAAGGACAAGACCGAATGGGATATGTGGTCGTGTGATCCCCGGCGTTATACGGATTATACTGATCAGGATTATTGCAATCAAAAGGGTATGGAAGTTTATGGAAATGAGTATGCTATGCATTTTCCTTACCACGAATGGCCAGCGGGAAGAGAGAAGAAGATTTCGTCAGTGCACTCGAAATTATTAGAACTCGGTGGAGTGATGGGAGCATATAATGGTTGGGAACGTGTAAATTGGTTTGCCAAGCCAGAAGATGACATTTCTTTAGAAAGCACACATACTTGGAATAGAAAAGGGCCATGGGAGCGAAGAATAAAAGAAGAGTGTGAGGCAGTTCGGGATTCTTGTGGTGTTCTTAATCTTCCTGGTTTTGCGCGCTTTATTTTAAAAGGTATGGGTGCGAGCGAATTCTTGCGTGGGTTTTGCACAGGCGGGTTACCAAAAATCGGTCGGATGAACCTGATATATGTTTCAGATAAGCGTGGACGAATTTTAACCGAAATGTCTTGTATCAGATTAGAAGAAGAATCCTTTATTTTGATTACTGCGGCTACTGCTCAGTGGCATGATAAAGAATTAATACAGAGTTTGATTCCAAATGGTATTTATTTTGAAGATATAACAATAACCCAAGATACGCTTATTGTTACGGGACCTCAGTCTCGTAATATCTTATCAAAAATATCTAATGCAGACTTTTCATTGGGCTGGCTGACACATCAAGCGGCTGACGTTGCTGGTAAATCAGCCTATTTACTACGAGTTTCTTTTGCTGGCGAACTTGGATGGGAAATCCACGCTTCAAATGAGGATATGCCGTGCATTTATCAATCTGTATTGGATAATGGTGCGGTTCCTTTTGGGATGTATGCGTTAAATAGCTTACGATTGGAAAAAGGATACAGGGCTTGGAAGGGTGATTTATCTACAGATTATTCATTGTTTGAAGGTGGTCTTGATAGATTTGTTAAATTAGATAAACCGCAAGATTTTATTGGCAAGGCCGCACTAATGAATGAAAAACAACAAGGTTCTAGTAAAAAATTTGTAACTTTGATTGTTGAAGCAGAAGAGGCGGATGCACCATATATGTCTACGATTTGGAAAGATGGTGAAATTGTTGGGGAGACCACTTCAGGTGGTTGGGGCTACCGTGTTAATGCTTCAATAGCATTGGGAATGATTAAAACTGAATTAGCTTTTGATAATTCTTCTGTAGAAGTTGAAATTTATGGGAAGAAATACAATGCTATTGTTCAAAGAGATGAACCTATTTGGGATCCTAGAAATGAAAGGCTGAAAGCGTGATAACAATACTAGATGGTGGAATGGGACAGGAGCTAATTGCCCGTTCAGGCGGAAAAGCAACGCCAATGTGGTCACTGCAAGCATTGCTTGATGCTCCTGAATTAATTCGCCAAGTGCACGATGATTACTTTTCTAGTGGCGCAATGGTTGCGACAACAGATAGTTATGTGATTTTACCAGATAGACTAAAACATTATGGGTTTCCCGATCGACAAGCAGAGTTGATGGAAAAGGCGTGTAGGCTTGCTATGGAAGCCCGTGATGCACATGGCACTGGTCAAGTAGCAGGATCTTTGGGTCCATTGGGGTTTTCTTATCAGCCCGATAAATGCCCTGAAGTTGATATTGCCGCTCCGATTTATGAAACCGCTGCTAAGCAACAATCTGATTTTGTTGATTTTCACATATTGGAAACCATGTCTTCAGTAGAGCAGGCTCGTGGTGGATTAATGGGCGCTACAAAAAGTATAAAACCAGTTTGGCTTGCTATTTCTGTTGATGATGAGGATGGAAGCAAATTACGTTCAGGTGAGCATGTAAATGAGGTTATTCCATTGTTAGCTGAATTTGGAGCACAGGCATTATTGGTAAACTGTTCTTCACCAGAGGCGGTGACAAAATCAATACCGTTGCTATCTGATTGCGGCATTCCAATTGGTGCTTATGCGAATGGTTTTGTTAATATTTCAGACAGCTTTAACAAAATAGGCTCTACTGTAGATCTTTTGAAAACGAGAGAAGACCTAACTCCTTCAGTTTATGCTGATTTTGCCCAAAAATGGGTAACGGCGGGTGCAACATTGATAGGTGGATGTTGTGAGGTTGGGCCTGCACATATAAAAGAATTATCTTCCAGATTACGGAGTTAAAACAATGGTGAATGTTCCAAAAAAAGCAACGGTAGTTATAGTTGGAGGTGGTATAATAGGCTGTTCAGTCGCGTATCATTTGACCAAACTAGGATGGAAAGATGTTTTGTTACTTGAAAGAAAGCAATTAACATCTGGTACTACCTGGCATGCAGCAGGATTAATAGCTCAATTAAGAGCAACTGCTAATATGACAAAATTAGCAAAATATAGTCAGGAACTTTATGGTAATTTAGAAGCAGAAACGGGTGTGTCTACTGGATTTAGACGCTGTGGTTCAATAACTGTTGCTCTCACTGAAGAGCGAAAAGAAGAGATTTACAGACAAGCATCAATGGCACGTGCCTTTGGCGTTGAGGTGGAAGAGATATCACCAAAGGAAGTTAAAGAAAAATATCAATATCTAAATATTGAAGATGTAACAGCTGGTGTCTGGTTGCCACTTGATGGCCAAGGTGATCCAGCCAATATTGCGTTAGCTTTGGCTAAAGGTGCCAGGCAAAATGGTGGAACTATTATTCAAAATACAGGTGTAACTGGATTTGTTAAAAATGGCCGCCGAATAACTGAGGTGCAATGGAAGCAAGGCGAAGATATTGGAAGCGTTGAGGCGGAAATTGTTATAAATTGCGCAGGTATGTGGGGTCACAGTGTGGGGAAAATGATGAACACAAATGTCCCCTTACATGCATGTGAACATTTTTATATAGTTACAGAGCCAGTAGAAGGCTTGACACAGATGCCTGTCCTTCGTGTGCCAGATGAATGCGCTTATTATAAAGAAGATGCGGGTAAATTCTTATTGGGTGCATTTGAGCCAGTATCAAAGCCTTGGGGTATGAATGGCATTCCGACTGATTTTGAATTTGACCAATTGCCAGAAGACTTTGATCATTTTGAGCCAATATTAGAAGCTGCATGTGAGCGCATGCCTATGCTTGCTGAAGCAGGTATTCAGACATTTTTTAATGGTCCTGAGAGTTTTACACCTGATGATGCATATCATTTAGGATTGGCGCCAGAATTAGATAATTTTTGGGTGGCTGCTGGCTTTAATTCAATTGGAATACAATCAGCTGGTGGTGCTGGAATGGCATTAGCTGAATGGATGGATAGTGGAGAAAAGCCGTTTGATTTGGGAGATGTAGATATATCAAGAATGCAGCCGTTCCAAGGTAATAAAAAATATTTGTTTGAAAGATCCAAAGAAACTCTAGGACTATTATACGCTGACCATTTTCCATTTTTACAAAAAAAGACGGCTCGAAATATTCGTAGAACACCTTTTCACTCACAGCTTCTTGATAAAGGAGCAGTAATGGGCGAATTGGCTGGATGGGAGCGGGCTAATTGGTATGCAGAAAGGTCAAAAGCCAGAATATGAATATAGTTGGAAGCGTCAAAATTTCTTTGATAACTCAGCTAGTGAGCATCGAGCTGTCCGGGAAGATATTGGTATTTATGATATGTCTTCATTTGGAAAAATTAAAGTGGAAGGTGCTGATGCTTGTTGTTTCTTAAATTATATTGCGGGTGCTGACTGTGACGTTCAAATTGGAAAAATTGTCTACACACAATTTTTAAATGAAGATGGCGGTATAGAGGCGGACATTACAGTAACGCGCCTTGCTGAAACCTCTTATATTGTTGTAACACCCGCTGCCACTCGGTTAGCGGACCAAACTTGGATGACACGACATGCGTTTAATTATAACGTGGTTATTATTGATGTTACAGCTGGAGAAGGTGTTTTGGCTGTTATGGGACCAAACTCACGTAAGTTTCTGAATTTAATATCTTCTGCAGACCTTTCTAATGAGGAGAACCCCTTTGGAACTGCGCAGGAAGTGGAAATTGGCTTAGGTTTAGCAAGAATCCACCGCGTGTCTTTTGTTGGAGAACTTGGGTGGGAGATCTATGTTAGCGCTGACCAGGCTGGGCATGTATTTGAAGTTATAGCTGAGGCTGGCAAAGATATGAATCTTAAGTTCTGTGGTATGCATATGATGGATAGCTGTAGAATTGAAAAAGGTTTTAGGCATTTTGGGCATGATATAACATGCGAAGACCATGTCTTGGAGGCTGGACTTGGGTTTGCTGTAAAAGAAACCAAAAAAGAGTTCATTGGCCGTTCGGCGGTATTAAAGAAAAAAGAAAGTGGCTTAGAAAAAAGATTATTGCAGTTTAAGTTAAAAGAGAAGGAGCCGCTACTTTATCATAATGAACCAATCATTAGAGATGGAGAGATAGCTGGTTATATATCTTCTGGAAATTATGGACATACGTTGGGTGGTGCAATTGGTATGGGTTATGTTTCTTGTAAATATCAAAGTAAGGAGGAAGTTTTAGGATCCAGCTATGAAATAGAGGTGGCTGGATTAAGAGTTGAAGCAGATGTTTCTCTTAGACCAATGTATGATCCTAAAGCAGAGCGAGTTAAGTCATAGACTTTGTCCTTGGTATGAATCTTTAAGATAAAGCTGATTTAAAATTAAGAAATCTCGGATCTTTCATTACTCGAACGTTAATTGCTTCGCGCAACGCACTTATAGATTTTAAGGGTCTCATGGTAACTTCAAATAAATCGATTAGTCCTTCTTTATTTAATGTAATTAAATCAACGCCTACAATGTCAAGATTTCCTATCTTACATTTAAATTCTAAGGCCCAATCATTATTGCTACCCATAATCCTTGTGTACTCAAATTCATGAAAAATTTTACCAACGTGACCAAGCACTGCTGCTACTGGTTCTCTGCCTGTCCAAGTTTTATAATAGGTTGGTGGTTTGAACTTAACTTCTTGTGATAATATTTCTTTAATAGCTTCCTCATCACCCTTTGATACAATCTCTTGAATTTTTAAAATAGTGGGGTGCATTTTTGTCTCCTTGCACATCATAATAATCATAAGTTTGCATCTAAACAAGCAGAAGGTTAAATCATTTAATATGACAAAGATTTTCAAATATAATCCTCCTGATGTACATATGGACATTTTACATCATGATAGCCAAATAATGGTTGTAAACAAACCTAGTGGGTTACTATCTGTTCCAGGTAAGGGAGAGCATTTAAGTGATTGTGTTATCTCCAGGGTTCAGAAAATTTTTCCAGATGCTTTACTAGTTCATCGGCTAGATTTGGAAACCTCTGGAATTATGTTGTTTGCAATGACGCGCCATGCTCAGCGTCATCTAGGATTACAATTTGAAAAGAGACAAATAAAGAAAAATTATATAGCTCGTGTTTGGGGTCATATAGAAGAGAAAACAGGAGAGATTGATTTACCACTAATAGTGGATTGGCCAAATAGACCTCGACAAAAAATTTGTCATGAGACGGGTAAAAGCGCATTTACCAAATGGCGAGTTTTAAGAAGAGATAATATATCTACCCGGGTGCGATTAACGCCAACGACAGGCCGCTCTCATCAATTAAGAGTACATATGTTAAGCACTGGTCATGTTATTTTAGGAGATAAACTTTACTCTGATGGAGATGCACTAAATGCTTCCGAAAGGTTATTACTACATGCTGAAAGTATAAAGCTGAGACATCCAGAAGGTGGAAAAGGTGTCGTATTCAAATCAGCTTGTCCTTTTTAGAATTGTTTAATCAAACCTATTGTTTCGTGGAAAACCCCTAGGCGCCATCCTACCAGAAGCTGCACGCTTTGAAATCCAATCTTCTAAGTTCATTTCAGTACGTTGACGATCGGCAGGGTCTTTCCAAGTAAGCCCCAAAGCTAGATTAAATGACAAAGCGTCAGACAAACCACCATCTTTGTATTTTTGCATTCTTACGCCTTTTCCACGTATCATATCTGGCAACTCAGTTATTGGGAAAATAAGCATTTTACGATTTTCACCAATGCAAGCTATATGGTCCCCATCTATAGACCTACAAACAACAGCTTTTGCATCATTTTTTACGTTCAGAATTTGTTTACCATTTTTTGTTTGAGCAATGGTTTCGGATTCTGAAATTATAAATCCATCACCTTTTGATGAGGCGACGAGAAATTTTCTATCATCTCGAGTTATAAATATATCTACAATCTCTACATCATTTGGAATGTCCAGCATGAGACGAAGTGGCTCCCCCATTCCTCGACCACCTGGTAATTGACTGCATGACAAAGTGTAAAATCTACCATTTGTTGCAAAAATGGAAATTCTATCTGTTGTTTCAGCATGAAAGATAAACCTATGCTCATCACCATCTTTAAATTTTAAGTCTTGTTTAAGATCAATATGGCCTGTCATGGCACTTATCCAACTCATCTTTAGAACAAACAACAGTCACGGGTTCACGCTCAATCATTGCCTCAAGCGGAACTTCTTCAAATTCTCTAACTTCTTCAAACGGGTGCGTCGGTTACCGTCCTTGTATTTTGACCAAACGCTCTTTGAGTTGCACGAAGTTGTTTGCTGATCTGTGACCATTGCAGATTAACGTCCTCAAGTAAGATCGTCTAAGTTGGCTCTCTTTCTCAATTCATCATGTTCACTTCTTAATTCAATTTCCTCAAGTCGACGCAAGCTCTTAAGCGCATATTTAAAATAGCTTCAGCCTGTATTTCACTGATTTTGAATTGCTCAATTAAAACAGGCTTGGGTTTTTCTTCACGGCGAATGATTGCAATAACCTCATCAATATTAAGATAAGCTATCAGTAAGCCATCAAGGAATATGCAGCCGATCGTAAAATTTTATCCAAGTCGAGATTGGAGTCTATTAACAACAACCGTGCATGTCGTAAGATTCTAGCCACTCTTTAAGTAAAGGAATCAATGGGGCTTCACTTGAATACATTTAAATTTAATGAAAATCTGATTTCCAGCTCAGTTTGCTTAAACAAAGTTTCCATTAGGATTGTTTTATCAATTATTTTGGTGCGGGGTTCTAGTATTATCCGCACCTCTTCAGTGCTTTCGTCTCTTACGTCGGATAGTATAGGTATTTTTTTGTTATTTATTAATTCAGCTATTTTTTCTATCAATTTAGATTTCTGCACTTGATAAGGAATTTCAGTGACTACTATTTGCCACTGACCTCTGTCTAATTTTTCCTCGTTCCATTTTGATCTTAATCTAAAAGAACCACGGCCAGTTCGGTAAGCTTCAAGAATATTTTCTGCTGGTTCAACGATTGTACCCCCTGTGGGAAAGTCTGGCCCTGGAATATACTCTATTAATGTTTCGACACGTGCATTTGGCGCTTTAATCAAATGGATACAGGCGTTAATCAATTCTTCTAGATTATGAGGTGGTATATTTGTGGCCATCCCAACAGCAATTCCACCTGCTCCATTTACTAAAAGATTTGGATACTGGCTGGCAAAACAATTGGTTCAGTTAATGTGCCATCATAATTTTCTTGAAAATCAACTGCATTTTCTGACAAACCTTCCATTAATGCCTGCGCAATTTTGGTTAGCCGAGCTTCCGTGTATCGGCTTGCAGCAGGATTATCGCCATCAATATTTCCAAAATTTCCTTGCCCATCAACTAGTGGATACCGAACATTAAAATCTTGTGCTAACCGGGCCATGGCATCGTAAATTGCTGCATCTCCATGGGGATGATAATTTCCCATAACATCACCAGAAATTTTAGCAGATTTTCGAAATCCTGAATTTGCAGCAAGTTTTAATTCTCGCATTGCAAATAATATTCTACGATGAACAGGTTTTAGTCCATCCCGGGCATCAGGTAATGCACGATGCATTATAGTTGATAAAGCATATTGAAGATACCGCTCACCAATAGCCCTGCTTAAAGGCTCCGTTGTAATAAAAGGGATTGGTTTGTTAGCATCGGTATTTTTGTCACTCATGGTGTTCATCTACAATGCAGAACACAACGGGTCTAGAGGAAATACTATTTTAAATTAGGTTGAATATAAAGTTTCTTAATTAAGGTGACTTAAATTACAAAGGTATTTATGATAATCAAATATACTTTTCGGTGGTGATTTAAAATTATGCAGAAAAAATCAATACTAATTACGGGTTGTTCGTCTGGAATTGGTTATGATTCTGCATGCACTTTACATAGGCGCGGTTGGCAAGTTTTTGCCACTTGTAGAAAAAAAGAAGATTGTGAACGGTTGCGCGCCGAAGGTCTCGAAAGCTTTGTGTTGGATTATGAAAACCCTAAATCTATTACCTCGGCAGTTAAAAAGGTTGTTAAGCTTACAGGTGGAACATTAGATGCACTTTTCAATAATGGGGCGTACGCAATCCCAGGAGCGGTCGAGGATTTACCTAGAGATGCTTTGAAACAGACATTTGAAGCAAATTTATTTGGATGGCATGACCTGATTGTTCAAGTTATCCCTATAATGAGAGCGCAGGGTCATGGTCGTATTATCAACTGCTCTAGTGTTTTAGGTTTTATTCCAATGCGGTGGCGAGGATCCTATGTTGCAACAAAGTATGCTCTGGAAGGTTTAACTGATACACTTCGAATAGAAATGCGTGATACCAATATAAAAATTATTTTGCTGCAACCAGGTCCTATAACTTCGAAGTTTAGGCATAACTCAATAATTGGATTTGAAAAATGGATAAAGTGGCAAAATTCGGCACGCGCCAGTCAATATAAATCCATTTTAATAAATCGCCTTTACAATAAAAGCTTGCAAAAAGATCAATTTGAATTACCGGCATCAGCAGTGACAAAAAAACTAATAAGGGCTTTGGAAGAAGCCAATCCCAAGTCGAAATACATGATCACAATTCCGACTTATGTGTCTGCAATCCTGAAGCGATTCTTGCCAAACCCATGGTTTGATAAGTTTATGTCTAAAAGGTAAGCTAAATTAAGCTTCGCTTTTTCTGCATCTCGGCCTATGTGTGTCTAATGGAGAAATTAAATGAGCAATGACCCCCTCTTTTGGATTGTAACGGCCTCGTGTTTGCTAGTGCTTGTTATTTTAATGATTGGGGTCATCAGTTTTAGTAAAGGTGGTGAGTTCAATAGAAAATATTCTAATCGCCTAATGCGTTATAGAATTTATGCTCAAGCCGTAGCAGTTGTTATGATTTTGATTTACATATTGATTAAAGGAAGAGGGGCATAAATGGTCGTATTAAATAAAATATATACCCGTACTGGAGATGGTGGTGATACAGGGTTGGGTGATGGAACGAGAGTGCCCAAATATTCGATTAGAGTTAATTCTTACGGTTCAGTTGACGAAACAAACGCTACAGTTGGTATGGCGAGACTGTATTGTGATGGTGCTTTAGATAAAAAATTAGCAGCGATACAAAATGACTTGTTTGATTTAGGTGCTGATATGTGCCGTCCAAATATAGATAAAGATGCATCTGCTAAATATCCACCTCTTAGAATGGTTCAGTCTCAAGTAGATAGGTTAGAGGTAGAGATTGATGAAATGAACAAAAATCTAACAGCTTTAAAAAGTTTTATTTTACCTGGGGGATCTGAGTTAGCGGCTCATTTACATTTATGCAGAACAGTCAGTCGCCGAGCTGAGCGCTTGGCGGTAGAACTGAGTCAAACTGAAAAAGTTAATGATATGGCTATAAAATATTTAAATAGGTTATCAGATTGGTTCTTTGTTGCGTCAAGAATTGCTAATGAAAATGGTCAAAATGATGTGCTTTGGGTTCCAGGAGCTCATAGATAAAACATGCTTAAAAGGTTTATTAAGGGGCATCATGTGAATTTTTTACTTTTAGTGTTGGCAACTTTTCATTAAATCGAGTTTATAGAAACGAATCTCGCCTAAATAAGGCGTTTAATTGATTAACAGGAGTGAAGCGGTATGAAGGTATTGGTGCCTGTAAAGCGTGTAATAGATTACAATGTGAAAGTTCGGGTGAAGTCAGATGGAACTGGAGTAGATCTGGCTAATGTAAAAATGTCCATGAACCCATTTGATGAAATAGCAGTTGAAGAAGCTTTAAGATTAAAAGAAAAAGGTAAAGTCGAAGAGATTATCGCAGTTTCTGTTGGTGTTAAGCAATCTCAAGAAACTTTGAGAACGGCCTTAGCTATGGGAGCAGATAGAGCAATTTTAATTGTTTGTACTGAGGATGTACACACGGATATGGAGCCCTTAACAGTTGCTAAGTTATTAAAAGGTGTGATTGATGCAGAAGAACCTGGTTTGGTTTTATGTGGAAAACAAGCTATCGATAATGATATGAATGCAACTGGCCAAATGTTGGCTGCATTGGCTGGTTGGAGCCAAGGCACATTTGTATCAGAATTAGAGATAGACGGGGACAAAGCGATAGTGACCCGAGAGGTTGACGGTGGTTTGCAAACAATAAAAATTAATATGCCAGCGGTTGTGACTGTTGACTTGAGATTAAATGAACCTCGATATGCATCTCTTCCAAATATCATGAAAGCAAAAAGAAAACCTTTAGATGAAAAAACACCTGCTGATTATGGTGTTGATATCTCTCCACGGTTGGAAATTGTTAATACGACTGAACCCGCAGCAAGAGCAGCTGGCGTAAAGGTTGCCGATGTGGCTGAATTGGTTGCAAAACTTAAAGATGAAGCAGGAGTGATATAAATGGCGGTACTACTTTTAGCAGAGGTGTTGTCTGGAGAAGTTTCTATAGATCAGACAGCAAAAGCGCTCACGGCGGCAAAAGCATTAGGAGATGTGACCATATTATGTGCGTCAAGTGGCTGTAATACTGCTGCTCAATCTTTAGCGAAATTAGATGGAGTGGCTAAAGTTTTATGTGCTGAAGACATTTCGTATGGAAATGGATTAGCAGAACCTGTTTCAGATTTGATAGTATCAATATCCTCAAATTATGAGCATATTATAGCACCGGCAACATCACTAGCCAAAAATATCTTACCGCGTGTAGCAGCATTATTAGACGTTATGATAATTTCTGATATTACAGCTATTGTGGATGGTAATACATTTGAGCGGCCAATTTATGCGGGCAATGCTATTCAAACTGTGAAATCATCTGACAAGTTTAAAGTGTTATCAATAAGAACTGCAGGCTTTGATGCCAGTGGAGAAGGTGGTGCAGCAGTTGTTGAAACTCTATTGGCAGTATCTGATCCTACACTATCTGTATGGGTAGAAGATAAAGTTCAGGCATCAGACCGACCAGAGTTAACGTCGGCTAGGATTGTAGTTTCTGGTGGCCGTGGAGTTGGTTCTAAGGAAAGTTTTGCGATAATTGAAGCAATGGCTGATAAATTAAATGCTGCAGTAGGTGCTTCTAGAGCTGCTGTTGATTCTGGTTATGCACCAAATGATTGGCAGGTGGGGCAAACTGGTAAGGTTGTTGCACCTGATTTGTATATTGCGTGTGGTATTTCTGGTGCGATACAGCATCTCGCTGGAATGAAAGATAGTAAAGTCATAGTTGCGATAAACAAGGATGAAGAAGCACCAATTTTTCAGGTTGCTGACTATGGATTGGTTGCTGATTTGTTTGAGGCAGTGCCTAAACTGACAGATGCATTGTAACACATAAAATTTACTAAAAGATTTGAGGCCGCTAGAAAGCGGCCTTTCTTATTTTTGAAGTTGTAATGTCTTATTCCGAAGATAATGCATTAATCCACGTGGATCACCATCGTATTTTTCTAGTTCTACTCTTGTTACAGAATTGCCAATAATAGGACTTTGCTTCTTGTGCATTGCATAAACGATTTCGTGCAACAGCAATCCCTGTCTGATAGTTGTAGAAATTTTATTTGCCCATTGGAACCAGCGACTATTTTGTCCTGAAAAATATATTGGAACGACTTCAGCGTTAGATTTCAATATCATCTTTGCAGTGAATGGAAGCCATTCTCCTTCAATTGCGTCGTTAAACCACCCTGGAGATGTTGCCACAGCCCCTGCTGGAAAGAGTATAACTGATCCACCTTCTTTAAGATGTGTCATAGCAAGTTTTCTCATGTTAAGGTTCAATCTAACAGAGTTTTGCTCGTGTGGAAAAGCTACTGGTAACATATGATATTGAATTTCGGGCACATTGGTCAGTAGAGATCTAGTCAAGATTTTGAAGTCTTGTCTGATTCTATTCGTCAATTCTGCTAAAACTAAACCATCAACCAAACCGTGAGGATGATTGGCTACTATAATCACTGGTCCTGATTTTGGTATTTTTTTTATCTGAGTATCGGGTGTGGTTAAGTTTATGCGTAGATGACTTAAAGCTTTACTCCAAAAGCTTTCATTTTCTTTTTTTTGTGTTTTCTCATATTCTCGTACGAGACGCATAAGTTTAATTTTCCCAGTTGTTATTTCCATCACTTTGATTACGGCTATTTTTAAAGGACTCGTAAAAGTTCCTGCATAGGATAGATTTTTACCATCATAAGGTTTGTAGGTAGGGTCTCCTATTTTTGGAATTTTATTTTCTGACAATATAAGATCCTTAATTTAAAAATTAATCACTCAAGTCTCTTCTTCGAAACGATTTGAAATCAACGCAGCTATCGCATCTGAGAGTTTTTCAGCTTCTGGTCCACTAGTTTCAACATCTATCTGACTACCCTTTGCTGCGGCTAACATTAATAATCCCATGATACTATCACCTGATACGCTCAAATCATCTTTAGAAATATTAGCCTTGGCATCAAAGCTCTCCACAGTTTCCACAAGTTTAGCAGATGCTCTAGCATGCAATCCTTTTTCATTAATAATTGTACGTTTAGTTTTAAAAATCATCTTACTGACAACTGTGGCTATTAATATATTTACGGCCCGCTTCTAGGGCTTCTCTAACTGCGTCCCTAACATTCATTTTGCGGCTTTTTGCTAATTTTACCAACATTGGTAAGTTAATTTCATAAACAATTATCCTGTTTTCTTTTGAGCAAGATTCGAGTGAAAGGTTAGATGGCGTTCCGCCAAATAGATCAGTTACTAAAATTACCCCTGCGCCAGAATCTACTTTATTGACACAGTCACAAATTTCTTTTGTCTTCTGTTTTCGATCGTGATTTTCTTCAATTCCAATCGCAATCAAATTATTTTGTATTCCCACAACGTGCTCTAATGCAGATTTATATTCTACCGCTAGGCCCCCGTGTGCAACTATTACGATTCCGATCAAAGCATGTCCTAATTAATTTAGTTCTATTTCTAAGCCCAGACGTTCTAATTCTAAATGCCTCTTAGACACTCGTATGTTCTGTTTTGCAAGTGTTTCTGTAATCAGCTCAGTGATAAAAACAGATCTATGTCTTCCTCCTGTGCAGCCAAAACTCATATTGAAGTATGATTTCCCTTCATTTTCGTAAGCTGGAATTAAAAAATCAATGAGATTTTCTAGTTTTTCAATAAAAACATCAAATTTTGGATCAGATCGGATGTGGCTTTGCACTAAACTGTCTAGTCCTGTAAGTTTCCGCAGCTTGAGCTCCCAATGGGGGTTTCTTAAGAACCTGCAATCGATCACCATATCTACCGATCTAGGCACCCCCCTTTTGTATGCAAAGCTATGAACATGAACATTCATAGCTTGTTTCAGATTATTTACCCCATATAATTTTTCTATCTGAAATTTTAAATCGTGTGGGGTCATTTCAGAGGTGTTGATTAAACTATCTGCATTAAGTGATAACGATGCTAAAAGTGATTTCTCTTTTTCAATTCCAATTTCTGCACCTTGATTATGTGCTAAAGGGTGTCTCCGGCGGGTTTCGGCGTATCTTCGAAGTAAAACGCGGTCAGAACAATCGAGATACAATAAGCTGCATTTAAAATCAGCATCAGAATTAATTGTATTAATAACCTCAACAAGTTTGTTATTTGAAAAATCTCTATTTCTCAGATCTATCCCTAAAGCTAAGGGGTGGTCTTTTTGAGCACCTGATATAAGTAACGGTAGAAGAGATAAAGGAAGATTATCAAAAGCTTCAAATCCTAAATCCTCCATTTTTTCGAAAATAACACTTGGTGGAGGTGCACCGGAAGGTCCAGTAATAATCACTAGATCAATATTTTTTCTTTTATTCACTCTAAACACCTCCAATCGATAATCAATTTTTTAATAATTGTATAAGACTGTATTCTAAGCCTTTAATATTTTTACCATTTAAAAGCTGAATTCTTTTTCCAAAGTACTCTATGAATTTTTTTTTAGGTAATCTTTCTGGCTCATCTTTATCGAGATCTATTGCTAGAAAAAGTTGGGCAGAAACTGCAGGTACATTAAGAATTCCAATATACCTAGCTTCTATTTTACCTATGATTGAGCAAGGTGCGGATAAGATTATTTTATCTGTATCAGTTTTTAACAAAACTTGATCATCAGAGATAAGTTTGGCACCGTGAGTTAGCATTGCCAATGCTAATTTTGATTTTCCGCTACCTGAAGCCCCTAGAATCAATAAGCCTTTGTTTGCAACTGAGACTGCAGTTGCATGCAGATTTATTTGAGAATTATTATTCAAGTTAATATATTCTTTGTAGCATATTTTAAGGCACTTTATTAAAATTAATAAAATTTTTGGAATTAATTATGATTTATTTTTCGCAATTAAACTCAATATTAACAGTTTTTAAAGATTCGGGGAAAAATAATTAATTATGTATTTTACATTATGTATATTGTTTAATTAAAAAAATTATATTCAAAAATTTTGTATATATTAAGGGATCTTGTATTGATTTTATCGTAAAATTTTGACAGAGTCATTAAATGGCTTAAGTCCATGCTGTCAATTTTAAAATTCAATATTCAATGTTTTATGTTAGAATATTGTAGGGGTGTTTTATGTCTGCAGAACGTGTGAACCAATTATTCAAATTATCAAACCAGGGCATTAAGGGTGTAGGCCAGGTTTTTTATAATTTGAATGAAGCTGAGCTCTTATCTGAAGCAGTTGATCGTAAAGAGGGTGAACTGGGAATAGGTGATGTGTTATTGGTAAGCACAGGAGAGCACACGGGGCGCTCACCCAACGATCGGTTTATTGTTAGAACTAAAGATGTTGAGGACAAAATTTGGTGGGAGAACAACACTCCTATGGATGTATCAGCATTTGATCTTCTCGAAAGAGATTTAAAAACACATATGAAAGACAAGGATTTTTTTGTACAAGACTTATATGGTGGAGCAGATCCTGAACATAGGTTGAATGTCCGAGTTATAACAGAATTAGCTTGGCATGGATTGTTTATTCGACATTTGTTGCGGCGACCAGATAAATCAGAGTTGGCAGATTTTGTTTCTGATTACACGATCATCAATTGCCCATCTTTTTTGGCTGATCCAAGTAAACATGGCTGTAGAACAAGTACAGTAATCGCAATTAATTTATCTAAAAAATTAATTGTTTCGTGGAACCGAATACGCTGGTGAAAACAAGAAGTCAGTATTCGCATTGCTTAATTATCTTTTGCCGGAGCAAGATGTAATGCCAATGCACTGTTCAGCAAATCATGCGTTAAATGATCCTAATGATTCGGCTGTCTTTTTTGGACTTTCAGGTACGGGAAAGACCACTCTGTCTGCTGATAAAAATAGAACCCTGCTTGGTGACGATGAGCATGGATGGTCAGAAAAAGGAACGTTTAATTTTGAAGGTGGCTGTTACGCAAAAACAATAAATTTATCAAAAGAAGCTGAGCCAGAAATTTTTGCAACTACTACAAAATTTGCGACTGTAATCGAAAATATGGTCTATGATCCAAATACTAAAGAACTAGATTTTGAAGATGATAGTTTAACTGCAAATATGCGTTGTGCGTATCCCTTACATTATATTGAAAATGCCTCTGAAAGTTCGCTAGGTGGTGCACCTAAAAATGTTGTAATGTTAACTTGTGATGCGTTTGGTGTTTTACCTCCAATATCACGCCTAACCCCATCACAAGCTATGTATCATTTTCTATCAGGATTTACTTCAAAGGTAGCTGGTACGGAGCTTGGTGTAACTGAACCTCAACCAACCTTTTCAACTTGTTTTGGTGCGCCGTTTATGCCCCGACGACCAGAAATTTATGGAAACTTACTTAAAGCCAAGATAGCAAGTAGTGATTCCAAATGTTGGTTAGTAAACACTGGTTGGACAGGAGGGCCTTATGGTGAAGGGCAAAGAATGCCAATACAGGCTACTCGCACATTACTTGCGGCTGCATTGACAGGTGAAATTTTCAAAGGAGAATTTCGTAAAGATGAAAATTTTGGTTTTGAAGTTCCAATATTTGTTGATGGTGTGAATTCAGAACTACTTGATCCAAGGAAAACTTGGCAAAACTCTGAAGAATATGATGTTCAGGCAAGAAAACTTATTGACATGTTCGTTGCTAATTTTGAGCAGTATATGGATCATGTGGATAATAGCATAAAGGGCATTGTACTCAAATGAATTTAATACCCGAGCCCACGTCGTATTAAATTTATTGAGGCCAACAAAAGCAATATTTGCGTCAATATAATATATCTTTTGCTATCCATTCTTCTACTTAAACGGTTGCCTATAGTAACACCCAGAATTGCTGGAACAAGTAATATTGTAGAAAAAGTTAATGAGGTTAATGTAAATAGTTGTGTATTTGTGTGTCCAATAATAAAAGTAATTGAACCAAAAAAATAAATTATACCTTGTGATCTTAATTGTAGTTTTCTATCCAGGTTTTGGGTTAGAAAAAATGAGACAGTTGGTGGCCCCCAAGTGCCTGTTAACCCACCAAAAAAACCCGCAAAGAAACCAAAAACTAATTCAGTAATTGTTTGATTTCCATTAAAGATTTTTAACCTAATTTTTAATATTTGTAATAAAGTGAAACCAAAAATAGGGAAACCCATTGTCAAAAACAGTGTTTGATCTGGTATTATAGGCATTAATTGACTGCTAATTAAAACTGTTAAAAGCTAATAAATATTTCCAATATTTCTTTAAAGGTATTATCGCAGGGTTTATGCCATCCCGAAAAGCTTGTTGAAAATTAGTAACTAGAGTTGGGATTATCATTGCTACAATTGCTAAATCTAGAGGTAAGAAGGTGGCAAAACCAGTTACCATTATTAAAGGCATTGCAAATCCAACTATACCTTTAATAATCCCAGCAAAGATGGTGATAGATAGTACTAAGATCACCAAAAAAGGACTAAGTTCTAAGCTAAAATAATTAAAAATCTCCATATTATTATTTTATAACCATTATACATTTATTTCCTTTTTGACGCATATTTAACATTTGTTACTTTAACCCCTGATGTTTTTCGAATTAAAACTATATAACCATAGATACTATAAACAATAATCTTAATTGAGAGATAATATGAAAAGCCCAATTCTTAATAATCTTTGTGATCTAACTTCGAAGTCTGTTAATGCTTTAGAAATTTTACTATCTCATGCAATTGATCATGTCAGAGAGTATGCGCTTGTTGAGGGAAGAGTATCAAGTGCCAAGCTTGATGAACATCAATTTGAGACACATAGTTTAGCTTGGATAGCGACATATATCGAGTCATTAAGACAGATGCATTACTGGGCTGAAATAGCTATCAAAAACCATAAATTTGATGAGATAGAGAAATTACTTTTGCAAATCAGCTTTGGGGAATATCTAAGTCAAATACAAAGTGGCATACCAATGAGCCAAACTGAATTTGCTCGATTGAAAGATATGGATTTACCTGCAACCGTCCTCACCGATTTTCTAATACCTGAAGTTGAGATGCTATCTAAGTTTGGTAATACACAATCTGCTCGTCAATATTTAGTTAAGTTAATGCAGGATGGAATTGGCGTATCTACTTTTGGTTTTTCGGGATTAGATGAGGAATTAGAAATGGTACGTGAGCAATTCCGTAGATTTTCTAATGATAAGGTTGATCCATATGCACATAGTTGGCATTTAAAAGATGAACTAATACCTTTAGAAATTATTACTGAGATGGCTGATTTAGGTGTGTTTGGCTTAACTATCCCGGAAGAGTATGGTGGGCTTGGATTATCTAAAGCAGCTATGTGTGTTGTTTCAGAAGAGTTATCACGGGGCTATATTGGTGTTGGCTCGTTAGCTACCCGTTCTGAAATAGCTGCTGAACTTATCTTGTGTGGTGGAACAGAGGATCAAAAACAAAAATGGTTACCAAAATTGGCTGATGCAAGTGTTTTACCAACTGCTGTCTTCACGGAACCAAGTACTGGATCAGACTTGGGGTCTTTGATTACGCGGGCTGTAAAAAAAGATGAAGGTTACGAAATTACTGGAAACAAGACTTGGATAACGCACGCTTCGCGTACTAATGTCATGACTTTGCTTGCACGAACAAATCCATCCACTAACAATTATACTGGTTTATCAATGTTTCTGGCTGAGAAGATAGCTGGTTCAGATGAAATCCCGTTTCCTTCAATTGGCATGTCAGGAGGTGAAATTGAGGTTTTAGGATATCGAGGCATGAAGGAGTACGAAATAGCCTTTGATAATTTTAAGGTGTCTGAAAGTAATCTATTAGGAGGCGTTGAAGGTCAGGGTTTTAAGCAGCTAATGCAAACTTTTGAAAGTGCTAGAATACAAACTGCTGCTCGTGCTATCGGTGTTGCACAATCAGCTCTGGATTTAGCTTTAGATTATTCAATTAGTAGAAAGCAGTTTGGTAAATCGTTAATTGATTTCCCCCGAGTATCTTCTAAGCTGGCGATGATGGCTGTCGAAATAATGATTTCTCGGCAATTAACTTATTATAGTGCTAGAGAAAAAGATGCGGATAGGCGTTGTGATCTTGAGGCGGGAATGGCTAAGTTATTGGGTGCCAGAGTTGCTTGGGCAGCGGCTGATAATGGCTTGCAAATCCATGGAGGTAATGGTTTTGCTTTAGAATATCCAATCAGTAGACTTTTATGTGACTCAAGAATTTTAAATATTTTTGAAGGTGCTGCTGAAATGCAAGCTGACGTTATAGCTAGACGCTTGCTTGAAGTTAATAGAAATTAATCCTCATATTAGTTTAAAAACTATTTTTAATTTATAACAGTTCTTGCAAAATGCCTTTTGCTTCCTTAGGAGGAAAAGAGGATTAGGGGTTTAGCTCAGTTGGTAGAGCATCGGTCTCCAAAACCGAGGGTCGTGGGTTCGAGTCCCTCAGCCCCTGCCAAAGCAATTGTCATTAAAAGTTATGGAATTATTACTGCAAATTCTGATTTTACTGGGTTTTTAAAATTATAATTGTTAGCTTTAAATTGCCATAAAGCATTTTGTATTAAGTTGGAGCGGGCGAAGAGATTCGAACTCTCGACCCTAACCTTGGCAAGGTTATGCTCTACCCCTGAGCTACGCCCGCATCCGTCAGTGCATCGGCAATAGCCGGAGAGAGTTTTTCCCGCAAGAGGTAAAAGACTCTAAATCGTAGATTAAATTTGATAAATTTGAAAAAAAGAACATTAGATAAGAACCATCCAAAATATATTAAGAGAAAATTAAGCATTATACTAATTAAATAAAGTACCATATCTTTCAAATACTTCCATATCGTTTAAAAAAGGGTAGGGTAGTCCATTCGTTACTGTACCAGATGGTATAGTATTAATTGGCTGAAGAATAACCTCCATCCAAAGTGGATAAGTTATACTGAATATCAAGATAAGAAATAAAATTCTTTTCAGATTACTAAAGGCCCCTAAAATAAGAAAAGCATCGATCCACAACAACATTGGGCCCAATAGATGTAAATAGTATTGTTGATGCCAGGGAATGCTACCAGAGCCAACAAGTTTAGGATCTGTAAAATGTAGCCTCCAATATTGGATAACTACAACCATACTTATAACCGTGGCAGCAGACGCTAAACTATTCCAATTTTTATTGGTTAGGCCTAACGAAAACCCTAAAAGCTGTGCTGCTACTAATGTGCTCGCTGTTAAACTCCAAATGGTTAGATATCGAAATTGCCAGCCAAAAGGATCTGTTAAAATACCCGAAAATTGATAAAGCCAATAAAAGATTGCTATAAGAAAAACAATGGTTCGATAGTATATGACTAATTTGTTTTCCAACATAAGGTTAGCATAAGTAGTTTTTTTTAATATTCAATTCTAATAAGTTCTGAAAGTGTAAATATAGATTGCGCAATTAATGGTTAAAAAATAGTAAATTTAAATTTATTAAATTCCACCCTATGATTGAATTAAAATCGTTGACCGCAGTACGTTACATGGTAAACCATAAAAATAAAAATTGGAAAATTAATGGATCTCTTTGCTGAAATATATGACCTCGTTTTAGATGCTCTTGGGTCTATGCAATCAGAGAATATTTTACCAAAAAATATAGATTTTAAGAATGTTACAGTTGAGCTACCACGCGACAGTTTGCATGGAGATATGTCTACAAATGCAGCAATGGTTTTGGCTAAACAAGCGAATTTAAAGCCCAGAGAAATAGCAGAAATTTTGATTGAAAAATTAAAAAGTGATGCAAGAATTTCTACTATCGAAGTGGCTGGTCCAGGGTTTCTTAATTTGACACTCAAAAAAGCTATTTGGCTTGACTTGATACCTCAAATCATAAGATTGAAAAGTGATTTTGGAAAATCTTTGATTGGAGGGAATAAAAAAGTAAATATTGAATTTGTTAGTGCTAACCCTACTGGCCCTCTTCATGTCGGCCATACCAGAGGAGCAGTCTTTGGTGATGCTTTGGCGAATTTATTAGATTTTGCAGGATATGATGTAACAAGAGAGTATTATATAAATGATGGTGGTGCGCAGGTTGACGTACTGGCTCGGTCAGCTCATTTAAGGTATCTTGAAGCTAATGGTATCTCTGTTGAGTTTGCAGATGGAACTTACCCTGGTGATTATTTGATTCCTATTGGTGCCTCACTGAAAGATAGTTTTGGAGACACATTCGTAAATGCACCAGAGTCAGAATGGTTACCTAAATTCCGAGAACATTCTGTAGCAGCTATGATGAGGTTGATACGTTTAGACTTATCGTCTTTAGGTATTAGGATGGATATTTTTTATTCAGAAAAGTCATTATATGGAACTGGTAGAATTGAAGCTGCATTGGATGACTTGAATTCTAAAGGCTTGATATATCAAGGTGTTCTGGAGGCTCCAAAAGGTAAGCTTCCTGAAGATTGGGAGCCAAGAACACAAACATTATTCAAATCTTCACAATATGGTGATGATGTTGATAGGCCAATAAAAAAATCTGATGGTACATGGACTTATTTTGCTCCTGATATTGCTTATCATTATGATAAAATAACACGTAAATATGAGCATTTGATCGATATTTTTGGTGCAGACCATGGTGGCTATGTAAAGAGAATGAAGGCCGCTGTAATGGCTCTTTCGGATGATACGGTATCGATCGATGAACAACATGGAAATTGGTTAGATTGTATAAAAATGGTGAACCATTTAAAATGTCAAAACGTGCTGGAAATTTCGTACAGCTGAGAGATTTGGTCGAACAAGTGGGGTCAGATGTCACAAGGTTTGTAATGTTAACTAGAAAAAATGACGCTCCATTAGATTTTGATTTTGCTAAAGTGTGACGAGAGCAAGTCAAAAGATAATCCAGTTTTTTATGTTCAATATTTATGTTGGCATCATTCAGTTTTAACTAAATCAAAAAAAGTAAATATAGATGTTTCTGATGAGACATTAATTCTTGCAGATATGCACTTATTAGGTCACGAAAGTGAGCTAAACATCGTCAGGAAGATATGTGAATGGCCTAGGTTAATAGAGCTTGCTGCAAAACATAATGAACCTCATAGAATAGCATTTTATTTATATGAATTAGCTTCAGAATTTCACTCTTATTGGAATATGGGTAAGAGATACACCTTCCCTAAGGTTTATTGATGAAGAAAATGTTGATCATTCTCATGCTAAAATTGCTATAGCGAGAAGTGTAGCCATTGTTATTTCAAACGGCTTGGGTATCCTTGGTGTGAAGCCGATGGAAGAAATGCGTTAAGATAAACCACGAGAATTAATTATTTTGACAAAATGATTAGACTTATTGAGGTATGGTAATGCCTTACAGGCAAGACAACGACGAACCGACCATATTTATTGGAATGCTTAAGTTAATAGTGAACTGGGCAGGTGCATTATTATCAATCATAATTTTGATTACTCTTATAATTTGGGGTTTTAGTCTCAACGTTAGCGATAGTGCTGAAATACCTGTAGTAAAAGCAAAAATTAAAGAATTGAGAGTAGTGTCGGAAGAGCCAGGTGGCCAAATTGTTAATTATCAAGGTTTGTCTGTAAACAATGTTCAAGAGCAAGGCAAAGCGCAAAGTGCTGCTACACGAATAATATTAGCGCCAGAACCCATTAAATTTGATAGAAGAAGATATTAATATCTCCATAATTGAAAATAGTAGAGTTACAAACGAACCTAAAGTTTCATCATTAAATAATGGAGATGGAGAAAATAAAAAAGAAATAATAAATGTACTGGATGGTATCTCGCCTTTTGCTGTAGTTATTTCAGAATTTAAAGAAACAGGTGGTGATACACAAAATTTATCTTTAGATAAGATTATAGAAAATAATGACGTTGATTTGACGCCTGGGAATAAAAATAAGATTATAGAAAATAATGACGTTGATTTGACGCCTGGAACGAAAGATAAGATTAAGGCAACTAATGAAGTTAGCCTTAAGTCAGGAACAAATCTTGTTCAGTTAGGATTCTATTCTACTAAACAGAAAGCGCAAAAAGTATGGTCAGATTCTAAAGTAATAACAGTTCAGTTTTCAAAAATAAAAAACGAATAATACAAAATCAAAATATTCGTGGTAATAATTCTTATAGGCTAACGGTTGTTGGTTTTTCAGGTTTGGGAGAAAGTAGAGACTTCTGTCTTTTTTTGAGAGATTCCTTACCGACCTGCTTGCCCATGAGGGCAAAGTAGTGATCAAATCAGTTATATTTGGCTGCTGTGGATTTGTGTTAAAGCAAGAAGAAGTTAAGTTCTTTTCCTCAGTAAATCCGTGGGGTTTTATACTCTTTAAGCGAAATATAGAAAATCCCATCCAATTAAGAGCCTTAACCGATTCTATAAGAGATACAGTTGGACGCGACATTCCGATTCTTGTTGACCAAGAAGGTGGTAGGGTTGAGCGCTTAAGTAAACCCCATTGGCGAAGCTGGATGCCAGCTATGGAGCAAATGTCGCTTGTCCCAGAAGAATTAAGCGATAGAGCTATGTGGCTAAGGTATCGAATTATTGGTGAAGAGCTTAAAAAGGTAGGAATTGATGTAAATTGTGCACCCGTTGGAGATCTGGCAAATAGATTTACTCATAATGTATTATTGAATAGATGTTATGGAAGAGTTCCTAATGTTGTGATTAGTGCAGCTAGAGCATGTGCTAATGGATTACTTGATTCTGGAGTTTTGCCAGTTTTAAAACATTTGCCTGGTCATGGCAGAGCAAAAGTTGATAGCCATCTTGATTTACCAAAGATTAGAGCAAGTATGGACGAATTATCTAAATCCGATTTTGCAGTTTTTAAAGGTTTGAATGATATACCTTTGGGCATGACTGCGCACGTTCTTTACGAAAAGTTAGATAATGAATTTCCAGCAACACACTCAAAAAAAATTATTGAACTTGTTCGTACTGAATTGAAATTTAATGGATTACTGATGACTGATGATTTGTCTATGAAAGCATTAAATGGTACTTTTGAGGATAAAGTAAAAAAGTCTTTGAAAGCAGGTTGTGATTTAATACTACACTGTAATGGGAATATGGTTGAAATGGACGAAATTTCACAATTTTGTGGTTCTTTAAGTCTAGAAAGAAAGAAATATTCTGACATTGTTCTTAGAAAACGGGAAAATTTTTCTAGTATCGACGTTCATAAACTTATAAATGAATATGACACGATAATTAGTAATATTAAATAAAAATAAGTTAAAAAGGAAAATTTTAATAAATGGTTGAAGAAAGTTGGCTTGAAACAAATTTTAATGAAGATCAAGTGATTGAATCATTAATAGTTGATGTTGACGGATATGAAGGTCCATTAGATGTACTATTGACGTTAGCACGATCACAAAAAGTAGATGTGCGCAAAATATCTGTGCTGATGTTGGCAGAACAATATTTAAAATTCATAAAAGAAGCAAAAGAATTACGCATTGAGCTTGCGGCTGATTATTTAGTAATGGCCGCGTGGCTTGCCTTCTTAAAATCAAGATTGTTATTACCTCCTGACCCGTCTGATGAAAATCCTTCTGGAGAAGAGTTGGCTGCATACTTAGCATTTCAATTAGAGAGATTGGAAGCAATGAGAAAATGTGCCGCCAAACTTTTGGCTAGAGATCAATTGGGCCGTAATTTTTTTCCACGGGGGATAGAAGAAAATATTGAACGCACAAAAAATATTACATATCAGGCTAGTTTGCTTGATTTGATGCAAGCATATGCAAGAATTAAAACCAAAGATGAATTTAAGCCATTTGTCTTTGAAAGAAATTCAATTTTAACTATGGAGCAGGCGCTAGTTAGAATGAGAAGTCTTATAGGGCATGCGATAACATGGTCAGATCTTAGATCATTTTTGCCAGATGGTTGGGATATTGACTCTAAACGGCTCAGATCAGCAACGGCGTCTACATTTGCGGCTGCGCTTGAATTAGCAAAACACGGACTGATTGAGCTGGAACAAAATGATAGTTTTTCACCTATAAAATTACGAAAGAAAGTTGAGTAAAATGAATGAAGAAGGAGAAAAAGGTCTTTTTCAAGTGCCATCACTGTATGACCAGGAACGAATGGTGGAAGCTATTTTATTTGCTACAAAGGAGCCAGTGACTATCCAAGAGTTTTTAAAACGTATGCCTCATGGTTGTGAGCCAATAACTGCGCTCAATAATCTTAAGTCATTCTATGAGGAGCGTGGTGTGAATTTAAAGAGAATTGGAGAAGCATGGGTTTTACGTACGTCGCCAGATTTGGGTTTTCTGATGCAAAGTGAGAGTGTGGAGACACGAAAATTGAGCCGGGCTGCCATTGAAACCCTCTCAATAATTGCGTATCACCAGCCGGTTAGCCGTGCAGAAATTGAGGAAATTCGAGGGGTTACTGTTAGTAGAGGCACTATAGATCTTTTAATGGAGATAGATTGGGTTCGTTTAGGCCGCCGCCGAACCACGCCGGGAAGGCCAATAACATTTACAATCACACAAACCTTTTTGGATCATTTCGGACTTGGCTCTTTAAAAGATTTACCTGGTTTAAAAGAATTACGAGCAGCGGGGCTTTTAGAGAGCAGGTTACCACCGGGTGTATTATTTGATGATAAAATTGAGGAGGGAGAAGAGGAAAATATAGACCAATCTGATATGTTTGGTGAAGAAAACTAACGAAGTTAATCACTTTTAAAATGCTTAGATAGTTTCAGGCCTTGACCTTGATAATTAGATTTTAAATCTTGCCCATATAGGATATTTGGTGTTTCTATCATTTTTTCATAAATCAATAGCTGGTTACTTTTGACCATGCTCAAGCACAAATGGTGCTTCATGACATCTAACTTCTAAAACTCCACGTGAGCCTATGCCTCCTGAGTCCTTATTGCCGAATCCCGGATCAAAAAAACCTGCATAATGTACCCTAAATTCTCCAATCATGGCAATATATGGTGCCATTTCTGCAGCACAGTTAGATGGTATGTTTACTGCTTCTCTACTAACAAGAATATAAAATGCGCCTGGGTCTAAAATTATTTGTCCAGATGAAGTTCTCACTGATTGCCAAAAATCATTTGGATTGTAGTAATTTATTTTATCTAAATCTATTATATTTGTATGTGGTTTAGCGACAAAGCCAACTAAATTATTCTCTTTTGGTTTTAAGTCTACTGAAAATCCTAAACCATCATCTATCAAGGCCTCACCGTTAACTAATGGATCAGAGGCATGCATTTTCTTTAAGCCGTCATCGTTTATGACCGATTGACCAATTCTAAAGCGAATTTGGTTTAATCGTTGTTTTGGCCGCGCTAATACAGAAAATGATCTAGGACATATTTCAGCATAGAGGGGTCCTTTATAACCATTATTTATGCGATCAAATTCTATACCATTATCTGTAATTACACGGGTTAAAAGATCTAATCGTCCAATTGAACTTTTGGCATTTGAAGCTGCTGATACGTTTTTGGGAAGATTTAAATATTCCATTAAAGGTATTATATAAACGCATCCTTTTTCTAATATGGCTCCTTTGGTCAAATCTATTTTGTGCATTTCAAATTCTTGCAACCTATCATTAACAGTAAAATTTTTACCAGTTAAAAATGATGCTCGTACACGATATGCAACTATGCCAAGCCTTAAATCGAGACTGGCTGGTTGAACTTGGGAAGAATCAATTGTTGCGCCTCTAGAGTTAATTTCGCCACGCTGGATCATCTTTTGTATTGATTGAGATGGAAGCACGCCTGCGATCACTTTAGTCATAATATATCTCTTTATTTGACCCAATAAGGGTGATACACTGGGCAGGACGGTTATTTTTGGTCGGGCTAGCAGGATTTGAACCTACGACCTTTCGTCCCCCAGACGAACGCGCTACCAAACTGCGCTATAGCCCGATATTTGTGTATCAGCATTTTTTTAACGATGAGCAATAGCTGAGAGAAATTTTTTCATTAATTATGAAAACTATTTTCAATTTCATTTTGGATTTCATCTCTTAATAATTTTAACCTTCTAGCAATATCGGCAAGGTTATCATTATTATTTATACTTTGAGAGTCTGCAGGTGTAAATTCTGCTGAATTTAGATTTGAATCTATGGGTTTTGTAGGGCTGGATTCTGAAGATTGCCCATTTTGAGTTTCTGCCAAATCCTTCTCAGGACTGGCCATTTCTATTGAGGAAGGTGGATTAATAATTGGCTGTTCATTGTCTAGTGGTGGCGAAAGCGATGCTACGTAACCCACGCCTTGTTCCCGTAAGATTTTTTGGACACCTTTGATTGTCAAACCATCTTTGTGTAATAGCGTTTTGATGCCTCCGATTATTGTCATATCTTTGGGACGATAGTATCTCCGACCATCATCTCTCTTGACCGGTTTGATATGGCTAAACCTGCTCTCCCAAAATCTTAACACGTATGCTTCAGTCTTTAGCCACGTGGCTACTTCACCTATAGTTCTGAATGCTTCTGCTGATTTTTTCATATTATGTGACTTAGTCGCTATTGCTGGATGTGACGCGTTCTTTCATGAGATGGGATGGACGAAATGATAAAACTCTTCTTGGTGTAATTACTGCCTCTTCGCCTGTCTTTGGATTTCTGCCTATTCGTTGAGTTTTATTACATACCTTAAAAGTGCCAAAAGAAGATATTTTAACAGTATTTCCAGCCACCAAGGCATCAGAAAGATGATTTAAGACACTTTCAACTAGATCTGCACTTTCATTTCTGGAAAGTCCAACTTCTCTAAAAAGTGCCTCGTTCAAGTCCATTCGCGTAAGAGTTTTTGTGCTCATTTAGATTAACTCCCCCAAGTTATGTCTTATATAGTAGGAAAATAATAGTTGTTCTGTCAACCTTAACTGGTTGATACGTCTAATATAATTTTACCAACGTACCACTACGGAACCCCAAGCTAATCCACCACCAATAGCCTCAGTTAGCAAAAGGTCCCCTTTTTTAATTTTGTTCTCTTGGTTAGCAACCGATAAAGCTAAAGGGATAGATGCGGCTGAAGTGTTTCCATGATTTTGAACCGTTACAATGACGCGGCTCATATCAATTCCAAGTTTCTGGACTGTAGATTTAATTATTCTTAGATTAGCTTGATGTGGAACAACCCAATCTATATCGTCTGTTTCTATTTTTGCTTTAGTAAGAACTGTGTCTGCAGTTTGTGCTAATTTTACCACGGCGTGCTTATATACTTCCTTACCCTCCATGACCAAAACGCCACTTGATTGGGTCTTGGAAACTCCTCCATCCACATATAAAATATCTCTATAACTTCCATCAGAATTTAAATCAGTTGCTATAATACCCCTGTCTTTATTATCGCCCGTCCCCTCTTGCGCTTCTACTAAAACAGCTCCAGCTCCGTCACCAAATAAAACGCAAGTAGAACGATCTTTCCAATTCATAATTCTAGAAAAAGTTTCGGCACCAATAACCATAACTCTTTTTGCTTGGCCTGAAAGTATCAATGCATTTGCATTTGCCAAAGCAAAAACAAATCCAGCGCAAACAGCTTGGATGTCAAATGCGAAGCCAGTAGTCATCCCTAGTTGATGTTGAATTTTTGTCGCCGTTGATGGAAATGTTAGATCAGGTGTTGAAGTTGCTACTATAATAGCATCAATTTCATTGGCGTTTAATGATGCGTCTTTTAAGGCACTTTGTGCTGCAAAAAAACCAAGATCTGATGTCAGTTCTGTATCTGCAGCAAAGTGTCTTCGTTCAATCCCACTTCTTGCTTTTATCCAATCATCTGAATTTTCTAAAGATTTTTCAAATTCTTTATTTTCGACTATCCTGCTTGGTAAGTAATGTCCTATACCTATAGGAACAGCACGTATAACACTCATACTAACTTGCCTCTTCAATCTTCTTTAAAGTACTTATTTCATCTTTTGTGGTAGAAGCAACCCTAGCGGCAAGTTGTTCATTAAATCCAGATTTTGTTAATCTTATAGCTAATTCCACTGCCGCAGCTACGCCAGTAGAATCTGCGTCTCCATGTGATTTAATCACTGTACCATTAAGTCCTAAAAACACTCCACCATTTACACGTCTTGGATCTATCCCATCGGCAAACCTTTGCAGTTTTTTTGATATGAGGAATCCAGCAAGCAGTGATAAAAAGTTACTTTTAAAAACGAACGACAATCTTTCTCTAATTAACTTTGCTGTTCCTTCGCCAGTTTTTAATGCTATATTTCCAGTAAATCCGTCTGTGACAATCACATCTACCTTAGCAGATGGAATATCACTTCCTTCAATAAAACCGATAAATTCATAATTTCCACCAATAGCGTTATCATTAATTAATTCATAGGCTTGCTTTATTATTGGTCGACCTTTGTGTTCTTCGGTTCCAACGTTAAGAAGCCCAACCCTTGGTTGTTTTATATTCAAACCATTTCTAGCGTATGATGCTCCCATTAAAGCATATTGGGAAAGATCTATTGCATCAGCCTTAACATCTGCTCCTACATCTAATACAATATTTAATCCGTGTTTATTTTTAGAGGGCCACAGACAGGCAATAGCTGGACGAATAACGCCTGGGAATATCTTTATTACAATTTAAAGCCATTAAAGCACCGGTCCCCGCAAGAAATGGCTATTGAAGCTTTCTTATTTCGAACCGATTCAATGGTAGACCACATACTACTAGAAGATCCATTTCTTATCACATTGCTTGGTTTATCATCCATTGTAACAATATCATCACAGTGCACTACAGTACATTTTGAGGATATTGTTTTTTGATTACTAATTAGCTTATCAAGCTTATCTTTGTCGCCATGGACTATAAAATGTGTACTTGGATATTTTTGTAGTGACTTAACAATTCCATCTATAACAACGCTGGGCCCTTTATCGCCCCCCATTGCATCAATAGAAATGACCAGAGGTGTTTTTTGTCTATTTACACCATTAGATGGCGACATATGTCATACCTAATTTTTTTTTATGCAGCGTCTTCATCTAAATCAATGTCTTCCACCATTGAGACAATTTCAGTGTTTGCATAGTGCCCACAAGATCCACACACATGGTGGGGTCTTTTCAATTCACCGCAATTGCTACATTCATTTGGATTTGCGGCAATCAGTGAATCGTGACTGCGGCGCTTGTTACGACGCGAACGTGTTACTTTATTTTGCTGTACAGCCATGGCTAAACCTCTATGTGCACACTTTAGTTTGTGTGGATTACTTTTTCTTACTTAAGATGTAATTATAAAAACTGCAATCAAAGTTTAATATAAATTAAACCGAAGCGTACAAATACTATTAAATTTGATCAGTGCAACCCCTATTTTAAAGTTTTATTCGCTCTGATCCTTTTCTTTTAATTTATTTAGAATAAAAAAGGGAGATATCCTATCATTTGTAAGTGGGTCTATCCCTTTTGCTGTAAATACCTTATTTTCAAAAGATTCCCCTTTTCCCTTTGGAAATACAGGGATAGACAAGGCAACGTTTTCGAAAAAAACTGCACCTAAATCTAATTCATGTTCAATAAAATAATCTTCGTTTAATTCTAACTCACTGTTTTGAACTGCATTGTCATGCCCCTTTATTATGCGCATATCTATTTTATCGTCGATTCGAGTAGTAACAGATTTTAATGATAGTACGCTTTCCTGAACAATAGTGGCACCAATTTTAGCCTTTAAATGCCATTGACCTGCCGCCGTTGCGTTTATCTTTCCAGACATACTTGTTTTTTTTAAAGATATTAAATTAAGATCTTTCTTAAGTTGCGCTAGTTCATCATCGGTAAAAGACAGAGTGAAATCAATTTTTTTTTCAGTTTCTAGAACAAATATCTCTATCCTTGGTTTATCGAAAAATTTCTTTAAGCTCTCTTTCACTGTCTATTTTCTTTCTGTGATTATGTTATTGAATACAGTTGTTATTTTATATAAGTTGCCTAATGATCGCAACATTTTAGAAAACTTTTTAGGAATATTATGACGGATCGGTTTTTTCAATTAAAGAAACTTTGTTTTTTCTTTATGATTATTTTATTAACTGGTTGTTCTGCTACTTTTGAGAATCATGGACATACACCGTCAAAGGTTGAGGTTGAACAATTATTAATTGGAAAAGATTCCAAACAAAGTGTTAAAAAAATGTTTGGACCACCATCATCACTTGGACTAGTTGATGACGATAAATGGTTTTATTTGTCTACTAAAGTAAGATACTCTTCGTATCGAACACCAGAAATAGTTACTCGCAAATTAGTAGCATTTACTTTTGCAAATAATGGGGCTTTAGAAAATGTAGAAGTATTCCAATTGGATAATCAAGAGGTTGTAGTGCTATCGAGGCGGATCACAGATAGTGGAATAAATAGCATTGGTCTAATACGGCAAATTTTAAATTCAGCTGGGAACTATGATCCTACTACTGCTCTAGAGTAGGTTGTCATTTCTCTTTTCGCTCGAGTGCAGCCCCGTTTACACAATATCTTAACCCGGTAGGCTTAGGGCCATCGGGGAAAACGTGACCTAAATGTGCATCACATGTTGCACAAATTATTTCAGTTCGCTTCATTATCCAACTATTATCTTCTTCTTCAACTATGTTTGTTGCATTTTCAGGTTTAAAAAAACTTGGCCAACCCGAACCACTTTCAAACTTATGGGCTGAGTCAAACAATATTCCTTTGCAGCAAACACATTTAAAATACGCAGGACTTTCGGGAAAGGTATCGTTTGAAAAAGCCATCTCAGTAGCGCCTTTGCGCGTTACGTCGAAAGCTATATCTGATAACTCTTCTTTCCATTCGGTTTCTGTTTTGTATATTTTACTCATTTAATCACCATAACTGTAAGTTGATAATTTTAATTGTTTGTCAATTGGGTTTATTTAACCACCAGTGTGGTTCATATGTCTACTTATACTTCCCGTGACCTTTTTTCTACTATAATCAAAGTCATGGCCTTTAGGTTTTAAAGCAATCGCGCGGTGAATCGCTTGAATTATTGGGAGATCACTGTTTGGACTGTTTCTTAAAACTGCACGCATATCAGCTTCATCTTCTTGACCTAAGCATTGATGTAGTTGACCTGTGCAGGTTAACCGCACTCTATTGCAGCTTTCGCAAAAATTATGAGTCATTGGCGTAATGAGTCCAATTTTCTGATTTGTCTCTTTTAATTTTATATACCGGGCTGGACCACCTGTTTTTTCTTTTAAATTTATTATTGTAAATTTTTTAGAAATTTCTTGTTCTAAATCCTTTAATGACCAGTACTGATCTAATCTATTTTCATTGCCAATATCGCCCATTGGCATAACCTCGATAAAGGTTAGATCCATGTCTTTATCAGCGCACCATTTTGTGAGGGTGAAGAGTTCGTCTTGATTAACATTTTTTAACGCTACCGAATTTATTTTAACACGGAGGCCAGCAGCTTGAGCAGCTTCACCTGTGCCGCACAGGCGGTAAACGTCCCCAACGAGTGACCTTTGCAAAACGATCTGGATCTATGGTATCAAGCGATACATTTATTCTTTTCACGCCACAATCAACTAATTCTTCCGCAAATCTTTCTAATTGTGATCCATTTGTGGTTAGGGTTAATTCCTTCAAAGCACCAGATGTTAAATGCCTGGATATTGATTGAAAAAAGTCCATGATGCCACGTCTAACCAATGGCTCTCCACCAGTTATTCTAAGCTTTTGGATTCCTTGATTTATAAATATTGTGCAAAGTCGATCAAGCTCTTCTAAGGTTAGTAGCTCTTTTTTTGGTAAAAATGTCATATTTTCTGACATACAATAAACGCATCTGAAATCACATCTGTCGGTAACTGATACGCGTAGATAGTTTATCGATCTATTGAATGGGTCTATAAGTTGTCGAGTTATTTCCATAATAATTATTTAAGTTTGAATTAGGATTCATTCAAGTGGATAAATGATTATAAGCAATAAAAGTTCAATTTGATGTGGGTCTGCCATTTTTCCACTCGCCTTCCATTATTTGACCTTTGAAATAAAACATCTTCCCTTTTCCATGTCTTTTACCTTTAATAAAAGCACCGATATAAATGTCATTATTCTCATATTTTGCGGTTCCATCACCTTCTATTTCACCCTGGAGCCACTGCCCAGTGTATTCAAAGCCGTTCCCCATCAATATTGTTCCAATTCCATGTCGCCTTCCGTCACGAAAATCCCCAGTATAAACAGTGCCGTTTGTGTAAGTAGCTATACCAGCACCACTTTTTAAACCTGTATTCCAATCGCCTGTGTATACGTTCCCATTCTCATAAGTCATTGTGCCCTTTCCATGAGACATTCCGTCTAGAAACTGACCTTCATATATCAGACCATTGACATAATGTGCTGTACCAAGACCTTCTATAACTCCAGCGATCCAATCGCCATTATATACTCCGCCATCAGCGTATATAATTTCTCCTCTTCCATGCGCAAAATCATCTTGAAAATTTCCACTGTATTTAGAACCGTCAGGGTAATTAATTGTACCTAACCCAGATTTGAGCCCATTTTTCCAATTTCCTTCATAATGATAACCGTTGGGGTTATCTAACTTTCCAAAGCCATTCCTTTGATTATTTAAAAATTCTCCAATGTAAATTTCGCCGCCAACATAGGTTTGTTTGCCTTTTCCAGATCTTTTACCGTTTTCTATATTACCATTATATTCATCGCCATCAGCTCCTATAATGATACCAGACCCTTCAATTTGATCGTTTATCCAATTGCCCTCGTAAACAATTCCAGTTGGTAAAAATAATTTACCAATGCCGTTTCTTAATCCGTTTTGGACATGACCTTTGTAAATGGCGTTGTCTGAATAATTTATCTTTGCCATTCCATTTTTTTTACCATTTTCCCAAGAGCCTTGATATTTATAATTTTTGGTATCAGTTAGAATGCCATTTCCATGATGTTTGGCATTTTTAAAATCTCCAATATAAATTAATCCATTCACATATGTAGCTTTTCCAGACCCTATAATATTTCCTTCAAGCCAGCTTCCCTCATAAGTTCCACCATTTGAAAAGAGTATTCTCCCAAAGCCATCTGGTTTTCCATTTACAAAAGTTCCTTTGTAGCTTGATCCATTGGGATATTGTGCTTCGCCATGACCAAATATTTCCCCATTTACCCAGTTACCCGTATATTTATATCCATTCGGAAGTTCATAAGAGCCGATTCCGTGGCGTTTGCCATCATTAAATTCACCTTCATAATAGCCACCAGTTTCATATTGAATGCTAATATCTGAAGTTTCAGCATTTAGAACCGCTGACACTGTGAAGGCCAAAACAAAACTGACCTTTAGAATCTTTTTTAATGCCATTATTTTCTTTCAAATTGAAAATTATTTCTGTGATTTAGTAATTAATTAACTAAGACTTTAGTTGCTCAAACTTTTTCTGACAATCCTTTTTAATTTCAAGTCTTTTATATTCCCACTCTAATGATTAAATTAGCACAAAAGATATTTTAAAGGTTAAAAAATGGACAACTCATTTCGACTAGTAGTAGCTCAGCTTAATCCAAAAGCTGGAGATTTGGAAGGAAATGCAAAAAAGGTTAGGCTTGCATTTCAAGAAGCAAAAGAAATGAATGCAAATTTGGTTGCATTTCCTGAAATGTTTTTGATTGGCTATCAAGTAGGAGACTTAGTTCGAAAGCCTGCTTTCGTCACCGAGGTTATGAAACTAGTTGATATACTGGCATTGGAGTTTGAATCTGGACCTAGTGTAGGTTTAGGAGCCCCTTACTGGGATGGTGAAAAATTATTTAATGCATATTATATTTTGGCTAATGGAAAAATTGAAACCATAATAAAAAAACATTTTCTACCAAATGACAATGAATTTGATGAAAAAAGATATTTTTCGAAAGGTAAAGTTCGGGTCCGTATAATGTTGATGGTGTTCGTATTGGCTTTCCTATTTGTGAAGACGCATGGCATCAGGATGTATGTGAAGCTCAGGTTGAGAGTGGGGCAGAAATATTTGTTGTTCCTAATGGCTCGCCATATTGGAGAGACAAGAGAGAGGAACGGCTCCAAGCAATGATTGCACGGGTAATAGAGACTGGTATCCCATTAGTTTATCTAAATATGGTTGGTGGTCAAGATGATCAAGGTTTTGATGGTATGAGTTTTGCCCTAAATCCAAGAGGAGAGTTAGCAATGCAGATGCCAGCTTATGATGAAGTAATTCAAAAATTAGATTTTAAAAAAATTGATGGTAAATGGTTTGCTGAAAAGTGTATTTTAGAGAAAATTCCTCAACAATTAGAGCTTGATTACCGCACTATGGTTGAAACTTTAAAGGACTATGTATCCAAGACAGGTTTTAAAAAAGTTTTATTAGGTCTTTCTGGAGGAATCGATAGTGCATTGGTAGCAGCAATCGCCTGTGATGCTTTAGGTTCTGAAAATGTGCGATTGGTAATGCTTCCTTCTGAATACACATCCAAGAGCTCTTTGGAGGATGCTAGTAAGATAGCAAAAAATTTAAAATGTAGTATAAACAATGTGCCTATTTCTGAACCACAAAGTGGTGTAAAAAATGTACTTTCAGATCTTTTCAAAGGTCTTGACGCTGATACAACTGAAGAAAATATTCAATCAAGGTTGCGTGGTCTATTACTAATGGCCATGTCCAACAAATTTGGTGAGATGCTTCTAACCACAGGAAATAAATCTGAAGTAGCGGTTGGATATGCAACAATTTATGGTGATATGTGTGGTGGATATAATCCCTTAAAAGATCTGTATAAAACTAAGGTTTTTGAAATCTGCTAAATGGAGAAACTCAAATCACCGCTCTTGGATGCGTGGTCCAAACACTGAGTAATAAATAATTCAGTGTATAAGTAAGGCTCCAACCGCTGAACTTAAACCAAATCAAAAAGATGAAGATAGTTTGCCTGATTATGAAATTCTTGATTCAATCTTGAAGGGTTTTATTGATGATGACAAATCAGTGGCAGAAATTGTGAACATGGGTTTTGATCGAAAAATTGTAAAAGAAATTGAACATTTAATTTATATTTCTGAATATAAAAGATACCAATCAGCTCCTGGAACAAAGCTTTCCCGGCGTGCATTTTGGTTGGATAGAAGGTACCCAATAGTTAATCAGTGGCGAGATAAAAGTTGATTTGAAATCTTTTTTTGTGAAAATCTTTACGACTTGAGGGTGATTTTTAAACTCGACAGGATTTAGGTGAGCTGATACGGGGTGATCAGAATATCAACTTTAATAGGCATATAATGACCATTACTCGCTTTGCACCGTCTCCGACAGGTTTTCTTCATGTAGGTAACCTACGTACAGCTTTGTTTAATTTTCTAATTGCTAGACAAAATAATGGTAAGTTTATTTTAAGATTAGACGATACAGATCCTGAAAGATCAAAGCAGGAATATATTGATGCTATAAAATATGATCTTGACTGGTTGGGATTGACTTGGGACCATGAGGAACAACAGTCGAAAAGATTAGATAGGTATGTTTCAGCGGCAGAAGAGTTAAAGAAAAATGAAAAATTATATGAATGTTTTGAGTCCCCAACTGATTTAGACTTAAAAAGGAAAAAACTATTAAATATGGGTCGGCCTCCTGTCTACGATAGATCAGCTTTAGAACTTACAAATGAAAAAAAAATGATGCTGAGGAAAGGAAATAACCCTCATTGGAGATTCTTGTTAAATGATAATAGAGTGAACTGGGAGGATAGAATATTAGGTCCAATTTCTATAGATTCTGCTTCTGTTTCTGATCCTGTGCTTATTAGAGCGGATGGACAGTTTCTATATACTTTAGCATCCGTGGTTGACGATGTGGATATGGGAATAACAGATGTGGTTCGAGGTTCTGACCACGTGACGAATACGGCTACCCAGATTCAAATTACAGAGGCACTTAGCAAAAGTGCTCCTTGCTATTCACACCATTCTCTTTTGACAGGCCCCGCGGGTGAAAATTTATCCAAACGTTTAGGAGTGATGTCTCTTAGAGATCTACGTTCTGCTGGTATTGAGCCAATGGCAATCCTAAGTCATCTTGCGCGTTTGGGTTCGAGTCAACCAGGTGAGCTTTTTAATTCAGTTAATGACATTGAAAGTGTTTTTGATATTACAACTTTTGGTGCGGCCCCTACAAAATTTGAAATGCAAGACCTGTACCCTATCACCTCTAAATACTTAAGTTCATTAAATTTTTCAGAGGTCAAGAAAAGGATTACTTCCGCAGGGGCTACAGAACATTTATGGGATGTAGTTAAACAAAATTTAATTACTTTAGATGATTTTCAATATTGGTTAAACTTAATTGTAGACGGTGTTGAACCTTTGGTTGATGACCTTGATCGAGACTATGTTAATCAAGCACTGCTTTTAATGCCTTCTGCACCTTTAAATGAACAAAGCTGGGGAAATTGGACAAACGACATAAAACTGACAAGCTCAAGGAAAGGTAAGCAGTTATTTTTACCTTTAAGAAAAGCTTTAACAGGAAAAGAAAAGGGACCTGATATGTCCCGTCTTCTACCTTTATTACAGAAAATACCAAAACAAATTTGATAATTTATTTTTTAATGACTTATGTTTTTCAACAAGTTTGCCATCATTAAATCACAACGGTTCATTTGTTCAACACTAATAAACTCATTAGGTTTATGACCTTGAAGCATTGAACCGGGCCCACAGATTACTGTTGGAATTCCTACTTCGTTGTGGAACAGGCCACCTTCAGTTCCAAAAGCTACTTTTATCGTATTATTCGTACCAGTTAGGCTCCGGACAAAACTTATAATATCAGCGTCTAGATCTGTTCCTAATCCAGGATAAGAAAAAAGCTCTTCCCAATAAATTTCAGCTTTTGAATTTTGATAATTAGATAGGAGTGTATCCACGTATTTTTTGACCTGTTTTATAATAGCAGTTGGATCATCACCTGCTAAATTTCGTATTTCCCAATCAATGGTGCATATATTTGGTACTATATTTAAGGCTACTCCACCTTGCATTTTTCCTACATGCAAAGTTGTGTAAGGAATGTCATAATCATTATCTTTTTTACCATTCATAATTATTTCATTTTGGATGTTTCTTATAATATTTACAAAATCAACTCCAAGATGAAGAGCATTTAATGCTAGGGGAGCAAGAGCAGAGTGCCCTTCAACACCTTTACAAGTAGTTCTGAGTGCTATTTTCCCTTTATGTCCTGACGCTACAGCCAATAATGTTGGCTCACCAACTATACACATTTGCGGTTTTATGGGGCTTTCTTTCAACATGTCGATTAATGATCGAACACCAATGCATCCAATTTCTTCATCGAAAGATAATGCCAAATGTATGGGGGTTTTAAGTTTTTTATTTGAAGCATCACAAAGTACTTTTATTGCACTTGCACAAAAACCTTTCATATCAGCAGTACCACGGCCAAATAGTTTGCCATCTAATTTTGTTAATTTAAATGGATCTGTCTGCCAATCTTGACCTTCAGTTGGAACAACATCAGTGTGACCTGAGAGCATTATGCCTCCATGCTCTTCTTCACCTGTAGTAGCAAATAGGTTGGCTCTCGATCCATCTTCATTTTGCAAGATAGTTGTTTTGACACCAAACGAAGCTAAAAGATTTGATACCCACTTGATGAGTTCAATATTTGGAGATCTGCTTATAGTTGGAAAGCTGATTAGTTTTTCTAAAATTTCAAAAGATGATAAATTATTACTCACCGTATGGTATCCAAATATTCTTCACATCAGTCGCATTATTAAGAAACTCTTTTCCTTGACCATTGTAATGCCAATCTCGAGTTTTATTATTATTTACCCAGGTCCGTTTTAGTGATGCGGTGGAAAATCTTTCAATCTCTCCTGAGTTATTACCTGCTCCAAAATACCAAATTGCTGCTATATCATGGTGCTCTGATAGTGTTTTTACAAATGCTTCTTCTTCTCCAGTTATGATGTTTAAAACACCAGCTGGGACATCTGAGGTATCCAATACTTGGTAAAAATTTGCAGCAATATTTGGAGATGATGCGGAAGGAATTAATACGCAGGTATTTCCCATAGCAATCAGTGGAGCAGCTAAAGAAACCAAACCCAATAAAGGATTTTCCTCAGGACAAATGACGCCTACAACCCCCAAGGGCTCATTCATTGCTAATGTTACACCTCGAATAGGAACATCATGAACAGCACCATCAAATTTATCTGCCCAAGCTGCATAATAAAATAATCTTGAAATTGAAGTTTCAACTTCTTTTTGTGCAACTTCCTTTTTTACTCCAGTGGATAATATAATATTCTCGATGAATTCAGAACTGCGTTTATCTAAATTTTCTGCTAAGTAATATATGATCTGTGCTTTTAAATGCCCAGAAGTTTTACTCCAATTTCCAGCTTTGTGCGCAGCCTCAACAGCATTCCTAATATCTTTTCTGTTTCCGTCTCCAATATGGGTGATGAAACCTTTTGGGCCAAAAACAGCTTTTGAATAACCACTGTCAGGTCTAACCTGCTTACCTCCAATATAGAGTTTTAGGGTTTTATCTAACGATCCTAAAGTGTTTGACTTGGTGGTCGATCTTTTATACCTCTTTTGCTTTTTCAGTTCAGCTGTTTTTGACTTGGGTTTTACATATGCTAAAAGTCCTTCAGCCCCACCTTCACGACCAAACCCACTCTCACGTCTGCCGCCAAAGCCTGCAGCTGCATCAAACTGATTAACTGAGTTAATCCAAACAACGCCACATTCTATTTTTGGTGCAATATCGAGCGCTAAATTTATATTTTCTGTCCATATACTTGCGGCTAAACCGTATCGACTATTATTTGCTAACGCGATTGCTTCTTTTGGAGTTCTGAAGGTTGTTGAGACTAATACAGGACCAAAGATTTCTTCTTGCATGATCTTGCGGATGGTTCCATTTCAGTTATCAAAGTGGGTGGATAATAGCTGCCCCTATTAGGCATTTCTATGTCAGGTTGATACAAATTACCTTCGTGAGCATTTTTATTTACTAATCTTGAAATTAAAGACAATTGTTTTGGGTCAACAATAGCTCCCATGTCTATAGATTTATCTAAAGGATCACCAATTCTTAGTCGCTTCATTCTAAGTTTTAATTTTTTATAAAATTGATCAGCTTATAGTTCATGAACAAGTAGTCGAGAACCAGCACAACATACCTGACCCTGATTAAACCAAATTGAGTCAACCAGACCTTCAATCGCGCTATCTACATCTGCATCATCAAAAACAATGTATGGAGATTTTCCACCAAGTTCCAATGTTAAAGATTTACCAGTTCCGGCAGTTTCAAATCTAATTTTACGCCCTACTTCGGTTGAACCTGTAAATGCAATTTTGTTTATGGACTTATGTTTTGTTATTAAGGATCCAGTTGTTCCGTCACCAGTAACGATGTTTATAACGCCCTTTGGTATGCCCGCCTCAATGCAAATTTGTGCAAATAGTAAGGCTGTTAATGATGTGTACTCTGCGGGCTTTAAAATAACTGTATTACCCATTGCAATTGCAGGAGCTATTTTCCAAGAAAGCATTAATAATGGAAAGTTCCACGGTATTATTTGACCGCAAATTCCTACTGGCTCATAATTTGGAAGGTTGTCATCCATTAATTGTGCCGCTCCAGCATGGTAGTAAAAATGCCGTATTGCAAGGGGTATATCTATATCCCGGCTTTCTCTTATTGGCTTACCATTATCTATTGTTTCTAAAACTGCAAACAGTCGACTATGCTTTTGAAGTAATCGAGCAATGGCATACAAATATCGAGCCCTTGCATGACCCCCAATTTGCGCCCATTTGTTTTGAGCAGCTGCAGCAGATTTTACTGCTAAGTTAACATCTGCTTTAGACCCAACAGCTATATTAGCCAGGAATTGGTTATTTGCTGGATTTTTTGTTTTGAAATGATTTTTTGCATCGATAAAATTGCCATTAATAAAATGGCCAAACTTATTTCCATTTTCTTTGAGCCAAGCTTTAGCATTTTTATCATTTTCTGGTGCTGTTCCCCAGTCCATTTTATTAAAAATTTCAGATATTGTCATTATTATCCCATTCCATGACGAAAATTTGCTGAGTATTGTCCGGTATTAAAATGATCTAGTTGCCGTTCAATATCTCCTAAGAGAGAAGATGCGCCGAATCTAAAAAGATCTGGGTTTAGCCATCGATTTCCAAGTTCATCTTTTACCAGACTTAAATAAATCAAGGCATCCTTTGCCTTGGAAATCCCACCAGCTGGTTTGTAACCTACATGATAGCCAGTTTTTTCGTAAAAATCTCGAATTTGTCTTAGCATTGTTAATGTTACTGGTAATGTTGAATTGATGTCTTCTTTACCTGTTGAAGTCTTTATGAAGTCTGCACCCGCCATCATGCATATGATCGAAGCTCTGGCGACGTTTCTCAATGTCCCTAATTCACCTGTTGCTAGAATAGCTTTCATGTGGCTATTGCCACAGGCTTCTTTAAAAGACTTTACTTCTTTATAAAGTGCAGTCCAGTTCCCATTTAAAACGTGTCTTCTAGATATAACAATATCTATTTCAGCAGCCCCTGCTCGAACACTTTCTTTAATTTCTCTTATTCTTAAATTCAAAGGAGATAATCCAGCTGGAAATCCAGTTGAAACTGCTGCAACGGGTATATTAGTATCTTTTAAAGCCTTAACAGCAGTTTTGACCATTTCATGATAAACGCATATTGCCCCTACTTTAATATCTAGCTCGTCTATGCCCAGCGCGGTTGATAATTCTTTGCTGATTGGTTTTTTACCTTTGGCGCAAAGTCTTTCAACACGTCTTTCAGTATCATCCCCAGATAAGGTTGTTAGGTCAATTAATGTTATAGCTTTAATTAACCAAGCTGCTTGATGCTGTTTTTTTATAGACCGTCTGGCTCCAATGCTATTTGCACGTCTCTCGATAGCTGAAGTATTTGCTTGAGTGCTGAGGACCCAATCTAAGTCTAATTCTGAACCCAGGTTTCTCGATACTTTTGTCAAGTTCACAGGTTTGGTCATATTAACTTCTTTATTTTTGGGCAAATCGTTACCTTTTTACATAACTTCTTGGATTAGGAAAATACATAGAAGTAATGTGAGTGCAAGAAGTGTCTTGGGATAACTCTATTTATCTAAAGCTTAGAAATATTTTGAAAAATATTATTTACCACATTTCTTATGCATGTGAAGCTAAATACTTGGCAAAGTCATAATTTGGACGTTCTAAGTGAGATAAATGGCCAGGCGTGGCATGTTCTGATAGTAATCCTTTAAATACTTTTTCAGTACATCCTTTGTCCTCAACATTAACATCATCAAGAAGAGTTTTTACGGCTTTAAAGTGATCTTGAGCGTCAGGATCGTTTACAAACTCTGGTGACATTCCTCCACCAAAATTGATATGTACTTGTCCTACCCCTTTTGGGTGTAATGAAAGGTACCAAAAATAACCTGGTGTTAAGGTAATGAGTAAACTTGGATAAATTGCCAACAGAACTGTTGTTCTTCTCCAATCTCCTTTGAGAATTGTATTACTTGGATGTGCGTTCGCAAGTTTAAAATGAGGTTCCTTTAGTATAAAATGATAATTAAAAGCGTCTCTTCCAGGGGGGCAGTCCATTTCTTCCAATTTTGAAAGTCCACCAATTGTCCCTGAATGGCAAACAGGAAGGTGATAACTCTCCATAAAATTTTCTGCTAAAACTTTCCAATTTGTATCCCAAACATGTGTTTCCGAAAATGTTTGCGTATAAGTTTCCATCTGAAAGTCACCAATTAGATCTGATACTTCAGAAAGTGAGTTATTAATGGAGTTGCTTTTGAATTAAGAGATATCATAATCCAACCCAACCATTCTTCACATTTAATTTCTGGCAGGCAGTAATCTTTTCTATTAAAATTTTCATTTAATGTCATGGCTGGCGCGCCTCTTAGGGCACCATTCAGTCCATAGGTCCAAGCGTGGTATGGGCAAATAATTGACCGAGTGTTTCCTGAGCCCTCAAGTAATGTGGACATTCTGTGTCTACATACATTTGATTGGGCTCTGATTTTATTATCATTATCTCGAAGTACCATTATTGGTTGACCTGCTAATTCGAGAGTAAGGTAGTCTCCAATATTTTTTAAAGAGGTTTCCTAAAAAGGAGAAAATCCTTTTTGAAGATATTCTCAAGTTCATAATTCAAGAAAGCTTCTGTAGTATACACGGATTTTGGCATCGCACGAGCTTGCGGGAAGGGTACCGACACATTTTGTATTAGTTCCTGTACTGGATTTAATTCTTTGTTAGCCATATTTGCGTTCCATTATGTATCTGTGATCACAGAAAATCTATCATTTGTCATACGCATATACTAGCATATAATTCAAATGATTTAACAATTATTTTACGATAAAAAAAGAAAAACCTATGTTACTATAATATTTATAAATATAGTTCATATATGAATTATGTCGATATTAATGAAGTTCCTAGTTTCGGTGAAACCTTACCGATGCAATTATATAGAACTCTTGATGCTATAATGCCAGAATATCGCAATTTATTTGCGAAGAATAATCTAACTGAACAACAATGGCGTATACTTAGAGTTCTATGGGCAAAGAACAATATTAGTGTGGTAAACTTATCTGAACAAACGCTTCTTCCAGCACCAAGCTTGGTGGGTATCCTAGATAGATTGGTGAAGAAAGATCTAATTAATAGAACAAGAAGTAATAAAGACAGGCGGCAAGTTAAGATTACGCTAACTAAAGAAGGGCAAAAACTACAAGAATTTGTAGCGCCAAGCGTGTTAGCAATACATACAAAATTGAGAGCAAAATTGAGTGTTTCTGAATGGCGGCAAATGGAAACAGTATTGCAGAAATTTACTCAACCTGAGAAGAAAAAGGATTAACTTTATGAAAGATACTTCAATACTGACTGGCAATGGAATTAGGACTGGCGCCCAATACATATCAGGCTTGCAAGATGATCGAGAAGTTTGGACACAAGGGAAGAGAATTAAAGATGTTACATCTGAACCAGGTATGTCACGTGGAGTATCTTCTTTAGCGGGTTTCTTAGACAAACAACATGAGAAGAAGTATCGGGATAAAGTTACATATGTAGATGAGGATGGAATTCGTTGTCCATTATCTTTCAAGACACCAAAATCTAAACAAGATATTTTAGATAGAGGAAAAGCTTATTATGAATGGGCTACTTGGAGCCATGGAATGTTTGGTAGAACTCCTGACTACAAAAACGCATCATTGATGTCATTTTCTGCGGCAAGATCTTTTTTAGATAAGGGAACAGTTGGTAAAGCTGATTTTTCCCAAAATATGTTGAGTTTTTATAATTATGCTCGAACAAATGATCAAATACTAACACACACTTTAATAAATCCATCTGTTAGTCACAAACAAGCTGCAGCTGGAATTTATAATGCAACAGTGGCTTTGCATGTGGTGAAGGAAACTGATGCTGGAATAATCGTATCAGGTGCTAGGTTACTTGCTACGCTTGGTCCTTTTGCTGATGAAATTGAAGTGTTCCCATCAACTGTTTTAAAAGCAGATCCAGCGAATATTCCATTTGCTTTTGCTTTTGCGATACCAATTGCAACACCAGGATTAAAACTAATTTGTAGAGATACTTATGATAATGGAAAATCACACTTTGATGCGCCCTTATCAAGTCGATTTGAGGAAATGGATTCTGTTGTAATTTTTGACAATGTTTTAGTTCCCTGGGAGCGAGTATTTATGTATGGCCAACCAGAGTTATGCAACAAAGCGTTTGCAGAAACGAACGCAATTGTTCATATGGCCCATCAGGTCGCGTGTGGAAAGTTGGCAAAAGCAGAGTTTTTAACCGGAATTTTATGCGCAATTGCCAAAGCGACTGGCCGGGATAAAGATTTGGCGATGAAGGGTATGATATCCGAAATTATGATGATGACAGAAACTGTTAGAGCGCTTCTTTACCAAGCAGAGCACGAAGCTCATGAAGATCAATATGGAAATTTTATACCAAGTCGTAGACCTTTAGATACACAACGAAACTTATTTCCAAAGTATTACCCTAGAATGGTTGAAATGTTACAGTTGATGGGCTCTTCGTCCCTTATGGCCACGCCATCTGAAGCGGATTTTGAAAATGCGATAAGTGGTGATGTGGAGAAATATTTCCATGTAGCCAATCTTGAAGCCAAAGATAGAGTGGCCTTGTACAGATTAGCCCATGACGTCTGTGTTTCTGGTTTTGGTAGTAGGCAAACTCTTTATGAAAGGTTCTTTTTTGGACCCCCTCATTTGATGCATGCGGCTTATTTTGATCTTTATGATCGAGACAGAGTGATAAACCGTGTTGATAGCTTTTTAAAACAATCATAAATATTATGAAAAAAAATTTTTCTCCAAACGAATTTAGATCTGCTTTATCAAGTTTTGCTACTGGTGTAACTATTATAACCACTCAAGATTTGAATAAGGAGCCAATTGGAATGACAGCGAGCAGCTTTAATTCAGTCTCGATGGATCCTCCTCTAGTTTTATGGAGTATTGCTAAGTCAGCGCTATCGGCTCCTTCTTTTACGGATGCTACTTTTTTTGCAGTACATGTTTTAGCATCAGATCAAGCAGAAATATCAAATAAGTTTGCGATAAAAGGAGAAGATAAATTTTCTAATATAAACTGGGTGGAAGATACTAATTGTGTGCCAATTATCAAGGATGTTTCTAGTCGCTTTGACTGTAAGACTTATGCAATACATGAGGGTGGAGATCATTGGATTATTGTTGGAGAGGTCTTGGCGATAGAAAATAACACCAAAAGAGGACTCGTGTTTAGTGAGGGTTCTTACGCTACCACCTCAGCAATACGTCCCAACGATCAACCTGAAAATCGTCTAGATACGGGAACAAGTTTAATTGATGAATTACTGATTTACCAATTAGCAAGAGCAAGTAGGCAAGTAGAAAATCTTTTTCATAAAACTGTAGATGAAGAGGAATTAACAATACCCGAATGGCGTATCTTAGCGTCTTTATATGGAAATTCATCTCGAATTTTGCCAGACCTATGCGCTAGAACGTTTGTCGATCCTAGTGCAATAATTGATATACTAAATAGAATGAATAAGGACAATTTATGTGCCTTGTCTGGTTCTGGAAGTGAAATGGTCATTACTGGAACAGATAATGGAATGAAGCGGGTGGCAAATTTATTTGATGCCGCTCGAAATCAAGAAGATAAAATTTTGGAAGAAATGAACGAGATAGAACGGGTATCGCTGATTAAACAATTAAAGAGCATTATAAAGAAACACAATCAAATTTATCTATGCAACAATTGACCGTTATTCTTTAGCCAATCTTTATAATTTTTAAAATCAGGCATTAAGAATTCAACTGTATCCCAAAATTCTTCTGAATGATTTAAATGTGATAAGTGTGCCACCTCATGAGCGGCTACATAATCTAATACTTCTGGGGGTGCCATTATTAACCGCCATGAATACATCAAATTGCCATCAGATGTACAAGAGCCCCAACGGCTGTGCGTGTCACGTATTGTAATTCTTTTATATGATTTTCCTAATAAGTTTGAGTATTTTTTTGATGAAAAATCTAAGTGATCTCTTGCTTTAACTATTCTTGAAGTCAATTATTTTGCCATTAATTTTTTCTGAAGGGGCCTGGAATAAATATTTCATCCTCATGTTGATAAATTTTTTTAATTTCTGATTGTCGGATAATTAATCTTTTTCCTTGATATAATAATATAGAGCCATAACCTGGAATAATTTCTGGAAGCTGATTTGAAAGTTTCTCCCTGATCCATTTTTCTCTTGATCTAGCAAATTCCAAGGCTTTTTGGTAACTGCCGTTTCGTGGAATAGTTAGCTTCACAACGCCATTATTATTAGAAATTCTAATAGAATAGTTTTTTGCTATTTTAGACTGCCCTACAGAGATCGATATCTGTGGATTTCCAATTTTAAAGATTTCATTTTCATTTTTCATTTTTGGGCATAAATAGGTTTGTTTTTTGGTGTATTAGTCTTTAGTAGTCACTTAAACTAATACAAAGCCTTTGACAAAGTACTAATGAGTGTGGCAAGTGCCCATGATAAAATCATAAGATGTAACGAGGATTAATAAATGCCAAAAGAAGAATGGGGCGTAAAACGCCTATGTCCAAATTGTTCAACACGATTCTACGATCTCAAAAAAGATCCAATGACGTGTCCATCCTGCGAGCATATTATTGAACTCGAGCACTTATTGAATCCTAAGTCTCGTTCTGCCATCACTAAAAAGGATGCAAGCGTTGTAGATGCAGACACAACTGAAGATATTGTGGACGCAGAGGTAATAGATGAAGAAGATGATGCTGACGTTAATTTAGGAGATGATTTCACAGTAGGTGTCATTAAAAACTGTGCAATAAGTAGCTACATTGCCGCAAGTGGAACTTAATTCTTTTCCACACTTGGCAAGCTAAGTGTGGAAAACTAGATGCAAACAGCTATGTTTGCATAAAATGGGGCCTTAGCTCAGCTGGTAGAGCGCCTCGCTGGCAGCGAGGAGGTCAGGGGTTCGACTCCCCTAGGCTCCACCAATCTTCTAAAGGTCTTAAAATCTTTTGAATTAATTGTGGTAAAGTTCTTGAAATACTTGTGATATTTATGGTAGAGTAGGGATTACAATACCTTGCTTTTTTTAAGCTTTCTTTAATAATAAAATCTTTTAAAATTTTATTAAATTTCTGAGATCTTTTAAAACAATCAATTGTATTTTTCATAGGGTGTTTTGTTTTTAACAATTTAGCACTGGCAGAGACAGTAAATATTACTGGCACTGCTTATGGGAGCACAATATCTACTGAAGAGACAGAGCTTTCCGATGGTAACTTTAAATATATTAATTTGGACCATTCTATCTGGGTTCAAGAAGGTATGCCTGAGGGATATCCGAGTATGGCTTCAGCAGATTGTAGAACTATAGGTATAAGAAGTCCTGATTATGTAAATCTGGGATCGTCTTGGATTTGTACTATAACTGACATTGATGGTGATGGATTTATAAATGTGGGTTCAGATGTTAAGCCTGATTGGAGTGGCTGCAATTATGAGACTGTTGCTGGTTGGGGTAAATATGCTGGGATATCACAGAGTGGTTCGTGTGCATTTGCTGGAACCGTAAGTGCAACCGATTGGTTGCTTAAATGGAATGGTGAGTTCACAACGCCTTAAAAGTTTTGTCTAATATTAGAACTTAAAAGCCCTGCATCATGCAGGGCTTTTAAGTTTACTTTGCTGCTCAAGCAATTCTTACGACGCAGATAGTATTAAATTAGAAAAGAATCAAAAACGCATACCCAAATAAATATTTATTTCATGTTTTTTTTAGCTATAACAGAGAAGCTGATTTCACAAAAATATAATAAGAAATGCGAACAAATTATGATTTTAGTGTGATGTCTAATCTAATTGGCAATAAGACTTGCAAAAGTTTACACATTACAGTTCTATTTGATAAGTCTTGAATATTACTGGAGTTGGATGTTTTCAACAGTGTTATGTCCCAAACTCTTCACACCTTTACTGATACGCAATACCAAAATTCGTAACAGGATCGTGTCAACTGGTCACGATACAACAATACCTATAGATGGAACAGTTAATGATGGTTTAGTGGCATATCACAAGGCGCGTGCGAGGGGTGGTGTTGGTTTAATTGTTGCGCAGGTAACGGGTGTGCATGAAAGTGCGCGTTACACTAATCATGTATTGATGGGTACTGACGATAAATGTATTCCAGGCTTTTCCAAATTAGCAGACGCCGTCCATAAAGAAGGAGCTAAACTGCTAGTGCAGATGGACGCATCCGGGTCGAGAAATGACTGAAAGTTTAGATGGTTCGGCTCCAGTCGCTTGGGCGCCGTCCGTTTCACCGAGTGAAAGATTCCATGTTATACCTCGAGCAATTCCGGAGCAAATGATCCAAGAAATACTCAATGGCTATGGACAAGCAGCAAAAAGATTAGAGTTAGCAGGTGTAGACGGAGTGGAAATTGTTGCCAGTCATGGTTACTTGCCGGCACAGTTTCTTAATCCTAATATTAATCGCCGTACTGATAAATGGGGTGGATCTGATGAAAACCGAAGGCGGTTTCTTTCTGAAGCCATTGCTATCGCTAGAGCAGAAACAGGTTCAAATTTTATTGTTGGGCTGAGGATTTCTGGAAATGAGCAATATGAAGATGGGTTTGCTGAAACGTCTTCATTAGATACAATTAAGCAGGTTTCAGAGCAAATTGACTATGTGTCTTTGGTCGATGGCACTTCTGCCACTCTTGGTGGTTCCGTACATATCGTTCCACCAATGTATTATGAACCTGGTTATGTTGCTCCCTTTTCTGCGCGCTTAAAGGAACTTGTTGATATACCCGTGATAGTTACTGGTAGAATAAATCAACCTCAGGAAGCTGAAAAAATTCTTGAATCTAATTCAGCAGATATGTGTGGGATGACCCGTGCAATGATCTGTGATCCTTTGATGCCTGAAAAAGCGAAAGGTGGGAAGTTTGATGAAATCCGCGCCTGTATTGGCTGCAATCAAGCTTGTATTGGACATTTCCATAAGGGACACGCCATCTCATGTATACAATATCCTGAAACAGGGCGTGAACTTGAATTTGCAAATAAAGCAATAGTTAAAAATCCCCTTAAAGTACTAGTAGTTGGTGGAGGGCCTGGTGGTATGAAAGCTGCGTCAGTTGCTGCGGAACGTGGACATAATGTAAGTTTGTATGAATCAGATAACCAATTGGGTGGTCAAGCGCGCCTTGCACAGCTTTTACCACATCGATCAGAGTTTGGTGGAATAATTACAAATCTATCAAGGGAGTTAGAACACTCTGGCGCTGAGGTTGTTACTGGCGTGCGGATGGACGTTAATAAAATTAATGAACTTAAAAAAGAGCAATAATCTTAGCCACTGGAGCAACACCTCTTTGGCCTATAAATTTTAATTCTGATGGTGAAGGTCAAGTATGTGATGCATGGCAAGTGTTAAGAGGTGAGGTTAACGTTGGCAGCTCAGTTTTGGTTCATGATTGGAAAGGTGATTGGATTGGTATGGGAGTAGCAGAACATCTGGCAAAAAATGGCTGTAAAGTTCGATTGGCTGTAAATGGTCTTTTTGCTGGGGAAACTTTGCAATCTTATGTGCGAGATTCTAATGCTGCTCGTTTACATGATTTAGGTGTTGAGGTTATTCCTTACGTTCGCCTTTATGGGCGAGACGAAGATAGTGTTTATCTTCAGCATACAGTTAGTGGCGCAGCAATTATCGAGGAAAACGTTGATACGCTTGTTCTTGCTCAAGGGCATCTCCCAGAAACTGGCCTTGAAGAAGAATTGTCAAATTATGCAGGTAAATTAATTACAATTGGTGACTGTCAAATGCCACGTACTTGTGAAGAGGCAGTCCTCGAAGGATTAAGGGCTGCTCATAATTTAGCGGATTAGATATTAATTCCGAATTATAATTCACTCTCGAAACTTGAATGATTAAGTTAATTTGATCAAGTGTGGATGATAGAGCTATTTGGATCATGTTAGAGGTAATTTAAAGATAGATTAATGATTAAAACTTCCTACCCTAATTATGATCCAAGTGCTGGGTATATGACTGAAAAAATTCAGCAGGCATATATTTCCAATGCTATAAAACTTAATGTTTTACCTATGGATGCACATAGGATGCCTGAGATCGTCTCACTTGTTGCATCAAATAATTTACTAAAACCTATCCAGTTCTGGCAGTTATTTTCTGTCTTGGGCCAAAATAACATCGTCAGAATTGTTCATAAATTTTATGATCGGGTCTATAGAGATGAACCTTGGTTCACTTCTGTTTTTGCGCGTATTGGCGATGCCTCGCATCACGTGAGGACTCAAGCTTCAATGTGGCTTGATGTGATGGGTGGAGGTTTTTTTTATCATGGAGCTGAGTTTAGATTAAATTTTCATCACCAGCATAATGCTTTTCAGTTAATGAATAAAGAAGGAGCAGAGCGTTGGTTGAAGCTTATGGTTGAAACACTTGATGAATCTGAGGAGTACATGGCGGATGATAACCGCGTTCGGATAAGTATAAACACATTTCTCACACATTTTATGGAGAAATATATGATAGATTTTGATTTTGAGACTACTCAATTATTTGGCTCTACAAATCAACCAATGAAAAGAAAATTAAATTTCCTCAATATGACAGATGCTGCAATCGAAGCACTTTCAGAAGCTGAGCTTAAAGAGGGCCTTATTGGTCGAGGGATCAATGTTGAAGGTCAAATCGATAAACTAGCATTGATTAAGAAAGCAAAAAGTCTTTAGGAATTAGTCTGGTTCTTATTCAAATCTGCAAGTTCAGGATGTTTGTAGGCTTCAGGGTAAGTCATTGGTTTTATGGGCCCCAAAGGCACGACATTGTTCCAGGAGCGCCCAAAATAACCCTGCCTGCAATGGACGAGTGAATTACTAGTAGCTACGCCTGGCAAAGCATAAACCCTACACAGCCAATTCCATAAATGAGGATAGTCTAAAATTTTGGCTCCATTTAATTTCATTCTTAAATAATAAACAGGATCGTGCCTATATAACGTTGGGAATAGACGTAAATCAGCCTCTGTAAACCTATTACCAGTTAGAAATGAATGATTATTTACTGCTAATCGTTTTTCAAGTAAATTAAGAGTGTCAAAATAATTCTCATAGGCTTGTTTGTAGATGCTTTGATTTGACGAAAATCCAGCCTTATAAGCGCCATTATTAATGTTAACATAAATTTGTTCGTTAAGGAGGTCGATTTCGCTTTGTTTTGTCTTTGGGTATAAATCAAGTCGTTCCTTATCATCTAAATTACTACCAAGAGATAGGGCATTTTTATTTAGCATGCGAACGATTTCAGCACTTTCGTTTGATACAATACGATTTGTTTTTTTGTCATAAAGTATAGGTAAAGATCCTTCTTGCGATCCTTCTGCTTGATATATTTGCCTAACTACCCTGAAGTTGTGACCGGTTGCTGTATCTAGGGTACATTCTGACAACTGAGTATTTGTAAGAGAGGCTTTCCGCTCTGGGGCAAATTCCCACTGGTTTGAACCGTTAGGATGATCAGCGCTAGTTCTGTTAGGGAATACAATGTCCATCGTTATGCTATTTTGTAGGCCTAGAATATTTCTCGCAAGTGTTACTCGATGGCACCAAGGACAGTTAAGTGCAACTAAGAGGTGATATCGTTTTGGCTCTGGTTCAAAAATTGAATTTTTTTCTAAAATGTTACGAAATCCACTGACACCCCTGACAAACTCACCGTTTTGTTTACGTTCTTTTGAATTGATTTGTATTTCTTCAATGGATTTATTTGTTGAGTTTGAAGTTTGTGCACACATTAGTTTGGTTTATCCCAAATTTTTAAATTATTTCACCTTTGATTAGATGGATATTCAGAGCTAATCGATACAGAATTGTACCACCTTGATATTTGTTCACAAGTTCATAATTGTAGAACAAGACGTTCTAATTATCATTATTTAATGCGCTATAAACCAAAGAATGAAAGTGGTGTACGAGGTGTTCACTGTTTGAGGAGCGATCAGAGTCGATCATGTATCGTCCTTGATCAAATCCGGAAGATTGTAACCCGCGTTGAACATATAAATTTAAATCGATGTCCTCTGGACCCAATTTTTCATTAAACCACTTAATTGCTGCTTTGCTAAGTTTATTTTGCGGACGATTTTTGGGTATATAATGACCAAATCTCAAAAGTGTCTTTTCGGGTCCAATTGGAATTTCGTTGAAGGTGCCGATAGCATCTGCATAAGGGAAAGCGTAGATTGTGGTCATGGGCCATAACTGAATATTGTAAAACCAATCCGTTTGGTAAGTTTGATCTTTGACTTTCTCACCAAATGCTGTGGTTGTGGATATTGGTGGCCCCTTAAAATCCCACCACTTTCCATGGGCATTAAGTTCATACTTATCAAAATTTATCAAAGCAGCCAAATCTTTATGATGTGGTCCAGATAATTTAAAATGATACCCTTCAATGGCGTTGTCTACGATTACTTTCCAATTAGCATCTACTAACATGTCAACTTCTTCAATAAATTCTATGTTATCAAGATCAGGAAAATAGGGCGCCATTGCTTCAAATGCACCCGGGATGTCATCCACAAGAGAAGTAGCTTCAGAATTAAAGTTGATAAAATAAAATCCAGCGAACTCTTCTATGCGTACCTTACTCAAGCCCCAATCATCCATAGAAAACCCACTCATGGTTTCATGGCGTGGCGCATGTCGTAATCTTCCGTCAAGGTGATAACTCCAAGCATGATAAGGACAAGTTATCATATTCTTTATATTTCCCCTACGATCCTTAATTAATTGTGTGCCTCGATGCTTACAGACATTGTGCATTCCATTTACGCTGCCGTCTTCTGAACGAATGACCAGAACACTTTGTTTGAGAATATCAAACTTCACAAAATCTCCCGTATTAGAAAGTTCTGATTTATGACATACGAAATGCCATGAAGGGTAGAATATTTTTTCGATTTCTTTTTTAAATATTTTTTCGTCAAAGAAGTATTGTGATGGGAGAGTTAGGGAAAATTCTTGTCTAAAATTGGATTAGGTTTTATTTTCAATAAAAAAACTTTTTTTATTCATTATTCTCTTCCCTTCGAATAATCAAAAATATTATATATTAAATTATTACGTACAACATTACACATTCCAAAATTCTAATATATAATACTAAATAATTATGTTTTCAAATTGTCAATAAATTAGTAATTTACTCTGAATTTCTTCATAAATGTTTAATATTTAACGAAAAGGAATTACTAAAATATGGTTCTTTTTATTATAAATATAACGGTACATCTATTGATAAAAAAATGAATTATTTTGGCTGAATCTAAAAAATAAGTGAGAATTTTTATGGTTAATGGATTAATAGAAGAAGAAGACCTTAATTTTTTTTTATATGACTGGCTGAATATAGAAGAGATTTTAATAGGTAGTGAGACTGATTTAGATAGAGAGACTGTTGATGCCTTTCTTAATTTGTCGCACATGTTAGCAAAAGATCATTTTCTACCCGAATATTATTGCTCTTGATCAAAATGATTATTGAATAAGTAGATCTGTTTTAACAATATAGTCAGATGTCTAATAGTAACGTCTGTTCAAGATGGACTGTATTCAAATTTTCCCGAGAAATATGGTGGTATGGGTTTTCCTAATATAGTTGCCAATACAGCATATACCATCTTAGCCGCCGCTAACGGTGCTACCATTGGGTATTCTCTACTTACTGTGGCTAACGCCAGATTAATTGCAAAATTTGGAAATGAAGCCCAAATCGAAGAATTTGCTGTACCCCAAATAAAGGGTGAGTGGTTTGGAACTATGTGCCTTTCTGAGCCCCAAGCTGGGTCTGGCCTTGGCGATATTAAAACAAAAGCGACTTTTGAAGGACAGGATGCTCTAGGTGATTGTTACAAACTAAAAGGTAACAAGATGTGGATCTCTGGTGGTGACCAAGACATTTCTGAGAATATAGTTCATTTGGTTTTGGCAAAAGTGCCAAACGCGGATGGTGACCTTATGGAGGGTACCTCTGGTATTTCATTATTTATAGTCCCAAAAATTTTACGGAATGGTGAAGTTAACGATATTTCAGTGGCTGGCCTAAATCACAAAATGGGAAATAGAGGAATTTCAAATTGCTTATTAAATTTTGGTGAAAAAGATGGTGCTAAGGGATGGTTAATAGGAGATTTGGGTGGTGGTTTGAAACAAATGTTTATGATGATGAATGAAGCTCGAGTAGGGGTTGGTTTTGGGGGAGCTGCTGTTGCCTATCGGGGTTATCGATTAGCGGTTGATTATGCTCGAGAACGATTGCAAGGCCGAAATATTAAAACTGATAATAACGCATTAGTACCAATAATTGAGCATTCTGACGTTAAAAGAATGCTACTTGCCTCTAAAGCATATTCTGAGGGTTCGTTAGCGTTATGTCTTTATTGTGCCAAGTTGGTGGATCAAGCTGATGATTTTGAAGCTCAGAGCCTGCTTGGACTGTTAACTCCTGTCGCAAAAACATTTCCAGCCGAATATGGTTTATTAGCAAATGATTTAGCTATTCAAATTCATGGAGGATATGGTTACACACGAGATTTCGATGTGGAACAGTTGTATCGAGATAATAGATTAAACTCTATCCATGAGGGCACATCTGGGATTCAGGCTATTGATCTCTTAGGGCGTAAAATTATAGGAGACTCTGGCAAAAGTTTAGATATTTTCATAAATCGAGTTTTGCAGACTTGTGAAATTGCTGGGAAAACTAATTTAATGAATAGTTCCAATTATTTAATTAAAGTAATAGATAATTTGCAAAGAGTATCTGATAAATTGAGAAAGACTAAGAGTGCTAATACTTTAGACAATGCTAGTCCCTTTTTGTCAGGTTTTGGACATATTGTTGTTGGGTGGATTTGGCTTGATATAGCGATTATAGCGTTGCAGAAAAAAAATAATTCAAATGAAAATCAATCCTTCTTAGATGGAAAAATTGCAGCATGTCGTTATTTTTTTGAGTGTGAGCTTCCAAAATCAGAGATGTTGATGGATTTTGTATTTAATGAAAGTGATGTTGTTTCTTCTGTAAAGGCAGAAATTTTTTAAAGCCTTATAAATTTTCGAGGCTGAGCCATTCCCAATATATGATAGTCCGTATTTAAATAGTTAATTAATGAACTTTTGTTGTAGCCACTCTAGAAATTGCCCTGACGCTTCTGATGCTGGACTATTCGAGTTTTGAAGCGCAAAATAGTTATCCCGGCTTGGTACTGACATATTGGGCAGCATCACTAGGTCACCACGATCAACTATGCTTTTTACAAGAGTGCTATGTGCCAGAGTAATTCCACGCCCTTCAAGCGCCATATTTAGGGCCAAAACGAACGTACCAAAAAAATGCCTATTGCGAAACACAAGATCTGTAAGGTTCATTTGAGTTGACCAATAGTCCCAATTATCACCAATTCCTGTTAGGTCAAGAATGCATTCGTTGGCAAGATCTTCTGGCCCACGGATGCGGGAGAATATTTTTGGCGTGCAGACGGGAACAAGCTGCTCTTCGGTCAATTGAAGAGTCATAGGGCCAAATGTTTCCTTTTCTCCATAGTGTATCTCAATATCTGCACGACTATCGGAAAAATCCTGCTCCCACAAAGCTGGAGAAATGGTACATCTCACCATCGGGTAAATATCCATAAACTCACCAATATTTTGACATAGCCAAAATGAGGCGAATGCGTAGTTGGATTTAATTGTTAGATCAACGTTTTCGGAGTGACTAAGAAAACTTCGCGTTCCTTGTTCTAGATTAGCAAACCCTCGTTTAACACTTGGTAGATAATTTTTTCCAGCCTCAGATAGACGCAGTCCACCACGTTCTCTTAAAAAGAGGTTGGCATTTAGATAATACTCTAGGTTTTTAACCTGTTTGCTGACAGCACTTTGGGTAATCAATAATTCTTCTGCTGCGTGCGTAAAGCTCAAGGTTCTCGCTGATACCTCAAATGCTTTAAGCCAGTGAAGTGGTGGCGTACTTCTTTGGTTGTTCATAATGTAATTCCATACTTTGGTATTCCATTTTGTCATAGGGTAGTTGGAAATTATTCATTTGTAAAACTGTTACTCGAGTGCAAATATTTTTTTGTATTATTAAAATTATCAATGAAAGCTACCACTTCTGAAATATACAAAGGAAAAAGATTGAAAATTGCATTTACTGATTTTGTACAACCAGACCTTGATCTTGAAACTGAAATGATTGCAGACGCTGGATTGGAAATGTGTGTTGCTGAGCCACATTGCCAGACGGAACAAGAAGTCATTGATTTTGTAAAAACATGTGGTGCTAATGCAATTGTGTCATTATATGCCCCAATTGGCAAAGCGACATTCGAAGCTTTGCCAAATTTGCGCGTGGTTAGTGTTCCGTTGGTTGGTGTTGATTCAATTGATATAGAGGCTGCGCGTCAGGCGGGTGTTTGGATTGCGCATATCCCTGACGCTTGGGTATCTGAAGTGGGTGTCCACGCTGTCGCAATGGGTCTTTCGTTGATCCGCCATCTGCCATTTTATGATAGGGCTATTCGTGAAAAACGCTGGAACTATGAAGAAACCGGTGTATTACACCGCCCCAGTGAGTTAACTTTTGGCATTCTTGGGTGTGGTAGAATTGGGCAACAAGCAGCCCGTAGTGCGCAACCAAGCTTTGGCCGCGTTATAGCATATGACCCATTTATGCCTTCTGATGTGTGGCCTGATTGGATTGAGCGGGTGAAAACGCTTGAAGAACTTTTTGAAAAAAGTACAGTTGTATCCTTGCATACCCCGTTGACACCGCAGACCCATCATATTGTTAATATGGATATACTGGGTCGGATGAAACGTGGCAGCTTTATTGTTAATGCTTCTCGTGGGGCTCTGATTGATCCTAAAGCGTTACTAGACGCAATGGACAGCGGTCACATTGCTGGTGCTGGACTTGATGTATTCGAGCAAGAACCACCGAATCCAGATGATCCGTTACTGCACCATCCACGTACCATTTGCACTCCACATGCTGCATATTACTCTATCGAGGCCGATCTAGAAGGGCGTAGTCGAGCTATTAAAAATATTATCGATTTCAACAAAAATGGTCGACCCAACCACACCGTTGTGGAAGGCACACGGTAACTCACTTAGGAATACGTAAAATGATAAAAGATACATCTAATATGACATGTGGCGAAGGCTTGTTACATCTTCTTAAAGCTTACGGAGTAGACACTGCTTTTGGCATACCAGGTTATCATACGGTGGAATTTTATCGTAACTTTGACAAAATGAACATCAGGCAGGTAACGCCACGACACGAACAAGGATCAGCTTATGGTGCCTATGGCTATGCAGCAGCTACTGGCAAACCAGGATGCTGTTTTCTGGTGACCGGTGCTGGAGTGACTAATGCGACTACCGCGATTGGTGAGGCCTACTCCAACTCGATGCCAATGCTACTTTTGACTACTATGAACAATGTGCGGGAATTGGGCATGTCGGGTGGGCGTATGCACGAATTACGCGCGCAAGATGATATTCTCAATCAGGTCACGGCGTTCACCCATACGCTATTGGACTCGGCTAATTTACCTGAAATCATGGCGCGTGCATTCGCAGTTTTCTCAGGCCAGCGTCCTCGTCCAGTTTGCATCCAGATTCCACAAGACGTTCTGGCAGGGCCTGCGAATTTTAAAATTGATGCCTGGCCTAAGGCCCCCAAACCTGGTCCTGATCCAAAAGAAGTAGACAGGATTGCAGACATGTTATCATTGTCCAAATCGACAATGATGATAGTTGGTGGTGGTGCTATTCCTGCTTCTGAAGAAGTTCTTAAACTTGCTGAGCGTCTGGATGTTCCAGTTATCAGTAGTTGTGCTGGCAAGGGCGTAATCCCAGAGGATCATCCACTTTGCTTAGGCTTTACACAGGCCTTTGATGAAGTGCGCGATATGCTGCGTGATGCTGATGTTGTTATGGCTATTGGAACTGAATTTGCAGAGCCTGATAGATATTTTACTAAGGATTATCCAATCAACGGGCAACTGGTACGCATCGATATCGATCCTAACCAAATTATGAGTTACTCTAAGCCTGCTGCGGCACTGGTTAGTGATTCAAAAATAGCAGTTGAGGCTATTTTGAAAGCTCTTGAAAACAAAAATGGTCCCCAAGGTGATGGATCAGGTGCGGCACTTGTGGCGGGCACCCGCGCCAAATTTAGTGGTGATTTGTGCTCAGAATCCCCCAAGCATAAAAAAGCACTGGAAATTATTCATCGAGTATTACCCAAAGAAACCGTGATAAGTGCTGATGCTTCGCAAATTTGTTATACTGCACTTTATCATTACCCTATGAAATATCCAAACTTATTTCATTTCCCGAATGGCTATGCTGCGATGGGCTTTGGCCTTCCAGTCGCGATTGGAATGAAAGTTGGGGCAGTAGATCGGCCTGTGGCGTGTATTACTGGTGATGGTAGTTTCCAGATGACCTGTGAAGAACTAGCTGTGGCGGTGGAGCAGAAACTTTCTATACCTATTATTGTTTGGTCAAATGGTGGTTATCAGGAAATTCGTCAATACATGGATGGCAAGGGATTGCCGACGATTGGTTGTGACATCTACAACCCTAGCTTTCCAAAAGTTGCCGAAGCATTTGGTGCTTATGGGGAGCGTCCCAAAAGTGGTGAAGAATTGGAAGCAGCATTGATCAAGGCATTGGTAGCTGATGGTCCAACTATTATCGAAATTGATGAACAGGACGAATGGTTGGCATAAACAGAGAAGAATGACGTAATGATTACAAACGCAAAAACATCAGGCATTAAGTTGGACAAGAAAGAATTGAAAGCTTTGATGCGTCGGAACAACCAAACGGGAATTTGGTATCTTATCGGTTGGTTTGGGCTAATGGCGCTCAGTGGTACAGCGGTTATGGTTAGTTATGGAACATGGTTGATTGTTCCAGCTTTGCTTGCGCATTCTATTTTCTTTGCGGTGCCAGCCTATGCGTTCAGTCATGAATGTGCTCATGGGACAGCATTTCGTTCACGTTGGGTGAATGAAGTGGTATTCTGGGGCACGTCATTTCTTTACTTCGAAGAACCCCTTCATCGACGCTATGTACATGCCAGCCATCATACCCATACGTGGATTGAGGAAGAAGATGCACAAATGCCTTATGCCGAGATCCCCTTAACTCTTTGGGGTTGGGTTGAAGAGGTTCTTGGCATAGGTCTGTATTGGGATCAGACTAAGATGTTCTTTATGCATTCTATTGGTGTATTTTCTGATGAAACCCGTCGGGTCACACCAGTGTCTGAGCTGCCACGCATGCGACGTAACACACAGAAATTTTTAATGGTTTATCTTGCGTTAGCTATAGTTAGTATTTGGTCAGGTTGGGTGTGGCCTGTTCTGATTATTGTTTTACCCCGTGTCATTGGTGGACCTATCATGAATATGTTTATTTTGATGCAGCATGTAGAAATGGCCGAAAACCAACCCAATATTGTTAAATCCACGCGCTCGTTTGATACCAATTGGTTTGGTCGGTTTTTATATTGCAATATGAACTATCATATTGAGCACCACCTTTATCCAACAGTTCCGTTCCATGCCTTGCCTTCTCTTAGTAAAAAACTGCGTGAGCAGCTTCCAGAACCTGATCCTGGATTTTTTCGAACGAACTGGGAAGTACTAAAGGTTGTCGCTCGGCGCACGTTTGGGAAAAATGATCGATCTAAAATTATCCGGCAGGCTCCACAAAATATGGGACAATCAACAAAAGGAATTGCGATATGAATGAAGGCTGGCATGATGTCTGTGCAACAGGTGAAATCGATGATGAAGACTTGATCACGTTGGACGTGGCTGGTGAACATGTGGCAATTTACAACACGCCTGAGGGATTCTTTGCTACTCAAGGTATGTGCACCCATGAAAACGAGTCACTTGGTGATGGTCTAGTTATGGATGGGGTTATTGAATGCCCACTGCACCAGGGCCGGTTTTGTGTACAGTCAGGCAAAGCACTGAGTGCGCCAGTTACGGTTGATCTGAAAACATACGAGATCAAGATTGAAAATGATCGGATCTTTATTTGTATCTGAGGAGGACATAATGCGTAACATGACGTTAAAACAGGCCGCGCGAACAACGCCAGTGGTCTCGATGACGGATACCTTGGAATTGATCGATTTGCCAAAGATGCGGGAATATCGTTTGGAGCGACTACGTGAAGAGATGAAGCATCAGAATGTTGGTGGCGTGGTGCTTACTTCGGCTTATTCAATCCGTTATGCTACAGGTATGCGCGATGCAGGGATTATGCAGGGGCATATCCCGCTCAGCTATCTCTTTGTAGCAGCTGAAGGACCTACTGTTTATTTTGATGGAGAAACGGGAAAGGCAGTAGCCAATGGGTTAGAAACAATTGATGAGCTAGGTGACGAAGCAATTCATCTCAGCTTTATGTTTTCTGGATCACGTATTGATGAAATGATCCAAAAGTGGGTTAATCAGATATCTGGATTGATGCAGCGTCATGGTGGTGACAGCCAACGAATTGGTGTCGAATCACCTGTGCCCCAGGTTGCCTTGTTGTTTGCAGAAAAAGGGATCGAAGTAGTTCATGCAGCAATCGTGACTGAACCTGCTCGAACGATCAAATCTGTAGAGGAAATTTTGTGCATGAACTATGCGATAGCCATAGCTGAAGATGGTATGTGGCGAATGCGTGAGGCTTTGCGTCCAGGCATAACTGAGATTGAGCTTTGGTCAATTTTGTGGAAGGCCAATGTTGAGGCTGGGGGGGATTGGATTGAAGGTCGCCTTCTGGCTGCTGGTGACCGTACAAACCCTTGGTTGCAAGAAGCCTCTGGCCGCATCATTCGTCCGGGTGAGTTGGTGGCTTTTGATACGGATATGGTTGGCCCGTTTGGCTATTCAGCAGATGTGTCGCGCACGCTATTGTGTGGGTCAGGTAAACCAACAGATTATCAACGCGAACTTTATCAGCGTGCCTATGAGGAGGTGCATTCCAATATGGAACTGATGCTACCTGGGATGGAATTTCGGGAAATCACTGAAAAAGGTTTTAAACAGCCAGAAAAATTTCAAGATCAGCATTACGCTGTGATGGCGCATGGTATTGGTATGTCAGATGAATGGCCTTGCATTTATTATCCGCAGGATGAGTCGCTAATCTACGATGGCGTGCTTGAACCTGGCATGTGCATTTGTGTGGAAAGCTATGTTGGAGAAGTTGGAGGTGCTGAAGGTGTGAAGCTGGAAGAACAGATTTTAATCACTGAAGATGGCTATGAAGTATTATCAAAATTTCCGTTCGAAGATAACCTACTAGGGATTTGAAATATTTTAAAGTATTTCACCACATTTCCTGATACTGATTAATGGCGATAGGGATCAATGTTTCAGCAGAAAATCATCAAGATCAATATGGTTCTTCAGCAATAGGCTTCAGCTAGTGATACCTCTGAAAAATGTTTTTGGATGAATTTAGGTTGACGTTTCAATCCAAATTATTTGATTTTGTCAAAATTAGAAAATTTATGATTTAAACATCCATCCATTTGGTATCCGCCTGTTAAAAATTAAAATTATGCTTCTTTGTCTAGCATTTCTAGTAACTTATCATTTTCTTTTTTGGGCATACTCACTGTTTCCTTCGGTCCAGGGAAGGTTCCGTCATTTACAGCTTCTCGAAATTTGCCTAAGGCTTCAGTTCTTTCTTTATAAATCTGTTTATGCAAACGACCTACATCACCAAAAGCGCGGGCGTGTTTTGGATTATTTAGGGCTTCGCCACAGATATCTGATGCGAACAGAAATATAACATCTCCAGCATAACCCGATCCCAGAGAACAGGTTACAATACTGGTTTTATGGTTCAATGCTAGTAATGCTTCTTCTGCTACACATTCGATTTCAACTGCGAAACAGCCAACGTCTTCTAACCGTTTGAAGGTGCGATAAAGCTCCATTGCCTCATCAGCAGTTTTACCGATGGCGCGAAGGCCGCCGACCCATGTGCTTAGTCGTGGGATCAGACCCATGTGAGATTGCACTGGAATACCGTTTTTGGATAGTAATTCGATCGCTTCATAACTACGATTGGTGTAGAAGAAATCTGCTCCACGCTCCATAGATTTAATTCCAGCACGTAGGATTTCATCGTTGGTAATGTGTGCTTCCCAAGCCATACCAGAGCCTGCGAAGGTCGTTGGGGCCACTTTGCGTACTATTTCCACCTGTTCATCCCATAGGGTGAACAGGTCAATTCCTGCTTCGGCAGCGGCAGCTGCTTCTTCGGGACTGGAGGGATTGACCATCGTTAGTTTGTCTTTGGCGCCTTTACGGGCTTTGAGGTCAGCAACAGTAAAGTTACGTTGTGCTGGGGTGCCATTAAATGTGTAAATATTACGCATTTGGGATCAGTCTCCTTTGCTGTGTTGCTTTGTTAGTCAATTAGTAGAGTTATTAATAAAGTGCGTGCTAGGGTAGGCAAACTTTGGGAGAAGATTTTCCCAAGGTTAAAGAGTATCAATGCAGTAGTTCACGGATGTTAGCCTCCAGCTGTGTGGTAAAGCCTGCATCATTTCCTGGGTTTGCGGCGCAATGGCCCCATGGGGAATTATAAGCCCGCAAATCGGCATTTGGCATATGCCGAGCCTCAAACATATTATCTTCTGGTGGAAAGTATAAGTCCTGCGTGCAGGGCATCAAGATTGCACGAGCGTTTATTCCTGCTAGGGCTTTTGCAAAATCATTATTGTATATAGGCCCTGCACTTATGTCTCCAGCTTGCCATGTGGCAAGTTTGGCCAATAGATTGTTTGCATCCCACCCTTCGGCATGATCGATAGCCCAGTCGTTTAATAGATCCTCTGTCGATTCATAGCCAAGCTCTTTGTAAAGGCCGTTGCGATAAAATGTTTGGGAAAATGCCCACCCTGCATAGACACGGCCAAATGCTCTTAAGCCTGCAACAGGTTGTTTTTTATAATTTCCATTATATCCAATATAGGCTCTGATTTTAAACCAGGTACTTCAAGAAAGACAAAGTTATGGGGTGAGGTTTTAGCTGATGCACAAAATGGCAAAATGGCATTAACCATATTGGGATATTGCGCCGCCCATTGGTATGCTTGGCATCCAGCCATCGACCAGCCTGCTACAAGCGCAATTTGATCGATTCCCAGGTGATCCACAAGCAATTTGTGCTGGCAGAAAATGTTATCCCACATTTGCATCAGAGGAAAACGTGGACCGTCTTGAGGTGATGGTGAATTGCTTGGAGAAGATGATATTCCGTTCCCCATTAAATTTGGGCATATAATGAAATGTTTATTAGGATCAATGGCGCGACCTAACCCAAAGAACCCTTCGTTGCGTTGGTGTGTGCCCGTATAGAACGTAGGTAGCACAATAACATTATCCCGGTTTTTGTTGAGCTGACCATGGGTCTTATAGGAAATCTGGGCATTTAGCAGGGTTTCACCAGAAAGGAGTGGGACCTCACCTAGTTGAAATGTTTTAAATGTACTTTTCATAGTGCCCTTTTTTTTAGACTGTATCTCAGATGTTGTGGACCTTCATGAAACAATGTGGCGATAAACTAATTTTGAGAGCCGTATCGTAGTTCTTCTAATAGAGTCTGAGGTATTCTTTAACTTCCCAGTCAGTCACCGCTTGGTGATAACGCTCCCACTCATCGTTCTTATATTCGAGAAAAGAGTTACGCATCACGGGACCCATAACATGTTTGGCAAGGTCATCATTGCGTAAGGCTTCCATTGCGTTGAACAGGTTTCGTGGTAGGCGGCGTATGCCAGCCTCTGTCAATTCTGCTTCACTCAAAGCGTATAAATCGAAGTCAGTAGGTTTACCTGGGTCGGATTTCTTTTTGATTCCATCAAGCGCTGCTGTTAAATGAATAGCTAACGCTAGATAAACATTCATGGTCATGTCACAGGCGCGGTTTTCAAGGCAATATCGACTTTGTGGCAAACGAAATTGAGCTGAGCGGTTATTGAAACCATATGTGATGTTAGTGGGTGCCCAAGTAACGGTCCCACCCTCAAATCCACCAACACGAGGAACGAGCCCATTATATGAGTTCACGGTAGGACATGTAATTGCAGTGATCGCTTCAGCATGGTTCATTAGGCCAGCAACTGCCCAACGTGATTCATCGCTCCAGCCACTTTCGCTATCATCATGAAATACGTTTTCACCTGGACGACTTTTGTGTTGCAACGACATGTTGATATGTGCGCCAGACCGCCAGTCACCAATCGTGGGTTTTGGCATGAATGTTACAAACATACCATGCTTCTTGGAAATTTCCTTCAACAAGATACGCAAGAACGTCAGGCGGTCGGACATTTCCAGCATATTTGTATAGTGGAAGTCCAACTCAAATTGCGAATATCCACCTTCAGCAACTACATCATGCAAATTCCAACCCATATCTTCAAGGATATCGATCATATCTTTTAAGAAAGGCATTGAATCTGTTGAATATTCAACATCGTAACCAAAAGCCTGACGACGTGGGCGTAGCCCGTTTTCTGGGTCGTCGTCGAATGCTTTAACGGGTAAGCCATCATCGTTGTATTTCATCACATAGAATTCTGGCTCAATGCCAGCATAGCCGGCGTAACCATCTTGTTGTGCTTCATGCATCGCGCGCTTCAAGGCTTGACGAGGGCAGACGTTGTAGGGTGCGCCTTCCCAGTACAAGTCGGCGAAGATAATTGCTGTTTCTGGGTCCCATGGGCAGATATAAACTGCGTCTAAATCAGGCACCACGACTTGGTCACTGTCGGCTGGTGAAAGTTCTGGAACAAAAGAGATTGAGTGCACTGCGAACTGTGGACCTTTACCTAAGCAGAGCGGTTCGAAGTCACTCATTGGGACGGGTTTAGTTTTAGGAATACCGTGAAGGTCAATCCAGGTGGACATCACATATTTGACGCCAGCTTCTTCTAGCTTTTTGCGAACTTTTGATATGTTTGAACGATTGCGCTCAATTGCTTCGCCAAAGGTTTCGTAGTAGATTTTTTTATCAAAGTCATTTGCCATCTATTTATCTCCTTAAGCTGTCATATTTGAATTTTAACGGAGTTTGTATTCGAGATTAGCCCTATAACGAATGGTTTAGGGTACTTCGCTCCAGTGAGATCCACGTTTGTGATGATCGTTAGAATGCCTGATTCCTTCATGCGTTTGACACAATAACAAATTGTGCTTTCGGATGTATTTAATTTAAATGCGATTTTGGAAATTGGCATATTGCTATCAGACTCAAGGAGTTGGATAATCTCTTGATTTAGTTCATTTTTATTGGCCAATCTTAGAGTGTCCTTGACACTATTTTTTCTGCTAAGATTTATCACTTTTCTATTCATGATAATTATGCCCTTTGGTGAAAGCGAATTGTTCTGTATTTCATATTTTATATTTCGAATTACAGATACTATATTCGCTTAAACATCAAATTACTAATATTAAATTACATAATAAGTAATAAAAATGGTTAATTATACGGTTTTCGTATTTAATCTATTTGATAGCTTAGATCATTTCTTGGGTCATAGGTATGTATCGGCGTATGGCTAAGTCTTTATTCAGAATTATTAAATAGGTTATTTGGGCTTACGTCTACCGCCAGTTACTTTTTAATAAGAACTGATTTTTAAAGTTTTTCAACCCATACATAACCTCAACAGAGGCTATGTCCTTCTGGCTATGGATATGAGTAGATAGTAGTTGTAGAAGCGTGGTTTCGCTATTACTTACCACCTCTATCAGAAGGTCATACCTTCCGCTTACCCAAGTGACGTAAACTATGTCAACAATCTCACTTAATCGAGCCGCGGTCACTGCAGGGTCATGGCCCGACGAAACTCTGATGCCGAGCATGGCTTCTGTCCGATATTCTTGTGCTGATTCATCGGTAATTGCTGCGATATGCAAAACACCTGACGTTTTCATGGCGTTTACGCGATTGCGGATTGTGCCTTCTGACACATTAAGTTTTTGCGCAATCTCCGAAAAAGCCATGCGTCCATCAATACGCAATGCTCGGATGATACCTCTATTCAATTCATTACCAAGAAGAGGTTTTTCATTTGAACGTTCTGAAATATATTCTTTAGGACTCATTTACACTACCCTTTTCTTGTTGAAGACGATGATACATCTAGGTTTACGAAACTTTGAGAGTTCATAATAGAAAACTAACGCTCTGTCCAATGCGATCGTATTGGACGGTGAGGCTGTAAGGTAAGTATTTTTATTATGTGCATAAAAATACTATATTCGTAATACTATGTTATATTTCTTCGAATATATCTAAAGTAATAATTGACATACGAAATTATCAGTGCAATTTTCGAAATAATAAATTGTCCACCCTTAATGGAGGATGCGAGAATGGTAGCTGAGATTTTAAACTCTGAACCAAAAGTATTTTTGGGAAATTTCAAGGGGTATGCACAGTCTGAACCTGCAAAAGCTGATGAAGAAATAGCACGAATTGGGCCAGGCACGCCAGGTGGAGAATATATGCGCCGTTTCTGGCATCCAATCTATGTTACTGAGGAATTATGTGAATTACCAAAAGCTATTAAAATTCTCGATGAAGAGTTGGTTGTGTTTAGGTATGGTGGGGGTGACAAAATTGGATTGGTGCATAAGTACTGCCCACACCGTCGCGCGTCTCTTGAATATGGTAAATGTGAAGATCGTGGCATCCGCTGTTGCTATCATGGTTGGCTGTTTGCACCAGATGGCGAAATATTGGAAACGCCAGGCGAAGACTCTACTGCAAAGGCTGCAGAAATGGTCCGCGAGCGTACGCGGCTAGGTGCCTATCCTGTGACAGAATACAATGGCCTGATCTTTGCCTATTTGGGCCCACCTGAATTGATGCCTGAATTTCCAATTTACGATGCTTTTGAAATCAAGGATATGGTTCACCGAGTTTATAAAGCACCCTATGCCTGTAATTGGATTCAGATTTTGGATGCCATTATGGATCCAGTTCATACAACATTCCTACACAGTCAGAATAGCCACCCACAGTTTTCTGAAGGTATGTCTGAAATTGGTGAACTTAAGTTCTATGAACGTAATGAAAATCACTTTCTTGGATCTTCAACGCGGCGCGTAAATGATAACGCGTGGGTACGTATTAATGAACTCATCTTGCCGAACTTTACCCAGGCTGGTTCTGCTTTTGCAGCGGATGGAACTAAATCACTTTATTTTGGTCGACAATCACAGCAGTGACGGCTCGCTTGTTGATGATCATCATTGTGTTGCTTTAGCTTGGGCAAATTTTGGTGAAAGAGGTGACCCACTCAAGTACAATACTCAAGAGGGTTGTGAATTGATTGAGCAAGGTGAGGTTTTTGACCGCTCGATAGAAGATAAGCAACGCTATCCAGCGGATTCTGAAGCGGTTGAAGGCATGGGGCCAATTTCCACCCACAAAAGTGAGAATTTGATGCCAACGGATCGAGGAATATCGCTTTACCGCCGTCGTGTCCGTAAACAAATCCGTGACCTGGCGGGGGGTATTCAACCGCCACAACCTTTGCGTCATGATGGTAAGTCTGTGCGGACTTATGGTCAGGATACAGTTCTTAATCTACCTCCAATTGAGGGGCAGAGTGATCGTAATTATCTAAAGAAAATTGGTGGACAAGTTATGGATTTTCAATTCGAAGTTGAAAACTGGTGCGATGATGGACGAGATAATGCAATTATTGAGAAGCTCAAAGAGATTGAAACTAACGGTATAGCCTGAGCCAACAATAGGAATGAGAACTTGAAAATACATATAAAAAATAACCGTTGGGCGCCAGGGTCTTTTCCGAATACTCCTGAAGGTGAAGAAGTGTTCACAATTACTCATGAACGGATCAATACTGTTCTGGAGGATTTCCCAGATCTCCAGGGAAAGTTGGATTATTTTGTTGACTGGGATATTGATAACTTCACCAGTTCAATAGCTGATGCTGATGTTTTATTGACCTGGGATTTGCCCATGGAAAATCTATCTCAAGTAGCCCCAAATCTGAAATGGATCCATTGTATTGGTGCAGGGGTTGAACATATGTTGCCTATGGATTGGCTTCCTGAGCACGTCACATTGACCAATAATAAAGGTGTACATGCAGCCAAAGCTGGAGAGTTTGGCCTAATGGCTGTGCTAATGTTGCATTCAAAAATACCTGCAATAATGACCAATCAACAGAAGTCAGTTTTTGAATCCCTTTATACGTCCCCTATTGCTGGCAAAACCTTGGTTGTTCTTGGTACAGGAAGTTTGGGTGGGGCGGCTGCTAAAAAAGTTCAACAACTTGGTGTGTATGTGGTCGGCGTTAACCGCAGTGGACGGCTGGTAGATGGCTGTGATGAAGTAGTGACAACAGCTGAATTGGACAGTGTTCTGCCACATGCAGATTATATGTTAATCGCTACGCCTGATACGCCTGATACGCGCGGCCTAATGGATCGCCGTCGATTAGATTTAATGAAACCAAGTGCGGGGATAATCAATATTGGTCGTGAAGCAGTGATGGATTATGATGCGCTTTGCGATAAGCTGGAAGAGGGCAGCCTAGCTTCCGCTATTCTTGATGTATTTGATCCTGAACCCATTGATGAGAATTCACACTTGTGGGGAGTGAAAAATTTGATCATCACACCACATGTTTCTGCGGATGATGGTGATGCTTATGTTCCAATGACACTTGGTTTATTTTTTCGCAACATGCGGTTGTTTTTAGACGACAAACCTTTGTTGAATCCAATACAACCAACGCTTGGTTATTAAATTTATTCAGAGGTTCCAATTGAAAAGTGCTGGAGGCAAAAAATCAAATATGGTTTTGTGTTGAAAATGGCTGGCGGCTTAGCTTGGAAAATGTTGGCGATGCGATTGTTATGGCTGAAAAGGTACACATGTGAATATGGCGAATCGCAAACGCCATTAGGTAAATCTTTTATTATGATCAGACCAATACGAATCCAATTTGTAGATTCTAACCTTTCGTCTGGGTATCATGATATTCTTAAATATCGTGTTAATGGTAATACTATCTGATTTAGATTTTGAAAATGATGAGTTTATGGCAGTTGATGCAATGAATGATTCAGGAAAAAATTCTGTAATTAAAAAGTAACAAGTTCTTATACAGTCAAATATATTTGACAAATAAATTTTTAAATCTTTATAAAAAGTTAATTTTTGATAATACGATATTCGTATATTACCTTGGGTAAAATTACTGTTTGATAAGAATTAATATACATTTTTTTCTATTTAAGTAAAAAAGTGTTGCGAATTGAACATTTTCAACGTTAACATAAATTATCCAAATAGCAGTCTAAGTGAAAATTGTTTTGATGGCTTTAAAATGAAATTTTTTTTTATGTATGAACAATTAAAAAAACTTTTTTATTCATGAGAAATATTGAGGCACCTTATTGAGTTAATAATGTGGGACAGGCACCAAACAAAGAGCTCTAACAAGTCGCACAAAGCGCATTGGGCAAATTACATGGTCGGTTAATAAAACGATCAAACTAAATGAAAATGTACAACAATAGGAGTATCATAAAATGAGACTTAAGATTTTTGGAACTATCATATCGGTGGTGATTGCCGCTACAGCCAGCACTGTAACGGCTGGGCCACTTGAAGACAGGATTGCTGCAGGTAAGCCTATTCGTCTTGGTTTTGCGGCAGCGATGCCATGGGCAGGGCCAGGAGACGATGGCGAGCCTCTGGGTTTTGTCAACAAGATCACTATCGATCTTATGGAAAAAATGGGTCACACAAATATTGAGCCAGTAGTCACAGATTGGGCAGGTTTGATCCCCAGCTTGATGGCGGGTCGTGTCGACATCATCACTGGTGGGATGTATATTTTGGGTTCACGCTGTGAAAATATCGACTTCTCTGAGCCAATTGGTCAATTTGGTAACGCGTTTATCGTACCTGAAGGGAACCCTCTAGGTTTGGAAACTTACGAAGGTATCAAAAACGCGGGTGCTGTTCTTGCAGCTGTAGCTGGTTATGTGAATGTTGAGGAAGCTCTTAGGGTTGGTATTGCCGAAGAAAATATTATGCAATTGCCTGGTACTACTGAAGTTCTCGCGGCTGTCAAATCTGGACGCGCTGCTGCCGGTGCCATGACCGCGGTTGAAGCGGAACTTATAGCCAAGAAAAATGATGGAATTGAAGCAACTGATACTAATGCATTACCGGTATGGACCTTCAATTGGGTTGGCATTGGGTTCCACCCAGAGGATGATACGTTCCGTGCGGGTTTCAACGCTGCAATGCCTGGTTATATTGGTTCAGATAAAATGCTGGACGCTATTGTTCAATGGGATTATTTGCCTTCAAACGTGCCTCAATCAGATGCTACGATGCAATGGGCTTGTGATAACCGCTAATATCTTGCATTTTATAAAATAACGATAAATTGGCGCGATTTGCGGATTGTGCCAATTTTTAAGCCGACCAGTTCTCTGGCCAAGCAAGAAGAAGTGAGCAGTGACGTATATTGAATTTCTACAAGCTTATAGTAGTCGGATCATTGATGGATCGTTGATCACCCTTGTGCAGTTTCTTTTTGCGACTGCTGTAGCCGTAACCACAGCCCTTGCACTTGGTTTAATGCGATTGTCTAATAACCCTGCTGTAAAAGGCAGTGCTACGATTTACATTGAGATATTTCGTGGCACATCCCTTGTGGTGCAGCTATTTTGGGTTTTCTTTGTGTTACCACTTTTTGGAATCACTCTCGATAAATTTATCGCTGGGTTTCTGACTGTGGGTTTGAATATGGGGGCCTATGGCGCTGAATTGGTACGTGGGGCAATTATGGCGGTACCTAAGGGGCAATGGGAAGCGGCAAAAGCCATCAACATGACACCTTTACAACGAATGAGGCGTATTATTCTCCCACAGGCTTTTGTGATTATGTTGCCACCTTGGGGAAACCTTGTCATTGAAATTCTCAAAGGAACGGCTCTTGTTTCATTGATTGCGGTCACTGATCTTATGTTTCAAGCACGTCAAATTAATATCTCAACTTTTATGTCTGTTCAGACATTTGGCACGGCTATTATTATTTATTACGTGTTTGCCCGATTCATGGTCACACCGTTCATGCGATATTTTGAACGTTTGATGGCCCGTAAAATTGGAAGGGCTTAAGGTATGGAATGGCGTTGGGATTGGACTTGGGAACTTGTACCACGTTTTATCGATGCGACAGGTAAAACACTAGTCGCAGCTGGTGGTGGGTATGCAATCGCTATCGTCCTTGGGCTTGTATTCGTACTGGCGCAAAGGACACCGTCACGAATACTTGCCTTTGTTGCGCGCGAATTTGTTGAGCTGATCCGTTCCACGCCACTATTGTTGCAAGTTTTCTTCGTTTTTTATGTAGGACCACAATTTGGTGTACAACTTTCTCCCTGGACTTCTGGTATGGTCGCCATAGGCTTACACTATGGTGCGTATCTTTCTGAAGTTTATCGCGGTGGAATTGAAAGTGTTCCTAAAGGTCAATGGGAGGCAGCAACTGCTATTAATATGTCCATGGCTAAAACTTACTACCGCATCATTATTCCCCAAGCATTACCGCCAGCTATCGCTGGAATGGGTAACTATTTGGTGGGGATATTCAAGGATACACCGATGCTATCTGTGATCGGTGTTGCTGAATTAATGCATACCGCGAATGCAGTAGGATCACAAAGTTATCGATACTTAGAACCTTATACAATGGTTGGGATTATCTTTCTTGTGATTTCTTTGCCAACCGCATTTATGATCTCCCGTTTTGAAAAATGGGTACGCAGAAAGATGGGAATGTAAGATATGACCGAAGATATGAGCCAATATCCACTTCGTCTTGAAGGTAGCAATATTCCAATGGTTAGCTTTAAAAACGTACGTAAAAGTTATGGACCTCTGGTTGTTCTTGACCAATTGTATCTTGATATTGATGCGGGCGAAATGGTGACTATCATAGGGCCGTCTGGATCTGGAAAAACAACTGTTTTGCGCATGCTAATGACATTAGAGACTATAAATGGTGGGGTAATTTATGTGGATGGTGAACCCTTAACCCATATGGAAAAAAATGGTATTCTGGTGCCAGCTGACGTCAAACATACTCGCCGTATTCGCAGCAAAATTGGCATGTGCTTTCAGCATTTTAACTTGTTTCCACATTTAACAGCATTGCAAAACTGCATGGAAGGACCTGTACAGGTTTTGGGAATATCAAAAAAAGAGGCGGCAGAACGTTCGCTTGAGTTGCTTGATATGGTCGGGATGATAGAAAAAAAAGATCAACTTCCATCTCGCTTGTCTGGAGGCCAGCAACAACGTGTGGCCGTCGCAATGGCGCTGTGCATGCACCCAAAAGTTATGCTGTTTGACGAACTTACATCTGCACTAGATCCTGAAGTTATCAGCGAGGTAACGGGTGTTATTAGGCAACTCGTAGGTGCACATAATTTGACAATGTTGATGGTGACCCACCAAATGGGCTTTGCTAAAGACATTTCTGACAGGGTTTGCTTTTTCTATAATGGCTCCATAGAAGAACAAGGCGCGCCCTCTAAATTGTTTGAAAACCCTGAACGTAAGCGCACTCAACAGTTTCTCAACGCAGTTTTGGAAGCAAATTGATGTGCCTTTTGATAAATTCCCTGGGTTTGCAATCTTCTGTGTGATTGTGGCGCTGCAGAAAAAAAATAATTCAGAATGAAAATCAATCCTTCTTAAGATGGAAAAATTGCAGCATGTCGTTATTTTTTTGAGTGTGAGCTTCCAAAATCAGAGATGTTGATGGATTTTGTATTTAATGAAAGTGATGTTGTTTCTTCTGTAAAGGCAGAAATTTTTTAAAGACTGATATCGATTTTCGGGCTGAGCCATACCCAATATATGATAGCCACCATCTACCCGGATAATTTCTCCAGTTGTGTCAGCACCATAATCGGAAGATAAATAAACAGCTGTGCCACCCACAGATTCTAAAGTTGCATTTGATCTTAGAGGAGCATTTTGTTCAGTTGTTCTAAATGTTTTTCGCGCTCCACCAATAGCTGCTCCAGCAAGTGTTCCCCATGGGACCAGGACTTATTGCATTAACTCGAATTTTTTGAGGCCCTAAGTCATTAGCTAAATACCTGACAGAACTTTCTAAAGCAGCTTTCGCAACTCCCATGACGTTGTAAAAAGGTGTTACCCTTGTTGATCCGCCATAAGTTAGAGTAAGTATTGTTCCACCATCTGGCATAAGGGGCATTGCACGACGCGCTACTTCAATTAGGGAATAGCAACTAATATCTAATGAATTTTGGAAATTTTTTCTAGAAGTATCAGAGAACCTTCCTGTTAATTCAGATTTATCAGAAAAAGCAATTGCATGTACGAGAAAATCTAATTTCCCCCATTTGTCTTGAATTTTGGAAAATGCGGTATTTAAGGAGTTATCATTTTGGACATCTACATCTATCATTAATTCTGAGCCAATACTTTCGGCTAAAGGCTTTAATCTTTTGCCAAAGCTTTCTCCCTGGTAGGTAAAAGCAAGCTCAGCTCCATTTTTGCTCATTTCGCGCGCTATGCCCCAAGCTATTGATCTCTCATTAGCTACGCCCATAATTAATCCGCGCTTTCCACTTAAAAGTTTATCCATTATATTTGCTCATTGCGATTGTTGCGTTTGTACCTCCAAAGCCAAAACTATTTGAAAGTATTGTATCTAGATTAACCTGATCAAGTCGTGTTGTCGCTATTTCATTTTTATTTATTTTGGGATCAATCGTTTCCACATTTGCGGAAGCTGCAATGAAATTATTTTTCATCATTAAGATTGAATATATTGCTTCTTGCACGCCAGTAGCGCCCAAACTGTGCCCTGTTAAGGATTTTGTAGAACTCACTGGAGGGGTGGAACCTTCTCCAAAAATTCTTCTTATTGCTTCTATTTCTGTCACGTCACCGGCAGGAGTGGATGTTCCATGCGCATTTATATAATTGACGGATCTTTCACCAATTGTGCCCATTGCTAATCTCATTGAGCGCTCGCCACCTTCTCCAGATGGTGCCACCATATCATGTCCGTCTGAAGTTGCTCCATAGCCTGTCACTTCAGCATAAATTTTTGCTCCACGAGCTAGAGCATGATCTAATTCTTCGAGGACTAGCACTCCACCACCACCTGCAATAACAAATCCATCGCGATTGGCATCAAAAGCTCGTGAAGCTTTTTCTGGTGTGTCATTATATTTTGAAGACATAGCTCCCATTGCATCAAATAAGCAAGACAATGACCAATCTAATTCCTCCCCACCTCCAGCAAAAACGATATCTTGTTTGTTCATTTGAATTTGCTCAACACCATTGCCAATACAGTGTGCCGAGGTGGAACAGGCAGAAGTTATTGAATAATTTACTCCTTTGATTTTGAACGGGGTAGCAAGGCAGGCTGAGTTTGTTGAAGACATGCAGCGAGTTACCATAAAAGGCCCCATTCTTTTTGGCGCACCTTTCTCGATTACTGTTAGATGGGCCTTCAGTAGATTCGATGTGGAGGGTCCGCCAGATCCAACGATTAAACCAGTTCGCTCATTGGAAACGTCGGTTTCTTCCAGGCCACTGTCTTGAATAGCTTGTTCCATCGACAAATAATTAAAGGCAGCTCCAGGACCCATAAATCGCATTTGGCGCTTATCAATATGATCTTCTAAAACAATATTGGGCACCCCATGCACTTGGCTTCTAAAGCCTTTTTCTATATATTCTGGTGCGGAAACTATCCCAGATTTTCCAGATTTTAATGAATCCAAAACTTCGCTTTGATTATTTCCTATTGACGAAATTATACCAATTCCTGTTACAACGACTCTACGCATAAAAAACCCTCTTATTCCTTAAAAAGACCGACCTTCATGTCAGTCGTAGTATAAATAGTTTGACCATCTGCTAGCATTTCACCATTAGCCATTGCCAATTTTAATTTACGATCAATTACGCGCGTAAAATTTACGACATAAGTTACTATTGAGGTGCTTGGAGTTACCATTCCAGTGAACTTAACTTCTCCAACGCCTAAAGCTCTTCCTCGACCTTCCATTCCTCTCCAACCAAGGTTAAATCCTGTTAGTTGCCATAATGCATCCATTCCTAAACAACCAGGCATTACTGGATCACCAGGAAAGTGACATTTAAAAAACCATAGATCTGGTGTAATATCTAATTCAGCTACAACATGGCCTTTACCTGATTCACCTAAGTTATCTGAAATTTCGGTTACTCTATCCATCATTAACATTGGTGGTTCTGGTAATTGAGGATTACCTGGCCCAAAAAGCTCTCCTCTGGCACATTTTAAAAGACTTTCCTTATCAAATTTGAATCTAAACCACTTCCATCTATAAGCTTCTTTAACTTATTTAAATTTTCTTTCTCCTAACACTGTGACTTGGTGTGAAGCAAGGGTGAGATATCTCGAAAAATGTTTGAATTTTTTATCTTTTGGCTCCATATTATTAGTAGTGGAAACAAAACTGAGTCGAAAAATGCAAACTGATAGTTTTGAAAATAGTAGAAAATGGTTAAAGAAATCAAAACTCAGGCCAACAAGGCAAAGGTTGGCTTTGGCTAATTTGTTGGTGGGAGATGGTAAAAATCGTCATGTAACGGCAGAGAGCCTTTTTGAGTTGGCAAACAATTCTGGAGATAATGTTTCATTAGCAACTGTTTATAATACTTTACATCATTTAACTAATGCAGGTTTGCTAAATGAGGTAACTGTTGATGGCCACAAGTCTTATTTTGATACTAGAATGGATGATCATCCACATTTTTATTGGGAACAAAAGGGGCTATTAACAGATGCGCCTAAGGATAACCTAAAAATATCACAGTTACCTGATGCGCCCAACGGTTCCGAAATAACAAAAGTAGATGTAGTTATTCGTCTACGTGAAAAATAGTATGGAAATGACTGTTTTGGATGGTTTTGTGCTAAATTACACTTTTTGATAACTGAAAGTCTTTTGGAATTAACAAATTATTAGTTGATAAATCATTTATATTATTGTGCCCACATAACGCCATGGTCATATCTAGTTCCTTATGAATTATTTCCAAAGCCTTTTTAACGCCGGCCTCACCAGCAGCACCCAATCCATAAATATAAGATCTTCCTATGTATGTACCTTTTGCGCCCATCGCTATAGCTTTCAATACATCTTGCCCTGATCTAATGCCGCCATCCATATGTATTTCGACGTCAGCATTTACGGCTTCTAAAATATCTGGAAGAATACGTATTGAGCTGCTAGCACCATCAAGTTGCCTTCCACCATGATTTGAAACGATTATTGCATCTACTCCGCACTGGACTGCTTTTTTAGCATCTTCAGCATCAAGAATACCTTTTAAAATTAATTTCCCACCCCACATTTTTTTTATTTTTGCTACTTTTTGAAAGTTCAATTCAAGCTAGATCTCAAACAATTCCATAAGTGAACTTACATTATTTACACCTTTAACGTGTCCAACAATGTTTCCAAACGATTTGCGTTTGGTTCTAAGCATTTGGGTGCTCCATTTTAACTTAGTTGCAAGATCCAAAAGGTTTCTTAAGGTAGGTCTTAAAGGCACAGAAAGGCCATTTTTAATATCTAAATGCCTTTGCCCCAATAACTGTAAATCTAAGGTTAAAACTAAGGCAGAACATTTGGCTTTCTTAGCTCTTTCAATTATTGCTTCAAGAAATGCTTGATCTTTCATTACATACAATTGAAACCAAAACGGTGAATTTGTATTTTCGGCAACATCTTCTATTGAGCAAATCGACATAGTGGACAATGTATAGGGTAGGCCAAAATTTTCGGCGGCTCTTGCTGCTTTGATCTCACCATCTGCTGATTGCATTCCTGTTAGCCCGACTGGCGCCAATGCTACTGGCATAGTTACATCTTGCCCAATCATTTTAGTTTTTGTTGTTCTATTGGACATGTCTACAGCAACTTTTTGGCGCAGTTTTAATAAACTAAAATCTGAAGAGTTTTCTTGTAGCGTTTTTTGTGTCCAGGAACCACTTTCGGTATAATCATAAAACATTTTTGGTACGTTTTTTTGATATCTAATACGCAGATCTTCTATAGTTGTTATTTTTTGCATTATTTACTTCTTTTTTAAAATTTTTTCCGCCTAAAGCTCTTGCATACTTTTAGATATTAAGGGCCACCAAAGTTATTTTATGGATTTTTTATATTTAGATAAAAATTCAGCTCTATGGGCACCATCTGTCAATGTTTTTACAAATTTCAATATTTTCTTCAATTGACTTTCCTTTGCCAATCATTTCAACAATGGCTGAACCCACGACCACACCATCAGCAACCTTCGCAATTTCAAATGCAGCCTCGGGCGTGGTAATACCAAAGCCTACAACTATTGGTAGTTGTGTGGATTTTTTTATCCTTGAAATCTCCGGTCCAACATTTGTTGATTGTGCTGAGGCAGCGCCAGTAATTCCAGTTATTGAAACATAATAAACAAATCCTGAGGTATTTGACAAAACTTTGGGTAACCTTTTCGCATCTGTGGTTGGAGTGGCAAGCCGGATAAAATTAATATTATGTTTAGCAGCTGGAAGACATAATTCTTCGTCTTCTTCAGGAGGCAAATCAACCACTATCAATCCATCAATACCAGCGGCACCTGCATCTTTTATAAATTTGTCTACGCCGTGACTATATATAGGATTATAATAACCCATTAATACGATAGGTGTCTCATTGTCAGTTTCACGGAAACTTGCAACCATTTTCAGGGTTTTATTCAGCGTCATTCCACCTGCCAATGCGCGCTGCCCAGCCAATTGAATTGTAGAGCCGTCAGCCATTGGGCGAAATGGCAAGCCGAGTTCGATGATATCCACTCCCGCCTTGGGTAATCCATTTAAAATCTCTAAAGATATATCATAACTAGTATCACCGGCCATTATATAGGAAATGAATGCTTTTTTCTTTTGAGCTTTTAACGCCTTAAATTTTTTATCAATTCTTGTCATTCTATTTTCCCTTTATAGATCTATGATCTACGATCTATTTCAGATTTTATTATCAAAATTCAACTTTTACCACATATTTATAAGTCTAGTTGATTTAAGTTGCTCTTGACCGTTGCTATTGAGGTGAACTACATGCCCTTTAAGAAAATAATATTGGAAGTATAGAAATGGGTTTTAAAACTGGAATAGTAGGTTTGCCAAACGTGGGTAAGTCTACTTTGTTTAATGCTTTAACAAGAACAGCCGCTGCTCAAGCAGCAAATTTTCCTTTTTGCACTATTGAACCAAATATTGGGGAGGTGTCAGTTCCTGATCTGAGGCTTGAACCACTAGCAAATATTGCAAAATCCGCGAAAGTTCTTCCAGCTAGAATGATCTTTGTTGACATAGCTGGTCTAGTAAAAGGTGCGTCAAAAGGTGAGGGTTTGGGTAATCAATTTTTAGCAAATATCCGGGAAACTGATGCCATTGCACATGTGCTGCGTTGTTTTGATGATAGTGATGTAACGCACGTTGAGGGAAGAGTAGACCCTGTTGAAGATGCTGAAACAATTGAAACTGAATTGATGCTTGCAGATATGGAAAGTATTGAAAAGAGACTACAGAACCTAAGTCGCAAGTTGCGTGGCGGGGATAAAGATTCGGTAGAACAAGATATCTTGCTCAAACGTGCCTTAGAAGCATTGGAGGCTGGTAAACCGGCAAGAACTGTTGACGTAGCGGATGATGAACTGCGAACTTGGAATATGCTGCAACTTTTAACTGCTAAACCAGTTTTATATGTCTGCAACGTAGAGGAAGAAAACGCAGCAGCTGGTAATGCTTATTCTGAGGCTGTTTTAAAAATGGCCGTCTCTCAAGGTGCAGCGGCAGTTGTTATTTCCGCTGCGATTGAAGAAGAAATAAGCCAATTGGATCATAGTGAAGCTGATATGTTTTTAAATGAAATGGGATTAGAGCAACCTGGTTTAAATAGATTGATTGAAGCAGGTTATGAATTACTTGAACTTCAAACTTACTTTACGTGCGGTCCTATGGAAACGCGCGCCTGGACAATCCCTAAAGGCGTTTCTGCTCCACAGGCGGCAGGTGTAATACATGGTGATTTTGAAAAAGGATTCATCAGAGCTGAAACTATTTCCTATGATGATTTTATTGAATTGGGTGGGGAAAATGCAGCTCGAGATGCTGGCAAATTACGCGCTGAGGGTAAATCTTATATTGTTCAAGACGGTGACGTAATGCATTTTCTCCACAGTAAATAACTCAAATAGGTTAATTATTAATCGGCTCGTATAATAGTGATGTTAGATCATTTAATTCGGCGTTTGTTTTTAAATTACTTACTGCCAGCTCAATATTTTTTGAATTATTTTCACCAATTATGGGATTTGAAAGTTTAAAAAATTTATTTTTTAATTCACTTGCCCTAGGTGGGTTCTCTGCAGTCCAGCGTGGGTTAACAAATCCAGTTTCTAAAATATTGCCATTATTTAACTCAATTTTGGCACTAGCAAATCGCTGTGATGGAAATTGAATGTTACAATAGTCATTTTCAATCATTTTCAAGGATTTTGAAATTCTTAGAGTTTCGGGATCTCTAAATGAATTTTCTGAAACTTCTTTAACACCAACATCACCGTTTACTAATGCAACAGCACATGGGTAGGAAGTTGAGTATTGTGCCTCCTCAGTAGTTTTTGGTTCGCTTATAGCTAACCTAATGGCCTCATGAAACGTGTGGATTTCAATATTTTTCACATCTTTGGATGAAATATTATATTTTAATTTTAGATTCAAAACAGCCTCAATTGGGGCCTGAGCCCAACGGCAAACGGGATAGGGTTTGAAATATTGTTCTTTAATTAACCATTTTTGCCCTAAGTCTTTCCAAAAACTGATTGTATCATCGCTATCCATAGTTATGGCGGGCGCACCACTGAAACCATTTTTTGCCAAATATTCTGTTTCTGGCCAAAGAGCTGCAAAATGATAACAACCAGTTATACTCAAGGCTGCAATTCCATTTGTTTTTGTAGCTTCGACAAGAGCAGGTAACGAAACCTCGTGACTTAAACCTAATCGCCTTGCGCCTATTGCGGCTACAGCGATTGAAATCCAAGCGCCAGATGTATGATAGTCTGATGTGGTTCCATGAAGAGAAGTAGCAAGTCTGCTACCTAATTCATATCCAATGACAATATCAGTCAAAAAAGAGTGGCTGTCGGTAGTATTAGTCGCTTCAGCAAACGCTAAGGTTGCAGGAAACAGCCCACATCCTACATGACCTTTAGCATCGTTGAATCCATCATGAGCATCCATTGAGTCGATCGTCATACCTCCTGCCAAAGCACAGCCTGCTGGACTGCAGTATCTGCCATCAAATAATAACCGAGTTTTATTATTTTCTGAATTAAAGTTTTCTAGTGAATGATTTCGAATAATTTTTGAAAGCTCAGTTGTAGCGCCAGCAATTCCAACACCTATTAAATCTAATATGCAGAGGGTGGTTATTTCTTGAGTATTTTTTGAGAGGTCAGAAAACTTTGTATCATGAATGAAGTCGATAATCTTATTAATCATCTTACCACCTAATATTAAAAACTGACTTTCTTAACATAAATTGACGCAACAAAAAAAAGCAATAAATAATTCAATTACACCAGTACAGCTTACTAGGATTATCTACTAATAGTTTTTTTTGAATTTCAGGTGTTACAGCAATTTCTTTTAAAACATCAACCAAACTTCCATCATCAGGCATATGAGATTTCATATTAGGATGAGGCCAATCTGTGCCCCATAAAACGCGTTCTGAATAATTTTCGATTAATAGCTTCATGAAGGGTTTTACGTCAGCATAATTGGTTTTTGGTCCTAATTTGGATAAACGTTCTGGGCAACTAGTCTTGCACCAGAATTTTTCGTTTTCCATTAGTTTTCTAAATAAATTAAATTCTTTACTATTTGTTCCTTTTGAGACGTCAGGTCGCGCCATATGGTCAAAAACAATATCTGTCGGTAAAGATTTTAAAAAGGGACTTAACTCTTCTAAATCTTGTGCCTCGAGGTATACAACAATGTGCCATCCTAATGTTGCTATTTTTTGTGCGATATTATGAAAAACCTCTCTTGGTGTATTATCAACTAACCTTTTAACAAAATTAAATCGGACGGCTCGCACGCCGGCAGTGTCTAAACGCTTTAGATCAATTTCAGTTATATCTGGTAGTTTTTCAGGTACTGTTGCTAAATTATTTGAAGATAACAAGGCATCCTCTAGGGCATCATTATTCGTCCCATGACATGAAGCTTGTACAATGACATTCCTTTCAAAACCAAGAAAATCTCTAAGTTTAAAAAGCTGTTCTTTAGAGGCGTCGCATGGTGTGTATTTGCGTTCTGGTGCAAAGGGAAATTTATTTGCAGGGCCAAATACATGACAATGTGCGTCTACCGCACCTTTCGGTAACTCAAATGAGGGTTTAGTAGGTTCTGGGTGAAAAGGTAACCAATCTGGGTCCATAAGCTTTTTTTCCTTCAATATATATCATCAAAAACGATACCATCTTCTCGAAGCCGTTCTTAATACCGCAGTAGATATTATTTCTTGTTGGTTAGTTTTAATCACAACTTGAGTTTGTCCAGAAGGATGCTCAATTGAGCAAATCTTTGTGTTTCCCTCTGGTATAGATGAAATTAGATTTGTAACAGATTTATTAAGCAAACAAGCAGTAGCAACGCTGATTGCGCCAAAAACTCCTATTGAGGAATGGCACCTATGAGGGATGAAAGTTCGAGTGTTTATAATGCCTCCAGATTTGGCATTACTTACAATAGTCATTTTTGGTACCGTTTTCTCTGCCACGTTCCCAAGTTTCATTAACTTACCACATGAAATACGCAATTTTTCTAAAAAATCGCGTAGTTCCAAATCACTCTCAAGATCTTCAATATCTTCATAACCAGTTATTTTTAAATCTATTGCTCTGATGATCACACATGGCATTCCATTATCAATCATTGTCACATCGACACCATTAACATTATCGATTTGATTTCCAGTTGGTAATAAATCACCACATAACGAACCAGCAATATTTAAAAATTCAAGAGAAATGGGAGAGCTAGGCTTTGGAACACCGTCTATATAGGTTTCACCTTTATAAGTAATCTTACCTTTTGGAGTCTGAACAGAAGCAATGGCCATCTGTTTGGTATTTTCCATGTAGATCTTAACTGATGTTTCATCATGGCCATATTTTGGTTTTACAAGTCCGCGCTCTATAGCGAAAGGAGCTATGCCAGCTAAGATATTTCGGTAAAGATCTCATATCTGAAACTAAAGTATTATCAACGGATACTTGAAGAAATAAATAATCAATTTTAGCATCAGGTTTTTTGGATTTTGATATGATTGCAACTTTGGAAGTCAGTGGATTTCCACCACCAATACCATTTATTTGAAGTCTATCAGGGGAACCAAATATGGATAGGAGAAACTTATCTCGTTCTACTTTATTAGAAGGAAGATCATTTTTTAAAAAATATAGTCCTTTTGATGTTCCTCCTCGCATCCACATCGCAGGAACATCATTAGACATATTTTAGACCATACTTTTTTAACTTTTCTCGCATATTATAAATATCGAGCCCCAATTCACCATTAGCCATTCTTTCGCGCTTCTCGATCTCTAATAGTTCTCTTTCTTTAGAGAGCTTGAGAACATTTTCAGCTTCTGAGCGCTTGACAATACAGACGCCATCATCATCAGCAACAATAATATCCCCTGCTTCTACTTTAGCGCCTGCGCATACTATGGGAATATTTACTGAACCAATAACTTCTTTAACTGTTCCTTGGGCGTGATGGGCTTTGCTCCAAACTGGAAAATCCATATTTCGAAGATCAGCAATATCCCGACAACCACCATCGATTATTAAGCCTTGGCACCCCCTCGCCATCGCTGATGTTGCTAATAGATCGCCGAAGTATCCAGCATCGGAAGGTGAAGTGGTAGCAACAATCATAATATCACCAGGTTTAATTTGCTCAATCGCGACATGGAGCATCCAATTATCCTCTGGTGGTGCAAGAATGGTTAGAGCCGATCCTGCTATACGTTTCCCAGAAATCACAGGAAAAATATAACTTGCAAGCAATCCCTTTTTGCCTTGTGCTTCATGAACAGTTGCTACCCCACATTTGGCTAGGCCATCAATGGTATTTTGATTGGCGCGTTCAACATTTTGCACAACTACACCACCCATTATAATTCATCCTTACAAACTGGATAAACAGTTTCAAAAGCTTCAGCATATTCTGCTGGCCGGCCTCCTGCCATTCCCCCAGAGTTTCGTCTAAAATGATTGCCTCTATTTTCTGCAACGTTCGTATAATATTTCCATAAATGATGCTGGCCTTCCATACATTCGATTGCTTCTCTTTTTTTATCCCAAACATCTGTAATGTCTAAAAATACGTCTGGTTTCCAGCCCATTTGCTCCGTTTGATGAGGTTCGAACAGATAGAGTTGAGGGGCTCCTAAGACTTTTTCCCCTGGATTATGTCCCCAGGCTTGCGCAATCATGCGTGTTTCAATAGCAACTTTTGTCATTAACATGTGGTCCGTATTGTATTGATCATATTTTGAATGACTCATCATAAAATTAGGTTGAATTATTAAGATTTTTATGAACAATTTTATATTTTGCTTCCAAATCTATTTCTAAGGGATAATCGCCAAGATCAAGAAAATTTATATCATGCGCATTTAGAGCTTTGGCAGCATTTTCTGCCTCTTTTCTTCGATTGTTTTTTACTTTTTCAATAGTCATTCCGTCTTGTTTCCAAAGTTTTGCGCTTTCACCTCTTTCTCCGTATGACATACACGCGATCGTTACTTCATACCCCAATTTTTGATGTAATGCGATTGCTCCTCCACATCGCCATACAAAATCAGCAGCGTGAGCAGATAAAATTAGCGCAGATTTTTTATTGGTCATAATAATACTTTCAGTTTTGAAAAATATAGTACGGATATTTAAAATTTATTAAAGTTATTATCTTTATTATATCAATATTTGATTTTTTAAGTTGTTAATATTGTTAGAAAATCACCTAGCACCTCAATTATTTAATTCAAGCATGTCTGTAGCAATCATTGCTGACATGCCACCGTCAATCGTAATATTTTGACCTTTTATCCAAGCACTTTGAGGTGATGCCAGATAAATGATGCTATCTGCTACTTCTTCTGGCAAAGCTGCTCGACCAGTCCGAGCGATGTTCTCAACAACTTTTTTTCCAAAAGCATTCGTGAAGTCTTTTAATATTTCTGTGCTTACGGCGGCAGGACATAACGAATTGATGCGAAGTCCACGAGCCAATAGCTCTTCTGTTCTAGCCATTGTTAAAACGATTACCGCTTCTTTTGATAGATTATATGCACGAACAGGATCAATATTTTCTTTAGATATAAAATTATTCAGTTCTGACGAATTTATTCGCATAAACCTTTTTACTTGCATTATGTTCTCTTGCCACATTGACCCAGCGCGCGAGGATGTATTGACGATTGAGGCACCTTTTTCTAATTTGTCCAACATGCCATTCATAAAGGTTTTCATGCCAATATAATTTACCATAAGAATTTTTTCTTCTAAATTCTTTCTAGGTGGCAATCCCGCGTTATTAATAAGAGCATCAAATGGCCCTTTTGTATTATCGATAGCATTTCTTATGGACTTTAAATCTGAGAGATCAAGCTGAATGAAGTTGTCAACGTTTTGTTTTGTTTCAACAATGTCGAAAGCTGTGACTGTGTGCCCTTGCGCTTTCAACTTCAATGCTACTTCCGCTCCTATACCAGTTGCGGCTCCAGTAATGGCTACTTGCATCTGCCTGAATTCCTTTTTTTAGACTAGTATTGACTGATCTAAGCTTTAAAAATATTTCTTTCTTCTACTCTATTTTTTTGAATTGTTTGGAGTGCCTTAATAGATCTGAGTTTGGCATCATTCCTCGTGAATTTTTGTTTGATTTTGCCTCTATAAAATGCGGTCAATTCTTCAGGTACTTCACTCCCATCAATCAAAAATGGTAATATACCCTTCCCTGAAGATCGAGCTCGCATATTGATAATATCATCTTCTGATTTGGTTACTCTTTGGGCTAGTCTTCTACCCCATTCTGCTAAAAAACCATACAAACGATCTATCTCATTTCCGTATTCTTCGGTTTTAGCTAAATCATGAAATTCATCTGGATCAGTTTTTAAATCAAATAACATAGGCCGGATACCACCTTCAGCATGCATCATTTTCCATCTTCCATCAAAAACCATAAATAGACGACAATCACGTGGCTTTAAGCCTAATTTTACTGCCAACGGAGTGGCTGAATAATCAAATTCGCTGATTACGTATTTTCGCCAGTTAGGTTTATCTCCATTGAGCCAGGGTATAAGTGAACGTCCTTCAAGTATATGATCTGGAACCTTTCCACCTGCAGCTTCTACAAATGTTGCGGCTAAGTCTAAGCTTTCTACCAACTCATCGCATGTGGAGTTGCGAGTTTTATTTGCTTTTTCTCTAGGATCATAAATAATCAAGGGGATTTTAACAGATTGTTCATGGAATAAATCTTTTTCGCCTAACCAGTGATCACCTAGGTAATCACCATGATCGGAGGTCAGTACGATCATAGTGCTTTCTAATTTATTTTCTTTTTCTAAGTGTTCGAGAAGTCTACCCAACTGGTCATCACATTGCTTAATTAAGCCCATATATGCCGGAATTACTTTTTGCCGTACTTCTTCTTTTTGAAATGCTTGAGCAATTTTATTATTTTGGTACCCTCCAAAAATTGGATGGGGATTGTCGAGTTCCACTTCATGTCTTTTAGCGGGCGGAACATGATTACCACCATACATATTATGATATGGAGCGGGCACAATATAAGGCCAATGCGGTTTTATAAAACTTACGTGCGCACACCATGGACCCTGTTGTTTATTAATAAAATCGATTGTTTGAGTGGTTAACCAAGCTGTCTCACTATCTTCTTCCTTTATATTTGCTGCCTTGTCAGCATTTTTAAAAAACCATCCAGAAGCAATATTATCACCATCGATTCCAGCATTTGCAAAGTCAGCCCAAGGGTTTTCACTCTCATATCCCTTGGATTTAAGATATTCATTATATGGAGAGCGTTTCTCGTCATAAAATCCATCTGGACCCTGACCCCAAAGACCATCATCGCGAACCCAAGAATCGAATCCGCACTCAGCCTGTCTAGCACCAATTTCACTGTCAGCACTTAAGCCAAGCCTGGACATGCCTTCAGCATCTGCTTTCATGTGAGTTTTACCCAATAACCAGCAATCCATTCCAGCTTTGCGCAAATGATCCCCCATTGTAAACTCACCTACGCGCAGAGGAAAATTGTTCCATTGAGCACCATGGCTTGAAGCGTAGCGTCCAGTATAAAAACACATTCGGCTTGCGCCGCAAATTGGCGATTGGACGTACGCATTTGTAAAGCGAACCCCCATAGAGGCGACGCGATCAAAATTTGGAGTTTCCAATGAAGGGTGTCCGGCGCAGCTCAAGTAGTCAAATCTAAGCTGATCATACATTATAAATAGTATATTCAAGATCGTATACCTTGGTTGTTCTGATTTTGAATCGAACAATTTGGGGAAATATTCTGGTCATGCATCGCAAGTCTTAGAGAATCACAAAGGTCATTAAAATCTAAGTGATTTTTTAAATTTGCGGAGTATTGTAACGTTAGGTATGCCAAAGCTTGCTCTTTTTTCTTTAACATGTTAAATAAATTCATCAATGTCAAGCATCATCCTTTTTATGGCACCCAATTATTGCCACCATTTTAGGCTCTAGCAATACCCGTCCACGGAAATGAGGCTTTTTATGAGCTTCCTCAGCATGATGCAGATATCTGAGAATTTTAAAAATATTTTTCAAAATGAAGACAAGTGTAGAACTTTATTTCTTTAGTTTAGTTCAATATGTTTGAGTTTACAAAAATAACAAAAAATATAAAATTCTAACCCACACGGTTATTCTTGTTTGATGGGCTTGCTTAAGAAAAATTTGAATGATTTAATAGTACAAAAAGTTTTGGAAATTGAATTAAAATTTTCAGAGACAACTAGGAGTTTTTAATGGCAATAACTACTGACTATGAAGATATTCCAGGCACATATGTTTTCAATGGGCGACGCTGTCGTGAGGGGTATTACTTAAATATGTTTTGCAAATCCTTAGATAAGTCAGAAAATAGAGAGGCTTTTAGGGAAGACTCAGTAAAATATATGGATACATTCCCTATGACAGATAAACAACGTGAATTGATTGAAAGTCGAGACTGGTTAGGTATGCTAAAAGTTGGTGGTAATATCTATTATACTTTCAAGTTGGCAATTTTTGATGGTTTAACCATGCAGCATGTTGGTGGAATGATGTCTCATATGAACGTAGATGATTTTAAGCAAATGATGATCGATGGTGGGCGTTCAGTTGAGGGTAACAAATCAATAAAGGAAAATTTAAATGGCTAAAATAGTAGCTGGAGTAGGGACAAGCCATGTGCCAACAATAGGAGCGGCTTCTGATAATGGTAAAGATAGGAATGACTATTTTAAGCCTCTATTTGACGGTTATGATAGTTATTTTGAATGGATAAAAAAAATCAAACCTGATGTTGTAATTTTAGTTTATAATGATCACGCAAGTGCTTTTTCGGTTGAATTAATTAACACATTTGTACTTGGAGTTGCTGATGGATATGCGCCTGCAGATGAAGGATATGGGCCGCGAAAAGTCCCCTATGTTCACGGACATGCTGATTTTTCAAGTCACATAAGTGAAAGCTTGATTTTTGATGAATTTGATATTGCTATAGCGAATGAAATGAACGTTGATCATGGGTTAACAGTGCCACTGACAGTAATGTATGGTAAGCCAACTGAATGGCCATGCAAAGTTATCCCACTTTGTGTAAATGTAATTAAATATCCTCAACCAACTGGTAATCGATGTTTCAATCTTGGTAAGGCGCTCAAAAAAGCTGTAGAAAGCTATCCAGAAGATTTAAAGGTGGCTATTTTTGGAACAGGGGGGATGAGCCATCAACTTCAGGGTGAGCGGGCTGGTTTGATAAATTCGGAATTTGATCAAATGTTTCTTGATAACCTTCAGAGTAAACCAGAGATCCTTTCAGGAATTGGGCATACAGAATATCTGCGAGAGGCTGGATCAGAGGGCATTGAACTTATTATGTGGTTGATCATGAGAGGTGCGTTGGAGGATCCAGTTGAGGTTTATCGTCATTATCACAAACCAGTTTCTAATACCGGCGCAGGGCTGATATGTTTTGAAGAGAGAGCATCATGAAAGTTGCTGTTGCAGGTGCTGCTGGAGCATTTGGAGTTAAGCATCTTAATGCCTTGAAGAATATAAATGGTGTTGAGGTTGTATCGGTTGTGGGGCGTACTACTGAAAGTATTGAGGCTCTGGCAAAAGAGCGAGGAATTGAGCATTATACAACAGATTTGAATGAGAGCTTATCTCACCCTGATGTTGAGGCTGTAATTCTTTCCACACCAACGCAAATGCATGCTGATCAATCTCGAAAGTGTATGATAGCGGGTAAACATGTAATGTGTGAAATTCCGATGTCAGATAATATTGAAGATGCTCGAAGTTTGGTGAACCTTCAGAAAGAAACAGGTGTTGTTGGAATGGTGGGTCATGTGCGCCGTTTCAATCCCTCTCATCAGTATGTGCATAATAAAATTATTTCAAAAGAGTTTAAGATCCAACAATTGGATGTTCAGACTTATTTTTTTCGAAGAACAAATATAAATGCCTTGGGAAATCCACGGAGTTGGACTGATCATTTGCTCTGGCATCATGCTTGTCATACAGTTGACTTGTTTATTTATCAAACTGGTGAAGTGCCCACTGAAGTATTTGGTATGCAAGGCCCGATTCATCCAGACTTAGGCATAGCTATGGATATGACAATCGGACTAAAATCACCATCTGGTGCACTGTGTACTTTATCACTGTCGTTTAACAATGATGGTCCTTTAGGTACTTTCTTTAGGTACATTGGTGATACTGCAACATACATTGCACGCTATGATGACTTGGTAGATGGACGAGAAAACCCAATTGATTTAAGTAATGTTGCTGCGTCTAACAATGGTATTGAGTTAATAGATCGAGAGTTTTTTTCGGCTATTAAGGAGAAAAGAGAGCCAAATAGTTCGTTTGCTCAGGGATTGGCTGCAATGGAAGTTCTTCATCAAATTGAACAGAAATTGAACAGGTAATACTAGGCACTGCCACCTATTGTTAATCCTCCAATTAGTAAACTTGGCTGGCCCACTCCGACTGGCACCCACTGTCCTTGTTTTCCACAGTTGCCCATTCCAGGATCCATCTCCATGTCGTTTCCGACGCCGCGAATTTGTTTAAGAGCAGTTGCACCGTCTCCAATTAATGTAGCTCCTTTGATTGGAGCTCCGATCTTACCATTTTCCACCATGTAAGCTTCTGTACAGCTAAAAACAAATTTACCATTTGTAATATCAACCTGTCCACCACCGAATCCAGTGGCCCAAATCCCAGTTTTTAAATCATTTAGAAATGACTGAGGATTATCTGTGCCACTGAGCATAAAAGTATTTGTCATTCGAGGCATTGGTGCGTGAGCATAACTTTCACGCCGTCCGTTCCCTGTAGGTTTTACATTCATTAATCGTGCATTCTGGCGATCCTGCATGTAAGAGACTAATTTCCCATCTTCAATTAATACATTCCTAGCGGATGGAGTTCCTTCGTCATCAAAAGTCACAGATCCCCTTCTGTTCTTCATAGTTCCATCGTCTAAGACTGTTACACCTTTGGCAGCGATTTGTTTGCCCATTAAATTGGAAAACGCTGATGTACCCTTTCTATTGAAATCACCTTCTAAACCATGTCCAATTGCCTCATGGAGTAGAATTCCTGGCCATCCTGGGCCAAGAACGATATCCATTATACCTGCTGGTGCTGGAATAGCGTTTAGATTTACAAGAGCGATACGAAGTGCTTCTTTAGCTGTTTCTTTCCAATGGGAACTTTCAAGAAGTGGCTTAATACTGGATCGACCACCACCACCAGCAGTTCCGGTCTCCCGCCTGCCATCTTTTTCTACGATTATTGATATGTTTAATCTGGTCATTGGCCTAACATCTTTGACAGAAAAGCCTTCAGGTCTTAGAATTTCAATTTCCTGAAGAGAAGCCGCTATTGAAATACTTACTTGAAATACCCGCTCATCCAATGATCGCGCATATTCATTTATCTCTTTTAAGATATTTACTTTTGAACCAAAAGTTACTTCTGAAACAGGATCTATTTGATCGTATTGATAATTATTTGTTTTTTGTGGAGGAATAGCTAATTTACCACCCCCTTGTTGGGAAGCAATTTTTGCACTTTTTGCCGCTCTCAAAAGTGCTTTTTCAGATATCTCTGTTGAATGTGCGTACCCTGTGCTTTCTTCTAATACAGTTCTAATTCCAAACCCTTCTGCTGCATTAAAACTTGCTGTTTTCAAGTTGTTATTGTCGAAAACTAATACTTCAGTACTGTTCCTTTCAAAATAAATTTCTCCATCATCGGCACCTTTTGTAAGATTCCTTAATATTTGAAGAGCTTTGCTTTGTTCTATATATTCCTCAAAGGGTTTAAATGGTGCGACATTTTCGTCTGAAATGCTTGTCATATTGAAATATGCTCCATCTATTACAGTAAGTTAGTTGCAAGCGTCGCAATGCCGCAAAGGGAAAACTTGTTATTGGTGCAATAATATGGTTTCTCGCCAACATCAATTGGTTCTTTCATAAAGAATCTAACGCTTTAATGGGATGGCACTTAAGCCAGGATTTTTAGAATGAAAAAAAGTATGCGATTAATTATTTTAACGAAATTAATATTGGGTGCAACTAGCTTGTTTTCTTTTGCTAACGCGGATGGTTTAAAATCTATTGGTAAACCAATTCCAGGGGGTATGGGTTTTCAACCAGCTGTAACAGAACTAGCGAGAGATCTTCAGTGGCTTGATGGCATGGTTAATATTATAATAATAGCGATTAGTCTGTTCGTAACGATATTATTATTGTGGGCAGCATACCGATACAACAAAAAAAGGAATCCAAATCCAGCCACATTTACTCACAACTCAACAGTGGAGATTCTTTGGACTATTATACCAATCGTGATCCTTCTTGTTATAGGCGCTTTTTCAGTCCCCATTCTATTTAAGCAGCAAGAAATTCCAATTGCCGATGTCACAATAAAAGCAACTGGGAATCAATGGTATTGGACTCACGAATATCCTGAACACGAATTTGGTTTTGACGGATTTTTGTTAGAAAAAGACGAACTTGCTGATTATGGATATAGTCCAGATGAATATCTATTGGCTACGGACACTTCAGTGGTAATTCCAACTGGGAAAAATATAGTGGTTCGAGTTACTGGTGCTGATGTAATACATGCGTGGACTATACCAGCATTTGGCGTAAAGCAGGATGCAGTTCCTGGAAGAATAACAGAATTATGGTTCAATGTAGATGAAGGACAAGAAGGTATCTATTTTGGGCAATGTTCAGAGCTTTGTGGTAAAAATCATGCATACATGCCGATAACGGTCAGAGCAGTAACTATGGCTGAGTATGAGGAGTGGTTAGATAATGCAATAATTGAATATGCAGGAAAACCACGCTCTTTAAATATTGCTTCTAACTAATAGTTAAAGATCAAATGAGTTTAAATTTGATAAAGGACAGTAAATGACCGATGCATCTATTACATCTACTGATTACAGTATTCATAACCAAGCAGAGTTTGACGACTATTTTGCATTACTAAAACCAAGAGTTATGTCATTGGTCGTATTTACTGCTTCAGTTGGATTATTTGTTGCACCTAATAGTGTGCACCCAATTCTGGCATTTGCGTCAATTTTATTTATTGCAATTGGAGCGGGTGCTTCTGGCGCACTTAATATGTGGTGGGATGCCGATATAGACGCAGTTATGAAAAGAACCTCTGAAAGGCCAATACCTGGAGGTAGAGTGTCACCGTCTGAAGCAAGAAACTTGGGTTTGTGGCTGTCTGTGTTTTCTGTAGGCATGTTAGCGATCACTGCTAATTTTTTGTCAGCGGCTTTACTCGCTTTTACCATCTTCTTTTACGCCGTAATTTATACAATGTGGCTTAAAAGATGGACTCCGCAAAATATTGTAATTGGTGGCGCTGCGGGTGCATTCCCACCAATGATTGGCTGGGTTGTTGCGACTGGAGGAATCGGAATTGAAAGTGTTCTCATGTTTGCATTAATTTTTATGTGGACCCCTCCACATTTTTGGGCCTTAGCACTCTTTATGAACAACGATTACGCAAAAGCAGGCGTTCCAATGTTAACTGTTACAAAGAGGTATTAAAATTAAAATATTTAAAGTTAGCTATGATGAATTTGTTGTTGAGCAAATAATTGTACTTATACTTCACGCTATTAGAAAACAATTAAAAAATGGCTATGATAATAAAATTATAAATAAAACAACTGATGCCATCATGCAGTTGCTAAATCACAAAAAATAGGAAAAATAAAATGAAATTAGTTACATTTTTACATCAATCTTCTGAAAAAATTGGAGCAATAATTGGCAATGAAATTATAGATTTTTCATTTATTAATTGGTTGGTGTTTATTTAATTATGGCATTAATAAAGTTACACCCCCAGCACAAAAAAAGGCAACGATCTAATATTATAATTGGATGTTTACTTTTGTCCTTTGTAGTTCTCGTCTTTGGCGTAACAGTTGTAAAAATGAGTAACGGTGCAATGCTTGAGGCTTTTGACCATAGCTATCGCATTAGCGTCACACCAGTTGCTGATGAGTAATTCTTCAAATAAAAAGACAGTCTTAGGCGCATTAACCCTAGTGGTCTTTATGGGAACCTTATCCTTTGCAGCAGTGCCTTTTTATGATTGGTTTTGCAGAGTTACTGGATTTGGTGGAACTACTCAGGTTGCGCAATCTGAGAGCACCGAAATTCTTGATCAAACAATTTTAATAAAATTTGATGCTAACACCGAACGTGGAATGCCTTGGAATTTCAAACCTGTCAAGCATGAGTTAACGTTAAAAATTGGTGAAACTGGCTTGGCATTTTATGAAGCTTATAACCCAACTTCTGATCCAATTGCTGGAACGGCAAGCTTCAATGTTTTTCCTTACTCAGCGGGTGGTTACTTTACAAAAATCGCTTGCTTTTGTTTTGAAGAGCAAGTCTTACAACCAGGTGAAAGAGTTCAAATGCCTGTGAGTTTTTATATTGACCCTGAGATAGTAAAAGATAAAGAAGCAAAATATGCTAAGTCTATTACATTATCGTACACGTTCCACAGAACCGAATTGCCGCAGGAGCAAGTATCGCTATTTCAATTATCTGATGAATAAGATAATTCTTTTGAAGTAAGAAGGAAAGTTACCATGGCACACGAAAAAAATCATGATTATCATATTCTTGATCCGAGTATATTGCCTTTTCTAGGCGCAGTGGGTGCATTTGTAATGCTCTTTGGTGCTGTTTTGTGGATGCAAAGTATAACAATATTTGTTTTCCTTATAGGATTTGTTTTGGTCTTATATGTTATGTGGGCCTGGTGGTCTCAGATGATCGTTGAGAGTCATGTTGGTGATCATACACCAGTTGTTGTTATCGGTTTACGTTACGGCATGAGCTGGTTTATTTTCTCTGAGGTTATGTTTTTTGTAGCTTGGTTTTGGACATTCTTTAAGCATGCGCTTTATCCAATGGGCCCAGATAGTCCAAAGATAGACGGTATTTGGCCGCCTGCGGGCATTGAGACTTTTGATCCATGGCACTTTCCTCTAATTAATACTTTAATACTTTTGTGTTCTGGATGTGCTGCTACTTGGGCACACCATGCATTGGTGCACGAAAATAATCGTAAAGATTTAGTTAATGGACTAATAATTGCTGTCGCACTAGGAGCTTTATTTACCTTTTTTCAGGCATATGAGTATGGTCATGCGGCTTTTGGGTTTTCAGGAAATATATATGGGGCTACTTTTTTTATGGCTACAGGCTTCCATGGCTTTCATGTTTTAATTGGATCAATTTTTTTATTAGTTTGCCTATTTCGAACTATGAAAGGCCACTTTAGTCAAACACAACATATTGGTTTTGAAGCAGCGGCATGGTATTGGCATTTTGTTGACGTTGTTTGGTTATTTTTATTTGCCGCTATTTATATTTGGGGCGGTTAAAGTAGGTAATATTGTATATTAATAAATACCTTTTTCTAATTTATTCACATTGGCGCGGCGTATTGCTCGCGCCTTTTGTTTATGGATTGCTGGAATGAAGAAATTTCTAGCACCTATATTATTTGGTTTATTCGGAGCCTTAATTCTCGTTTATTTAGGGGTTTGGCAAACTCAGCGCTTACAATGGAAGGAAGCCAGGTTATTCCAAATATCTAAAATGATTTCTGCTGCGCCAGTTGATTTACCTGATTTTGCTACTCCTAAATCTCATCAGTATCTTTCAGTAAAGTTAACCGGTGAATTACTTAAAGATGAAGTACATGTTTTGACAAGCCGGCCTCCTATAGGTCCCGGGTATCGCGTCATTGCAAAATTTAAAACTAAGAACAGATCAATTCTTATTGATAGAGGGTTTATTCGTGAAGGTGACAAGAACAAAGATCGCACTTTAGGTTTCGTTGAAGTTACAGGAAATCTGCTTTGGCCAAATGAAATTGATGAATTTTTTACACCAGATCCAGATTTAAAGAAGAATTTGTGGTTTGCAAGAGATTTACCATGGATGTCTAAGTATCTAAATACAGAGCCAATACTCATTGTAGCAAGAGAAATTAAGCCTAGTGCAACTGAAGTTTTACCTTGGCCAATCAATACAACTGGGATCCCAAATAATCATTTACAATATGCTATCACTTGGTTTGCCTTGAGTATTATATGGTTGGGGATGACAGCGTACTGGATATCGCGTATCAAGCGCCAAAAAGATTTGTAGTTTAGTAAGGTTGATGGATATGAAATACGTTTCGACAAGAGGTTCTGCCCCCGAATTAAACTTTGAAGATGTAATGTTGACCGGTCTTGCTCGGGATGGGGGACTTTACGTTCCAAAAGAATGGCCATTTTTCAACGAAAAAGCGATAATAGAGATGGCAAGCTGCTCTTATGAAGAAATAGCATTTACAATCATGAAGCCATTTATTGGATCGACCTTTAGTGATGAAGAATTTAAAGAAATAATTAATAAAGCGTACAGAGGATTTGGTAAGGAAGAACGTTGCCCATTAACAAATATAGGTGGAAAAAACTTTCTTTTAGAACTCTATCATGGGCCTACTTTGGCGTTTAAAGACGTGGCCATGCAACTAATTGGTCAAATGTTTGAATTATCACTGCAGCGTAAATCTCAAAAGATTGTTATTGTGGGCGCTACTTCTGGTGACACCGGTTCGGCAGCAATAGAGGCATTTCGAGGCCTTGATTCTGTAGAGGTTTTTATCATGTACCCAGATGGCGCTGTTTCGGAAGTTCAGCGTCGTCAAATGACTACAGCTGTTGAAAGTAATGTTAATGCTTTGGCAGTTGATGGAAATTTTGATGATTGCCAGTCACTTTTAAAAGAAATGTTTAATGATCTTGATTTTCGAGACGAAGTAAATTTAGCGAGTGTTAATTCAATAAATTGGGCAAGGGTGATGGCCCAAATCGTATATTATTTTACATCGGCAATATCTCTAGGTGCACCAAAGAATAAAGTTAATTTTACTGTTCCGACTGGCAACTTTGGGGATATTTTTGCAGGTTATGTTGCTAAAAAGATGGGCTTACCAATTGAAAAATTAATTATAGCTACTAATCAGAATGATATTTTACACCGTGTTTTGGAAAGTGGAATTTATAAAATTGAAAAAGTAAAACCGTCAATCAGTCCATCAATGGATATTCAAGTGAGTTCAAATTTTGAAAGAGCTTTATTTGATATATATGGTCAAAACTCTGAGCTTGTTTGTGAATTAATGCATAGTTTAAAATCAACTAAAGAATTTGAGCTTAGCTCAGTTGAAACTAAAATGTTGCAAGATGTATTTGAGAGTGGAACGTCGTCTGAAGAAGAAACTAGTGCTACCATTCATTCAATTTATCAAGATACAGGAATGCTCTTATGTCCACATTCGGCGATAGGTGTAAAAGTAGCCCTTGAAAAGAATAAAGAACAAGATATTCCAATGATCATTTTGGCCACTGCAGCAGCTGCCAAATTTCCTGATGCAGTAAAGAGTGCTTGTGGAGTTTCCCCCCAAACTACCAGACAATATGAGTGATTTGTTTAAAAGAGCCGAGCGGTTAACAAAGGTTCCAAATAACGTAGATGAAATAAAAGCTATAATTAGTAAAGGTATAAATATATGAGTATTTCGTTAACTACACTCGATAACGGCTTCAGGGTTGTGACCGAAAATATGCCCGGATTGAAATCAGCCTCAGTTGGGATTTGGATCAATACTGGAGGGCGAAATGAAACCTTAAAACAAAATGGTATAGCACATTTCCTAGAGCATATGGCATTTAAAGGGACTCATAAACGTTCCGCTCTTGATATTGCTCAGGCCATTGAAGATGTTGGCGGTTATATTAATGCTTACACAAGTCGAGAGATGACAGCTTACTACGCAAGAGTTTTAGAAAATGATGTACCGTTAGCAATAGATGTAATTAGTGATATATTATTAAATCCAATTTTTGATAAGCAAGAATTGGAAACTGAGAGAGGTGTTATTTTACAAGAGATAGGTCAGGCTATGGATACACCTGATGATATTATTTTTGATTGGTTGCAAGAGGCTGCATACCCCAATCAATCCTTAGGGCGTACTATTTTGGGATCAAGTGAGCGAGTTAGTAACTTTAGCCAAGAAGATCTATTGAAATTTGTTTCGGAACATTACGGACCAGAACAAATGGTTTTATCAGCAGCAGGTGCGGTCAACCATAATCAAATAGTTTCTCAGATTAAAACTTTATTTGATAAAAAAGCACCTATTTTAAAAACAAAAACACCTCCAAGTCTTTATCATGGAGGTGAGATCCAGGTGGAAAAAGATTTAGAGCAGGCACATTTTGCTTTGGCCTTTGAAACACCAGGATATTTGGATGAATCAATCTACACCTCTCAAATCTATTCTATCGCTTTGGGTGGTGGAATGTCATCAAGGCTATTCCAGGAGATCAGAGAAAAAAGAGGCCTATGCTATACTATATTTGCTCAAGGTGGAGCCTACTCTGATACAGGTTTGCTGACGATATATAGCGGTACCAGTTCTGAAAACCTAAAGGATTTATCTAATATAACAATATCTGAGATGAAGCGTGCTGCGATTGATTTTGAACAAGCTGAATTAGATCGTTCAAGAGTGCAAATGAAAGCAGGAATGTTAATGGGCCTTGAGAGCGCTTCTTCAAGAGCGGAACGATTGGCCAGAATGTTAATAATCTGGAATCGAATTCCATCTTTAGATGAAGTTGTGAAAAAAATTGATGCAGTCAATTTAGAAGAAGTTCGTAATTTTGCTCAGAATGTAATTCGGGACAAAAAACCAGCATTGTCTACATATGGTCCTGTCTCAAATGTTATTTCATTCAATGAACTGACAGATATACTGGCAGCGTAATGTTCCGTAAAATGCCAAAAATTAATATTGAGACCGAAAATCTTACGATGAGATTACCTCAAATGATTGATCGAGACGAATGGATTAACCTACGAAGAAAAAGTGCTGATTTTTTAATGCCTTGGGAACCAAACTGGCAAGATGATCATTTAACAAAGAAATCATTTACCCAACGAGTTGAATGGGCTCGAAAGTCTGTCCAAAATAATACGGCAATTCCTTTATTTATTATTAGACGTTCAGACCAATTATTGATTGGTGCTATAACTCTTGATAATATTAGGCGAGGTCCTGCACAAACCGCGACGATTGGATATTGGACTGGTGAACCGTATATACGTCAAGGTTTTATGGGAGATGCTTTACCAGCGGTTGTAAATTATGCTTTTGAGACGTTAGATTTGAGTCGTATAGAAGCTGCATGTCTACCAAAAAACTTAGCGTCCCGACGGGTATTGGAAAAATCCGGTTTTAAATATGAAGGTGTTGCCCAAAGCTATTTACAAATTTCAGGCCGTTGGCGGAATCATGTACTTTATGCAAACCTTAGAAATGATAGACGTGGAAAATCTATCGCAGGATAATTATTAATTTATTTTAATTATGTTAAAGTGCATTTATAATAAGAATTATCTGAATTTTAATTTAGGACTTCTCATTGCTTAATTCATTAATCCCCAATTTTGTTAAAACTGTTGAAGGTAGGTTGCCTCAAGGTACACTTCGTGAAGTAAAATCAAAATACCTTGAAGAACCAAGAGGCCTTTTGAATGGAAATAATAGTTCAATATTAGCTTTGCCCAGAACAACTAAAGAAGCTTCAATAATTGTGAAAGCTTGTCAAAAAGAAAAAATCAGTATCATCCCATATTCCGGTGGCACTGGTTTAGTGGGTGGACAAGTCGATCCTAGACATGAGGCTTCTGTCATACTTTCCACAGAGAGAATGAAAAATATTAGAGATTTCTATGTAGATGAGAAAGTTATAATCGTGGAATCAGGCGTTATTTTAGAACACCTACAGGAAGAAGTTAGTAAAAATAATTTACTTTTTCCACTTGCCTTAGCCTCTCAAGGATCATGTCGAATTGGTGGTAATCTGGCCACAAATGCTGGTGGTGTTCAAGTTTTAAAATATGGCAACATCAGAGATTTTTGTCTTGGAGTTGAAGCTGTATTGCCAAATGGTGAAATTTTTAATGGGTTAAATCGATTGCGTAAAGATAATACGGGTTATGATTTGAAAAACTTACTTATTGGTTCTGAGGGAACACTGGGCTTAATTACTGCTGCGAGTTTTAGATTGTTTCCAAAACCTAACCAAATTTGCACTGCGATCTTAAATGTAAAATCACCTTCAGAAGCATTAGAACTATTAAATTTTGCTCAAGAATTTATGGATGAAAGGGTTTCATCATTTGAATTAATAGGTCGTAAAGCAGTCGAGTTTGTGACAAAATGCTTACCAGAAATTAAGGTGCCCATGAGTACTGAGTCAGAATGGTTTGTATTAATTGAATCTACCTCAAGTAGTGATAAAGATATTCATGCAAAATTCGAACAATTTATGCATTTAATATTTGACAAGAAATTTGTGCAGGATGGGGTGATTGCGCAATCTGAAGCTCAACGTAGAACATTTTGGAAATTTAGAGAAAGTATTCCCGAAGCAAACAGACTTGTCGGTTCAATTGGCAGCACTGATATTTCTTTGCCCCTAGGAGAAATAGCCGAATTTATTAAAATGGTTAGCCATGAAATTAGTCTTATATCAGACTGTCAAATTAATTGTTTTGGCCATGTTGGAGATGGGAATTTGCATTTTAATTTATTTAGAAATTGGGATAAAACAAAATCTAGCGATCACAGAAGCAATTGAAGACGTTGTATTGGCCCTTAATGGAAGTTTTTCTGCCGAACATGGAATTGGACTTTCAAAACGCAATTCCATGGCCCGGCGCAAAGATCCCGTGGCGCTCGAAAGCAATTGTTTGTGAGTTGATCCTAATGGTATATTTAATCCAGGAGCTTTAATTGATCTTTAATTTTGCCAATTAAATTATTCGCCTTCAAAATCACATAAAGCGTTTACTTCAAAGCCCATCTTTTCTAAATGCTGTCGACCACCCAATCCTGGTAGATCAATTATAAATGAACATGAAACAATTTCACCACCTAACTTTTCTATTAGTTTAATTCCTGCTTCTGCTGTTCCCCCAGTTGCTAGAAGATCATCAACTAATAAGATCCGATCACCAGCTTCTATGCAATCGTCATGTAATTCCAAAGTGGCACTACCATATTCTAATTCATAATCTTGCGATATCACACTTCCAGGTAGTTTTCCGGCTTTTCTTATTGGTACAAAGCCTACAGATAATCTATCGGCTATAGCACCACCAAGGATAAAGCCACGAGCTTCTAAACCAGCTACCTTATTAATCTTTATATCCAAATATGGCTTAATCATCTGGTTGATTGCTAATTTCAATCCTTCCCCATTTAAAAATAAAGTTGTGACATCTCGAAACATTATGCCTTTTTTTGGAAAGTTGGGTATTGTTCTAATATAGTCTTTGATTTGCACTTTATTATTCACTATTGTTAATTTCATTATTAATAATATAGACCAGTTTTGTATAAGCTTAAAAGGTTATTTTTAAGTTAGTAGAAATTATAATTAAGGATTAAAAATAGGGTGGGCGATGTCTGATTTATTTCAGGGTTTAATTCAAGCATTAACGTTAATCTTTAATTTAGATCCCGATCTATATTCAATTTCTAGCCGATCATTACAGGTAACGTTATCTGCGACTATTATTGCGTCCTTAATTGGTATTCCATTTGGTTCTTGGTTAGCTATTTCTATGTTTAGATACAGAAGTTTAGTTATTGTAATAATTAATGCATTAATGGGTTTACCACCTGTGGTGGTGGGATTGATTGTGTATGTATTGCTTTCTAAATCAGGCCCATTTGGAGTGTTTAACCTTTTGTTTACACCAACCGCTATGATAATTGCTCAAGTTTTAATTATCTTGCCTATTGTTGCCTCTGTATCGCACCGAACTATCAGAATGCTTTGGATGGAATACCGGGATTTTTTTGTTTCATTGAATGCAAGTAGGTGGCAAATTATTTTTACGCTTATAAAAGATGCTAAACGTTCTTTGATTACGGCATCCTTGGCGGGTTTTGGACGAGGTATAGGTGAAGTTGGTGCGATTATGATTGTTGGTGGTAACATTGATCACGCTACGCGTGTTTTAACCACTGCAATTTCTTTAGAAACAAGTCGAGGTAATTTTATCCTCGCAATGGCGTTGGGTATAGTGCTCATTTTTTTAGCAATTCTGATAAATTTGCTGATACATCTAACTATAAAGTCAAAATATGAGCAGACAGATGATAGAATGTAAAATAACAGGAGTTGACGTTTCAATTGAAAAGAATAGTTCTAAATTATTAGGGCCCAGTCTCTTTTGAATTAGTAAATTCTAACTGCACAATTGTCTTAGGTCCAAATGGGGCAGGAAAGACATCTCTTTTACGCCTACTGCATGGCTTAGATAAGCCTACAACTGGCTCAATCACATGGGACCCTTTAGCTAAAATAGAAGAGCAAAGTTTTGTTTTTCAATCCCCAGTGATTCTTAAGCGTAATGTGATAGAAAATGTGTATTACCCTTTAATGTTAAAAGGTATTTCAAAAAAAGAAGCCATAACTCAAGCGGAGTACTGGTTAGAAAGAACATCTTTAGACCATAAAGCTTATGCGCCAGCAATTTCACTTTCAGGGGGTGAAAAACAAAGAATGGTTATGGCGAGATCGTTAATAAGTGATCCAAAATTAATTTTTTTAGATGAACCTACTGTAAATTTAGATGGAAAATCTAAATTTGAAATTGAAGAAACTATTAAAGCACGTGATAAATAATGGCACCAAAATTATTATGGCGACACACGATTTGGGTCAGGCAAAAAGGTTAGGAAATGATATATTGTTTTTACATCATGGAAAACTGTTAGAAGTTGGTAGCGCCGCCTCATTTTTTAAAAATCCTAAAACAAAAGAAGGCTTAACTTTTTTGCGTGGAGAGATTTTACAGTGAGAAAGCTTTTCTTGTCATTTATAGTTATTTTAGTTCAGTTTTTTTACCTTTCGGGTGGGTTTGCTGCGGATCGAAATTTTAAGCTAGCCGTTACAACTTCATTTCATAATTCTGGATTAGCAGATGTATTAATTCCAAAGTTAGAGAAGTTCAAAAGAGATGGTTGACCTATTAGTGGTGGGCACAGGGCAAGCTCTTAAACTAGGAAGTAGAGGTGATGTTGATGCCATTTTAGTTCACTCCAGATCAGCAGAAGAAATATTTGTTGAAAATGGGTTTGCACCATATCGCAGAGAGATTATGTATAATGATTTTGTAGTTATTGGATCTAAGTCAGATCCCGCGGGAATTAAGAAATTAAAAAACTTAACTGCAATTTTGAAAGCAATTAAAAATAGTGAATCTAAGTTTATTAGTCGAGGTGACGACAGTGGAACGCATAAAATGGAATTAGCTTTATGGTTGCAGGCTGACCAAACTCCCAAAAATTTTTCTGTCAATTGGTATTGGGAAGTAGGTGCTGGCATGGGTGCAGCTCTAAATATGGCATCAGAACTTTCGGCATATGTAATTAGTGATAGAGCAAGTTGGTTAAATTTTGATAGAAAGGGAGATTTGGATATTTTATTTGAGGGTGATGAAAAATTATTTAACCAATATTCTTATCTACCGATATCGAAGGAAAAGTATCCAAATATTGCATATAAAAATGCTCGCTTGGTAGAGGATTGGTTAGTATCTTCAAAGGCTGGGCATTTGATGCAAAATTATAAAATTAGAGGTCAGAATCTTTTTTTTCCTAACTCTAAATGACTTTTAATTATATTTATTAGTTTTTGGTCGCAGGTTCGAACCCTGTCGCGAGCATATTTCTCTAGTCGAGCTCGTGTGGCCAAGTGGTAAGGCAACGCTTTTTGGTAGCGTGTACCGTAGGTTCGAATCCTACCATCCCAGCCAACCACCTCACTTAATATTTTGTTGGCTATGAGCCAATATCAATTATCTTTGAGTATCTTTTCTGCCGCCCTACCTGCAATCATCATGGTAGGAGCGTTAGTATTCCCAGATACTAATGCTGGCATAATAGAGCAATCTGCCACCCTTAGTCCCTCTACACCATTTACTCTTAAATCCAAATCGACGACTGCATGTTTTTGTGGCCCCATTTTACACGTACCGGCTGGGTGGTAAATTGTCCTAGCTTGCTGTCGGATACTGTCATCAAGAGTATTTGATCCAATCTTAGAAGAAACACCATTTCCAGGCCAAATTTCCTCTGTAACTAAGTTTTTTAAAGGATTTTGATTAAATATCTCTCTTGCCAGCCTAACGCCTCGGCGAAGTGTATCTAGATCACCATCATCATAAAGGACATTTGAATAAAATTTAAGTGAAGATGTTGGATTGGATGTATCTAGATGTAAACGACTGGTTGATTTAGGCCTCATAGTCATTGGATGAACTTGAACCGCATGAAAAGGTAAAGGAGGTTGTCCTGGAGGACCTGGTGCAAATGGGGAGAAATTAAATTGTACGTCTGGACGGCCTTGGCCACTGGTGTCTGCACAAGCGCCAGCCTCTAATAAGTTTGAGGTCAGTAGGCCCCGGTTGAAGAGATAATATTCCAATCCATTCTTGATTGCTTTCAATCCTTTATTTTCGCCATGTAAGCCAGTGTTTTTTTTCAATCTCATTGTTACTGGCGCACCTACGTGGTCCTGGAGATTGGCACCGACATTGATCGAATTATGTAAAACGTTAATACCGGCTCTTCTTAAATTTTCTTCTGGACCAATGCCTGACAACATCAAAAGCTTTGGGCTTTGGAAGCTACCAGCAGTCAAAATTATTTCTTTTTTAGCAATTATTTCGCGTGATCAAAATTTATCCTCAATTACTATTGCTGTAGCTTTACGATTGGTAAATATAATACGTTGAGCTTTGCATTCTGTAAAAAGTGTTAATGTTTCTGAGTTTATAAATGGTTTTAGGAAACTAGTTGCTGCAGAATAGCGCTTTCCCTTAAAGGCTGTTACTTGATACCAGCCAGCACCTTCTTGATTTGCACCGTTAAAGTCATTGTTTGAGGGTATTGCATTTATTGCTGCTTCAATTATAGCCGAGTTAATAGGGTGCTTATATTCGGGATCGGATACAACTAGTTGTCCATTTTGGCCATGAAAAGGTTTGTTAAGTCTAGTATTTCTTTCTTGCATGCAAAATGTAGGCAAAACTGCTTTATAGTTCCAGCCAGTGCAGCCATGATTTTTTTCCCAGTCATTATAATCCTGTGCTTGCCCTCTCATATAAATCATTCCATTTATAGAGGATCCTCCACCTAAGACTCGTCCTTGTGGTACAACAAAATTACGCTCATCCAAACTCGGATCTGGCTCTGATATCACATTTGTTGAATCTTGAGATTGCATAGCCAAAAAAAAAGTAGCGGGGATATGGATCCAACGGCTTGTGTCTTTGCGTCCTTCCTCTACGAGAGCAACACTATATCTACCGTCTTGGGCTAATCGTGAAGCAAGTACGCATCCTGCAGCACCAGCTCCAACGACAATGTAATCAAAAGACACGGGTGGATTTGCATTATTATGTTTTGTCATGGGGTTTCAATAAACTTTTTTCTTGAAATTTCGAATCATATAATTTCTGATATTCTTACTTAAATAAAAATACCATGCTATGAAATTATTCACTTATTGAACTATAAACTGAACCTCTCTTTAACTCAAAATGAGATGAGAATTTTGTTTTGCTAATAAATGATTGTATATGTACCTGATATATTTACTGTATTTTCTTACAGGAGTACCATCTTTTTATTAATTAAGCCATTTGAATTAAATAAACTTAGATAAAATAGATTTTATTTTAATCTGGTTTCAAGTTATCCTTGGCATGAGATGCCTATTGATGGGGGCTGGAATTATGGTTCAAACTTAGATTATATGAAAGAACTTGCTCAATATTGGGTTAATGAGTACGACTGGCGTAAACATGAATCTGCCATTAATACTTTTCCTCAAACTTATAGAGGCAAGATTTAACATTGAAATATATTTTGATTTGGGAAAGAGATTATGAAAGATGAATCAGTTTGAGAAGAAGTTTTTAGAAAAGTTAGAACTTGGAGGAGAAGAAATATAATTCTGATATTTACAGATAATCAGCAGGCGTCAACTCTAGGTTGTTATGGAAACAAGGAAATCTATACCCCTAATTTGGATCAGCTATCTACTGAAAGTGTCACTTTTGATAATGCCTATTGCCCAAATGCATTTTGCTCACCATGTCGAGCATCTTTACTAACTGGGCTATTGCCGTCACAACACGGTGTTCATAGCTGGATTGATACTAGAAAAAAAGAAGATTGGCCTCTTGGTTGGCACGCTTTAGATGGCTTACGCACGTTACCAATGTCACTTAGCGAAAGTGGTTATAAAACTGCATTAATTGGAAAATACCACTTAGGAGAGACTGAAACTACTATGCCGGGTTTTGACCACTGGGTTACTATGGAAGATGGCCACGTAAGGAGTTTTTATAGAAACCAGGTTACTGAAAATGGAAAAAACTATTTACATGAAGGACATACAGTTGATTTTTTTACTGACAAAGCAGTTAGCTTTATTGATGAGCAAGTTGAAAGTGATCAAGCATTTTTTCTTTACCTTCCATATCCTGCTCCATATGGACATTGGCCAGCAACTAAAGAAACAGATACTTGCCGGCATACTAAAAGATATGAAGATTGTCCTATGGATTCAATCCCGCGGGAAGGTTTGAGTAAAGGGGCGATTGCTAATTATGAAATGGTCAAGGAATTTTCTGGGGGGGGGATGGATTACTCCATGCTTTTGAGCGCCCCAAATGATTTAGCAACGATGAGAAATTATTATTCTCAAATTTCGATGGTTGATGATGGTGTGGGACGGATAGTAGAAAAGGTCAAATCATTGGGAATCTATGATGACACATTATTGATATTTACGTCTGATCATGGACTTTCAATCGGTCACCATGGTTTTTGGGGGCCTGTACAAGAAATTGTAGTTAAAGGAAAATTAGTAAAGGGTGTTCAAGTCCATAATTCTTTTCATGCTGCAGATATAGTAGTTTCAAATATGGATATTTATCCTACTTACAAGAAGTTGCTTCCTAAAAAAAACTATGAAAAAACTATTCCAAGCCGTTCATTAGTTGAGCTTCTAACTGAAAATAATACATCTCGGGTTGAAGATGCAGTTTTTTCTGAACAAGAAGAAACGAGAGTTGTGCGAACTCAGAAATGGGCTTATTTTAAAAGATTTCCAGATTCTGAAACATTTTCTTTTAGTGACGAGTTATTTGATGTTGAAAATGATCCAAAAGAAACGCGCAATTTAATTAATGATTCAAATTATGTGGAAATTGTTGAAAAATTAGATATTATGTTAGAGGATTATTTTTCAAATTACTCAAAGTCTGAAGCTGATTTGTGGCAAGGTGGCCGTCCAAAACAAAATAGCACTAGAAAACACCTTTGGAAAGACGTTTGGGGACCTGATTGGGATGTGGTTTACTCTTATCAAAAAAGTAATGATGAATAGCATTAGTTTGTAATGACTTGTGCATAATTAATTATAATGCAGAAAATGAATTCATTACTGGTACTACTGTTGATATTGACGGTGGCTGGTTAATATCTTAAATGATGCTCAACACCCAGAAGATGGTGAAGCTCCAGTGCGGAAGGTTTGGGTGGATTCTTTCTCTATCTCCTCTACTGCGGTCACTAATGCTGATTACTTGCGTTTTATTGAGAGTACGGGTTACAAAACCTTAGCTGAAAATATTGGTAATTCATTTGTATTTTCTAATTCGTTAAAACACACTGATAATTACCAATCATTTGCTAATGCACCGTGGTGGAAATTAGTGGATGGTGCGTGTTGGAAAAATCCTGAGGGTCGGGGTAGCTCTGTAGTAAATCGTGATACCCATCCTGTTGTTCACTTGGGTGAAATGGATTTATTAGCATACTGTGAATGGACACAAACAAGATTATTGACTGAAGCTGAATGGGAATTTGCTGCGCGTGGTGGGCTTAGTCAGAAATGACTTTCCTTGGGGAAATATTTTAAAAAAAGATGGTAAGTTTCAAGCTAACATATGGCCAGAAGAATCTTTTCTTTTAGATCAAGAATTTCCATCAAAATGTGGAACAATGCCTGTTGATTCATTTGAACCAAATTCATTTGGATTATTTAACATGACAGGAAATGTTTGGGAGCGTGTTGCCGACAAATTCACGACGCTTCATTCACCACGTCCAGTACGCAATCCAATTGGACCTATAAATGGAATGGAGTTTGTAGCAAAAGGGGGCTCTTTTTTATGTCACAATTCGTATTGTGTTCGATACAGAACGTCATCAAGGCAATCTTTAAAGGCGAATATGACTTCTGGAAATATAGGCTTTAGAGTAGCAAAAGCATAAGTATGTTTGTGGGGGTGCTATTATTTTGATATAAAGTAACGTGTTGAAATTATTTATAGAAAATTAAATTGTTCACCTTGAAACATATCTATAATGAAAAGTACATTTAAAGGGTTTTAGAATGGATAAAAGAATAAATTCCAAGTTGTCTTTGCAAACGCGTTTGGCGCAAGCACTTAGATTTTTGGATCCGGAAACAGGTTCAGTAGTTCCTGCTATACAACCAACTGCAACTTATGCGCGTAACGAAAATTATGAAGTGCGTAAGCCTTATTGGTATCGGCGAGATGGCAATCAGACTACTACTCATGCTGAAGCTTTAATTTCAGAGTTAGAACTAGCACAAGAAACATTCTTATTTTCGTCAGGAATGTCTGCAGCAACCGCAGTAATTGATCATTTGCCTGCTGGTGCGCATGTTGTCGTACCAAAAGTAATGTATCATGGCGTTTTAGCTCAATTTCAGAGATACGAGGCTTTGCATAGATTGAATGTTTCTTATTATGACGCTGGTGATCTAAAAGAAATGAGCAAGGCAATCATAAAGGACAAGACTCATTTGGTTTGGGTTGAAACCCCAAATAACCCTGATTGGACAGTTACTGACATAAAGGCTGCTGCGAAAATAACTCATAATAGTGGTGCTTTACTAGTAACTGATTGTACTGGCACACCACCATGTATGACCCAGGCACTTGAGTTAGGAGCTGATATTTCCTTTCATTCAGCTACTAAATACCTGAATGGTCATTCTGACGTTAGTGCCGGTGCATTATCTGTAAGAAAAACTGGTAAATTTTGGGAAGAAATTTATAATATAAGAAAACTACAAGGAACTGTGTTAAATAGCTTTGATGCATGGTTATTGATAAGAGGATTAAGAACTTTATTTTTACGAGTTGAAAAAGCAAGTTCAAATGCGATGGTCATAGCGCGTCATTTTGAAACAAATGATGATATCGAGACAGTTTTATATCCAGGATTGCCATCTCATCCCGATCATAAAATTGCAAAAATGCAAACTAACTCTCAATTTGGGGGTATGATGTCAATTATTGTTAAAGGCACAGAGCAAACGGCCATTGATATTGCTAGGTTTTGTAAAGTGTTTTATGCAGCGACATCTTTGGGGGGAGTTGAAAGTTTAATCGAGCATCGAAAAACAGTTTCTGGTGATGATTTTCCAGTTCATCCACGTCTTTTACGGCTATCAATTGGCATTGAAGATGTCGACGATTTAATATTTGATTTGGAACAAGCTATAGGTAAGGCAACAAAAAAGATATCAAACACATTAAAAAATTAGGACACAGAAATGGATTATTTTGATCTTGGCGACTATTCTTTTCCGGTAACAACAAATTCTAAAGATGCACAACTTTGGTTTGATCGAGGTTTGATGTGGATTTATGGATATAATCATGAGGAAGCTATTTTTTGTTTTGATAAGGCTATTGAGATAGATGAAAATTGCGCAATGGCGTATTGGGGTGTTTCTTATGCGGTAGGACCAAATTATAATAAAAAATGGATGGATTTTTCTGAGAAAGATAAATCAAATTGTGTTGAAAGATCTAAAGAGTCTTTGATCACAGCTAAGAGTATTTCTAATTTAACCCCAGTAGAACGTGACTTAATCAAATCCCTTGATGAGCGTTATCCTGATGATCCAATGTTGGAAGATTTTAGTGATTATAATGATGCGTATGCTAATAAAATGCGAGAAACATATAGAAATCATAATACCAATTTAGAAGTTTGTGCATTATTTGCAGAAGCATTAATGAATAGAACGCCTTGGCAACTCTGGGAAGTGGGAACAGGTCAAGTAAAGGCAGGTGCTAATACTCAGGAGGCCATCTCTGTACTTGAGACAGCGTTTTCAAATCTAGACTACAAGGGTGCGAATAGCCATCCTGGACTACTACATATGTACATTCACCTAATGGAAATGTCTCCTCACCCAGAGAAAGCGCTGAAAGCCGGTGATGCTTTAACTAATTTAGTTCCCGACGCTGGTCATTTACAACATATGGCAACTCATATTGATGTTTTATGTGGTCACTACGAAAATGTTGTTCGTCGTAATCATATAGCGTCTAAAGCAGATCAAAAATATTTAGATTACCGGGGACCAAATACTTTTTATACTGCTTATGTTTGTCATAACTTACATTTTAAAATTTATGGCGCAATGTTTCTAGGACAAATCAAACCTGCTTTAGCAGCTGCTAGCGAATTGCAAAATCTACTAAGTGAAGAAGTAGTAAGACCTAGCGCAGATTGGCTAGAAAGCTATTATGCAATGAAATTTCATGTCTTAGTACGTTTTGGAATGTGGGATGAGATAATAAGTCAGGAGCCTCCAAAAGATACTGAGCTGTATTGTTTTACAACTGCTTTAACCTATTATGCTAAAACAATAGCGTATGCAGCAACCAATTTAATAGATGAAGCTGAAGGTCAGAAGGAATTATTTTTTAAAGCAATAAAAGCAGTACCTGAAACTCGGGTTCTATTTAATAATTTATGTATTGATATACTTGCTATCGCTGCTGAAATGCTCGAAGGAGAAGTGGCCTATAGAAAAAAAGAATATAACAAATCTTTTGATCATTTAAGGAAAGCCGTATATTTAGATGATGGACTTCCCTATGAAGAGCCTTGGGGTTGGATGCAGCCAGTAAGACATGCACTTGGTGCTCTTTTGCTTGAACAAGATAAAATTGAGGAAGCTGAAGATGTTGGTGGAACACAATTAGGGATTGATGGTAAATTAGGTCGACCATGTCAAAATCCTGATAATGTCTGGTCTCTTCATGGTCTTCACGAATGTTTAAAACGTCGTGGCGCTCATACTGAAGCACGATTCATTAAACAACGTTTGGACTTGGCTAATGCGAGAGCCGATAGTCCAATTTTAGCTTCTTGCTTTTGCCGATTGACGCATCAAGAATTTTAATTTTCGGTTGTAGCACCACAAGTGGTCCGGTGCCCGTTGAAATGGTGGCCAAAACCCCAATCTTAGACCGCGGCTGGGTTGTCCAGGTCATGCCCCAAATCCTTCAAATCTTGATACCGATCGCCAATCCGGTGATGCGGACGACCACTCGTTGCAGCCCCCAAAACGATTACGATTTCATCGTCTCGCGGTGCGTCAGGAATTGCGAATTGGATGGTTAGATAATGCGACCGACGCCCTGCATCATTTTTATCCATCAACGGCACCATGATCGGTGCATTCGCGCCGCCGCGCGTGTTGGTGAAAGCCAAATAAGATTTTGCACCTACAGCTTCGCGGTAGTGGTTCCCGAAACGCAGGGTGTGGATCAATCCAGAGGCATGTTCGATCTCACCGTTCAGCCCAACAACCGCAGCTTTGCCGTAAGCTTCAATCGCGTCACCCGAACCTGCCAACGCAATCATGCGTTTTGTCATCATCTCACCCAAAACGGGAGCAATTCTTTGTATTTCGGGGGACAAATCTTCTACATAACCTTTTCCAGCCCATGGATTTTTCACAACTGCTGCGACTCCAATCATTCGTAAAATAGGTTTAGCCTCTTTATCGCCCTCTCGATGTGTATCTTCATCATAAGTTATTATTTTTCTTAATTCTGGAATTGTTTGCATTTTATAGACCTTTTATTTCATATTTACTTGGAGTTGATGAGATTTCTCTTACTGTGCCAGCTTGTTCGTTACCTTCATAAAAGCCAAAGGTACCATGTTTAAATTCTCGAGCATATCGTTCAAGCATACTTTTTTCAGCGGGTAATAAAATATCATCAAATGGTATTTTATCTAGACCAAAAAACTCGAAATCATCAGGAGCATTTCCTTTGACGATACCATTATAAAAAATATGATGATTTGATGTTTCTGTATCACGATAGATTGCATAGATGAAATTTAATTGAGGATTTAGTTTTATGTCTTCCAAATGTTGAAACAGCCCATGTTTAGACATATTTGTTTTTGGAGCTTTTGGGATGGAAAATTTATTATTTTTCTCTTTCTTTAATAAAATTTTATTATCTTTCGATAAAACGCCACCAATCATAATGTTTCCAGTTGTATTTGCGGCTTCTATCAAAGTTTGCTCATGACTAACTGAAAAATAATTTCCTTTGAAATACCCTAGTGGCGTACCTTCTGACACCTCATGGTCTAAAACTTTTCCAATGAGTATTAGATGATCGCCTGCATCAACTAATCTATCATTTTCGCAAATAAAATGTGCTATATTACCTTTTAATATTGGTAATTTTTTTGACCCGTGGTACCAGTTGGGTTGTTCAAATTTATTTACCTCTTGAGAGGCAAATAACCCAGATAGATCTTTTTGACGTTCTGATAGAATGTTAATAGCAAAATGCTTTGCATCGCTGAAAATTGGGGCACTATGTGCAGTTTTAGCAATGCAGACTAATAATAATGGAGGATCTAAGGAGACTGACGTAAATGAATTCGCTGTAAATCCGCGTGGTAAACCATCAGTATCAGTGGTTGTTATGATAGTCACACCCGTGGCGAAATTACCAAATGCATCTCTTAGAGAGCGAATTTTGTCTGAATTACCGTATTCATTGGATTTTTTGATATCACCTAAATATTTTTCGTTATGTTCGCCAATTTTAGGTGGAGTAATCGCCTTTGGGGCTGGATTTAAACTAAATTTAATTGGATTTGCTGCGACCTTCCAGTCCCTTTTGGTGCTGTCATGATGAGGCACTGATACTATCATTTTTCGCACATTTACATGTTTGTCATTAAATATATCTTTTATAGTGTTTACTGGCCCAAAAGGTAGTTTTCCGCCTAAAATATCTAATAACTCATTTTTTGTTTTTTAAAGAGATGAAATCAAATGTTTAATTAGTATAATCAAAGACTGTTCCGCTTTTTTGGCCATATTATCGTCAGCTAACGCTTCATCCCCCATGCATTTTGCGAGTTCATTCCAAAACACGTCATCGACTATTCCAATAGCCACTTGGCCATCATGTGCGGGGAAAATACCAAATGGGGCTAATAGTGGGTGCCCATTTCCTTCTGGTCCTGGAATAGTACCATCAAAATCGTGTTGGTATACTGCTCTTTCACATAGACTTAGTACTGCATCATACATTCCGATATCTATAAATTGACCATATCCTGTTGCCTCAGCATGCCTCAGTGCTGCAATTATGCCAAACGACATCATTAAACCGGTAAAAATATCGCCCACTCCTGGTCCAACTTTGGTTGGAGCGCTGGCGTTAGCTCCAGTTATTCCGATTATTCCACCCATTGCTTGGGCTACGACATCGTATGATGGCCATTTCACATATGGGCTCTCACCAGACCTTGGATCTCCAAAGCCTCTTATAGCGCCATACACTAATCTATTTATTTTAGCTAATTCTTCAGGTTTCAGTCCCAGACGCTCCATAACGTTTGGTCTGAAATTTTCTACGATAACATCTGCTTGTTTCACTAGTTCTTTGAAGTTTTCTTTTCCAATTTCAGTTTTTAAATCTAACTTTATGCTTTTTTTTGATCTATTTAAACTTACGAAGTATCCCGCCCATTCCTGTTTGGGATCATCATCGCGGAATGGCCCGTTAGCTCTGCTGCTATCGCCCGTTTCACTCTCAATTTTTATAACCTCAGCTCCATGATCAGCTAACATCATCGTACAGTATGGACCCGATAGCATACGAGTAAGATCTAACACTCTAATACCGTTTAATATGCCGGGGTTGTCTTTATTTGTCATGTTTTTGTAACTTCATTTAAAAACTTCTCAATTGGTTTATTAACAATATCAGGTGCTTCAGCCAATGCCATATGGCGTAACCCTTTTAAGATCAATACTTGAGATTTTGGAATTTCTTTAGCTATGGCATACGCCATTTCAGGACCATTTCCAAAATCTTCGTCCGCAGTAATTACTAAGGTTGGACATGAAATTTTGGGAATAGGCGATGTTATTTCTACTAAGCCTGTCGCTAACACCTCATAAATAGTTGGATAAATCTTGGGATCATTTTTCATTACCCAATTTCTTACAACATTTAAAAGTTTTGGATTTTTACTTCTATAATTATTGGAAAACCATCTCACTAGAGCATCTTCGACGGTGGCTTCAGGGCCATTAGATTTTAATTGAGCTAGTCGATTTAACACTGCGGATTGAGCTTCATTCGATCGTTTATAAGGAGAGTTTAGTATTATTAATGCCTCTGTTTTTTCCGGATAATCTTGTGCAAAACGCCTACAGATCATACCTCCCAAAGAAAATCCAATTAGAATTGCCTTCGTTTTATTTATTCTTTGTAAAAGAGAGAGTTTAAATTGAAATTTCATATAATGATGGTGTTTCCGGTGGGTTGATGGAATCACCGTGACCATATAAATCATAAGTTATGACGTGATACGTTTTTTTTAGAGTTGGTACGAGCCACTGCCAAATTTCTTTATTCAACCCCAACCCATGAATTAAGATTATGCACGGTTTTTCATTTTTACCATGAATTTCAAAAGATATTCCACTGTTGGATACATTTGGCATTTGTTAACTTTCTAAATGGGCTTGTATGCAATAACTTCTATTTCCACCCGTACATCAACTAGTAATTGATTTACAACAGCAGATCTTGTTGGTGGCTCAATGGGAAAATATTCCCCATATATCGCGTTAAAACCAGGAAAATCTGACTTCTCTCTTAACCAAACCATTGACTTAACAACATCATGCATTTCACATTCAGCAACATTCAAAGTGGATTTAATATCCTCTAGTATAGCCTTTGTTTGTTCTTCTATAGTTCCAGTAATCATTGGTTCGCCATTTTGCATAGGAATTTGACCTGTTAAAAATATAAAATCACCAGCTCTAATGGCTCTTGACAGTGATAAAGTTCTTCCCCCAATAATAACAGGATCGCCAATTACTTTTTTTTTATTAGACATAAATCTCACCTTCCCAGAAACTTTAATTAAAATAAATAATAAATAATATTTTTCCATTTTTTTTCGACAAATTGTATAATGATGTTAAATATTAGCATTCATATGAATAATAACAACAAAGGAAAAAATATGACAAATATCCCTGCCTACCAAATGCTTATAGATGGTAAATGGGTAGATGCTTCAGATGGAGCTATGTTCGATAGTATTAATCCAGCTACTGGTGAAATATGGAGCAGGGTACCTGAGGCAACCGGGGCTGATGTGGATGAAGCAGTGAAAGCAGCTCATAAGGCTTTTAGTTCTGGACCATGGGCCAGTATGACTCCAACAGAAAGAGGAAGATGTTTAAGAAACTTGGGAGATCTATTGGCAGTGCATTCCGAATCCTTGGGTCGCACTGAAAGTGTTGATACAGGAAAGATGTTAAAAGAAACTCGTTGGCAGGCTAAATATATTGCAGAATTTTTTCATTTTTATGCTGGATGTGCAGATAAGATCAGCGGTAAAACACTTCCTATAGATAAGCCTGACTTATTTGTTTTTACAAATCGAGAACCTTTAGGAGTTGTTGCTGCAATTGTTCCTTGGAATTCACAATTATTTTTAGTCGCAGTTAAACTTGGCCCTGCATTAGCAGCGGGTAATACGGTTGTTTTAAAAGCCTCGGAACATGCTTCTGCTGCTCTGTTAGAGTTTGGTAAATTGATTGAAGAGGCTGGATTTCCACCTGGGGTAGTGAATATTGTCACTGGTCATGGAGAGCCTTGTGGTAAAGTGCTAACTAGTCATCCCTTGGTCGCACGTATTTCTTTTACAGGAGGACCAAATGCGGCTCGCCATGTTTTGTATAATTCAGCTGAAAACTTTGCAGAAGTTAGCTTGGAATTAGGCGGGAAATCTCCATTTATAGTGTTTGATGATGCCAATATTGAGAGTGCTGTTAACGGATCTGTCGCTGGTATTTTTGGTGCAGCGGGGCAGAGTTGTGTCGCCGGCTCACGATTGTATTTACATGAAGATATTGCTGATGAATTTTTAGAACGGATGATAAAAATTGCAAAACAGATTAAAATTGGTGACCCATTATTAGAAGACACACAAATGGGCCCCCTATGTACGCTTGGGCAATTGGAAAATATTGAAAAAGAGGTGTCTTTAGCAATTAATGAAGGCGGCCGCATTTTGCACGGTGGAAAACGACCTGAAAACATGGATGGGCTATTTTATGAGCCTACGATTATAAGTTGTGATGATCAGAATATGAAGATTGTTGACACAGAACTTTTTGGCCCAGTTCTTAGTGTGTTAAAGTTCAGAACCGAAGAAGAAGTCATAAATTTGGCAAACGATACAGTTCATGGATTAGCGGCGGGTATTTTTACGAGGGATAGCGCGCGATCTTTAAGGGTGGCAAAAGCAGTAAAAGCAGGAATTGTATGGGTAAATACCTATAGGGTCGTATCTCCAATTGCTGAGTTTGGAGGCGTTAAGGGATCAGGTTATGGGCGAGAAAGTGGATTTCAAGCCATGTATGATTATACAAGACCAAAGACGATTTGGATGAACATGTCTGATGAGCCCTTGGGTAACCCATTTGTAATGCGTTAATTTAGATTAGTTGTTCAAAAAAATGAAATTTCAGTTAGCAGTTAATTTAGAAAGAATGGATCCTAGTTGGGATATGGATCAGATAATGCGACACACTCTTGAAATGGTCCAAATTGTTTATTGTTGATAAATATGCTGGTGCAACTCACTTAATTGACGAAATGACAATTGCTCCTAACAGACCAAAAGCGTTAACGGAAGAAGACAGAAACGACTAACATAAGATTAGGTACTGCAGTCGCGTCAGCAGCTTATTGGCATCCAATAAATTTGGCTGGTGAGGCAGCGTTTCTTGATTTAATTAGTGGTGGTCGTTTAGAGTTTGGTATTGGCTCTGGTGCTTATCAAAGAGAGTTTGACAGAATGCGTCCAGGATTAAAACAATCAGGCGCTTGGGAATATATGCAGGAGATGTTGCCAGCAGTACTAGAGTTATGGAAAGGGGACTACGCACATGAAGGAAAGTTTTGGCAGTTTCCTACTTCGACCTCAGTACCAAAACCTGTTCAAAAACCTCATCCACCATTATGGGTTGCGGCTAGATCACCAATTACGTTTAATTACGCGATCAAAAACAAATGCAACGTTATGAGTTGGCCTTTAACTCGAGCATTTTCTGAAGCAGAGCTTTATAAGAAGCAATTAGATGAAGCTATTATTGAAAGTAATTATAATTTTAATCCAATCTTCGCGATGATGCGTCATACAGCATTATATGAAACACAAAGTGGTAGAGACAAAGCCATTAATGCAATTCAGTCTTGCTTAGGACAATTTGAGAATCTGTTCAGAAACTTAGATGATGTAAATAATGGGTTTCCTAAACGAATTCCACTGAACGAGTTGGTGGGTAGAAAAGAGTTTGATGCAGAAATGTTGGAAGAAAACTTGATGTTTGGCTCTCCTGACGTAGTTATCGAAAAACTTAAAAGGTATGAAAAATTAGGTGTTGATCAATACATTTATTATGCCTCTATGGGATTGGATATGGAATCGCAAAAGAAATCTATGGAGCTTTTTTGTAAGGAAGTTATTCCAGAATTTGCCTGAGATAAATTAAGGAGAAGATTATGACTGATGGTATTGAAGTAACTCGTAACGGTCGGGTTCTAGAAATTAAACTGAATCGACCAAAAGTAAATGCAATTGATATACCAATGAGCCAAGCTTTGGGAGCAGCATTTGCTGAATTGCGAGACAATCCAGAATTATGGGTTGGGATTTTAACGGGTGAAGGTGAGAAAATATTTTCGGCAGGTTGGGATCTGAAGGCTCTAAATTCTGGTGAAGTTGAATTGGACAATTGGTGGGAGACCGCGGACTATGGAGATGGTGGGTTTGCGGGCTTGACAGAGAACTGGAACCTAAACAAACCGGTTATAGCTGCATTAAATGGTCTGGTGCAGGTGGTGGTTTTGAATTGGCAATGGGATGTGATCTTTTAATCGCGTCAGAGCACGTAGAATTTGGATTGCCGGAGTTGCCACTAGGTATGGTGCCAGATGCTGGTGCTCTTCAAAGATTACCACGTAGAATTCCACATAATATTGCCATGGAAATGTTTTTATTAGGAAGGCGCATGACTGCTACTGAAGCGGCACATTATGGTCTAGTAAATAAAGTTGTTCCAAAAGAAAAGTTGCTTGATCAAGCTAGAGAATGGGCAGAATCCATTGCCTGGTCAGCACCTTTAGCAATGCAAAGCGTTAAGGAAGTCCAAAGAGCCATAGAGTGTGTTCCATTGGAGAAAGCGTTTCACAAGATGAGAACAGAAAATCTACCTACTTACCGCAAAATGTTGAAATCTAAAGATGCGATAGAAGGTGTTGCAGCTTTTGTAGAAAAACGTGAACCTAATTTCAAAGGTGAATAACCGTGTTTATTGATATTAATACTGTGAAGACAATAACGAGTATAGGTGCGGGACCAATTGGGGGCGGGTGGACAGCTCATTTCTTGGCTCAAGGTTATAACGTTAACGCCTACCTACACTCAGAAAATGAAATAAAAGCATTTAAAAGCATTTTACAGACTGCGTGGGTAAGCCTTTCAGAACTGGGTTTGGCCGAAGGGGCTAGTATTGATAATTTAAACATTACAACCAATTTGGAGGAGAGTTTAAAAGGAACTGATTTTGTTCAAGAGAGTGCGCCAGAACGTTTGGAAATAAAACAAGCCTTATATCAAAAATTGGGTGAGCTTGTAGCGAGTAATGTGGTTATAAGTTCATCAACATCAGGACTGACTATGACTGAAATACAAAAACAATGTAGTACACCTGAGAGAACTGTTATTGGACACCCATTTCAATCCACCATATTTACTTCCATTGGTTGAAATAGTTGGAGGTAAGAAAACCAATCCAGAAGCCGTTAATTGGGCTTCGGAATTTTATAAGTCTGCTGGAAAATCACCGCTTGTTATGAAGAAAGAAATTCCAGGGTTTGTTGCCACAAGATTACAAGAGGCATTGTGGCGCGAAGCTCTCCACATGGTGTCAAATGGAGAGGCCACACCAGCTGATATTGACAATGCATTAATGAACGGCCCCGCGCCTCGAATGGTAGCTCAGGGGCAATGCATGGCTTTTCACGTTGCCTGTGGTGAAGGTGGTATGGCTACAAATTTAGATCAATTTGGCCCAGCTTTAAAAAGCTATTGCCGAGGGTATGAATCTAACTAAAGATTTAGGTAATCTACCTCCTAATATTTGTACGCCAACATACCTAGCAAACCAAGCAAAAGAAATTGCTAAAGATTTCAAGATGAAATCAACTATATTAAGTCAGAAACAGATAGAGAAATTAAAAATGGGTTCCTTTTTATCGGTTGCAAAAGGGAGCCGAGTAGAGCCAAAGTTCATCATTATAGAACACAAAAAAGGTAAAAGCCCTCATGTTCCAGTGACCCCGAAAGAAATTGCTAATGCTGCGATCGAAGCAGCAAAAGCTGGAGCAGCAATTGCTCATATTCATGTACGTGATCCAGAAACGGGAAAAGGATCTCGAGACCCAAAATTATTTAAAGAAGTTGTGGACAGAGTCCGAGATAGCAATACAGACGTTATAATCAACCTGACAGCTGGAATGGGTGGTGATTGGGTGCCTGACAAGAATGATCCTTCAATGCCAGGTGTTGGTACCGACATGATAGGTCCAGAAGAGAGGTTGGCGCATGTTAAAGAGTGTCAACCTGATATATGTTCTCTAGATTGTGGGACGTTAAATTTTGGGGATGGAGACGAAATTTATATCTCAACTCCTCCAATGTTACGAAGGATGGCAGAGCTAACCAAAGAATGGGGAGTAAAGCCTGAGCTAGAAGTATTTGAATTAGGACATATTCGATTTGCAAAACAGATGATATCTGAGGGACTTATAGCCGATCCTCCAATGTTTCAGATTTGTCTTGGTATTCCTTGGGGCGCCGATCAAAGTGTAGATATAATGAAAACAATGAAAGATCATTTACCAACTGGCGCAAATTGGGCAGGATTTGGCATTTCCAGAATGCAAATGCCAATGGCTGCTACTGCCGTCGCATTGGGTGGAAATGTTCGTGTTGGTTTGGAAGATAACCTTTGGTTAGACAGAGGTGTATTGGCTACAAATGGCCAACTTGTTAATCGAGCTGTTGAAATAATTGAAAGAATGGGCTCGCGCGCTATCACGCCCGCTGAAGCACGAAAAAAGTTAAACCTCCGTGGAGCCTAAATAATAACTATAAACATAGTGTATATTAGAAATATAAACATAAATTATAAGAGAAAATAATCTTTTAATAATTGAGGGTTTTATGAGTGAACAATTAGACCATGAAAATAATCTATTAATAAATACAGTAAAAATATTTATGGAAGAAGAGATTTTTCCACATGAGGACGAAGTAGATTCTACAGGGGAGGTCCCGATAGAGTTAGGCCGGCAGATTGAGAAGCGGTCAAAAGAATTGGGACTGTTCGCTGCCAATTTACCAGAAGAAATAGGGGGTGGTGGCCTAGCTTATAAGTCAATGGCGCTGATGGAACGAGAGTATGGTAAAACAACGCATGCTCTTCAATCTTGGGTCGCTCGACCAACAGAGATACTACTTGCATGTGAAGGTGACCAAATAGCGCGTTATTTATTACCTTGCGTTAGTGGAGAAAAAAGAGAGCTATTTGGACTTACAGAACCTGAGGCTGGATCAGACGCAGCGGCAATCACCACCCGTGCAACCCGGTCAGATGGTTGGATCCTAAACGGAAGTAAGCATTTTATATCTGGACCAATCATGCCAGACTTTGCAATTGTATTTGCTACAACTGGTGAAGACGAAACGCCACGCGGGGTTAGAAAAAGAGTTACCGCTTTTCTAGTTGATGTTGGGCTGCATGGTTTTGAGTGTAGAGAAGGAAATAAATGCGTAAGTTATAGGGGATATAAAAATTTTCAGCTCAGCTTTGATAATGTTCGATTGGGCCCAGATCAAATACTTGGTGAAGAGGGGCGTGGTCTGGAATTAGCAGGTAAGTGGCTTGGGATGGGTAGAATTTGGGTTGGAGCTACTTGTTGTGGTAAGGCGGAACGCATAATGAATTTAGCAGTAGACTGGGCAGCTAATAGAAAACAATTTGGCAAACCAATAGGTGCATTTCAAGCAACGGGTTTTAAACTGGCAGATATGTCAATTGGTTTGAGAGCCGCAGATCTAATGGTGGATGATGCAGTAAAACGGGCAGAATTAGGGATCATGCAAGATTGTGATGCAGCTATGGTCAAAGTTTTTTGTTCTGAAATGTTAAATAAAACAGCTGATGACACTGTTCAAATTTATGGTGGAATGGGGCTTATGGAAGAACTACCAATTCAAAGACTTTGGCGTGATAGTCGTCTGGAAAGAATATGGGACGGCACTTCTGAGATTCAGAGACATATAATAACCCGATCTATTTTGAGGCCGCTTGGTGCATGACGCCTGCACAAAAAAATAATTTCAAACGGTTAATTAACCCTCGACATATAGCTTTTATTGGTGGGACGGATGCTAAAATTGCAATAGGAGAGGCAGAGCGTGCCGGATATTCTGGTTTGATATGGCCAGTAAATCCAAATAGAGAAACATTGGGTGGGTATGACTGCTTTCATTCTTTAGAGGAACTTCCATCGATACCTGATGCCGTATTTTTAGCAATACCTAGAGATGGCGCCCTTCAGGCTATTAAAAAATTGGCAGACTTGGGTGCCGGTGGCGTTGTATGTTACACTGCTGGGTTTGGAGAAGCTGATAAAAATGGTTTAGAAGCTGAGAACTTACTTTTGAAGTATGCTGGAGATATGGCCGTTATTGGTCCCAATTGCTATGGGGTGATTAATTATTTTGATAAGGTAGCATTATGGCCATTTGCACACGGTGGGAACTGTCCAGGTTATGGTGCAGCAATTGTCACACAAAGCGGTATGTTTTCTTCTGATATCACTATGAGCCAACGATCTCTACCTCTGGCTTATATGATTTCCGCAGGCAATCAAACAGTTATGGGCTTGGCAGATTTTGTTGATATACTATCTGAAAAGCCGGAAGTCCGTGCGATCGGATTACACATAGAAGGTCTAAGTGATATTGCGCTTTTTGAAAAAGCGGCACTTAAAGCTTTAAGTTTAAATAATGGCATAATTGCAGGGAAAACTGGAACATCAAAAATTGGATCAGCACTAACCTTAAGTCATACCGGTTCCTTGTCGGGGTCCAATGAACTGTACGACGCGTTATTTAAGCGAACAGGTATAATAAGTGTAGATAACCCATCACAATTGTTAGAAACTTTAAAGTATTTATGTGTTGCCGGGTGCCCAGACGACAAAAATGTTGTTGGTTTTACCTGTTCTGGGGGCGGCGCAACAATGCTTGCAGATCATGCAGAAAAAATTGGATTAAAATTCCCTAACTTTGGGGTGAATGGATCTGACAAAATATCTGAACTTTTACCTGCAATCGCAACAGTCTCTAATCCTCTTGATTATACAACACCGATATGGGGTCAGCCTGAAAAAACAGAGCCTGTTTTTCAAGAAGCAATGGCCGAAATTTCTGGACAGTCTGCGATATTAATTCAAGATTACCCTGCAAAAGGTTTAGATGAGTCTTTGATCTTTTATCGCAATGATGCGTTGGCCTTCGCAAAAGCAGCTGCAAATAATAATATTCCTGCAGCAATATGTTCTACAATTCCAGAAAATTTTGATAAAGCAACTAGGGAGTTGTTAATTGCCCAAGGCGTGGCTCCGATGCAAGGGATTCACGAGGCTTTAAATGCTATAAGTCAAGCGGTGACATGGAAGAAAAATAGAAGTGATATTCTTAGAAATAAGCCTTTAGAGATTATACACGGCACATCCAATTTGAATAACTTATATATTTTAGATGAATTTGAAGGTAAAAGTCTTCTAAAAAAAATGAACTTTAGCGTACCCAAGGGAAGAATAGCATCAAAGGATTTAGCCTCAAGATATGCGGCAGAACTTGGCTTTCCTGTGGTTTTAAAGATGGTAGGCACAAAGATTATACACAAAACAGAAGTGGGAGCGGTTACCTTAAATTTAAATAGCACCTTGGAAGTTTCAAAAGCATTGATTGAAATGAACCAAAGCGTTTATGCTAATTTCCCAGAAGGAATGTCTGAGAGCTACCTTGTTGAAAAAATGGTTAAACCACCAATTGCAGAGTTGATAGTAGGGATTAGAGCAGATGCCCAGTTTGGCTTAGCACTTACAATTGGAAGTGGGGGTATTTTTGTTGAATTAATAGGAGACTCATCAACACTTTTACTTCCAACTAATTTGATGGATATTGAAAAATCTTTAAAAAGCCTCAAGTTAGCAAAGTTATTAGAAGGTTTTAGAGGAAAACCAAAAGTTAATATAAATTTAATTGCCCAAGAGATTTTAAAACTTGCCGTTTTTGCTGAGAAAAATATTAATACTATAGCTGAAATTGAGGTTAACCCTATGTTTGTTTACGAAAAATCAGTTGTGTTTGTGGACGTGTTAATACATGCGGTTAAAGCTGAGGTGCCATGAAGTAACATTGTTTCTAGGTAATGAGCTAAAAATGTATTGACCAAAAGAAAATTTAAATGTGAGTATTGATCGTAATCAAAATTTATAGGAGCTATTATAATGTCAGAGCTTTGGCAATTACCTGGACATGAAATTGCTGATTTGGTGCGTTCGAAAAAAATATCAGCTGTAGAAGTAACTAAAGCACACCTATCTCGTCTGGATACAGTAAACCCCAAATTAAATGCTGTCGTTCAAGAAATGCCGGATGCGGCAATCAAAGACGCTGAAGAGATCGATCGATTGGTTAAATCAGGTAATGATCCAGGAGTTTTGTGTGGTGTGCCAGTAACTATTAAAGTGTTGGCTGATCAAAAGGGATTTGCGACTACAAATGGGTTAAAACTTCAAAAAAACTTAATTGCTGAAACTGATAGCCCGATAGTTTCAAATATTAAAAAAGCGGGTGGCGTGATTATTGGGCGAACAAATACTCCAGCGTTTTCACTACGATGGTTTACCAATAATGATCTTCATGGGCAAACACTTAACCCCCATAATAAAGCAATAACGCCAGGTGGATCTTCTGGAGGGGCTTCCTCAGCAGTTGCAAGTGGAATATGTCCAATTGCTCATGGAACTGATATCGGTGGATCGATTAGATACCCTGCTTATGCCTGTGGTTTGCACGGCCTTCGTCCTACCTTTGGACGTATTCCGGCATATAACGCCTCTGGAGCAGAACGTCATATAGGTGGCCAAATAATGGCAGTAGGGGGGCCAATAGCCAGGACGATTGAAGATATAAAGATATCATTTGAGGCGATGTCCAAACAAGATGATCGAGATCCTTGGTATGTTCCTGTCCCTTTAAATGGACCAAGTTTTGTAAAGCGAGCTGCATTTACTATTGCTCCTGAGGGAATGCCTGTTTGTGAGAGTGTAGCAGAGGCTATTAGAGAAGCGGCAAAACTACTTGCCAGTTCTGGTTGGGAAGTCGAAGAAGTTAAATGCCCACCAATGAAGGCTGCCGCTGAAATAAACGCAAAACTATGGATGGCTGAAGCTCGTTATGCTGCAAAAGGTATGATTGAAAAGGAAGATGAGCCTGATTCTAGGTTTGTTTTTGAGCAAATGACTAAAAGATCTCCTGAAATAAACAAAAACCAACTCTTGGATACTATTCAAGAAAGAGCATTATTACTTAGAGAATGGCAACTATTTTTAGCTAAATATCCAATTTTGATTACCCCAGTTTCTGGTGAGTTACCTTTTGCACAGCAACTTGATGTGAAATCTGAAGGCGATTTTGAAAATGTTATGCAGGCACAATTAACCCAACTGGCGATTCCTGCTTTGGGATTACCAGCGCTTGCAGTTTTTACAGGTTTTGCAAAAAATATACCCGTAGGAGTGCAGTTGATCGGAGCTAGATTTCGGGAGGATATACTTATCGCAGCTGGAAGGGATCTGGAAAATTCTGGTGTAGCACCAGTTTGCGTGGATCCAAATTGGTAGACTGGAAGTTTTTACAACCTGTTAATCGGCACTTTTAAGTAGTGTTCACCGTCGTCTTCAGCAGGAGGTAACTTACCTGCGCGCATGTTTACCTGTATCGAAGGAATTATAAGTTTTGGCATTGAAAGTTGTGCATCTCGTGTCGTTCGAAAGTTTACAAACTCTTTTTCAGACTTACCGCCACCCACGTGTACGTTTAGCTCTTTTTGCTTTGCTACGGTTGTTTCCCAACAAAACTCATTGCGCCCTGGCGCTTTATAATCATGACACAAAAACAACCTTGTTTCTGAGGGTAAAGATAGTATTTTTTGAATAGAAGTATATAAATCTTTTGCCGAACCGCCCGGAAAATCTGCACGAGCTGTGCCAAAATCAGGCATGAAAAGGGTATCGCCAATAAAGGCAGCATCATTAAATACGTAAGTTACGCACGCTGGAGTATGGCCAGGGGTGTGCATTACGTTTACGTTCAGATTGCCAATTTTAAAATCGTCACCATCTTCAAAAAGTTGGTCGAATTGGCTCCCATCCATTTGAAATTCAGTACCTGCATTGAAAATTTTGCCAAATACTTTCTGAACAGATTCAATATTAGCACCAATTGCTACTTTCCCGCCCAGCTGTTTTGCTAAGTAGGGAGCAGCGGATAAATGATCAGCGTGAACGTGCGTTTCTATTATCCATTCTAACGCCCAGTTGTTCAATTTTATTTCTTTGATAAGCGTATCAGCATGGTTTGTATGCGTTCGACCAGAAGCTAAATCAAAGTCAAGGATTGAGTCTATAACTGCGCAAGCATTAGAACTTGGATCTTTAACAATATAACAAGCTGCATTAGTATTTTCGTCAAAAAAACTATGAACTTCTGGTTTAAAGTTTGTAGTCATTTAAAATTCCACTACTGCCCTTATGGATTTCCCTTCATGCATTAAATCAAAACCCTTATTAATATCTTCCAATGGCATTTTGTGTGTAATCATAGGATCAATCTCAATTTTACCATCCATGTACCAATCAACTATTTTTGGAATTTCAGTTCTTCCTCTAACACCTCCAAAAGCAGTGCCTTTCCAAGTCCGACCAGTTACTAATTGGAAAGGTCGAGTTGAAATTTCTGCACCAGCGGGAGCCACACCAATTATAATGCTTTCGCCCCAGCCTTTGTGTGCAGCCTCTAATGCTGTACGCATCACTGATACATTCCCAGTGGCATCAAACGTATAATCAGCACCACCCTTAGTTAACGCAACTAAATGCTCAACCATATCGCCCGACACGTCTGTTGGGTTAACAAAATCCGTCATTCCAAAGCGTGTGGCCATTTCAATTCTTCCAGCGTTTAGATCAACTCCAACAATTTGATCTGCACCAGCAAGTCGCAGTCCTTGTACAACATTTAATCCAATGCCTCCAAGTCCAAATACTATTGCCCGCGAGCCAATTTCAACTTTTGCTGTGTTGATAACTGCTCCTATACCAGTAGTAACGCCACATCCAATATAACAAATCTTGTCAAAAGGAGCGTCAGGTCTTACTTTTGCTAAAGCAATTTCGGGTAAAACCGTATGGTTTGCAAATGTTGAACATCCCATGTAGTGCAAAATCGGTGTGCCATCTAGCATTGAAAATCTTGACGTTCCATCTGGCATTACGCCTTGCCCTTGAGTGGTTCGTATTGCTTGGCATAAATTTGTCTTTGGATTTAAGCAATAATCGCATTCACGACATTCTGGAGTATATAAAGGTATTACATGATCACCTGGCTTTACTGATGTCACACCTTCTCCAACTTCTAAAACAATACCTGCTCCTTCATGACCTAAAATTGCAGGAAATACTCCTTCAGGATCCGCACCAGATCGAGTGAATTCATCCGTATGACATAATCCAGTTGCTTTTACTTCCATTAATACTTCGCCGGCTTTTGGCCCTTCAAGGTTAACTTCCATTATCTCAAGTGGTTTACCAGCCTCTAAAGCTACTGCAGCACGGGTTCTCATAATTATAATTCCTTTTAAAATTAGTTCATTTGCGAAAAAGCGTTGGTTTATTTCCAAATTAATTAACGATTCGCAAAAGTTTTGCACCTACATCAAATTATTGCAATATTGTAATAATATTAAAAGAAAAAAATTGAAAAAAATTGCATAATCTAAAGCTTTTCTAAAAATAGGCTCTAAACCCTTAAAATTTTAAGTTGTTTAGGATTAGAAATGGTAGTCCCTAGGGGAATTGAACCCCTCTTTCCAGGTTGAAAACCTGGCGTCCTAACCGATAGACGAAGGGACCACTATTTCGTGACCGCGTTGTAGTTTGAGCGAAACAGTGTTGCAAGCGAAATATTCAAATTAATTTCTGATATTATATTTATTATTTTGCAAGAGCGGCATCTTTAAGATTGAATTTTACGCGTTTGCGCCCACCCCAATCATCAATTTGTAATTGACCTACTAAATGAAATCTAAGGCCATTATGATTTTCAAGTGCCTCTCCAATTGGAGTATCAAATGCTTTAAATGCAATAACATCAATTTTTCCACCACTATCATCAGAAACTGTTAATCTAAGATGGTTTTCACCAGCACGTTTAGAAAATAAGATTTTTTGATTTAAAAGTGCTATTTTTGGTGCAGGGGCACTTGCACCAAAAGGGCCGGCTCTTTCAAAATTCAAAACGAGCTCTTCGGTTGCTGCTCTGCACATCAGCAGCCCTGTAATGGTTAGATCGGCTGGAGGTATGTTATCAGCACCGTTTGCTACTAATAGGCTCGTTAGTCTTTCCATAGCTTTAGGTATTTGATCATTGGTTAATGAGAGCCCGGCTGCCATACTGTGACCGCCTCCTTTAATGATTAAATTTTCTCTGGTTAGTCTTGTTACGGCGGAGCCAATATCAATTCCTTTTATTGATCTTGCCGATCCGGAGCCAAGCCCATTTTCTAGGCCAATCACTATTGCTGGTCGATTATATTTTTCTTTTATTCTAGCTGCCACAATTCCAACTACACCTGGATGCCAACCTTCTTTAGATGCCCATAGTAAAGGGCTGTTAAGGTCGCGAGCACTTAATTGATTATTCGCTTCTTCTAGAACTTTCTTTTCTATTTCACGGCGTTCAATATTTAACGCATTGAGTTTAGTAGCTATTACCTCGGCTTCAAAATCTGTTTGAGCAACTAATAATTCAATGCCTAATTTGGCACTTCCAATTCTTCCACCAGCATTAATTCTAGGACCCAGCAAAAAACCAAGATCATATGCACTGGGTGGAGAAGTAAGTTTGCATACGTCACATAATGAGTTCAAGCCAGGATTTGTCCTAGTTGCCATTACAATTAACCCTTGTTTTACAAATGCTCTATTTAATCCAACTAGAGGTGCCACATCAGCAATGGTAGCTAAGGCAACCAGATCTAAAAAATTCAATAAATTTGGAGTTTTTAATTTATCTTTTTTTAATTGAGTATTTGCTTCTACCAGTAAAATAAAGAGCATTCCAGTGGCGCATAGGTATTTAAACTCCCCCATCTCATCTTGACGATTTGGATTAACAATAGCGAATGCATCTGGTAGTGTTTCTTCAGCTAAGTGGTGATCTACAACAATCACATCAGTAGGTTTTGCAGCTAAAATGCTCTCAAAAGCAACGGTACCACTATCTAAACAGATAATTAAATCATGAGTTTTGGACAATTTTTTCATGGCGGTAGTATTTGGCCCAAATCCTTCTTTTATTCTGTCTGGGATATATATGGTACAAGAAATACCAAGCTCTCTGAGCCAGTTATGCAAGAGCGCCCCTGAGGCAGCGCCATCAACATCATAATCAGAAAATATGGCAAAAAATTGTTTTTATTAATTGCATCAATTATACTGAAAGTGCCTTTTCAACATCTTTAAAAGATTTTGGATTTGGCATTAGAGTTTTTATTTTAGCATCTAAAAAAGATTGGGCATGTTCTCTTTCTATGCCCTGAGTAGCTATTGCGCGGCTCACAATTTCTGGAAGTTGCAACTCCTGTGAAATAGCCAATCCTTGACGAAGAATTTCGTTTGGTAAACCAATCCACCGTCGTCCAGTCAAGGAGCTCTCAACATTGGCAAAAGCTGGTGCCATTTTTACTTACCTATTTATTTTTTGTCGGTAATTCAAACGACGGATTGAGCCAGTTCTAGACCTCATGAGCATGGTGTCTGTTTCAATAAAGTTTAAGGATCTTTTTACATCATAAACAAGAAGCTTATTATGGGTTTAGGCAGTATGATATAAATCATGAAAGTTTTTATTCAAATCTTTTATTCAACACTATAAGCGCGTTTTTTTTCATCATCATTTCTAAAGCAGGAATTAAGCGTCCTTGTCATTTGCCCACCCATGCATTTCAGAGGCTGCTGCTGCCAACACACCTTCTGGTGCTCCCCCAGATCCCATATAAATATCAATCCCTGTTTTTTCTGATTCTGCACAATGCATAACACCTGCAACATCACCATCAGTGATTAATCTGATTGAAGCTCCAGCTATTCTAACTTCTTCAATGAGATCCTCGTGTCGTGGTCTTTCCAAAATGCAAACAGTAATTTCATCAACACCACATCTTTTTGTTTTTGCTAATATTTTTATTCGTTCGGTAGGTGACATTTCTAAATGTATTAAATCATTTTCAAAGCCAGGGCCAAATGCCAGTTTGTCCATGTAAACGTCCGGAGCATGCAGCATAGTATTTCTGGGTCCAACTGCAATAACTGCCAACGCATTTGGCATATCTTTTGCGGTAAGAGTGGTCCCTTCTAGTGGATCTAATGCAATGTCCACATTTGGTCCATTTCCTTTTCCAACCTCTTCGCCAATATATAGCATAGGAGCTTCATCTCTCTCACCTTCTCCAATCACTACTACCCCATTTATTTCGAGTTTATTTAATTCCACGCGCATCGCATCAACTGCAGCCTGATCAGCCGCTTTTTCATCACCTCGGCCAATTAATTTTGCTGACGCCAAAGCTGCAGCCTCAGTTACTCTAGCTAAACCTAATGAGAGCATTCTATCGGAGTATTCTATTTTTTCGGACATACTTTTACCCTTAATTATCTATTTTTTATTATGTATTTAACGGATGCAATAATAGCAACACTAGACATCTTCAATTCTTAGAGCAACTGGGGCCTCTAATGTAACACCAGTTTTCAAGACTTCTCTTAACGCTTTGTTTAATGTTTCTGGCAAAGTTTTGTGGGTTACTATCACAACAGGAGCTGCGACGTCTGCATGTTGTGTTTGGCGCATTTGGTCAATCGAAATTCCATTGTTACCTAGAGCGGTAGCCATTTTTGCTAAAACACCAGGAGAATCTTCTAGTTTTGTTCTTATGTAGTAGGCTGCTGGGGTTGAGGTAAGAACTGGCTTCATCTTTATCAAGCTGTTTGCAGATTGTCCAAACGTTGGAATTTTATTACCTCTTGCGATATCAATAATATCAGACATCACAGCTGAGGAAGTTGGTCCTTCTCCAGCGCCAGCGCCACGCAAAATTATTTGTCCAGAGTGATCCCCATCAAAAATTATCATATTCATAGCATTTTCAAGCTGCCCAATAGGAGAGTTTGCAGAGACTAAACAGGGTTGCATCCTTTGCTCAAGCCCCTCATCTGTCATCTGACTTACGCCTAAAAGTTTAATTCGATAGCCCATTTCTCTTGCTTGTTCTATATCCTGAATAGAAACTAATTCTATGCCTTGGGTAACTACTGCCTTGAAGTCGATTTGAGTTCCAAAAGCTATTGAGGATAAAATGGCTAGTTTATGGCCAGCATCAATTCCGCCGGTGTCTAATGTTGGATCTGCTTCTAGATAGCCAAGCTTTTGTGCTTCGTTAAATACTGTCTCATAAGGCAAATTTGAGGTTTCCATCCTCGTGAGAATATAATTACAGGTTCCGTTCATAACACCCATTATCCGGTTGATTTTATTACCTGCTAAGCTTTCTGTTAATGCTTTTACCGCAGGTATTCCACCGGCGACAGCTGCTTCAAACTTTAAAGAAACATTATTTTTTTCTGCCAGTTCCGCCAGTTCCTGCCCGTGCTTTGCCAATAGCGCTTTATTTGCTGTAATTACGTGTTTTCCTGATTTAAGTGCTGTTTCGATAGCTTCTTTGGCAGGATTTCCATCTCCGCCAATAAGTTCAACAAAAACATCGATATCGCTTCTTCCTGCTAACTCAATTATATCACTTTCCCAACTAAGACCCTCTAAACTGACACCTCGATCTTTTGATCTTGATCTAGCTGAAATTGCTTTAAGCTCAACTGATTTACCACTACGAGATGTGATTAATCTGGAGTGTGAACGTAAAATTTTAACGACACCTGCCCCAACAGTTCCTAAGCCAGCTATGCCAATTTTTAAAGCACTACCCATAAAGTTTTCTCTTTTCTTTGAAAGTTAGCTATTAATTTTTTAGCTAGCTATCAAGTCTTTGAAGATTTTTAAATGGTTATTTCAAAATTTGTTATCTTGATTGACATTCTTGAAAAAAAATTGAGATTAACTTATAGACGGTATATCATATATAATAAGTAGGTTTAAAATCTTGAATGAAATCGCTAAATTTATTATAAGTAAATGCGATAAAGGGAGAATAAAATGAAAAAATTAATGTGCCACTGTGGAGAAGTTGATAGCATCACCAGTTTTTGCAGGAGATCAATCCAATGGCATTTGGAAAACAGCGGTTAATGAGGAAACTGGCGGATGGCTTCAAGTGAAAATTTACGATTGTGATGGATTGATTTGTGGTGAAATCTTGAACGCTTATCTATCTGATGGAAAAGTTTCTGAAGATTACGAACATAAGGGAAAGCCTATTATTTGGGGAATGGAAATAAACGGTGATGAAACCTATAAAAAAGGTAAAATTTGGAATCCTGTAAATGATAAGACATATAGTTCAAAAATGGTTCTCAAGGGAGCGACTTTGGATGTTAGCGGATGTGTTTGGGGAATTTGCCAGGCACAAACTTGGGAAAGAGTGGTAGAGTAATTAAAAATTAAAATACCACTTCATCTTTATTGATATGGTGGTGTTGAAGAAGATGAAATTGATTTGATTGAACTTTTTAAAAAAGTTTACAATGAAAAGAAATTAATTTTTAAAAGAACTCCATTTTAATAACCAATTAGTTAAGTAAAAATCTGTTGTGATTTAACCAGTGGTGTATGGAAATTAAGTTCTTTCCCTTCCAACTTTAATATTAGATATTACAAGTTTCAAATTTATTCATTAATGTGAGTTGCAAGATTATTAAATGCAATTAAGGATGGGCGTAGTGCAAATAAAATATGATGACAACAAAGATATAGCGCTCACTATTGTGGTTCCTACATACAATGAAAAGCTTAATGTAAGGCCCCTAGTCTCACTTTTAGATAAGGCTTTAGTTGATATAAATTGGGAAGTTGTCTTTGTAGATGATGATAGTCCTGATGGAACGGCAGATGAGGTAAGAGAATTAGCTAGAACTCGCTTAGATGTCAGAGTAATTCATAGGATTGGACGGCGAGGGCTCTCTGGTGCATGCATCGAAGGTATATTATCTAGTGCTGCACCATACGTAGCCGTAATGGATGGTGATTTGCAGCATGATGAAACGGTTCTGATTTCAATGATAGCATCATTTAATGCTGATCCTGAACTAAATCTAGTAATAGGCTCTCGAAATGTTGAGGGAGGCTCCTCTGGTAATGGTTTGTCTGGAATCCGTAGTTTTGGTAGTGACATGGCTACTGTAATGGCTCGCAAGTTGTTGAAAATCCGCGTTCAAGATCCAATGAGTGGATTTTTTATGATTAAATTAGAAAGTTTCAGAGATGTTGTTGGGGAGTTGCAAAGGCAGGGCTTTAAAATTCTTACAGACCTTTTGTCTGCATCTAGAGGTAGTTGGAAAATTAAGGAAATCCCTTTTGTTTTTAAAGAACGCCAATACGGTCAAAGCAAGATGGATAGCGCAGTAACATTAGAATATTTTGGACTAATCTTGGCGCGGTTAACTGGTGGGGCCATAAGTATTAGATTTGTCTTATTTTTATTTGTTGGTTTGACAGGTATTTTGGTACAACTATTAATGGTTGGGATTTTTCTGAACGTAATGTTTTTAAGTTTTTTTTATTCTCAAATTTTGGCAGTAATATTGGCTATGACCTCAAATTTCTTTTTAAATAATATTTTAACTTATCGAGATCAATCATTGAGTGGTAAGTATATTTTATTTGGACTTTTGTCATTTTACTTTGTTTGCTCGTTAGGGGCAGTCGCTAATGTCGCTGTTGCAAATTTGGTTTATAATTTTGTTCCCTTGTGGATTTTAGCTAGCTTTTTTGGATCAGTAATAAGTTCTTTATGGAATTTTATGTCTTCAAAGTGGCTTACTTGGCGAGTTAGGTGATAATGCGTGTTGGATACTAGATTAAATTTTTTTAAATATAGTGACTTTACCTATTTATTTATTTCTTTTCTCGTTGCTCGTCTCATATTTGCGCATTATCTCCCCTTGGGTGTTGATGAGGCATATCAAATTACTGTGGGTAGGCAACTTGATTGGAGCTACTATGATCATCCTCCATTAAGTTTTTGGGCCCCTAATATTTTTAGTAAATTTTTTGGATTTGAAGCTCTGCTTGTTTACAGATTACCTGCTATTATCTTTGGATGTGTAACGGTTTATGCATTGTATGGCATTGGAATTCTTATTAGAGGAAGAGATGCAGCTTTTTGGGGTGCGTTTTTATATTCAGTTTCACCCTTCTTCTTCTTCTCAGGTGGTGTTTTTGTCGTACCTGACGGCCCATTAAATGCCGCAATATGTATGACTATATTCTTATTTATAAGATCACAAAATTCTAAAATTAATTATAATATACAATTGTTTTTGGTAGGCGTCTGTTTGGCACTATCATTTCTTTCTAAGTATCATGCTATTTTAGTGCCGATGTCACTTTTGTTATACTTTCTTGCATCTAAAAAACGAGTGTATTGGATTTTGCATTCTCGAATTTGGATTGTCGCATTAGTTGGGGTGTTAGGATTTTTACCAACGTTGATTTGGAATTTTTATGAGGGTTGGCCTTCACTAACCTTTCATACTGATAGAGCAAATGCTGAATTTAGTTTGATTAATTTTATGAAAATGTTTTCTGGTCAACTAATTTATCTGCTACCTCCCACAATTTTTTTATCAATCTGGATGTTTTTTTCCTCCAATAGAATACGAAAAACCTCCTCACCACTAAATGATTAATTTACTAGCCATCCTTTATATTTTGGGTGCAGAAGGGTTCCCACATTGGACGATGCCTGGGTGGATGCTTTCGTTGCCATTGGTAGGCGTTTTTATTAATCAAAAAAATGACTTAGTACAGGAAAAAAATTAAAAGATGGTGTTTTGCTTTTATTATCCCTTTCCAGGAGATAATTTTGGTATTGGCTATTCATGTAAATACAGGTTGGCTGACGTCACATTTAAAATCTGCCCCAAAATGGGATGACACGATACAATTTATGCATTGGGATGAGTTTTCTATAGAATTTGAGAAATTTTGCTGTGATGGAAAGAAAGAGACAATAGGGTTTTTGAATTGGGTGGATGCTGGTTTAATTGGGGTAACTTTAAAAGGTAAGCATTTAATTAGGGTAATTGGTAAAGACCCCCATCATTTCATATTTATGGATAAAAACCCAAAACCTATTGTAGGTTATTTACTCGTGCCAACTTTAATTAATGTTACTGATGTGGCTGTTGATGAGTTATTTGAGGTAATTAAAACTTATGATCCTGATGCTTCATACTTTAAATCAATTGGTGTAAAAAGAGGTAAGTTTGATTACGCGCAGGTTTTAGTTTTCAAAATGCTTTTGCCTAAACAGAAAAAACCACGTTTTGACTAATTATAGGGGTTCTTCTTGAAAATAGATTGTTACATCTCTTGCAATAATCGTTTTGAACTCGTATGTGCATTAAAGTTATAACGCGGTATTAGGATTAAAATTTGTGATGACCAATCCATTTCAGTTTATTCAGCAAGTAAGAGCAGAGGTCTCAAAAGTTGTTTGGCCAACCAGAAGAGAAACCTTATTAACAACAGTAATGGTTTTTATAATGGCAGCGTTAACAGCCACATTTTTCTCTTTGATAGACTTAGCGATTAGATTTGGTCTGTCTTTGGTTATTGGTGCATAAAATTCCTGTTAAAAGTACTTGATTTATAATGATTTGAGGGTTAGGTCGGACATCAATAGAATTCATCGCGTACAACGATTCGTATTGTGCGCGGTTTTTGTTTGGGAAAACAATAAGGTAAGTGGTGAAATTGTTTGTAAATCGGTCTTTTGACTTAGAAAAGGGTTGTGTTGATAATGGCTAAGCGGTGGTATTCGATCAGTGTTCTCTCGAATTATGAGAAGAAGATTGCGGAGCAAATCTTGCATGCCGTTGAGCAGGAGGGCCTTTCAAATGAGATTGAAGAGGTTCTCGTGCCAACCGAAGAAGTTTTAGAAATTAGGCGTGGAAAAAAAGTTACTTCAGAGAGAAGGTTCATGCCAGGTTATGTTTTGATAAAGATGGAAATGACTGATAAGGGTTATCATATCATTAATTCGTTAAATAAGGTTACTGGTTTTCTGGGTCAACAAGGTAAACCTTCACCGATGCGGGACGCTGAAGTTAATACGATATTAAATAGAGTTGAAGAGGGTGTGGAATCTCCACGATCACTGATAACATTTGAAATGGGTGAGCAGGTAAACGTCACTGATGGTCCGTTTGAAGGATTTTCTGGAATGGTTGAGGACGTTGATGATGAAAATCAGCGATTGAAAGTCACAGTGTCCATTTTTGGTAGAGCTACACCAGTTGAGTTGGAATTCACGCAGATCTCGAAATAGGATTTGCGTAATATCTGTGGGAGGTTACTGCACGCGTGCTTGTAACCGTACCACGCAATCAAGAACTTAAGGACGCGCCTTAAGTTAGTTGGTGTCGGGCGAAGGCTCGCTGACACGGTACAAAGGAGAGGCCTTTATGGCAAAAAAAATAGCTGGTACAATGAAACTGCAAGTTCCTGCAGGTAAAGCCAACCCATCTCCCCCAGTTGGACCCGCTTTGGGTCAAAGAGGGATAAATATCATGGAATTCTGTAAAGCTTTCAATGCAAAAACCCAGGATTTAGAGCCAGGTGCCCCATGTCCTACTATTATTACTTACTACGTTGATAAGTCTTTTGAGATGGATATAAAAACATCACCTGCTTCTTATTTCTTACGCAAAGCGTCTAAGTTAAAATCTGGCGCTAGTCTTCCACAGGAATAGATGGGTACAAAGGTTTAAAAGAAATAGCAGAAGCAAAGATGAAAGATTTAAATGCAAATGATATTGAGGCGGCTATGCAGATAATTTTAGGCTCTGCTCGTTCAATGGGCATTGAGGTGAAAGGTTAGATTATGGCAAAGTTAGGTAAAAGAACAACTGCGGCTAGAGCAAGCTTTGCAGGCAAGTCAAACTTGTCGGTCAAAGAGGCAGTTACGTTATTAAAGAATAATGCAAACGCTAAGTTTGATGAAACAGTTGATATTTCTATAAATTTGGGTGTAGATCCACGTCATGCAGATCAGATGGTGCGTGGTACAGTTAACTTACCGAATGGCACTGGAAAAACAGTTCGAGTTGGCGTGTTTGCGCGAGGCGCAAAGGCTGATGAGGCTACGGCTGCGGGAGCAGATGTCGTAGGTGCAGAAGACTTAATGGAAGCTGTGCAAGCAGGAAAAATTGATTTTGATAGGTGTATTGCAACTCCTGATATGATGCCAATAGTTGGAAGACTTGGAAAAGTTTTAGGTCCCCGAAATTTGATGCCAAATCCAAAGGTTGGTACTGTTACAATGGATATTGAGGCAGCTGTAAAGAACGCCAAAGGTGGTGAGGTGCAGTTCCGAGTTGAGAAGGCTGGTGTTGTACATGCTGGAGTAGGAAAAGCGTCTTTTGGAGAGGCGGAATTAGCTCAAAATATTCAAGCTTTTATAGATGCTGTGTCAAAGGCAAAGCCATCTGGAACTAAAGGCGCATATATGAAGAAAATTGCTGTATCTACGACAATGGGACCTGGAGTTACATTAGATGTGGGTGCAGCAAATTCGAATTAAAGGTTTGCCCCATAATTGGGTTTAAACTTAAGTATGATGGGTGAGTGAGAGCTTATCCTTCTAGGTGGGAGAAATCTCACCATCGTCCGAGACGGAGGGTATGTGAAGACATATAAATCCTTCCTGAGATGAGTAACGTAATTATTTGGCCTTTTGGGCAATATGTGACGAGACTCTTTGAATTGGACCCACCGTTAGTTGCAATTGCAGCTAACTAATTTGAGCCGAGAGGGGCAACCTTCTCATAATTTGGAGAAAAACTGTGGATAGAGCAAAAAAAGAAAGTGTTGTCGAGGGTCTTGGCGATGTTTTTAATAGCTCTGGTGTCGTCGTAGTTGCACATTACGAAGGACTTACAGTTGCGGAAATGCAAGATTATCGACGGCGTGTAGATGCTGTGGGTGGGACTGTCCGTGTCGCCAAAAATAGGCTTGCTAAAATCGCTTTAAAAGGAAAGCCGTGCGAAAGCATAGGTGGACTTTTGAATGGAATGACTATTCTTACCTATTCTGAGGATCCAGTCGCAGCAGCAAAGGCTGCGTATGACTTTTCTAAGGAAAACGATAAGCTCACAATACTTGGTGGAGCGATGGGTGAGACGGTTTTGGATGTTGCTGGAGTTAAGGCTGTAGCAGCTCTACCATCTAGAGAAGAGTTGATTTCGTCCATCGCAGGTTGCATTGGTGCACCAGCGTCTAATTTGGCAGGAGCACTTATCTCTTCAGCGAGTAATTTAGCTAGCATATTATCTTCCATTGAGGAGAAAGCGGCAGCTTAAAAAGCAATTGTATAAGAGTGGTGTAATTTTGAACATCGGAACATAAATTAAAATAGAAATGGAAAAAGCAAATGGCTGATCTAAAAAAACTAGCAGAAGAAATTGTGGGATTAACACTTCTTGAAGCACAAGAGTTAAAAACAATACTTAAAGACGAATATGGCATTGAACCTGCTGCAGGTGGTGCTGTGATGATGGCAAGTGCTGATGGCGGTGATGCTGGATCTGCTGCAGAAGAACAATCAGAATTTGATGTTATTCTAAAGGCTCCAGGTGGTAACAAAATAGCAGTAATTAAAGAAGTTAGAGCAATTACTGGTCTTGGTCTTAAAGAGGCTAAAGATATGGTAGACGCTGGAGGCAAAGCTATTAAAGAAGGTGTCAGTAAAGAAGAAGCGGAAGAAGTAAAAGGTAAGCTTGAAGCCGCAGGTGCTGAAGTAGAAGTTAAGTAACGATTTAGTGTATTGTGATTGAGCCTGCTTTGCTGGCTCAATCACACCAGTTTTTCAAAGATATCTGACTTTCAGATATCTTTGAAAGGCAGGGTTTTTCGAGAGTTTACCTTTGGGAAGGTAAGCAAGAATAGAATAGCACTGTTTGAGTGAGCTTTAGCAAGACCGTGCCCACCGGATTGCAAGAGCGCGCAAATAAAAAGTGAGACTAGCATGGCGCAAAGTTATTCAGGACAAAAAAGAATTCGTAAACATTTTGGTAAAATCCGCGAAGTGTTGGAAATGCCAAATCTGATACAGATTCAAAAATCTAGCTACGACCTGTTTTTAAATTCTGGAGAAGGAGCTACGCCAACGGCTGGGGAAGGAATAATGGGTGTTTTTCAATCTGTTTTTCCAATAAAAGATTTCAATGAAACTTCAGTTTTAGAGTTTGTATCTTATGAACTTGAGCATCCAAAATATGATGTTGAAGAGTGTCAAACAAGAGACATGACGTACGCAGCTCCTTTGAAAGTTAAATTGCGATTAATTGTTTTTGATGTGGACGAAGATACAGGTGCTCGATCGGTTAAAGATATTAAAGAGCAAGATGTATTTATGGGTGACATGCCTTTAATGACCCCAACTGGTACTTTTGTTGTCAATGGGACTGAGCGAGTTATCGTATCACAAATGCACCGTTCTCCTGGAGTATTTTTTGATCATGATCGTGGGAAAACTCACTCTTCGGGGAAATTATTATATGCATGTAGAGTTATCCCTTACCGAGGTTCCTGGCTTGACTTTGAGTTTGATGCTAAAGATTTAGTCTTTGCTAGAATTGATAGAAGAAGAAAGATTCCAGCAACCATTATGCTTTATGCATTGGGGCTCGACCAGGAAGGCATAATGGATGCCTATTATAATACAGTTATTTATAAAATTAAAAAGAATAAGGGTTGGGTGACGAAGTTTTTCCCAGATCGATTAGGCGGAACAAGGCCAACATTTGATATTGTTGATGCAAAAAGTGGAAAAGTTATAGCTGAGGCTGGAAAAAAGATCACCCCTCGAGCAGTAAAAAAATTAGTTGAGGATGGCAAAGTTACAGACATTTTAGTTCCTTTTGATGAGTTGGTAGGTAGGTTTGTAGCCAAAGAAATAATAAATGAGGAAACTGGAGAAATATGGGTTGAGGCAGGGGATGAATTAACTTGGGAGTTAGATAAGGATCTAGAAGTAAAAGGTGGTACACTTAAGAGATTAATTGATGAGGGTGTGACTGATATCCCAGTTTTAGATATAGATCATGTTAATGTTGGTCCATATATGCGCAATACCGTTGCAGCAGACAAAAACTGGAATCGTGACACTGCGTTAATGGATATCTATCGTGTTATGCGCCCAGGTGAGCCTCCCACTGTAGATGCTGCATCAGCTTTATTTGAAACTCTATTTTTTGACTCAGAGCGTTATGACTTGTCTGCGGTTGGTAGGGTCAAAATGAATATGAGATTAGACTTAGATGCACCGGATACCCATAGAACTCTACGAAAAGAAGATATCGTCGAATGCATACGTGCTATTGTTGATTTGCGTGATGGAAGAGGAGAGGTGGACGATATTGATCATCTTGGTAACCGACGGGTTCGATCCGTTGGCGAGCTTATGGAGAACCAATATAGAGTAGGCCTTTTGAGAATGGAGCGTGCAATTAAAGAGCGTATGTCATCCGTTGAAATTGATACGGTCATGCCTCAAGATTTGATCAATGCTAAACCTGCCGCAGCTGCTGTGCGTGAATTCTTTGGATCGTCTCAGCTTAGCCAGTTTATGGACCAAACGAATCCTTTATCTGAAGTGACGCACAAGCGGAGATTGTCTGCATTGGGACCGGGTGGTTTGACCCGGGAACGTGCTGGATTTGAAGTTCGTGATGTTCACCCAACGCACTATGGTCGGATGTGCCCAATTGAGACACCAGAAGGCCCAAATATTGGATTGATAAATTCACTAGCATCGTTTGCTAGAGTGAATAAGTACGGGTTTATTGAGACACCTTATAGGAAGGTTGTGGATAGTAAGGTGACAGATGAAGTGATATATATGTCTGCAACTGAGGAAATGAGACATACAATCGCTCAAGCCAATGCCCAATTAGACTCTAATGGGAAGTTTATAAATGAGTTGGCGTCGACTCGCAAATCTGGAGAATACACTCTTCAAGCACCTGCTAACATCGATTATATTGATGTTAGTCCAAAGCAGTTAGTTTCAGTAGCGGCCTCTTTGATTCCGTTTTTAGAAAATGATGACGCAAATAGGGCTTTAATGGGTTCAAATATGCAACGTCAGGCTGTTCCATTAATGCAAGCGACAGCTCCATTTGTTGGAACTGGCATTGAGTCTGTGGTAGCGAGAGACTCTGGTGCTGCAATAATGGCTAAGCGTGGTGGAGTAATAGACCAGGTGGATGCTACTCGGGTGGTCGTTAGGGTAACAGATGATCTCGAGGTAGGTGATCCAGGTGTGGATATTTATAGTTTACGGAAGTTTCAACGATCGAACCAGAATACATGTATTAATCAAAGGCCATTAGTAGCTGTTGGTGATACGGTAATTAAAGGAGAGGTCGTCGCAGATGGGCCGTCTACTGATATGGGCGAACTGGCTTTAGGTAAGAACGTTCTTGTGGCATTCATGCCATGGAATGGTTATAATTATGAGGACAGTATTTTGATATCTGAAAGGATAGCAAGAGATGATGTTTTTACTTCTATTCATATAGAAGAATTTGAGGTAGCTGCTCGAGACACTAAACTTGGTCCTGAAGAGATAACGCGTGATATACCTAATGTGGGAGAGGAAGCTCTACGTAATCTGGATGAAGCAGGTATAGTTTATATTGGTGCAGAGGTAGAGCCTGGAGATATTTTAGTAGGTAAAATTACTCCAAAAGGTGAGAGCCCAATGACGCCAGAAGAAAAACTACTTCGGGCAATTTTTGGCGAAAAAGCATCTGATGTAAGAGACACATCGTTGAGGGTTAAGCCTGGTGATTTTGGAACTATTGTAGAGGTTAGAGTATTTAATAGACATGGTGTAGAAAAAGATGAGCGGGCTCTTCAAATCGAGCGAGAGGAAGTTGAAACTTTAGCTCGAGATAGAGATGATGAAATAGGTATTCTTGATCGAAATATATATGCTCGTCTAAATACATTAGTATTAGGTAAAAAAGTACTAAAAGGTCCTAAAGAAGTGAAAGCTGGATCAATAATAGATGATGAGCTTTTAAGTCATATTAGCAAAGGACTGTGGTGGCAGCTAGCCATCGATGACGAGAAATGTGCATTGGAAATTGAGGCATTAAACGGTCAGTATGAGCTTCAGAAGGATGTGCTAGAAAACCGCTTCCAAGATAAAGTTGAAAAAGTCAGAAGAGGGGACGACTTACCTCCAGGTGTTATGAAAATGGTCAAGGTTTTTGTTGCGGTGAAGAGAAAACTGCAGCCTGGTGATAAAATGGCAGGACGCCATGGTAACAAAGGTGTGATTTCAAAAGTTGTTCCAATGGAGGATATGCCATTTTTAGCAGATGGGACTCCAGTTGATTTTTGTTTGAATCCTCTAGGTGTGCCGTCACGAATGAACGTGGGGCAAATACTAGAGACACATATGGGTTGGGCAGCACGAGGACTGGGCGAAAGTATTTCGAATGCTTTGTCTGAGTTTAAGCGTTCTGGCGAAAAGGCTCCTTTAGATCAAGCAATGAAAAATGCTTATGGTGAAGAGCTTTTTGATGAGGCCTTTAAACCTATGTCACAAGATCAATTTATCGAGGCAGCATCCAATGTTGTTGATGGGGTGCCAATTGCTACACCTGTATTTGATGGTGCAAAAGAAAGCGATGTCAACGATGCGTTGGAAAAAGCTGGATTTGATAAATCTGGCCAATCAATTGTTTTTGATGGAAGGTCGGGTGAGCAATTTGCTAGACCAGTAACCGTTGGTGTAAAATACTTGCTAAAACTTCATCATCTCGTTGATGATAAAATTCATGCACGTTCAACAGGTCCATATTCGTTGGTCACACAACAACCTTTGGGTGGTAAAGCTCAGTTTGGTGGCCAGAGATTTGGTGAGATGGAGGTTTGGGCGCTAGAGGCATATGGCGCAGCTTACACACTTCAAGAAATGTTAACAGTTAAATCTGATGATGTTTCAGGAAGAACAAAAGTATATGAGAGCATAGTAAAGGGTGAAGACAACTTTGAAGCTGGCATACCAGAAAGTTTCAATGTTTTAGTGAAAGAGGTTCGTGGCCTTGGCCTGAATATGGAACTCCTGGATGCGGAGGTGGACGAGTAGATTACGCGCCAGCGTAATCTACTCCCACCGTAAAAAATGTTAGGATAAGAATATGAACCAGGAAATTACAAATAACCCTTTTAATCCATTAATTAATAAAAAAGCATTTGATGAGATTAAAATATCTTTGGCATCACCCGAAAGAATCTTATCATGGTCTTTTGGTGAGATAAAAAAACCTGAAACAATAAACTATCGAACATTTAAGCCTGAGCGTGATGGTCTTTTTTGTGCAAGAATATTTGGCCCAATAAAAGATTACGAATGTCTTTGTGGTAAATATAAACGAATGAAGTACAGAGGCGTGGTTTGCGAGAAGTGCGGTGTTGAAGTTACATTACAAAAGGTAAGACGTGAACGGATGGGGCATATTGAGTTAGCCGCTCCTTGCGCGCATATTTGGTTTCTGAAGTCCTTACCCTCGCGCATAGGCTTGATGCTAGATATGACTCTTAGGGACCTAGAGCGCATATTGTATTTCGAAAATTATGTTGTGATTGAGCCTGGTTTAACAGACTTATCTTATGGTGACTTACTCACTGAAGAAGAGTTTATGGATGCGCAAGATACTTTTGGAATAGATGCATTTACTGCTGGAATTGGTGCAGAGGCTATTAGAGAAATGTTGAAAAACATTGATTTGGAAGCTGAGGCTGATCAATTAAGGAGTGATCTGGCAGAAGCCACAGGTGAGCTCAAGCCAAAGAAGATTATTAAAAGATTAAAAATTGTAGAAAATTTTCTAGAGTCAGGCAATCGACCTGAGTGGATGGTTCTTACAGTTGTTCCAGTAATACCACCAGAGCTGCGTCCTTTAGTTCCTTTAGATGGGGGGCGTTTTGCCACTTCTGATTTAAATGATTTATATAGAAGGGTGATAAACAGAAATAATCGCTTGAAGCGCTTAATTGAATTACGCGCTCCAGATATCATTGTTCGTAATGAAAAACGTATGCTACAAGAGTCAGTTGACGCATTGTTTGATAATGGTCGCCGAGGCAGAGTAATCACTGGAGCCAATAAACGTCCACTAAAGTCTCTGTCCGATATGTTGAAGGGAAAGCAAGGTAGATTCAGACAAAACCTCCTTGGTAAAAGAGTTGATTTTTCGGGGCGTTCCGTAATTGTTACAGGTCCAGAGCTTAAGTTACATCAATGTGGGCTACCTAAGAAAATGGCATTGGAGCTTTTCAAGCCGTTTATCTATTCGCGGCTTGAGGCCAAAGGTCTCTCATCTACTGTAAAACAAGCTAAAAAACTGGTGGAAAAAGAACGTCCTGAAGTTTGGGATATTCTTGATGAGGTAATTAGAGAGCACCCTGTTATGTTGAATAGGGCTCCAACACTTCACCGTTTGGGAATTCAAGCTTTTGAACCAGTTTTGATTGAGGGTAAGGCAATACAGCTTCATCCTTTGGTTTGTTCGGCTTTTAATGCTGATTTTGATGGTGACCAAATGGCTGTGCATGTGCCCTTATCTTTGGAGGCACAATTAGAGGCTCGAGTTCTGATGATGTCAACTAATAACGTATTATCACCAGCGAACGGGAAGCCAATTATAGTTCCATCACAAGATATGATTTTGGGACTGTATTATATAACGATGATGCGTGCAGGTATGAAAGGTGAAGACAAAATTTTTGCTGACATAGAGGAAGTTCAGCATGCATTAGATGCGGGTGACGTGCATTTACATGCAAAAGTACAAGTACGGCTGTCTCAAGTAGATGAAGAAGGTAATACTTATTTCGAGAGATTTGAAACAACCCCTGGTCGTGCTCGATTAGGATCACTTTTACCGCTTAATAATAAAGCACCATTTAGTTTGGTTAATAGGTTGGTTCGAAAAAAAGAAGTGGGTGAAGTTATTGATACAGTATATCGATACTGTGGGCAGAAGGAGAGTGTTATCTTTTGTGATCAAATTATGTCCCTTGGATTTAAAGAAGCTTTCCGTGCTGGTATATCTTTCGGTAAGGATGACATTGTAATACCCGAATCTAAATGGGAAAACGTAGATGAGACTCGAGGTCAAGTTAAAGGTTTTGAACAGCAGTATATGGATGGCCTGATTACTAGGGGTGAAAAATATAATAAAGTAGTTGATGCATGGTCTAAATGTAATGATAAAGTAACAGACGCGATGATGGGTGCAATTTCAAAGTCTGAGATCGATCCATCGGGAGCAGAAATGGAACCAAATTCTGTTTATATGATGGCGCATTCTGGAGCGCGTGGATCAGTAACACAAATGAAACAGTTAGGTGGGATGCGTGGTTTAATGGCAAAACCTAACGGCGATATCATTGAGACTCCAATTATATCTAACTTTAAAGAAGGCTTAACTGTTTTAGAATATTTTAATTCAACACACGGAGCTAGAAAAGGCCTTTCTGATACCGCTTTAAAAACAGCGAACTCTGGTTATTTGACACGGCGTTTGGTCGATGTTGCGCAAGATTGTATCGTTCGGTCGCACGACTGTGGGACCGAACGTTCCATCACAGCGCGTGCTGCGGTAAACGACGGTGAAGTAATTGCTACTCTTTCAGAAAGAATTCTGGGAAGGGTGACGGCTGAGGATATTATGAAACCGGGGTCTGATGAGGTGTTGGTATCAAAGAATGAGCTCATTGATGAAAAAATGTCTGATACGATAGAGCGAGAGGGCGTGCAATCAATGAGAATACGTTCAGCGCTCACGTGTGAGGCAAGTTATGGTGTTTGCGCTAAGTGTTATGGAAGAGATTTAGCCAGAGGTACCTTAGTCAATTTGGGTGAAGCTGTTGGTATTATTGCTGCTCAGTCAATTGGAGAGCCGGGTACGCAATTAACGATGCGAACCTTCCACATTGGTGGTGTTGCGCAAGGTGGTGGTCAGCAGTCTAGCAAAGTTCTCATGAAGGTAAAGTAGAATTTAGAGGTTCAAATTTACTGAAAAATGCTGATGGTGCAAATATAGTTATGGGTAGGAATATGCAAATCGCTATAATTGATAATCATGGTGTTGAGAGTGTTTCCTTTAAACTTAGCTATGGTTCTCAAGTGCATGTGAAAGATAAGCAAAAAGTAAAACGAGGCGATCGTTTATTTGAGTGGGACCCTTATACGTTACCTATAATAGCGGAAAAAGGTGGTGTTGCCAAATTTTCAGATTTAATAAGTGGGATATCTGTTAGAGATGATATGGACGATGCTACGGGTATATCTCAGAAGATTGTTTCTGATTGGCGCTCTGCTCAGCGTGGTGGTGATTTAAAACCAGAAGTAATTATTATTGATAAGAAGGGAGAGCCAGTTAGATTAGATAACGGTAACCCCGCCTCTTACACAATGTCAGTTGATGCTATTTTGTCCATTGAAGAGGGTCAAGATATCAAAGCAGGTGATGTAATTGCTCGTATTCCTCGTGAGGGAGCTAAAACAAAAGACATCACAGGTGGTTTGCCGCGTGTGGCTGAATTGTTTGAGGCTCGTCGACCAAAAGATCACGCCATTATAGCTGAAGCTGATGGGTATGTTAGATTTGGGAAAGATTATAAAAATAAAAGAAGAATAAGTATTGAGTCATCTGAAGAGGGTGTGGAGTCAGTAGAATATATGGTTCCAAAAGGCAAGCACATCCCTGTCCAAGAGGGTGATTTCATCAAAAAAGGTGATTACATTATGGATGGCAACCCAGCGCCGCATGATATTTTGCAGGTTATGGGAATAGAAGCTCTGGCTGACTATTTAATTGATGAGGTTCAAGATGTGTACCGTTTGCAAGGTGTTAAGATTAATGACAAGCATATTGAGGTAATTGTTAAGCAAATGCTTCAAAAGTGGGAAATACATTCGTCTGGTGGAACAACGCTGCTGAAAGGTGAGCATGTTGATAAGGCGGAATTTGACGAAGCTAACGCGAAGGCTGTGGCTGATGGTAGGGATCCCGCTACGGGCACCCCGATACTATTGGGGATAACGAAAGCATCATTGTCTACAAGATCATTTATTTCTGCTGCATCTTTTCAGGAAACCACCAGAGTTTTAACAGAAAGTTCAGTGCAAGGAAAACGAGACAAACTAATTGGGTTAAAAGAAAATGTGATTGTTGGTCGTTTGATACCAGCAGGAACTGGTGGAGCAATGTCAAATATTATGAGAGTGGCTCAAACCAGAGATAGAGTCATAATTGATGAACGACAGGCTGAGGCTCAAGAGAATATTGCATTGGAATCGCCTGACGCTTTTGAAAGTGCTGAAGATATTTTCAAAAAAAGTGAATCAGACCCTGTGATAGAAGATTAAATTAATTTAAAATTTAAGACTAAAATTATGTGAATTGAGCCCTTAAAAAGTATTTAACTTAGGGGTTCAATTATTTTTAGAGAGAAAGAATTACAAAGTTAACCTGTTTTGTGCTGTTTTACTTTATCGGTTTGAAATAATTACTTTTTTAACTCCAAATTTTTTTGCATTAGTGTTGACAAGCAAACAGAAGAAACATATACGCGCGCTACTCCGAACCGCTTTTTAACGTTTTTGGACAGCCATATTTGGGCGGCCATGATCTAAGCAAATGCTTCGATCCTCTGAAAAAGGCAGTGTATTATGTTTATAGTACGCTGTTAATCGAGTGTCTTTCATCTGAATGAAAGGCATACTTAAATAGTTATGGGTTACAAACGGGGAACCGGAATGCCAACAATTCAACAGCTTATCCGCAAACCGCGGCAGCCAAAAATAAAACGATCAAAATCGATGCACTTGCAATCGTGTCCACAAAAGCGTGGCGTGTGTACAAGAGTTTACACTACGACACCAAAGAAACCAAATTCAGCAATGAGAAAAGTTGCAAAGGTTCGCTTAACTAACGGTTTTGAAGTTATTTCATACATCCCAGGCGAGAGCCATAATCTTCAAGAGCACTCAGTGGTATTGATACGTGGCGGTAGGGTAAAAGATCTTCCTGGCGTGCGTTACCACATCCTGCGCGGTGTTTTAGATACTCAGGGTGTTAAAGACCGAAAACAAAGGCGTTCAAAGTACGGCGCTAAGCGTCCTAAATAAGGAGAGGCTAGATGTCACGACGTCATGCAGCAGAAAAACGAGAAATATTACCAGATCCAAAATTTGGAGATCGTGTGCTATCAAAATTTATGAATAACTTGATGATAGACGGTAAAAAGTCAGTCGCAGAGCGTATCGTTTACGGTGCTCTAGAAAAGATCGTCGAGCGTAAAGGCGGTGATCCACTAGAAGTATTTGAAGCGGCGTTAGAAGCTATCCAACCTATGGTCGAAGTTAAATCTCGCCGTGTTGGTGGTGCGACTTACCAAGTTCCAGTTGAAGTACGTCCTGCACGTCGTTCTGCCCTAGCCATGCGTTGGTTGGTAGATTACTCACGCAAGCGCGGCGAAAAGTCTATGGCTTTGCGTCTTGCTGGTGAGATCCTAGACGCTGCTGAAGGCAAAGGTGCTGCGGTTAAAAAGCGTGAAGACACTCATAAAATGGCGGAAGCAAATAAAGCTTTCTCCCATTATCGTTGGTAAAGGTTTAACAAGATGGCACGTATTACACACTTGATCTTTATCGGAACTTTGGCATCATTGCGCACATTGATGCGGGTAAGACGACTTGTTCAGAACGTATTCTTTACTACACTGGTAAAGAGCACAACATTGGAGAAGTTCATGATGGTGCTGCCACTATGGATTGGATGGAGCAAGAACAAGAAAGAGGTATTACGATTACTTCTGCAGCAACAACTTGTTTTTGGAATGATCATAGAATTAATATCATCGACACTCCTGGTCACGTTGACTTTACAATTGAAGTAGAGAGATCTTTAAAAGTTTTGGATGGTGCTGTTTGTGTTTTTGATGGTGTTGCTGGTGTTGAGCCTCAAACGGAAACGGTTTGGCGTCAGGCTGATCGTTATAAAGTACCGCGTATGGTTTTTGTCAACAAAATGGATAAAACAGGGGCAGACTTCTTTAAGTGTGTTGAGATGATTGAGGATCGCACAGGTGCCTCTGCTATTCCTGTATCATTCCCAATTGGTGCTGAAACAGAGCTGGAAGGCTTGGTTGACTTGGTTACGATGGAAGAATGGTTATGGGAAGGTGAAGATCTTGGTGCGAGCTGGATTAAAGCACCTATCCGCGAAAGCTTGCAGGAAGCCGCTGCTAAATGGCGAAATGTTCTTGTTGAAGCTGCTGTTGAAATGGATGATGATGCAATGGAAGCGTACCTTGATGGCACAGAGCCGGACGTTGATACGTTGCGTGTACTGATACGCAAGGGTTGTTTGTCACTAACTTTTGTCCCGGTTCTTGGTGGCTCTGCGTTCAAAAACAAAGGTGTCCAGCCGTTATTGAACGCAGTTATTGATTATTTACCATCCCCTTTAGACGTTGTTGATTACATGGGCTTTAAACCAGGTGATGAAACAGAGACACGTGATCTCGCACGTCGTGCAGACGACAACATGGCATTCTCTGGGCTTGCGTTTAAAATAATGAATGATCCATTTGTTGGTTCTCTAACGTTCACACGTATTTATTCTGGTACGTTGACCAAAGGCGACACGATGCTGAACTCTACAAAGGGTAAAAAAGAGCGTGTTGGTCGTATGATGATGATGCACTCGATTGATCGCGAGGAGATCACTGAAGGTTTTGCTGGTGATATTATAGCACTTGCAGGTTTGAAAGACACTACAACTGGTGACACTATCTGTTCTGTAAACGACCCTGTTATTTTGGAAACTATGACGTTTCCGGAGCCAGTGATTGAGATTGCTGTCGAGCCAAAAACAAAAGCTGACCAAGAGAAAATGTCAACTGGCCTTGCTCGATTGGCTGCTGAAGATCCCTCATTCCGTGTTGAAACAGACATCGAGTCTGGTCAAACAATCATGAAGGGAATGGGTGAGTTACATTTAGATATCCTTGTTGATAGATTAAGAAGAGAGTTTAAAGTGGAGGCTAATATTGGTGCTCCTCAAGTTGCTTATAGAGAGACAAGAGAAGCGGAAATTGATTATACTCACAAAAAACAATCTGGTGGTTCCGGTCAGTTTGGTAAGATTGATTATCGCCTACTGAACCTGGAGAAGGGTACAGCTTCGAATCAAAAATTGTTGGTGGTTCTATTCCAAAAGAATATATTCCTGGTGTTGAAAAAGGTATTGAGTCTGTAATGGATAGTGGTCCTTTAGCAGGCTTCCCAGTGATTGATTTTAAAGTTGAATTAATCGATGGTAAGTATCACGATGTTGACTCGAGTGTAATGGCTTTTGAGATTGCTGGGCGTATGGGAATGCGTGAAGGAATGAGAAAAGCTGGAGCAAAAATGCTTGAGCCTATAATGAAGGTAGAAGTTGTAACACCTGAAGAATATACAGGTGGTATTATTGGAGACCTTACTTCTCGTCGTGGTATGGTTCAAGGTCAAGACACAAGAGGTAATGCAATTGCAATAGATGCACGTGTTCCTTTGGCCAACATGTTTCGGCTATATCAATACGTTGCGGTCTATGTCTTCGGGCAGAGCGCAATTTTCGATGCAGTTTGATCACTATGACCCGGTTCCGCAGAATATATCAGAAGAAATTCAGGCGAAGTTTGCCTAGCACATGTCGGGCAAGCTGACGCTTGCCTCTCGTTAAATTAAGTAGGAGGCCATCATGGCAAAGGAAAAGTTTGAACGTAATAAGCCGCATTGCAACATCGGTACCATTGGCCATGTTGACCACGGCAAAACCACGCTGACCGCGGCGATCACAAAACAGTTCGGTGAATTTCAGGACTATGATCAAATCGACGCAGCACCTGAAGAAAAAGCCCGTGGCATTACCATCTCAACTGCGCACGTTGAGTATGAGACTGAAAATCGTCACTACGCACACGTTGATTGCCCAGGACACGCGGACTATGTGAAGAATATGATTACAGGCGCTGCGCAAATGGATGGTGCTATTTTAGTTGTTAATGCTGCTGATGGCCCTATGCCTCAGACACGTGAGCACATTCTTCTTGGTCGTCAGGTTGGTATCCCAGCGATGGTTGTATTTATGAATAAAGTTGATCAAGTGGATGACGACGAGCTTTTAGAGCTTGTTGAAATGGAAATTCGTGAACTTCTTTCAATGTATGATTATCCTGGTGATGATATCCCTATTGTTGCTGGTTCAGCTTTGGCTGCGTTAGAAGAGCGTGATGATCATATTGGTAAAGAGAAAATTGCAGAATTAATGGCGTGGCTCAAAGACAAAGGCATTACACCTCCACGTGCTATAGATGAACCGTTCTTAATGCCAATCGAGGATGTGTTCTCAATTTCTGGACGTGGTACTGTTGTGACAGGCCGTATAGAGCGTGGTGTTGTTAACGTTGGTGACGATATCGAAATTGTTGGTATCAAAGATACATGCAAAACAACATGTACTGGTGTGGAAATGTTCCGGAAATTGTTGGATCGTGGTGAGGCTGGTGATAACGTTGGTGTTCTTTTAAGAGGTACTAAACGAGAAGATGTTGAGCGTGGACAGGTGTTGTCAGCTCCAGGTACAATTAAGCCTCATTCAAAGTTTGAGGCAGAGGTTTATATTTTAACGAAAGAAGAGGGTGGTCGTCACACACCATTCTTTGCAAATTATCGTCCACAGTTTTACTTCCGTACAACTGATGTTACTGGAACGGTTGAGTTACCAGCAGGAACAGAAATGGTAATGCCTGGTGACAACATCAAGATGACTGTTGACTCATAGCACCGATCGCAATGGAAAAAGGTTTACGTTTTGCGATCCGTGAAGGGGGCCGAACAGTTGGTTCCGGTGTAGTATCTAAAATCAACGCGTAAGCGTAATTATAGTTCGATGTGGGCGGAAATCATTCCGCACCACCTCTCAACTGCGAAAGGTTAAAAAATGCAAAGCCAAAATATTAGAATACGGCTAAAGGCTTTCGATTTCAGAGTGCTTGATTCTTCAACGCAAGAAATTGTAAATACCGCAAAGCGTACGGGTGCCACTGTTAGAGGGCCAATACCACTGCCAAACAAAATTGAAAAATTTACTGTTTTGCGTGGCCCGCATGTCAATAAGAAATCTAGAGAACAATTCGAAATAAGGACACATAAGCGTCTTTTAGATATTGTTGATCCGACTCCACAAACTGTAGATGCGCTAATGAAGCTCGATCTAGCAGCTGGTGTGGATGTCGAGATAAAGCTTTAAGGAGGC
>CAJJAK010000001.1 GCA_905182165.1 uncultured Paracoccaceae bacterium | reverse complement strand
TTTTTATGAGTTCAGGTAAGCTTCCGGTCGAAAAATTTAGATTGGGAATGTTATTAGGTGATACGCGCTATAGATCGACTACAGTGCAAGTAATAGCCTTTATCATTTTTGTCGCAGTAGTATTTTGGTTGGTAGATAATACGGTTAAGAACCTAGCGCTATTAGGAAAAGATGTAGATTTTTCCTTTCTCTGGATGCGTGCTGGTTATGATATTAACCAAAGATTAATTCCTTACACGAATGATAGCACACATGGACGTGCAGCATTGGTGGGAATTTTAAACACTTTATTAGTGGCATTCATAGGTTGCATAATTGCGACAATAATTGGTGTTTTTGTTGGGATACTACGATTGTCAAAAAACTGGATCGTAGCTAAATTAATGGCTGTTTATATCGAAGGCTTTAGAAACATTCCGGTCTTATTATGGATAGTTATGATTTTTGCCCTGCTAACAGAATTTACGCCGGCACCTAAGGCCTTTAGAGGCGCTAATCCTGAAGCTTCTATGATATTGTTTGAAAGCACTGCCATTACTAATAGAGGGGCCTATTTCCCAAACCCTGTCTGGGGTGACGGATCAGTTTATTTAGTGCTCACTTTTCTAATTAGTTTGGTTGCCATATTCTTTTTTCGAAGATACGCGCGTGCTCTTCAAGAAGAAACTGGTAGGGGTCTACCCAAATTTTGGATTAGTTTGGGCTTATTATTAATCCCATCGATCTTGTTATATTTTGTTTTAGGTTCGCCAGTATCACTTGAGTATCCATATTTAAAAGGCTTCAACTTTAAAGATGGTATCTATGTAAGAAACTCATTGATAGCATTAACTTTAGCTCTTTCGCTGTATACTTCAGCCTTCATTGGAGAGATAGTTCGTTCTGGAATATTGGCAATTTCACACGGGCAGACAGAAGCCGCCTCTTCGCTTGGTCTTAGACCAGGCAGAATAATGAGCCTAATTATTTTACCACAAGCGCTAAGGGTTATTGTTCCACCAATGATCTCCAATTATCTTAATTTAACTAAAAATTCTTCTCTTGCAATTGCTGTCGGGTATATGGATGTTCGGGGAACGCTTGGGGGTATAACTTTAAATCAAACTGGACGAGAATTGGAGTCCATGTTGCTTTTGATGGGTTTTTACTTATGTGTGTCTTTACTTGTATCTGCGGTCATAAACTACTTTAATCGCTCTTTTCAAATAAAGGGTTTGTAATATGGTGAATGTTAGCTTCGTCAGAGAAAAGCCACTTCCGCAATCTCCACCACCTATTACTGAAGGAAGTGTTATTGGTTGGATTCGGAAGAATTTATTTTCGGGTTGGCTTAGTTCTATTTTGACAATTTTGTCTGTTTATTTCTTATATGTTTGTTTGAGAGATTTTATACCTTGGGCCTATGGTGGTAATTGGTCAGCTGGCTCACTCAGAGAATGCTTAGATACTAATCCTGACGTTGCTTGTTTTTCTGTAATTGGGGCAAGGTGGAGGCAACTATTATTTGGTTTTTATCCATCTGAACAGTATTGGCGGCCAATATTAACTTTCATACTGTTATTCGTATCTGTAACTCCAATTTTTGCGCCGCGGTTTGCAAAATATTTTTGGTTTTCGTTAATTTATCCAGGGTTGGCTGTATGGCTGTTATGGGGTGGTTCTATTTGGCCAGTATTTTCAATTTATCTTGCCTTTGCAGTCAGTGGACTAGGGTTTTATATTGCAAGAAATCAATTCAAACTATCATCTGGCATGAGCGCAATAGTAGCAATTATTTCAATCATTATTTTCTATTTATTTATTGCTAGCCCGTTTGTTGCATTATTTAAATATATTTTTCCAATAACTTTATTAGTAATTGAGTCAATGCAATTTGGTGGCTTTTTATTGTCAATGATTGTTGGCTTTTCTGGAATTGCGGCATCTTTGTTTCTACTTTTATTTATTATAGTTGGCTCCTCTCTGATTTACCGTTAGTTAAAATGATATGCGTCGGCTTTATTGAATTTATAAGAGGCGTTCCACTAATAACTTTGCTTTTTGTCGCCTCAGTCCTACTAAACTACTTCTTACCACCGGGCACATCATTTGATATTATTGTTCGCGTTATTATCATGGTTACTATTTTCTCAGCTGCATATATGGCTGAAGTTATACGTGGAGGACTTGCTGCGTTGCCAGTTGGCCAACATGAAGCCTCTGCAGCGCTCGGTTTGAGTTATTGGGAATCACAAAGACTAATTATAATGCCTCAAGCTCTTAAAATTTCTATCCCCGGTATCGTGAACACGTTTATAGGGTTATTTAAAGATACGACTCTTGTCTCAATCATAAGCCTTTTAGATCCGGTTGGTTTGGCTTCTTTGATAAGAGCAGATCAGAAATGGAACGGTATTTATTGGGAGCTGTATGTAGCAATAGGATTAATGTTTTTTGTTTGTTGCTTTGGAATGTCACAATATTCACAATATTTGGAACGAAAATTAAAAACTGATAACAGTTAAGGAGTATCAAATGTCTGATGCAATTACTGAGCGAGAAATTGACCGCTCCAAAATGGAAATTTCTGAGGAGGTAGCCATTCATATCTCTGATATGAATAAATGGTTTGGAAGCTTCCATGTCTTGAGGGATATCAATTTAGAAGTTCGCAGGGGAGAGCGTATAGTTGTTTGTGGTCCCTCGGGTTCAGGGAAGTCTACTCTTATCCGATGTATAAATAGGCTAGAGGAGCATCAACAAGGAAAAATAATTGTTGATGGAACAGAATTATCCTCAGACTTGAAAAATATAGATAAAATTCGATCGGAAGTTGGAATGTGTTTTCAACATTTTAACTTATTCCCACATCTCACTATTTTAGAAAACTGTACATTAGCGCCAATATGGGTACGTAAAATGTCCCGTAAGGATGCAGAAGAAACAGCTATGCGGTATTTGGAAAAGGTTAAAATACCAGAGCAAGCGGATAAATTTCCAGGACAATTGTCTGGTGGTCAACAACAGCGAGTTGCGATTGCAAGATCTTTATGTATGAAACCTCAAATTATGCTTTTTGATGAGCCAACATCTTCTTTAGATCCTGAAATGATTAAAGAAGTTTTGGATACTATGATTGAATTGGCTGAAGAAGGGATGACAATGATTTGTGTTACTCATGAAATGGGTTTTGCTAGACAAGTGGCTAATCGTGTAATTTTTATGGATGATGGTCAAATCGTAGAAGAAAACGAACCAGCAGAGTTTTTCGATAATCCAAAGTCTGAAAGAACTAAGTTATTTTTGAGTCAGATCTTGGGGCATTAATAAATATTTTTATGTGCACGTGTACTAAAATAAGTAAAATTGGTGGTTGAAATCTAATGCTTCATAATAACCCTAAACTTATTTCTCAGGTTCGAGATCGCTTTGCTCACGTTGATCACTGTCCTTTTGAGGGTAAACGTATTTTCTTTGAGAATGCTGGTGGAGCCTTAACACTTAACTCTGTCGTTGAAACATCCGCAAAATTTGCTGCTATTCCTGATAACCAAGGTCGTGACAATAAGGCAAGTAAGGCATTAGTTGATATCATAAACCAATCAAAAGAAGATATGTCTGCTTTTTTTGGAACAGATAGTGGTACGTTTTTTGTTGGTGAAAGTGGTACAGAAATTTTATTTCGATTGATACGTGCTGCAATTTTGGGCTCCAAGCCTGGTGGATTAGTTCTTGGAAGTACATTGGAGCACCCAGCATCAGTTAGTGCGTGTAAGAAATGGGCGGAGCTGGGTAGTAAGACTTATATGAGCGTTAATCATGATAATGAAACTGGCTCAATTGATGCTGAGGCGTATCTCGAAGCTATGACACCTGATGTGCGAGTGGCAACAATTATTCACACCTCACCAGTTACGGGAATGACTGTTGATGTTGCAAAAATTGCAGGTGTAATACGTTCCGTTTCTCCTGAGTGTTTTATAATTGTTGATGGCATACAACATGCGGCCCATGGTGGTTTAGATGTGAAGAGTTATGGAATTGATGGCTATGCTGTTTCACCCTATAAAGTTTTTTCTCGACACGGCTATGGAGTCGGCTGGCTTTCGGATAGACTACGTGATTTGCCACATGATAATCTAATTGGTGGACCAGTTCATAATTGGGAGCTTGGTACCCGCGACACGGGATCCTATGCTGCTTTTAGTGATGTTGTTAATTATTTTGATTGGCTTGGGTCCAAAGTTTCAAATGAGGGGACAAAGCGTGATAGGATTGTAGCGGCAGGACGATCAATACATGAGCAAGAAAAAGCCTTAACAGACGCGATGATTAATGGGGTTGGCAATCTTACTGGTTTAGCTAACCTACCTGGTATTGGTATTTTAGGTGGAGCAGAAAACTCACTTCGTGAAGGACTTGTGTCCATGACTGTCAAAGGTTTGTCTGCTGAGCAGGTAGTGAGCAGTTTACGTGAGAAAGGTATTAGAGTTCATGCACGCAAAGCTGATCATTACTCTGGGAATATATTAAAACCTTTGAATTTGGAGAGCTGCACGAGAGTTTCGATGTGTCATTATAACACTATCGAAGAAGTGTCTGATTTTTTAAATGTGGTGCGCAGTTTAATAGATTAACTTTCAAACGCAAAATTTGCTTTTATAGGGTTTAGTTGTGATTTGCCTAAAATCATATCTGCTGCGCGTGCTGCTATCATTTGTGTCGGAGCATTTAAGTTTCCTGAAACTATTTGAGGCATAACTGAGGCATCTACTACGCGAAGTTTTTCTATTCCATGAACCTTAAGTTGATCGTCTACAACTGCCATTTCACCTTGTCCCATTGAGCAAGTGCAGCTTGGGTGATAATCTGTTTCCGCAGCATTTCTAACCCATTTTTCAATTTCAGCGTCTGATTTTACATCTGGCCCAGGCTTCAGCTCTACCCCTCTAAATTCATCAAAGGCCGGTTGTGCTATTAGTTGGCGCGCCTTCTTAAATCCATTTATTATTTCTTTCAGATCTTGTGGGTCTTGTAGGTAGTTAAATATCATTAATGGTTTATCGTGAGGGTTGCCTGACTTTAATATCACTTGCCCTCTGCTGCGAGGACGCAGTTGATCTACATGAATAGCAAACGCTTGTAGTAACGAGATCTTAGTTCCGTTTATTTCAAAACCGACAGGGCCAAAGTGATATTGAATATCAGGATATTCGGCATTTACATCACTTTTGATTAAACCACCTGCTTCCCAGATATTTGAGGTTGCCATTCCCGTGCGCGTAAAGACCCATTGAATCCCCGTTGCTAATTTACGATGAGGCTGGTCTACCTTGTGTATTGGAAAACTTTTTTTACATGCATACTGAAGTATCACAGTTGCGTGGTCTTGCAGGTTTTGTCCAACACCTGGAAGATCTGCATGAATTTCTATTCCATGCTCTTTTAAATGATCTGTTGGACCTATTCCGGATAGCATCAATAGATGCGGAGAATTTATTGCTCCACCTGATAATATTACTTCCTTATTGGCTTCAGCTGAGTGAACTTTATTTTTGTGCCTATAAGAAATACCTGTCGCTGAATTTCCGCTTATATTGATTTTCTCTACCTGTGCTTTCGTGATTAGTGTTATATTTCCACGAGCAAGTGCAGGCCTTAAATGTGCAACTGCTGCGCTACACCGTCTTCCATTTTTTCGTGTTGCATCAAGCCTAGCTGTTCCTTCTGGATTAAAGCCATTTAGATCTTCAGAGTGACCTTGCCCTGATTGTGTACCAGCTTCTTCAAGAGCATCAAATAATGGATTTTGAAATGAACCTTTTGTTACACCAAGATAACCATTTCCGCCTCGCCACTGATCTTCACCACGATCTGAATTCTCACCTTCTTTAAAATATGGTAAGCATTGATCATAAGACCAATCCTTTAATCCACATTCAGTTTGCCAGCGATCATAATCTAATGGATGACCTCGCATATAAACCATTGAGTTAATAGACGAAGAGCCTCCAACAACTTTACCTCGAGGCATTGGAACATTTCGATCAAAAAGCTCTGGTTCATTCTCGGTTGAATAATTCCAGTTAATCTTTGGGTTTCGGTAAGCTTTATAAACACCAGCAGGTATATGGATCATCAAATTGTAATCCATTGGACCCGCCTCTAAAACTAAGATTTTATTTTTTGTATCTTCACCAAGTTTATTTGCAAGCACGCACCCTGCGGAACCTGCGCCAATAATTATGTAATCATATTTCTCCATTAGCAAAACTCTTCCATCTAATATTTTGTGAATATCTTTTTAGGATAACGACACTAGTTTATTATCAATTTTAATCACTTAGGCGAAACGGATTTTCTTTAGCAAGTTGGTCAAACTTCATTAGATTCTCAAGAATATCTGGCATTTGATCTAGTTTAATCATATTGGGTCCGTCTGATGGCGCACTGTCTGGATTTTCGTGCGTTTCTAAAAACACACCCGCAATGCCAATGCTTACGGCTACGCGCGCCATTAAAGGCGCAAATTCCCGTTGCCCGCCAGAAGATTTACCTTTTCCACCTGGCTGCTGTACCGAGTGCGTAGCATCCATTATTATTGGATAACCAGTTTTTATCATTTCGGGAATACCGCGCATATCGGTAACTAAAGTATTGTAGCCAAAGCTTGTACCTCTCTCACACAACATTATTCTTTTGTTTCCTGTTGAAGCCAGTTTTTCAGCTACATTGGGCATTTCCCATGGCGCCAGAAACTGCCCTTTTTTGGCGTTAATTGCGGCACCTGTTTTTGCTGCGGCAATCAATAAGTCGGTTTGACGACATAGAAATGCGGGAATTTGCAAGATATCCACAACAGTCGCAACTTCAGCACATTGATTAGCATCGTGTACATCGGTAATTACAGGGCAGCCAACAGATTGCTTTACTGCCTCCATTATTTTTAGACCTTCAGCAATGCCTACACCGCGTTTTCCCGAAACTGATGTTCGATTGGCTTTATCAAATGATCCTTTAAAAATATATCCAGCACCAACTTTGGCGCATGCTTCTGCCATGAATTGGGCAATCATTAGGGAATGCTCAGAGCTCTCCAACTGACAAGGACCTGCAATAATATTTAATGGCAAATTATTGCCAATATCATAGTTTCCAATTTCAAAACTCATTATGCCTACAGTCACTTATATTTTGATAATGCATATACTGTTGTTCATAATTAATTACAAATTTAATTCTTGGATTTTTAAAATATTTTAATGGTGTGATAAGTGAGTAAAGAGCTTTAGAATAGATATTCATATTTTAGATTAGATGTATCTGTGCTTTCTGAGGCGGATTTCACACCAGTGGATATTGTTTAAACGCGTCGTATTGCCATAAATTAATTGAAATTTTATTATTTGTGATATTTCAGCGAATAATTCAAAATTTCGATGGGAATAAGTCTGTATTCTCTTGAAAAATATCTTTAAAATGTCCACATCTTGTATAGGACATGCGTCCGATGTGGATTTGTTGGGTAAAAAAAGGAAGCGAGTGGCATTTGTTTAGAACAATCATAACCATAATCGTACTTTTTTGTCTTTGGTTGCTTATGTCTGGCATTAATCAAGGCTTCATGATTGGAATTGGTTTGGCTGCCGCAGCCTTTTCAGTATTTGTAGTCCGCCGAATGGACGATGCCGCTGATGCAGATAGATTGGAAATCAGATTAAATATCATAAAGACTTTAGGTTATTTTTGTTGGTTACTGGTTGCAATTGCTAAGTCAAATTGGGCTGTAACCAAAACTATTTTAGGATTACGCCCAAATATAAAACAGCATTTTTTTAAGGTCCCTTGCACTCATGAAACAGAGGTTGGCAAAACGACTTTTGCTAATTCATACCTTAACGCCTGGTACAATTTCAGTTGAACATGAAGGTGACGAAATTTGGGTACATTCCTTATCATATTCAGATGATGATTTGGATTCTTTGGCTGATATGGATGCGCGTGTTTCAAACATAGAAAGTGCTGCGTGATGTTTTTAATAGCCGCTATAGCTTTAATTATTTCAATGATATTAGTTTTGTTTCGATTATATCTTGGGCCAACATTATACGATCGTGTTTTGGCATCAAATGTATTTGGTACTCAGACAGTGTTGTTTATTGAAGTAATTGGGTTTTTAAGTGAATAAGTTAGATGAAGATATTGCACTTTTATACGCATTAATTAATTTTGTGGGTACCATCACTGTATTAAAATTCTTTAGATATAGATCTATAGGTGACACTCCTTTTAGGGAGCGGGAGCCAAAAGGATGAACATAGAATTAATATATTATGTGCTGAGTTGGTGCTTAATGGGCTCTGGATGTATTTTTATACCATGAGCTTGTTTTAAATTTACCAGAATTTTGGTCACGCTTGCATGCAGCTTCAGTTGTGGAAAGTGCGGGGATGATATTATTGATTGCCGGTCTTTGCGTTCATTCAGGCCTATCGTTAATAACCGTTAAGTTAATTTTATTGATAGTTTTTCTCTTTTTAACTGGGCCTACAGCAACTCACGCTGTTGCAAGTGCTGCCTTAGTTTCGGGTATGAAGCCTAAGTCAGATGTGAAAACTGATGAGGTATCCAATGATTGATACCTCAATCAATATTATTCTTTTTATAATGCTGGTTGTAACAGCATTTGCAATTATCCGAATGGATAAATTATTTGCAGTAGTTATGCTGTCGGGCGTTTTTAGTTTTTTATCAGCACTTCTTTTTATTGTTATGGACGCGGTAGATGTCGCTTTCACCGAAGCTGCAGTTGGTGCTGGCATAACAACTGTTTTAATGCTTGGAACTATTGCACTAACAGCAAGAACGCAGAAAAAAGCAAAGAAATTTCAATTATTTCCTGTTATTATCATAGTTCTTATTGGAATTGCATTGGTTTACGGAACAATGGATATGCCTAATTTTGGTGATCTAAATAGTCCTGCAAATACACATGTGGCGGCCTATTACATTCAAAATAGTGCTACAGATATTGACGTGCCAAATATGGTGACTGGAATTTTGGCAAGCTACCGTGGGTTTGATACACTGGGTGAAACAGCAGTTGTATTTACAGCTGGGATTGGTGTTTTAGTATTGTTAAGTGGCTTAGCTCGTAGAAGACGCGAGGATAAAGAAGAAACATGATGCATGAACATCATTTGATTTTAAGGGTTGTTACAAAAATTGTAGTGGGAACTATAATTCTATTCGCATTTTATGTTCAATTTCACGGTGATTTTTCTCCTGGTGGTGGGTTTCAAGCTGGCGTTATTATGGCCGTTGCTTTTATTCTTTATGGTGTGGTTTTTGGCTTATCGAAGGTAAAACAAGTATTCCCAGAATGGTTGGCGCATAAATTAATGGCCTTGGGAGTATTAATTTATGCTGGGACAGGTATCGTATCCTTGTTTTATGGCTACACATTCTTAGACTATACAGTCTTTGATCCTGAGCATCCGAGCCATGGTCAACATTGGGGTATCTGGCTGGTTGAGCTAGGCGTTGGGGTAACTGTCTCTGGGGTTATAGTATCTATTTATTATGCTTTTGCCTCACGAACTCCTCATATTTCAGATGAGGATTGGTAGTATGACCTGGGAATTTATTTTAGGGCATGTGAATTATTGGCTTTTTATCGTGTTAATGCTTACTGGGCTCTACATCGTTATTGCTAAGGGAAATCTGTTAAAAAAAATTGTTGGTTTAAATGTTTTTCCAAGTATCAGTTTTCATGATGTATATTTCCATTGGAAAGGTAACTGGAGGTACTGCGCCAATATTTCCTTATGATGCTACTGGGCACATTAAATTAGATTCAGAAATCCTCTACTCTAACCCGTTGCCCCATGTATTGATACTGACGGCAATTGTTGTTGGCGTTGCTACTACTTCACTTGGCTTGGCATTGGTTGTTCGAATTCGAGAGGATTATGGAACAATTGAGGAAGATGAGATAGTCGATGCGGAGCAAGCTATTGCAGCAAAAGAGTATGAAGATCAGGAGCCTTGGTTAGTGTAATGGCAATAGAGCATGCAAATCACGTGGCATTGAGTTTACAAGAGCAATTACCAATTTGGTTAATTGTTATACCATTTATTGCTGCACCATTAATATTACTTTTGGGAAATAAGCAGTTGGCTTGGTTACTTTCTTTTATTGCAACTGGCATAAGTTTGTTTATTTCAATTTTATTAACCTTACATTTAAAGAGTGGTGGTGTGATCTCATATCATATTGGTGGTTGGGCTCCTCCTATTGGGATTGAATATAGAATTGATGCAACTAATGCAAGTTTTTATTATTGATTTCATCAATTGGAACGGTAGTTCTTCCTTACGCCTATAAATCTGTAAACAGTGAGATTAACCCCAAGCATCATACCTTATTTTACGCTTGTTATATGCTTTGTTTTACGGGGCTTATGGGAATTGTAATTACTGGTGATGCATTTAATATTTTTGTATTTTTAGAAATATCATCGTTGGCAACATATGTTCTTGTTGCGATGGGTGCATATAAAGACAAGCGTGCTTTAACTGCTGCTTATGATTATCTTATTCTTGGAACAATCGGTGCAACATTCTTTGTCATAGGTATTGGATTTTTGTATATGGCAACTGGGACACTCAACTTAGTGGATCTCGCTGAAAGAATTTCTAGCCAAGGCCTCAACAGAACTATTCGAGCTGGTTTTGGATTTATTGTAATTGGTTTGGGATTGAAAATCGCAATAATGCCGTTACATCTTTGGTTGCCCAAGGCTTATACATTTGCTCCATCAGCAGTTACAGTTTTTCTGTCAGCAACGGCTACAAAGGCGTCAATGTATGTTTTATTGAAATTTCTATTTTCGATTTACCATCCAAGTTTTGCATTTGAAGAAAATACAATTTTAATAATTTTTATGCCTCTTGCGAGCGGATATTTCAGCCACCAATTGTTGCTATATTCCAAACTAATTTAAAGCGCATGCTTGCATATTCATCTATTGGACAAATTGGATATCTGCTTTTGGGTGCATCGTTAATGAACTCAATGGGATTAACAGCAACCCTAGTACATATGTTTAATCATGGAATAACTAAGGCTTTGTTATTTATGGGTGCTGGTATTTTAGCCCTTAAAGTAGGGAAAGTATCTTATGAAAACATTGCTGGATTAGGTAGGTCTATGCCCTTGACTGCAGCGGCGATGGTAGTTGGAGGACTAAGCCTAATTGGGGTTCCAGGTACTGCAGGATTTATTTCAAAATGGCTTTTGATACAAGCTGCATTTGCAAATGGGTGGTGGCAAATTTCTTTGCTCATTGTTGTGTCCTCACTGCTTTCTGTTGTTTATGTTTGGAGGTTTATTGAAATACTGTATATTGCACCAAATAATAAGATGGGGATGAAAACAGAAGCGTCAGCTTCAATGCTTATTCCAATGTGGATATTAGCTTTTGCCTGTTTGTTTTTTGGAATTTTTACTGATCTTACGTTAGGTACAGCTCAGACTGCGGCAGAAAATTTGTTGAGTTTACCAAATAGCGTTCTTCAAACTACTTTAGGAGATGGATCGTGATTGGTATTTCAACTGCTATATTATGTTCAATTCTAATGCCTCTTGTGGGTATTCTTGGCAATTTAGTTTTAAGAAACTCTATAAATCTTCGAGACTCGTTTACGTTTTTAGTATCTGTTCTTACATTCGGCTCCGTTTTTATTGTTTTTATTCTTACTGGGGGAGTTCAAAATGAAGAGTTGTCTCTTTTTATGGTACTTCCAAATTTAGATATTGCATTTAAGGTAGAGCCACTTGGATTACTCTTCGCTTTAGTTGCTTCAGGACTTTGGATGCTCACACATCTGTATGGTATTGGATACATGCGTGGAAATAACGAAGCCCGACAATCTCAATTTTTTGCGTTCTTTTGTTTAGCTATTTTTGCTGTCATGGGAATTTGTTTTGCAGCCAATATGTTCACGTTATTTCTTTTTTATGAAATTCTCACCTTATCAACTTACCCCTTAGTAGCACACAAGGGAGATCCACTATCCGTATCTGGAGCAAGAGTTTATCTAGGGATACTTTTAGGTACTTCTATCGTTTTTTTACTTACTGGATTGATTTGGACTTACGCACTGGTTGGACACTTAGATTTTGTTGCTGGTGGAATTCTAAATGGCAAAATTGCTGTGGGTTTATTGCCCATTTTACTTGGATTATATGCATTTGGAATCGGAAAGGCAGCGTTAATGCCATTACACCGATGGCTGCCAGCAGCTATGGTGGCGCCCACGCCAGTATCAGCATTATTACATGCCGTCGCTGTCGTTAAGGCAGGTGTTTTCACAATGTTGAAAGTTGGTGTGTATATTTTTGGAATTGATTTCCTCGCAGAATCTGGTGCGTCACAGTGGTTAATTTGGTTAGCAGCGATTTCTATTATTTTGGCATCTTTATTTGCATTAATGCAGAACAATTTGAAAAAAAGATTAGCATACTCTACGGTATCACAATTGAGTTATGTCACTTTGGCCATGGCTCTTGCTACGCCTATGGCTGCGATGGGTGGCGGGATGCAGATTGCGATGCATGCTTTTGGGAAAATAGCGCTCTTTATGTGTGCTGGGGCTATATATGTCGTAACTAAAAAAACTGATGTCAGCGAGTTAAGTGGCTTGGGTAGAAAGATGCCAATCACATTTATTATTTTTGCAATAGCCTCTTTTTCTATTATTGGCTTGCCTCCTTTTGGAGGTTCTTGGCCAAAGTTCTTACTAATATTGGGAGCAGTTGATACTGGGTATTTTTCTATAATAGCAGTTCTTATGATTTCATCACTACTAAATGTGGCTTATTTGCTTCCGATAGTTGGCCGTGGCTTTTTTGTTAAATCGAAAGATGGGTTAGATTTAAAGTTAATACATGAAGCGCCCTTGCTGTGTTGGCTACCAGCAGCCATCGCGGCGGGTACCTGCCTGTTACTTTTCTTCTATGCTGGTTTGATCCAAGATTTCTTAAGACCTTTTGCACAAGGATCAATATAATGAAAAACGCTAAACATGATAATAATCAAAAATTTCCTAAATTAGGGCAATGGTTAACGTGGGTAGCACACCTGTCTGCCTACCCAAATATTGATTGGGCTGGGTTTGCTGAACAGTTTTGTTTTGATTTTCTTTATCCAAAGCATGGGCATTTTGATGTGGAAAATATAAGAGGATTTTATAGCTTGTATGGCTTTATTGCGTTTACAGCAGTAGTATTTTTGGCAATGTTTTTAAGAACAATCATTATACGAAAACCAGATTACTATTCTCTGAAAGATGTTAATTCTGAAAAATATCCAACAGATGATTTAGGGCAGGTAGATCAAGATGATTGAACTGATCCCAACATCGTTTATTTTCTTTGCAATGGCGGGTGTTTTGGTCTGCGTTCCTCATGGCATTATGCGTGGGGCTTTATTATTAGCGACACCACTTATTGCAGTTTTGCATATATGGTTAATAGGGTTTGGAAATTTTTGGCCTTATGAGGTTTTTGGGTTTGATTTGGAGTTTACGCCTGGATATCCAACTGTTTGAATTTTTGTAATTATATTTTGTTTCAAGTTCTTTTGACCATTTGCCTTGAGCACCTGAGAGATACAACTCAGCAAGTGGCAGCTCTTTTATATGCTGGTTCCGCTATTGGGGCTGCATTGTCAGGGGATCTAATAAGTTTATTCTTTTATTGGGAAGGAACAGCATTAGCTTCGGTGTTTCTAATTTGGGCGCGGGGTACAGAAGGCGCCTATCATACTGGAATGCGTTATCTTATTGTCCAAATAGGTTCTGGTGTAATCTTAATCGCTGGTGTTGCTGTGTTTTATCGTGAAACGGGGATAGTTTACTTTTGAGCTTATGGAACTTGGTTCGATTGCCACTTGGTTGATTTTCATCTCCTTTGGTATGAAGTGTGCTTTTCCATTATTGCATAATTGGTTACAAGATAGTTACCCAGCAGCAACTATTACAGGTACGGTTATATTGTCTGCATTTACCACAAAAATGGCAATTTATGCCCTAGCACGTGGGTTTGCCGGTACTGAAATACTTATTTATATTGGGACTATTATGACACTATTTCCAATTTTCTTTGCGGAGATTGAAAATGATATGCGTCGTGTCTTATCTTATTCTTTAAATAATCAGTTGGGGTTCATGGTTGTTGCTATAGGTATTGGATCAGAACTTGCGCTAAATGGAATGGCTGGCCATGCTTTTGCCCATATTTTGTATAAGGCTTTACTATTTATGTCAGTAGGTGCCGTGTTATATCGAACTGGCACGGCAAAGGCGTCAGAATTAGGTGGGTTATACCGAACGATGCCACTGACAGCTATTTTTTGCCTCATTGGCGCGGCCTCTATTTCAGCTTTCCCTCTTTTATCAGGATTTGTAACCAAGTCGCTAACTTTAAGTTCTGTTGCTGAAGAACATAGAATTGTTTGGTTGGCATTGGTTTTTGCTTCTGCAGGGGTTTTATCTCATTCAGGCATTAAAATCCCGTTTTTCACTTTTTTTGGACATGATTCTGGAAAAAGACCAGCTGAGGCGCCAAGACACATGCTGATTGCAATGGGGATTACATCTTTATTATGTATTTTAATTGGAGTGTTTCCAAGTATTTTTTATCAAATTTTACCATATGAAATAATATATGAACCTTACGATTTTTGATCATGTCCTTGGTCAGCTCCAATTATTATTTTTTGCACTATTAGCTTTTGGAATTTTGTACCGATTTGGATTACATCCATCAGAAATCGACTCTACAAATATTGATACTGATGTCATTTATCGTAAATGGATGCCTTCGTTGCTAGGGCTTTTAATACTGGCTATAAGCAGATTATATCTGAGTATTTTAATTAAAATTTCTTACTTGATAGAATATGTATATAGAAAGTTAAATGAAACTCATGGACCTAAAAGTGCACGAGTAACAGGTTATCCGAGTAGTGTGATGGTTATTAATATCACCGTTCTTTTTGCAATTGCATTAATTGTTATTTTTGCAAGTTAGAATATTACGAATTATGGAAGTTGAGACGTAATTTGAACTGTGTTATAAAAAGATTTAAATAAATGAGCACTCAAACTCCCTTAGATATTATAATTAAGAAAATTGCAGCTAGTGATATAGTAGATAACCGTTTAATTTTATTTAGAAGATTTCTGGAGACAGAACTATTTATTCTAATTGATGATCCCAAAAACCCAAAACCAAAATTAATGCAAATTGATCAAGGGGTGATTATGCTTGCATTTGATCTTGAGGAGAAACTAATCGATTTTGCTGGTGAAAGTTCATTTTTTATTTCGATGTCTGGTCGTCGATTAATCTCTCAAAATGCTTCAATAGGTATTGCGGTTAATTTAAATAATAGTGGGGGAGGGTATATCTTAACTGATGAGGTTATAGAATGGTTGATGAAAAATACACAAGCAACCAAAGAGGTATTACAAAGCACTACCAACGAAATTGCATCACCTTCAATTATCACCGAGCGATTTGTAGAGTTACTTGACGAAGCCTTAGCTGCATCTTTTGGCTTAGCTGAATATGCTATTTTGGTTCAAGATTTAACAGAACTTAAATCAAAAAGTTTATTATTAATTTTTGTTGGGTCAGTGAAGCTTTACCATGACGCGCTTGCTCAACAGGCATCGGAAGCATTTTCATTATCGGGTATACAAGATTTAATTTTAGACATTACATTTTGTAAATCTGAAGATGAATTGGTTAAAAAAGCTCTACTTGTTGGTCTTCGTTTTGATTTGCCCCAGATTGAAAAACCCAGTGAACCCAAAGCGCCTGGAATGGATCCTAATAAACCACCCATGTTGCGTTAATTATTTACGAAAATGATTACCAGGGTATTATTTTACCCGCCCAATCAAAAAACTTTCCACTATCCTGAGCATCAAGTGTTTTTGTTAAATTAATAATATCATTTGCTGCTTTTTGAGATGAAACCCTTGGGTGAGTAGTATAATTTTTGGTCATCTCAGTGTCTACTGTTCCTGGATGCACAGCTAGAAGACATGCATTTGGGTGCGTTCGTTTTATTTCAATGGCACTGGTCCGTAAAATTTGGTTCAAAGCCGCTTTTGCTGTTCTATAACTTATCCAACCTCCTAGATGATTATCGGTGATTGAACCCACCCGTGCCGATAAAACAATCACATGACATGGACGATTTTTAGGTATCAATTTATGTATGTGTTTTAAAACTAGTGCAGGCCCTAACGCATTTAACGAAAACTGTTTTAGCATAGCATCAGAGTTCAAACGTTTGATAGTTTTTTCTGGATCATCATTATTTATTTTTACACCTCCAGTTGCGATAATAATAACATCATAAATAGAAATTTCTTTTTCTAAATTTCTTGCTACGTTACTTTCGTTTGTTATATCAAAATTGTCTCTTGAACGTGTTAGAGTGTTTACCACTTCGTATAATGGGTTTTTGTTATAGGCGTTCTGTAGAGCTGACCCTATTCCACCGGATGCTCCTATAATTAGTACATTTTTCATTTCTATCTTCTGATTGTTTCAATTCGGAAAGTAGTGTTTTTTTACAACTAATCAAACATACCCTTTTATTTTGCAAAAAAAACTATTAATAACAAAGTATGTTTAAAACTAATAATATAAAATTACAGCAAAATGATAGTAAACTGCTATTAGCTGAACTACTCCTTAGCAGCCTCTGAGCGTGCCTGGTCTGGGCGCGTACGCTCAGAGGTAACGTAAAAGCGCCTTCTTATAAATGAAATTAGCTAAGAGAAAAAAAATGAAACACATTAAACAACAAGATAATGTTTTAATATTTGATACTACTTTAAGGGATGGTGAGCAGAGCCCTGGGGCGACAATGAGCCATGCTGAAAAGTTAGAAATAGCAGAGCTTTTGGATGAAATGGGTGTGGATATCATTGAAGCAGGCTTCCCAATTGCATCTGAAGGTGATTTTCAGGCTGTTTCGGAAGTTTCCAGACGATCAAAAAATTCTGTGATATGTGGCTTGAGTAGAGCCAACTTTAGAGACATCGATAGGTGTTGGGAAGCGGTTCAACATGCTGCAAGGCCCCGTATTCATACTTTTATAGGAACGTCTCCACTTCACCGACAAATTCCTAATCTGACCAAGGATGAAATGGCGGACGTTATACATGAAACCGTAACATATGCCAGAAACCTTTGTGATAACGTCCAGTGGTCTCCAATGGACGCAACACGAACAGAGCTAGATTATTTATATAGAGTAGTGGAAATAGCTATTAATGCTGGAGCAACAACAATTAATATCCCTGATACAGTAGGGTATACAGCGCCACGAGAGTGTGGTGAATTAATTAGTGCATTAATTGATAATGTACCTGGTGCAGACACTGTAACTTTTGCAACCCATTGTCATAATGATTTAGGAATGGCGACGGCTAATGCTTTGTCTGCTGTTGAAGCAGGAGCAAGGCAAATAGAATGTACAATAAATGGGTTAGGCGAGAGGGCAGGAAATACTGCGCTTGAGGAGGTGGTGATGGCCCTTAGGGTTCGAAACGACATTATGCCTTTCCAAACTCAAATAGACAGTACTAAACTTATGAATATAAGTCGTAGAGTGGCAACTGTTAGTGGATTTCAGGTTCAATATAACAAGGCTATTGTAGGTAAGAATGCTTTTGCACACGAATCTGGAATTCATCAAGATGGCATGTTGAAATCAGCCGATACCTTTGAAATTATGCGACCAGAAGATATTGGATTATCAGAAACAAATTTAGTCATGGGTAAACATTCAGGTAGAGCAGCATTGCGCTCAAAACTAAAAGATCTTGGCTATGATTTAGGTGACAATCAATTAAAAGATGTTTTTGTCAGATTTAAAACATTAGCTGATCGTAAAAAAGAAGTTTACGATGATGATTTATTGGCATTAGTTTCAGATGAAGGAACCAATGCAGCAAATGATACAATTCAAATAAAATCGCTTGAAGTAATTTGCGGTACAGAAGGTCCACAAACAGCTTCTTTAGTTTTAATTATTGATAAAGATGAGCATAAACATAAAGCAATTGGTGATGGCCCAGTAGATGCAGTATTCAAAGCCATTCAAGCACTATTTCCTCATCAAGCTCAATTGCAATTATATCAAGTGCATGCAGTGACTGAAGGTACGGATGCTCAAGCAACTGTTTCTGTTAGGATGGAAGAGAATGGAAAGATAGTAACTGGGCAATCTGCAGATACTGATACTGTTGTAGCAAGCGCAAAAGCTTATGTTAATGCTTTAAATAAATTATTAGTCCGTCGTGAAAAAAATGCACCAACTTAATATCACTAATAGATAAATTATTTTTTCTTTTAGAATAGTATAAATTGTAAGCATTAATTAGCCTAAAGGTCTCTTATTGAAGTTGAACATGAAGTCTATGCTTTTAATATAAGCTTTGACTAAGTATGATTTAATAAATGATTAACTACCAATCGACCCTTTGATTATTAAACTCATATAAAAAGGTTTTTTTATGGTTGGACTATGTGGTCTGTTTTCGTCAGACATGGCGATAGATTTAGGCACTGCTAATACTCTCGTTTATGTAAAAGGACGGGGTATTATTTTAAATGAACCGTCAGTTGTCGCTTATCATACGAAAGATGGGAAAAAAAAGGTTTTAGCAATTGGAGAAGACGCTAAATTAATGTTGGGTCGGACACCTGGTTCCATTGAGGTTTGGAATTGGGATGGAGTTATTGCTGATTTTGATACTGCTGAAGAAATGATTAAATATTTCATTAGAAAAGTGCATAGAAGAACAACATTTACTAAACCAAAAATTATTGTTTGTGTACCCCATGGCGCAACACCAGTTGAAAAGCGTGCTATTAGGCAATCTGTTTTATCCGCAGGTGCTCGAAAGGCAGGCCTAATCGCAGAACCTATTGCAGCAGCGATTGGAGCTGGTATGCCAATTTCAGAAGCAACTGGCTCAATGGTAGTTGATATTGGGGGTGGAACGACAGAAGTTGCTGTTCTCTCCTTGGGAGATATAGTTTATGCTCGATCGGTTAGAGTGGGTGGCGATAGGATGGATGAGGCAATTATCTCTTACCTTCGCCGGAAAGAAAATTTACTTATTGGCGAAAGTACAGCTGAACGCATTAAAACATCGATTGGAACGGCTAGAATGCCAGATAATGGCCGTGGAGCAGTCATGACAATTCGTGGCCGTGATCTTTTGAATGGTGTCCCAAAAGAAACAGAAATTACCCAAGCTCAGGTAGCAGAAGCTCTTTCTGAAACGGTTCAGCAAATTTGCGAAAGTGTGATGAGCGCCCTGGAGGCAACACCACCGGATCTTGCCGCAGACATTGTTGATCGTGGTGTGATGTTGACTGGTGGTGGTGCATTATTAGGAGACCTTGATCTGACTTTAAGAGAACAGATTGGCCTACCTATTACTATTGCTGAAGAATCTCTTAATTGTGTGGCAATTGGAACAGGAAAAGCTTTGGAATACGAAAAACAACTAGGGCACGTAATTGACTACGAAAGCTGAATTTTAATTTAGGGGAAACTTTGGCTCGTAATAATCATGAAGATAGTAATTATACTGGTCGATTTAGGCGGGTATTAACTGTCATATCTATTATTTTTTGTCTTATACTTTTTTTACTTTGGAGATTAGATAATCCTCGAGCAGAAACAATTCGATTAGCAGTAGTCGATAAGTTTGTTCCAAATTTTAGTTTTATACTGACCCCTCTAACCACTTTGCAAAATATTGCGTTAGATTTCAGATCTTATTCTAACATATTTGAATTAAATAATGAATTAAACAAAGAAATCCAGCAGTTAAAACATTGGAAGGAACAAGCTATCCAGTGGGAAGCTAAATATGCAAAATTATTGGATTTGAATAAGGTAAAATTAGATCTTAAGTTACCATATACTACAGGAATAGTGCTAGCAGACACAGGTTCTGGATTCCGACAACATGTTTTGATAAATATTGGTGCGAAAGACGGTATCAAGAATGGATGGGCTGCCACTGATGGGTTAGGGCTCGTAGGGCGCATCACCGGAGTTGGAAAATCAACTGCGCTGGTAATGCTTTTAACCGACACTTCAAGTAAAGTGGCAGTTTCGATACAACCATCAGGTGAAAAAGCCATTATGCATGGGGATAATACAATGTTTCCTGCTTTGGAATTGATAAGTAAAGCTGATCGTGTAGGTGCGGGTGATCGAGTAATTACATCAGGAGATGGACAGGTTTTTCCAAAAGGCTTATTAATAGGTAGCGTAGTGAAAGACTCAACAGGTAGAAAAAGAGTAAGTTTATCTGCTGACTACAAAAGGCTCGCTTTTCTTCGAGTTCTGCGAATGATTCCAATTGAAACAATTCAAGAAAGTAAAATGTTAATTGGAACGGAATTAATTAAAAAGGATTCTTCTGAAGATAAGGACACCTTAAATGATTAATGCACTATGGCGCCAAAGAATTCTCTATCTCTTAATAAGTCTATTGCTCATTGTTTGGTTAATAGCGCCACAGAACTCTTTGTCACAAGGGTTGCCAACCCCAGAATTTTTGCTTTGTTTGACTTTAGCTATTATCTTTCGAAGGCCGGACGTTTTACCAACTATACTTATTGCCATTGTTTTTTTGTTTTGTGATTTTTTGTTTAATCGCCCAATCGGTCTGTGGACTGTTATTGTGATAATAATATCTGAATTCGCAAAGACTCAATATTGGCGTTATAAAGATTCCAATTTTATTACTACTTGGTTCTTTATTTCATTTTTAATTTCATCAGGTATTTTTTCATATATGATAATTTTAAATGTTTTGTTGGTTCCACAATCTAACTTTTGGCAATATATAATTTGGGCTTTAATAACGATATTAACCTATCCAGTTATTTTTTGTTTGAGCTTTTTGATAGTGGGGTTTGATAAGCAAAGCCAACATAGCCCATTTATGCGAAAAAAAATATGAAAGACAAAAATTTAGACCCTTCTCTTGCGGCTAAAAGTATGGTGCGCCGAGGCGTTTTGTTATTTGCTGTGCAAGGTATAGTTGCTTTAGGGTTAGCGACTAGAATGCAATTTTTACAAGTAAAACAATCTGATCAATTCCGTTTATTAGCGGAGGAAAATAGGATTAATGTTAGACTTGTTCCTCCTTTAAGGGGCTTAATATATGATAGAGATGGACTGCTTATAGCTAATAATGTTCAGAACTATAGGGTAGTAATTATCAGAGAAGATGTGAAGAACTTAGATGATGTTTTAGATAAAATACAGATTTTACTTGGTATCTCTGATTCTAGAAGAGGACGCATTAAAATTTTAATATTGAATCACAGTCCATTTGTTCCAATTACAATTCTTAATAACCTATCTTGGGCTGATGTAGCGAAGCTTTCTGCAAATGCACCAGTTTTGCCTGGTTTAACAGCGGATGTTGGATCATCTCGATATTATCCAAGGGGTGCTGATTATGCCCATTTACTCGGTTACGTTGGGCCGGTCAGTGATTTTGATTTAAAAAATAGGGATGACAATGATCCTTTGTTGAAAATCCCTCGATTTCAAATTGGAAAAACTGGAGTCGAAGCTAAGCTGGAGCAAACTTTGCGTGGAAATGCTGGCACAAAACGCATTGAGGTGAATGCACAAGGGCGAGTAATTCGAGAGCTAAGTAGAAATAGTGGTTTGGCTGGTAAAGATATTCAGATGACAATTGATACTGGGTTGCAAAATTTTTCCTTGGCTCGTCTGGGAGATAAAAGTGCCTCTGCAGTTTTAATGAGAATTGATAATGGAGACTTACTATCAATGGCCTCCTCACCAAGTTTTAATACAAATCTTTTTGTTGAAGGAATTTCGTTCAGTGATTATGAAGACCTGAGAGATAATGAGTTCAGGCCCTTGGCTGATAAGAGTGTTCAGGGTATTTATCCCCCAGGGTCAACATTTAAGATGGTGATAGCTTTAGCAGCTTTGGAGGCTGGAGTAATTCGAGCTGATGAGAAAATTAAATGTGAGGGTCATATAGAATTAGCTGATCGAAAATTTCATTGTTGGAAACGTTTGGGGCATGCTCAAATGTCGCTACGGCAAGCATTAGAACAATCATGTGATGTATTTTTTTATGAAATTGCTTTAAGAGTTGGAATTGAAAAAATTACAATTAATAAATCTCTGGCAGTTTTAATTATAAGTCTAAATAATAGCTCTGTTCCACTTTCTCCAACAAAAAGTTGACCTTCAGTCGCGTTCATAAACGATCTCCTTAAACGTTGGGATTGGGCAAGGTTATGTTTTATCTTCTCCGATGCAACTAGCAGTAATGGCGTCCCGAATAGCTAGTGGAAAATCTGTGCAACCGAGATTGATAAAACGAATAGATGGACTTGATCAACAAGTGGTAAAGCAAAACGAATTGGATATTAACCCGTATTCTCTAGATCTTGTTAGGAAGGGTATGTATGACGTTTCAAACGGAATAAAGGGAACTGCCCGAAAGTCAAAGATGGCAATAAATGAAATTTTGATGGCTGCGAAAACAGGAACTTCCCAAGTTCGGAATATTACGAAAAAAGAGCGCAAAACTGGTGTTATCCCTAATGAAAAATTACCTTGGAAAAAGCGTGATCATGCATTGTTTGTGGGTTATGCTCCTTACGAGAAACCTGAATATGCGATCGCCGTTGTCGTCGAACATGGAGGTGGGGGTTCTAAAGTAGCAGCACCTATCGCAAGGGATATAATGCTGCGAGCATTATATGGAAAAGTTCCGCCATTAGAGGCTTACCCAATTGACCAGAGGCCTGAGATAAAGAAAAGATTAGAGAAATTAAATTTAAATCCAATTTTGAAACCTAGTATGAATAAAGGTAATGCATGAGTTATCTTGAGTATTCTGTTCGTAAAATTCCCAACTGGCTTTAACCGTTTAGCCTATATAAACTTGCCTATCATAATCCTATTGATAGCAATTGCTTCAATTGGATTCTTAATGTTATTTTCAGTAGCTGGAGGTTCGATTGAACCGTGGGCTAAAGTGCAAATGATAAGGTTTTCTATTGGCTTTTTCTTAATGTTGATAATTGCTTTTATTCCAATATGGTTTTGGCGGAATATAAGTGGATTAGCTTACTTTATATCAATTATACTATTATTGGCTGTAGAATTTTTTGGCGTTTCTGGCATGGGTGCAGTGCGGTGGATAGATTTAGGATTTATGAGGCTACAACCATCGGAGGTTACTAAGCTTACTGTTGTAATGTTCTTAGCAAGTTATTACGATTGGTTGCCCCGCAACAAAGTGTCAAATATTTTCTGGGTTATTCTTCCATTATTAATAATAATTTTACCAGTTTTAATGGTTTTAAGACAACCAGACTTAGGAACTGCACTTCTCATTTTAGTTGGTGGATTAACTGTTATGTTTATTGCGGGCGTTAGTTGGATTTACTTTCTAATATCTGGATTAGGCGTATTTACTTTTGTATTTTCTATTTTTCACTTCAGAGGTACAGAGTTTCAAATTTTAAAAAATTATCAATATAGACGCATTGATACATTTTTAGATCCTGCAAATGATCCGTTAGGTGCGGGGTATCATATAACACAGTCAAAAATTGCTCTTGGATCTGGTGGATTTTCTGGAAGAGGTTTTATGCAGGGAACGCAGAGTCGCTTAAATTTTTTACCGGAAAAGCATACTGATTTTATTTTCACAACTTTGGCTGAAGAATTTGGATTTATAGGTGGTTTATCACTACTTGGTTTGTATTTCTTGATGATTATCTTTTGTGGTATTGTCGCTTTTGGGAGTAAGGATCGTTATTCTGGCTTAGTAGTTTCTGGACTTAATATGACATTTTTTCTGTATTTTGCGGTTAACATGGCTATGGTTATGGGTATGTTGCCGGTAGTAGGGGTTCCACTGCCACTTGTTAGTTATGGTGGTTCAGCGATGTTTGTACTAATGATCGCTTTCGGCCTAATTCAAAGTGCGGCAATACATAAAGCGAGATGAAAATGAAAATTAATGTTTTATATGCGGGAACTGAAAAATCATGGCCGGATTATCACCAAAGTTTTTTTCATCAAAGACGATTGAATGTTTCATTGAAGTGCAATTTTACTGACCTGGGCGAAGTGGATTATATAATTTATGCTCCAAATGGTCCTTTTAATGATTTCTCGATCTTTCCAAATGTTAAAGCAATTTTAAGTTTATGGGCTGGTGTCGAAAATACTGTCTCAAACAAAACGTTATCTCAACCACTGTGTCGCATGGTTGATGAAGGCTTAACTGAGGGAATGGTTGAATATATTGTCACCCATTCACTAAGATATCATATTAACTTGGATAAGCAGATAAGTAAGCAAGATGGGGTTTGGCGCCATGATACGATGGTGCCTAATTTAGCACGGGATAGAACCATTGGTCTCCTAGGCTTGGGTGCCTTGGGCTCAGCGTGCGCACTAAAATTAAGAGAACTCAACTTTAATGTGCAGGGATGGAGCCGAACTGAGAAAAAAATCCCAAATATTGAATGCCTGTCAGGAGATAAAGGTTTTGATAAAGTCTTAAAAACCTCTGATATCTTAATACTTTTATTACCTTTAACAGACAAAACAAAATATATACTTAATTCTAAGACACTTGCAAAAGTGAAAAAAGGTATTTTCATTATAAATGCTGGTCGTGGTTCATTAATTGATGATGAGGCATTAATTTCTTTTATTGATAAAGGTACGGTTGCTGCTGCAACTTTAGATGTATTTAGTAAGGAACCATTGCCCAGCAGCCATATTTTTTGGGCGCATGCAAATGTGACTGTCACTCCTCACATAGCAGCAGAAACAAGGCCTCAAACCTCATCAAAAAGTATTGCAGAAAATATTTTTAGAAGTGAAAATGGCCTAGGTCTTTTGAATTTAGTTGATAGAGTAGAAGGGTATTAATTTTTCTAAATTACTTAAATTTTGCCTTCCCTTTTTTGAATTGTGGCCATGACAGCCTCCATATTATTTTCATAACCCATAATCCTACTTTGAATGTCAGATTCGATTTCCAGTCCTTTACCATTTGGAGCGACCCAAGACTGTTCTATTAATTTTTTTGCACCTTTTAATACGTCTGGTGATTTCCCAATCAATAACTTAGCAAATTCATTGGCGGCCCCTAATGGGTCTTTATTAACTTTAGTTATGAGGCCAAGGTCTAAAGCTTCGGTGCCATCAAAAATTCTACCTGTCATGATTAATTCTTTAGCAACATCAGCTCTGGTTAATTTGGGAAGGTTTTGAGTGATACCCAGATCTGGAATTATTCCCCACTTGGACTCCATAATCGAAAATTGTGAATTAGGTTGAGCAATGCGAAAATCAGCAGCTAGTGCTAGTTGAATTCCACCACCAAATGCGACTCCTTTAATAGCGGCAATAACTGGCACTTCAATTTCTTGCCAAACATAACAGGGTTTTTGAAACCAATTAGCGTCTTCACCAACTGGTCTACTTGTCAGGTCGTTGCGCACTTGCCCAAAATCAGTGGCCCATTCGCTAAAAGTTGAAGTATCTAGGCCGCTGCAAAAATCACTTCCCGCACCTGTTAAGATGATTACTCGAACTGATTTTTCACGTTTCAAGTTTTCACCAACAAGAGATATGGCATTAAACATATCTTTTGAAAGTGCATTCTTCTTCTCTGGTCTGTTTAGTGTGACAGTTGCTATGTGATTAGAAATTTCCAAATTTACAATATTATTCATCTTCTTATCCTAGAGTAAGTTATTTTTCATATGCATTCATTTAATGAGTTAAAGGAACAGAGAACTATCTTAAAGAGGTTTTATGAATGATAGTTACTGTGTAAACAGCTAATGAATTGAAAAGATAAATAAATTTATTTTTTATGTCGTAATATTACCAAATTTTGGTTATTTTTAGATGGTATAATTTGAAGGGCTGTTTAAAATATTTTTTTAATAATTTGGAATAGGAAATATGGCAATTTTATTGGGTGTAGATACTGGTGGCACATATACAGATGCTGTTCTGATGGAAGATGATAAAAATATAATAGCTTCTTCTAAGGCGCTAACGACAAAATATGATTTATCGATTGGAATTGGAGAAGCAGTTCAGGCTGTTTTAACGAAAAGCACCAAGAAACCCTCAGAAATTGCCATGGCATCTTTATCAACAACTCTGGCGACAAATGCACTAGTGGAGGGGCAAGGTGAAAAAGTTGGTTTGGTGGCTATCGGATTTTCAAATCAAGATTTGCAGCGACATGGCTTAGCCAAAGCCATGAAAGGAGATCCAATCATAATTGTAGATGGGGGGCATACACATTCAGGAGAAGAAAAATCTTCCTTAGATTTGAGTAAAATAGGCGATTCAATAGACGGTTGGGGAGATGAGGTTACTGCTTTTGCTGTTGTGTCAAGTTTTGCTACGCGGAATCCTGCTCATGAAATCCTGGCTCGTGATTTAATCCGAGAAAAAACTGGAAAACCTGTTACGTGCTCAAGCGATTTGTCAGCTAAATTAAATGGCCCAAAAAGAGCTGTTACTAGTGTTTTAAATGCCCGGTTAATTGGTTTGATTGATAGATTGATAGATGCATGTAAATCTAAATTGAAAGCCCTAGGCGTGAGTGCACCACTTATGGTAGTTCGTGGTGACGGGGCACTGATTTCAGCTGAAATGGCCCAAGAAAAACCAATTGAAACCATTCTGTCGGGACCAGCTGCCTCAATAGTTGGAGCTCAATGGTTGACAAATGAAGTTGATGCAGTGGTTTCAGATATAGGAGGAACAACAACTGATATTGCTATATTGCGAAAAGGGCATCCAAAAATTGATCCAATGGGTGCAAAAGTTGGTGAGTTTCGAACCATGGTTGAAGCGGTTGCTATGCATACAACTGGCCTTGGTGGAGATAGTGAGGTGCATATGCAGAGTGAGGGTCTGGAAGGCAGTTTATCTTTAGGACCTTCCCGTATTGTGCCAATAGCTTTAGCAGCTATCTCTTGGCCAGATGTTGTACTTTCAACATTAGAGAGCCAAGTCAGTTCAAAGAAATGTGGTGAGTATGATGCAAAATTTGTATTACCGACTTTAATCAAATCTAAATTTAATAAATTTAATGATCGAGAGATTATCCTTTTAAAGAAAATTGGAACTGAAGCAAAACCTTTAGATGGATTGCTTTCAAATAGGTTGGAGCTGGCGACGCTTGATCGCTTAGTTTCTAGAGGTGTATTAATGATGTCTGGGATTACGCCAACAGATGCTAGTCATGTTTTGGGTATTTCTAACCGTTGGAATACCGAAGCCTCAAGGTTGGCTCTTAAAGTTTTTTCTAATCGTCGCAAAGGCTCAGGAGATGTCTTAAGTGAAGGAGCCGATTTATTGGCTCAATCGATAATTGACCAATTAACAAAGCAAACTGGGGATGCTCTGATAAACGTTGCTTTAATAGAAGATGGGTATGAGAATTATATTGATAATACTTCTATTGAAGATAGTTGGTTGATAAATAAAGGACTTCAACATCACAATAACACATTTTTTATTAATTTTGGATTGAGATTACCAGTAATTGGGTTGGGAGCATCTGCTAAAATTTATTACCCTAAAGTTGGTGAACTTTTATCCACGCAAATGATTATTCCAAAACATTACAGTGTAGCTAATGCAATAGGTGCGGTCGCTGGTAGAATATCATTTACGTGTGTTGGAACAGTTACTTCTCCTTCAACGGGCTGTTTTAGATTGCATGGAAAAGCTGGTCCCAAAGATTTTTCTTCGGAACGGCAGGCACTTAAAGTATTGACAGATGACCTTTCCAGTTTAGCTTCAAAAAAAGCAAGATCGTCTGGCGCAGATGAAATAGATCTACAAGTTTCAAGAGATATCAGGTACAGCAATATTGAAAATCAACGGATTTTTATGGAAGCTGAAATAGCTGTAACTGCTTCAGGTAGACCCAGAATTACTACAGGATAAATATTATTAAGCCACTTTAGTGAAAAGACCTTTTTATTGTTTCTTTAAATTCTAATTGATATTAATTTTTCTTCTTCAAAAGCTTTTATTTTGGCAGTCATATAGAAATTATTTTTGTCAGATGTAAGTGAAGTATAAGCTTCGGTTCTAATATTCCATTTATTTCGAGCTAGTGTTTGCGTCCAATGAATGTGTCCAGAGGCGCATAGTGGGTCGTTAGGGTGTATTGAAAAAGCTTCTCGAACAACTGTTCCTATTTGCAAGCCATGATTATTATCCTCAACTATTCCGTAATCATCAAAAATTTCTATTGTTACAGCATTAGTCATTTGATCGGTGATAATTTTATTTGAATAGCTTGGTTCCTTGATTATTTTTCTAGACCAAGGACTCGCAGCCTCTGGATCTGAAAATACATATTCTGGTTTGTCAGATTTTTGACGTATAGGAAGTAATAACTCCCCTTTTACCAAGGTTAAGGTTGCTTGCTCCGCTACTGGCCAAACCAGAGGCCAATAGGCATTTGATAAAGAGATGCGCAACTTGTTTTCTGGTAATAATCGATAGGCGATTTGATCTAACTCAAGTTCTATGGAGAACTCTTTGTCTACTGGGATTGGAGTTGGGTTTTCGTGACTTTCTCTATGGGCTAAGTTTAACAGGCCATAGGTAATGCGTGTTGATGAACCTTCAGGTGAAACATCGCATAGGCGGACACATAAATGACCACACTGATTATCTGATTTTAATGTTAGTTTAATTTTGGGTCTACCAACTATATCTATAGTTGTCTTAGATGGGTTGTCATCAAAACAAAGCGAATAAGCATCATCAGCCCTCTGATCACCAGATTGTTCTGGTACAGAACTGCTCATAGGAAAATAGCTACCGGCACCAAAGCCACAAGTTGCAGGGCTTTTTATGATATTATTTAACTCGCTGGCATCTCCACCTAAGATTCCATTGGAAGTTAAGTAAAATTTAGCATGTTTTATTTCAGTTGATGGCCAATCTTTTTCTACGATCCACTGTCCTGGTCTATGTTTTATTCTTCGATCTGGTAGAATGCTATCTTGTAAATAAATTCGGTAATTTGGATCTTCTTCAACTCCAGTTGGGTTGCCCTTTAACCATTTATCCCACCAACGTAGAGCTTCTTGTAAAAAGCCTATCTGTGGTGATGGATCGGCAGTGTGTGGATACTGATGGACCCATGGCCCAACTATTCCCTTAACAGTGGTATTTTTTACATTTTCTATCAAATGACTAACTGTATTCATATAATTGTCAGCCCAACCTCCGAAGCATAAGGTTGGAACAAGTAAACTATCATAATCTTCAGATAAGGAGCCATGCTTCCAATATTCGTCTTTATTAGGATGTTGCATCCATTTCGCACCATAAAGTGGAATACTGTTTAAGCGCTCTAACCACATAGTGCGCCATTGCTCTCCAACTAAAGATGGATCTGGTGGTCTTGATGAATATGAAAGCATAGTACCAGACCAACTAAGGTTCTCATTTAGTAAACAGCCTCCCTTATAGTGTATATCGTCTGCATATCTATCGACGGTCGAATATCCACTTATTATTGCCTTGAGTGGTGCTGGTTGAAGCATTGCTACTTGAATACAATTAAAACCGCCCCAGCTTTTCCCCATCATACCTACTTTGCCATCACACCAAGATTGTTCAGCAATCCAATTTATAACTTCAACACAGTCTGAGAGCTCTTCTTTTGTATATTCATCAAGCATAATACCTTGACTTTCGCCGCTACCACGCATGTCGACTCTGAGAACCACATAGCCGCGACCAGCAAAATATTTATGCATCATTTCATCTCGCTCTATTGTACCATCTCTTTTTCTGTATGGAATATATTCTAATATTGCAGGCAAAGGTATTTTTGTGGCACTCTCTGGTAAAAATACTCTTGCTGAAAGACGACAACCATCTGAAAGTATAATGCCCATATCTGGCTCATCAATAATTTTATGTGGAAACTGTGTGACTATATCCATTTGCACTCCAATAATCTGTTAACTGTCATAAAATTAATAAATAGTTACATATAGTTTTTTATCGCTTGCGAGAAAACCTTAGTATCAACATTGCCACCTGTAGCAACGACAAGGACGCTATCACCTTTTATTTGATCGCTGCGAAATAATGCGGCGGCCAATGCTGCCGCTCCACCAGGTTCAAGTACCAGTTTCAATCTTAAAAAAGCTAAATACATTGCATTGAGGCACTCGTCATCAGAAACAGTAAGGCCTGACCCACATAGTCTATTCATAATTGGAAATGTAAGCTTCCCAGGTTCTGGAGTTAAAATAGCATCACAAATTGAGCCAGTTAGAGAATTATTTCGTGTGATTTTTCCATTTTCCAATGATAAAGCTACATCGTTAAATTTTTCTGGTTCTGCAGTTCTAACTTTAAGTTTTGGAGCTTCGCTTTCCAGTGCCAAGGCTATTCCGGAAGTTAGACCACCACCGCCACAACATACTATTACATCTGCTTCAGAAATATTAAGCATTTTACTTTGAATAGCAATTTCTAACCCACATGTACCTTGTCCTGCAATTACTAAAGGTTCATCATAAGGTTTTATTTGCGTAAGACCTCTTTCTTTGGAAACCTTTAACCCTATTGCTTCTCTGTCTTCACGTAATCGATCATAAAGTATAACTTCTGCACCCATCTTTCTTGTATTATCAATCTTTAAAGTTGGAGCATCTTCAGGCATTATTATTACTGCTTTTATACCAAATGCTTTTGCAGCATAAGCTACGCCTTGTGCATGATTTCCTGAAGAGATCGCTAGAACCCCATTATTGCGTTCATCGTGTTTAATTGCTGAAATGGCAGACCATCCCCCCACGAAACTTGAAGCTCCCAGTATGTTGAAGACACTCTGCTTTAACAAAAACTTTTCTTCCAGCAATTTCATCTAAAAAAGGCGAGTTTAATATTGGTGTTTCTCGCACAAACCCTTTTAATCTTTTATTGGCAGATTTGATTTCTTTAATGTTTGTCATATGGTTTTAGTTAATTGGGGGATTTCGGATAGATCACTTAATATGTACTCTGGGCTCCAAGGTAATTTATCTACTGGTTCATTATTTCGGTTAACCCAAATAGCATGAAAACCAAAACCTGCTGCTGCTGCTGCATCCCATCCATTGGAAGAGACAAATAATATTTCGGATTTATCACGTTTGAACCGCTTAAGCACCAAATCGTAAACTTTAAAATCAGGTTTGAATATTTCTATAAGATCAACACTTATTATATCATTTAGTAAACTATCTATTTTAGCAGATTCAGCAGCTGCTTTGAGCATGCCTACTGAGCCATTAGACAGAATTACAGTTTCCAGTTTTTCATTTTGTAGGTTTTTTAATACACTTGAAACTTCAGGATACGCTTTTAATGACCAATAAAGTGATAATAATCGTTCTCTTAATTCATTATCATTTGCTAGATTATTCGCTTCAAGAGCGTAGTCTAGACCATTTTTAGTTACTTCCCAAAAATTGATGTGTGTGTTGGTAATTCTCCGTATCCAAGAATATTGAAGCTGCTTTAACCGCCAATCAGAATTTTTGCCAACACTTTTTGAGGTTATCGCGACCTGGTTCCATAGCGCATTCTCTAGCTGCGGCTGACACATCAAAAAGTGTGCCATAGGCATCAAAAACACAAGTTGTTATTGTCATAATAAATCCCTTTTTATGGCCATCTTTTGCAGGAAAGAATGGTGGTTTGATTGTTTACTGTATGAAATATAGTAAATAGTAAATTGGCAACAAAAATCTATAATTTATCGTATAAATTATTATATAATTATAATTTCAATTTATCCTTGGAATATTTCTAAATGAGTAACTTAAAATTAATTAATGGAACTTCATTTGAAACTTTTGAGGATCTTGATATGTTTGTAATGCTAATATTGAAATTTCGTGTGAGGAAAAATTAATGACATTAATGTCAGGAGGCCAAGCGGCCGTAGCAACTTTAGAGGCGGAAAATATTAAATATGCATTTGGGTTGATTGGATCAGCCACTATGGAAATATTTGACGCACTGTATGACTCAACTGATATCAATTATATTGGGGTTCATGATGAACGTACGGGCGTTCATATGGCTGATGGATATGCACGCGCTTCTGGGCAGGCGGGTTTATTTTTAGCTGGTCAAAATGGACCAGGGGCTACTAACTTAGTAACAGGTTTATCTCAAGCGATGGCAGCTTTTTCACCAGTTGTATCAATTGCTGGTGCATTGTCCTCGACGCATTTGTACCGTGATGCTTTCCAAGAGGTAGATCAAAATGCTATTTTCAAACCTATTACAAAAAAAACTTGGACAGCGCCGTCAGCGGATAGAGTTCCTGAGTTGTTGCGGGAAGCCTTTAGAAATGCTTTAGCACCTAGGATGGGGCCGGTGCATTTAAATTTACCGCGAGATGTTTTATCAGCGCAATGTAACTACGAGGCAGGTTTATATCCACCCGCTTATCGAAACAATTCGGTTCCAGCGGGAGACACAAATAAAATCAAACAGGCAGCCACATTAATGAGCCAAGCCGAAAAACCAGTGATTATAGCTGGCGGTGGAATAAAAAATACAGCTGGTCATAAGCAAGTATTAGCATTGGCTGAGATATTAAATTGCCCAATCGTGACCTCACCTGGTCATGGAGATGCAATCCCATTTAATCATAAATTAAATGCAGGTCAAATGGGTCCAAGAGGAAATCCTTGTTGCGTCTCGATTGGTTAAAGAGGCAGATGTTATTCTCGCACTGGGAACTCGTTTAGGGTTTAACTCCACATTTTATAGTTACGATAATATTAATAAGAATGCTAAAATAATTCATATTGAAATTGAACCAACTGCTATTGGTCGGTTTTTCCCCATTGAAGTTGGTATTTGGGGCGACGCACCTACAATAGCTCTGCAGTTAGTGAATTCATTGAAACTGTTAACTAATCGTTCAGTAGCAGATGAATGGACATCTAAATTTAAATCTGAGCGTAGGAATTTTTTGAAAAAACGAGATTTAGATGCTCCTCTTACTAATCCTATTCAACCAATGGGATTGTTTAAAACATTGCGTAAAATATTGCCTAAAAACTCATCCATTACTATGGATGCGGGAACTTTATGTTTGCAGGCAACGGATGCCTTGAATTTCTTTGAACCTAAAAGTCTATTTACGCCTTTGGATTTTGGATTAGTTGGTTTCTCATTTGCCTGTGGTCTGGGTGTTAAGTTGGCTCAACCTGAACGCCCAGTTATTAGCTTAATGGGGGATGGCGGTTTTGGAATGACTTTATCAGAACTTTCCACAGCAGTTGATAATGGAATAAACACTGTAACTATTGTGATGAATAATAAATGTTGGGGGGCAGAAAAGGCTTATCAAAGAGACTTTTTTAATGGGCGCTATATAGGAGCAGATGTGAGTAGTCCTCCTTTTGATAAGGTTGCTGAACTCTATGGTGCTAAAGGCTTTAAAGTTGACAAATTAAACGAAATTCCCGAAGCAGTTGAAGCTGCATTAAAGAGCAATCAGCCATCAGTAATTGATGTTTCGGTTGATCCTACTGCTCTTTATAGCTTTCGTAGAGATAGCTTTACACACAGGGGATCCTGATCCATTATTTTCATTTATAAAAAGTTAATATTAAGGCTATTCAGGCTAACTGCCCTTATTGATGTGTTGTTGCCCAATTAATTGGATCATTCTTCGACGCCTTTGATCGTTTCGGCATCAAACGCACCGGAGTCCTTAGCTTCGGCCAGAACATCCCACCATGTGCAAAGGTAATGTAGGTCAACTCCATGATCGCCCAAGGTCTTTTCCGTTTCAGGAAAAATACCGTAGTAAAAAATCACAGCAGTGTGGGCACAAGTTGCACCAGTTTCGCGAATCGCATCAACAAATGACAGTTTTGAACCACCGTCAGTTGTTAGGTCTTCGACCAGCAAAACACGTTCGCCTTCGTTCATTTGACCTTCGATGCGTGCATTGCGACCATAGCCTTTTGGCTTTTTGCGTACATAGGTCATTGGAAGTGCCATACGTTCCGCAACAAGAGCTGCGAACGGAATACCTGCGGTTTCACCACCTGCAATGTTGTCGAAGGCTTCGAAGCCCGCGTTGCGCATTGTTGTGACGGTCAAGAAGTCCATCAATGTTGAACGGATGCGTGGATAGCTGATTAGTTTGCGGCAATCGATATATGTTGGGCTTGGTAGGCCTGAAGCCAGCGTGAATGGCTCTGCAGTGTTAAAGTGCACGGCTTTGATTTCAAGCAGCATGCGGGCGGTCAGGCGGGCCATTTCTTTTGCGTCTGGGTAGCTTGTCGGGATCATGTCGTGTCCTTTGTTTAGGCAGTCTTGATTTGTAGCAAGCGCGTGTTACTCAACGCGCCAATTCAGATCAAAGCCCGGATCGAAAACCGTGACGGGGCCGTCAGGTGTTTCAACATGGCTTGGTTAACTTTTAAATTATAAAAATTTTTTTCCGTTGATGGACACAAATTTTTCTAATTGATGTAATGCATCCTTCAGTTGTACTGCAAATGGGCTAAATATGACATCGTATTGGTGGCTGAAAAAATACCAGCACACCCACAATTACTCTCCTTTAAAGAGTCTACGTGTGGTGCACTGTCTGTTCCCAAAAAAAAGCGTTTATCTCCCGAGGTTGCAGCAGCTCTTAGTGCAATGCGGTGTTTTTCTCTTTTTGCTATAGGCAAGCAATAATAATGTGGTTTGATCCCACCGGCCAAAAGGTCATTTCTATTAATTATCAAATGATGTGTCGTGATGGTTGCCGCAAGGTTCTTGCCCTCAGATAATATATATTCCACCCCTTCTTTTGTTGTGATGTGTTCTAAGATAATTTTTATTCCTGGTATCTTATTTCTGATTGGATCTAGTATTTCTTCAATGAAGAATGCTTCTCTGTCAAAGATATCTACAGATGGTGAAGAAGTTTCGCCATGTATACATATTGGAACACCAACTTCTGTTATTTTTTCTAATAATGGGGGAATCCGAAGTTTGTTACACCTGATTGAGAGTTGGTTGTAGCCCCGGCAGGGTAAAGCTTAACTGCAGAAATTAAACCTGACAAATAAGCTTCAATTATATCTTTATGGTTGCTTTTATCAGTTAAATAAATTGTCATTAAAGGTTCAAATTTTGACCCTACGGGTAGCGCAGACAAAATTTTATCTCGGTAATTTAAAGCATCTTTACTATTCAGAATTGGTGGAACAAGGTTTGGCATAATTATGGCCCTTTTGAAATCACGAACTGTTTCTTTCAAAATTGGTTTGAGCATGTCCCCATCTCTTAAATGAAGGTGCCAATCATCAGGTTTTCGAATTTTCAAAACTTTTATCATAATTTGGGATAACATACCTTAAATTAGAAATACCAGTAGGGTGGGCTAGTTTAAGGAAAATTATAGGAATTATTTTTTTATTTAAAACTTTCTTAGTTATTGGGCCTGGATGTCGATAAAAAAGGCTTATCTAATATAAAGGTTTCAGGAACACCATAAACGCCCCAGTCTATTGCTGTTTTTCCATTTTTATCTGTTCCTATCCCATCATAAGGATTGCCTAATTTTGTCAAAAATTTAATAGCTGATGAAGAATTATCTTTTAAGTTTATCCCATACACTTTGATATCCATGTCTGCCAGTTTTTGGATATTAGGGTGTTCGGCTCTACAGGGAGCACACCAACTTGCCCAGAAATTAATTATTTTAATTTTTTGCTCTACCATGGCATTTTTAGGAATTGGTTCATATCCAATCAGAAAAGTTTCAGGTAATTTTGTAGCACTTTCTCCAATTACAAAAGGTAGAGCATCATTTTTAGACAACCCAAAAAAAAGTAACGAGCCTACTGTTAAAAATATTAGCACTGGAATAAACGAAATGAAGAATATTTTTTTACTCACGATTTAATTTTTCTTTAAGTTTTTTAAGTATTTTTGCGCGGAGGTAGATTGTACTTGTTAGAACATTATGCCAAATAATAATGTAAAAGTTGCCCCATAAGCCAAATATATTGGCGCTGCATATTTTCCAAGTTCAAGCATCAACTATTGCCTTTTCTTCTCTCAAGTGCATTTATTTGACGTCTCATGATCTCTGTACGGGTTCTTACAATAACTAATGTAAAAAATAAAAATATGAAACCTATAATACATATGTAAAGTGGATTTGAAAAAGCACTATGGACATGTTCTTCCTTGTCTAAAGATAGTGAAGCTCCTTGATGAAGGCCTTGGCTCCAAAAATTTACTGCGTAACGACTTAGAATGGCAAAAACTGTACCCACTAGACATAAGATTGAGGTTAAGTCAGCTGCAGCATCAGGGTTTTCTATTGCACCCCATAAAGTTTGATACCCAACGTAAAATAAAAACAATATGAGAAACGAGGTAAGGCGAGGATCCCAAGCCCAGTAAGTCCCCCACATTTGTTGGCCCCAGATCATTCCTGTTATTATGGCAATTAATGTCATAATGAGGCCAATTGGGGCTGCTGCTTTTGCTATTAATGCACTAATATGGTGACGTCTCACTAACCATATAAGAGAGCTAACCAACATGACAAACCAGGTGTTTATCGCAATTAAGGCAGCTGGAACATGTAAAAATATAATTTTGACTGAACTGCCTTGTTGGTAATCATCTGGTGTTAAAAAAAATCCCCAGTAAAGACCAACTGATAGTAAAATAAAAGCAATTATTGAAATTAATGGAAGAATCCTCTGACTAAAGGACATGAAAAAAGCTGGGTTAGAATATTTCCAAATTGACATAATATTTCAATCACAATCACGATTATATACTGACTTTATTAAATATGTTATTAACACTATTTTAAAGCCATTTTTATAGCTGTGGCAGCGGCAAAAGGCATCAATGTAACCACAAATGCACTAATACCGGCCGTGAATAAAAAGGAATTAGTTATTTGCATCCCACTAGCGGCTCGCCATACAGTCTGTGAGCCAAATATTAATGTGGGAATAAAAAATGGCATTATCAAAAATATTAGAAAATTCAATACTTTTAAACCGATTGTTAAACTTGCTCCAAAGGCGCCGATAAAACTTAAACTTGGAGTTCCAACTAATAGACTGATAAAAACCCATACCAAAGTATGTTATCAAAATTGTATAAAAAACCAATAAAAGGTGCAATAATTGTTATGGCTAGTCCAGTCGTCAGCCAGTGAGCTACAGCCTTTGCAAAAACAATTCCTTCGAGTGGTATTGGGGCTATTAAAAGAGTCTCAAGAGAACCGTCTTCAAAATCTAACTGAAAAATCCGATCAAGTGATAATAAGCAAGCAAGTAGAGCACTTAGCCATAAAATTCCTGGAGCGATTGATTTTATCTTGGTGCTTTCTGGCCCTACGGCTAAGGGAACAAAAATAATAATTAGAAGAAAAAAACTCAAACTTAAACTGAATCCAGTTCCAGATCTTATTGATAATAAAATATCTCGTTTAAGGATTGAGATCATCTTTTGAAATTTTCGATAAAAGGATCATTCTCATAATTGTTTAAAACTTTGAAATTTGATATGTTAATGAGTTTTGCATTTTCAAATTTTATTGGTGAATGTGTTGCAATTATTATCCCACCATTTTCTTCCAAGTGGTTTCTCATAATTCTGTTAAACAAATCAATATTATGCTGATCAAGGGATTCATAGGGTTCATCTAACAACCATAACTTAGTTTTACTAATTAAGAGCCTTGCAAGAGCAACTTTTCTTTTTTGCCCAGCACTCAATTGTGCAATTGTTATATCAATGATTTCTTCTAGTTTAAGAAGGGAGATAGCAATTTCAATTTTATTTCCCTGATAGATACCATTCCAAAATAACAGGTTTTCAAAAACTGTTAAATCTGTTTTCAAACAGTTTAAATGACCTAAAAAACATGCTTCTCTTTCTAGGTTTAAAACTACTCCCTTGGTATGGGGTAATATGTTAGCCAAAGTTTTTAGGAGAGTGGTCTTTCCTGATCCATTTGGGCCATATAGTGAGATAATTTGACCATTAGTTAACGTCAACGAAACATCTGATAGGATCTCTCGATTATTTCTAACACAAGTCAGGTTTTCAGTAGATAATAACATATATTTGCTTCTATCTGAAGAAGTCATAAAAAAAAATAGTAAAACTGTAATAGTAATGTAGATCATTATATTATTTAATAAAATTAAAATTATTAATATCAAATTAAGTTTAGAGATTAGAGTATACATTTAACGTTGCTACTCTTGATCCATTCAATAGTTTAGTGCATAGCCTTTTTGAACTTAAGCCAAATACAGGGGAGCCATATGTCGATAACCGTAGGTAAGGATACAGCCAAAACTAGGAAAATTTTAAAATCTGGTGATTTATCTGTTGCCTACTATTCTATTGATGCGGCTGAGAGCGCTGGACTTGGAGATTTTAAAAATTTACCAGCTGTTTTAAAAGTTGTCTTAGAAAATATGTTAAGATTTGAAGATGGTAAAACAGTTCATATTAATGATATCAAGGCTTTTTCTGATTGGGGAATTAATAATGGTAAAAATACTGAAATAGCTTACAGGCCAGCAAGGGTTTTATTGCAAGATTTTACTGGAGTGCCGGCAGTAGTTGATTTAGCTGCAATGAGAGATGCTATAATTACCTTGGGTGGTGATGCAAAAAAAATTAACCCCCTGAATCCAGTAGATTTAGTGATTGACCATTCTGTGATGATCGACGAATTTGGCACTCCTCGAGCTTTCCAAATGAATGTTGATCGAGAGTACGAGCGAAATATAGAGCGTTATACATTTTTAAAATGGGGCCAAAACGCGTTTAATAATTTTCGCGTTGTTCCTCCTGGTACTGGTATATGCCACCAAGTAAATTTAGAGTATTTGTCTCAAACCATTTGGGTGGATAAAGATCAATTTGGTGTGGATGTAGCATATCCAGATACTTTAGTTGGAACCGATAGTCATACGACTATGGTCAATGGTGTAGCTGTTTTAGGTTGGGGAGTTGGTGGTATCGAGGCGGAAGCAGCCATGTTGGGGCAACCCATTTCCATGCTAATTCCAGAAGTAATTGGTTTTAAGCTAACGGGCGCAATGCAAGACGGAACTACGGGTACCGATTTGGTTCTAAAAGTTGTTGAAATGCTCCGCTCAAAGGGAGTGGTAGGAAAATTTGTAGAATTCTATGGTGAAGGTCTGGATAACTTGCCACAAGCTGATCGAGCGACAATCGCTAATATGGCTCCTGAATATGGGGCTACTTGTGGGTTTTTCCCAATAGATGATGAAACACTCAACTATTTAAGAAAAACTGGTCGCGATGAAAGAAGAATAAAACTAGTTGAGCTTTATGCTAAAGAAAATGGTCTCTGGCGATCCGATGATTATAGACCAATTTATACAGACACATTAAAACTTGATATGAGCACTATAGTTTCAGCTATTTCAGGACCTAAAAGACCTCAAGATTTCATTTCTTTAACTAACTCTCAAACAGCGTTTGTTAAAGAAATGAAAGAGAATTTCAAAAGACCAATGGATAAGAAAATTAAGGTAGAAGGTGAAGAATACGATATGGAGTCGGGTAAAATTGTTATTGCATCAATAACTTCATGTACTAACACATCCAACCCATATGTGATGATTGGTGCTGGGTTAGTTGCGAGAAAAGCGGCAGCATTGGGGCTTAAAAGAAAACCCTGGGTAAAAACATCTTTAGCACCAGGCTCTCAGGTTGTTTCAGCTTATCTAGAAGCGGCAGATCTTCAGAAAGATCTGGATTTATTGGTTTTAATTTAGTTGGTTATGGATGCACAACTTGTATTGGAAATTCTGGTCCATTGCCTGAAATAAGTGAAGCAATTTCTGAAGGAGATCTTGTTGCTATATCTGTTTTATCTGGGAATAGGAATTTTGAAGGACGTATTTCACCTGATGTTCGGGCAAATTATTTAGCATCACCTCCATTAGTTGTTGCTTATGCAATTGCGGGCACAATGGATATAAATTTAACTACAGATACTTTGGGTCAAGACCTAAACGGGAATAATGTGTATTTGAAAGACATTTGGCCAACGGCCAAAGAAATTAATGAATTAGTTGAAGCTACAGTTACTCGCGAAGCTTTCACTGAAAAATATGCAGATGTGTTTGAGGGTGATGATAAATGGCAATCTGTTAAAACGACAGATAGTTTGACATATGATTGGCCGGTATCATCTACTTATGTACAAAACCCCCCGTATTTCGAAAAAATGAGTGCTTCACCAGGCGTTATTAAAGATGTAATAAGTGCTAAAATTTTAGCAATTTTAGGTAAATCAGTTACTACTGATCATATATCTCCAGCAGGAAATATTAAAAAAGATAGTCCAACAGGTGAATATTTTATGGAGCATCAAGTACCTGTAAGGGAATTTAATAGCTATGGATCACGTCGCGGAAACCATGAAGTGATGATGAGAGGAACTTTTGCTTGGATACTTTAAAAATGAAATGTTAGATGATTTAGAGGGTGGATTTACGAAAAATCCAAATGGTGAGGTGGTTTCTATATATGATGCTGCAATGGCTTATAAAGAAAACGATACACCACTTGTTGTTATTGCTGGCGAGCAATATGGAGCTGGCTCATCGAGAGATTGGGCAGCTAAAGGAACTAAGTTATTGGGAGTAAAAGCTGTAATTGCAGAAAGTTATGAGCGAATACATCGCTCAAATTTAGTAGGTATGGGAGTTATGCCATTTGAATTTATTAATGGTCAAAATAGAGCTTCATTAAACTTGACGGGTATGGAGAATATCACAATCAGTGGTTTAGAAGGTGATTTAACCCCACTTTCAGAAGTGCCTGCTACGATAGTATATAGTGATGGAGTGGAAAAAAATATTTTATTAAAATTAAAAATAGATACAGAGGTTGAAATTGAATATATTCAACATGGTGGTGTCTTACATTATGTTTTGCGAAATTTAGCAAAAAATTAATGACAGAATAAAGTTTAATTATTTTAAATAAAGAAAATTAACTTTTCCATCTTCGATGGACCCAAAACCACTGCTCAGGATTATTATGAATACGTGCAGTCAGTCGGTCATTTAACTGCTGTGACATAGCCTTTGCATTTGTATGTGGGATTGGTTCTTCAAAAATATTTGTAAAAGAAAACCCATCTTCATTTCTGATACCAAAGAATGGTATTAAATGCGCGTCAAATTTTAGTGCTAATTCTGCGGGGGAAAGAATAGTCATGGACGGTTGTCCTAAAAAATTTAAACATTTCCCTTCTCTCATTTTTTGATCAAATAGTATTATCGTTCGCCCGCCTTGCCGTAAATGCTTTACCATTCCCTTGGTGCCCTTACTACCGCGAGAAAAAATTGGTTTGCCACTTTTTTGCATTGCATCAACATATAATTTATTGAATGTTTTATTGTTCATTGGCCGATACATCCCACCGGTTTCAAGATCTAATTTAAGTAAAGCGTTCCTGGCGGCTTCATAGTTTCCAAAATGTCCAGTGGCTAGTATAATAGCTTTGCCCTTGGTTTCAGCATCTTTTATTAGTTTGATTCCTGGTCCAGTTATGGTGGTTAGCTGGTTTTAGCTCAGAATTTGGTGAAAAATTTTCTATATAAATTTCTACCAATATTATTAAGACACTTATTGGCAATTTTGGAACTTTCTGTCTTTGATTTATTCGGGTAAACAATTTGAATTTGTTCTAAAGCAACTTTTGTTCTCCCAGTTATTGGACCCAAAAAAGTTTTAAAAATCCAACCGGAGAATGATAGCCTTAAGCGATAAGGTAGAAATAATAAAAAATTAATAACAATCAAAGCAAGAACTGTAATAAGAATATCTTTTAAGGTTTGATTTCGTTCCCAGGGAGTTACATTTTTTATTTCTGGCATTTTTAGTTACGTTCTATGACTTATTTTGGTTTCTCTCCACCAAACATACAGTCCGGCTGTAATGATCACAAGCGTACCAAAATATGTTTCAATATCGGGGTATTCATTGAATAATAACATTCCCCAAAAGGAAGCAAAAATTATAGAAACATATGAGTAAGGTGCGATTGCTGATGCTTCACCAAGGGTAAATGCTTTTATTATGCAATAATGTCCAATGCCGCCAACTACTCCCATGAAAATCATTAATATAGAGTCAGAAGGATTTGGAGTTGTCCAATAAAAGGGTACAACAAATGATGCTAAAAGAGTACCCATAAGCGCTGTATATAGAAAACTGGTCCATGGACTTTCTTCTGAACCTAAGAACCTTGTGGAAATAGCATATCCAGAATAGCAAATTGCTGCCCCTAGAGGAAGTAAGGTACTTAATTCAAATATGTTTGTTCCTGGTCTGATTATAATTAATGTACCGATTAAACCGATAGAAATTCCGAAAAAACGTTTAATGCCAGCACGTTCTTTTTTAATTAATAAAACTTTTTTGGTGAGGATTAAATTAAATTGGACTGCTTTAGCTAAATGTCTTTAAAACAAATTGTTTTGTGTACTAATAGCATCAGTTGTAATTTTATAAATTTTCTTAAGGGGAAAGATAAAAAAGGGTGAAATAAAAAATGCCAATACGAGTTGGCTTGTATATCTTGCCCAAACTATCTGGAATGTATCGTAACTATCGTTTAGGTATTTTGCTATTATATCCATTATAGAAAACATAAACAAAGTAGTTATCATGAATAGGATTGCTTGAGTGGTACTTGATAGGTTCTGAAAATTATTTTTCATATAGATTTTGGCAAACCAACACCTATCATACTATCTCTTGTTACTAATGCTTCTAATTTTTCCACTGAAAGTTTTTCGGTGCCTTTGGGACGTAGTGGCAATACTATATATCGCATATCTGCTGTACTATCATGCACGCGTATGGATATATCATTAGACAGGTGAAGACCGAATTCTTTTAATACTTTTCTTGGAAACTTAACAATCCTACTACGATAGCTTCGCTGTTTATACCAGTCTGGTGGAAGTCCTAAAAGGTTTCTAGGATAGCAAGAACATAACGTGCAGACTATAACATTATGGATCGTTTCCGTATTTTCTAGTGCTATTAGTTTGAGGGCGCCAATATCAAAACCTAATTCTTTTGAGGCATCAGATGCATTTTCCAATAATCTTTTTTTATAATTCTGGTCAGTCCAAGCTCGTGCAACTACTTTAGCGCCATTCGCTGGAGATCGGTTATCCATGTCATCAATTGTTTGATGTATCTCAGAGTTTGAAACTATGCCTTTTTGGATTAAGATTTCCCTAACTGAAATTTCCATATTTTGCCAATAAGTTAACGGCTTATCTTGATCTTTTCGGTAAGGGTGACCTGACGAGCTTAAGTGACTTCCATGATCATGTGGCATTTTTTATTTAATCCTTCTCTATCCAATGTTCATAAATTTCTGCATCTATTGTATCAGAAGCACATTCTACTTCCTCACCCCATATTTCAGACATTGTGAAGCGGACGCGGTAGAGTTTAATTTTTTGTGCGGGTAAGTCGTAAGCTAATTGTTCAGGATTGTGAAAATAGCCTAATTCTCGCTCTATCTCTCCCACTTTGCCTCTTAAGTAAGATGGCGTTCTAACATGTCCTGGTGGGAATAAACTCTTTATCTTAACGGTCATCTTATTGTTCAACTATTTCAATACTACAGTCACCATAAGTTTCTCCTCGTTTTGCAACTTCTGCCATTTTTTCTCCAAGTTCTTGGATATTATAAGCACCTGATTCAATAAGGTTCTGATTAATGGAGGCAATCCAACGTTCATAATAGGCCATTTCTTTATAAGCTTCTTCGCCCATATCTTCTAAAACTCTGCGCAGGCCATCTACGGTGAAGTAACCCTTACTACTTGATAAAACCATAAGGGCATCTACTCGCTTTTCCCATAGTTCAAAGTCATGTTCTGTCAGTTGAATTGGATCAGCAGTTTTCCCGCCCATATCATGCCATCGCACTTTTAAATCTTTATTTCGATCACTTGTCATACCCAATTGGTAGGATGTGATTGGCCAATTGGCAATAAAAGATTTTAAGATTATTTCGAAATATCTAAATACAAAATAAAACCATAAATCTGGTTAACTCAGTTTTTTAAAAATTAATATATGATTATTTGCTGGCATTTCTATAGTTTTAAAATGGGAGAGTTCACTGTTTTGGGCTAATTCTCTTAAAGGATTTATATTATCAATCCCCCCAAGATGGGTTTTCGTCTTTTAATCTTTGGTCAAAAGTTTTGTTTCCTTCACCATTATGTTTATTGTTGTTTTTAAAAGGGCCATAAAAAATAAGTAACCCATTTTTTTTCAGTAATTTTGTTGCATTAGAAATGATGCCATTGAGTACCGAAATTGGAGTATTGGGATATTCTGTTATTATTAGTTCAAATTCTTTCTTTTGTTCAAATACTTGTAACCAATTAGAAGAGGCATCTAATTTCAAGGTTTTTTGAATATCTAAAGAATAATGTTCAGCCCAAGCATCTGTGCTTTTGCAATGTAGTTCATCTAGATCAGATCCTTGCCAATGAATATTGTGAAAGTGTTGTGCGAAGTTACTTAGATGCTGTCCAGTTCCGGATCCAATCTCCAAGGCATACCCGTTCATTTTGTTTAAATAAGGAGTCAATTGCCGTAGAATAGGTCCATTATTTCGATCAAAGACGCTAGTTGTTAAGCGGAAATCATCGCCAGAGTCATTTAATTTAGATCTGTAGCTTTTTGAATGTGAAGTGGTAGGAGTGGTCAAGCGTTTCTAGCAGGGCCAATCAACATAACCATTTGGCGTCCTTCTAGTTTTGGCATATTTTCTACTTTTCCAACTTCTAAAAGATCATTTTCTACACGATTTAGCAATTGTAGTCCAAGACGCTGATGTGCCATTTCGCGCCCTCTAAATCGCATTGTAATTTTTACTTTATCACCATTTGCTAAAAACTTAACAACACTTTTCATTTTAACTTCGTAGTCATGCGTGTCTGTATTTGGTCTGAATTTTATTTCTTTTATTTCATTTAGTATTTTGTTGCGTCTTGCTTCGGCTTCTCTTTTCTGAAGTTCGTATTTATATTTGCCAAAATCCATCACCTTACAAACAGGTGGGTTAGCATTCGGCGATATTTCAACTAGATCTAATCCAGCTTCTTCAGCGAGCGTCATTCCATGGCTTGGGGTTGTTTCTCCTACATTGCCACCATCTGCACCAATGAGACGAATCTTTTCTGACGTGATGCGTCCGTTTACGCGTGGGCCAGTTTCGCGCTCAGGTGGACGCAGTTGTGAGGTCATTCGGGCTATTTTTTAATTCCTTTTTTCATTTCAACATACTCACCGCTCCACATGTCAGGTTCAAGTACATAAAACTTTTTTATGCGATAAAAATTTAATATAATCATATTTCTGAATGTAAAACTGAATTTTTTTAAACTTATTTAAAAATACATAATTTATTAATTTTTAATGAACATTTTTCTAGGAGTTTCACAAAGACATTCCGAACCAGAATCAGTTATTACAAATGGTTCGGTAATTTCTAAGCCACCATCATTTAACCATAAAGCTGGCATGAAATGAAATGTCATACCGGGGAGCATAATCGACGTATCTCCGTCCCGAAATGACATTGTACGCTCACCCCAATCTGGTGGATAAGAGACACCTATTGCATAACCACATCTACTGTCCTTTTCAAACCCTAGCTTGTTAAGTGTTTTATTAAATGCATGAGCTATATCCTGACATTGGTTTCCTGGTTTTGCCATTTCTAATCCAGCTTCTATACCTTCTAGAACAGCCTTCTCAGCGTCCAAATATTTTTGAGGAGGGGATCCTAAAAATAATGTTCTAGATTGTGGACATTGGTATCTTTTATATGCACCAGCTACTTCAAAAAATGTAGTTTCGCCTTCTTTCATTGGTTGGTCATTCCAAGTTAAATGTGGGGCAGTTGCGTCCATACCAGATGGTGCCATTGGAACCATTGAAGGGTAGTCCCCCCAAAAACCATCAACACCCATGACTGATGCATGATAAACATCAGCGATTAATTCATTCTTTGGCAATCCTACTTCTGCTTTTTCCACTATAACTTCGTGCATGTGCTGAACAATCCTAGCTGCTCGCTTCATGTAAGTGATTTCAGTTTTACTTTTAATGGCTCTTTGCCAGTTAACCAAACCTGTTGCATCTATAAATTCAACGTTTAATTCTTTTCTTAACGTTAAGAAAGCAGAAGCTGAAAACCAATAATTATCCATCTCAAGTCCGATGAGTCCTTTATTCAATTTCAGTTCTTTTATAATACTTGCTAAGTCTGACATGGGGTGTTTCTCTGGGTTTTGAACATATGTATCGTCGTATCCAAAAATATTCTGAGTTTGCATAAAAGCAGTACGCTTGGCGCCATTAGAATCCATTCCCCGGCCCCACCAGATAGGCTCTCCCTCTAGAGTAAGAATAACAGCTTGGTGAACATAGAAAGACCAACCGTCATACCCCGTAAGCCAATTAATGTTTGATGGATCAGAAATTATTAACGTATCTAATCGACGTTCAATCATCTTTTGGCGAGTTTTTTTTATTCTTTCTTGAAATTCATCTAATGTAAAATTTAGTGGCGAATGCATGATGTATGACCTCGTTTTCTAATATCTAATTAGATTTTAACAATCCCATTAATAATGCCAAGTCAAAATTGCGAAAATCAGAATATTTGATTTTGGTAACTTGTAAATTAATGTTCTTTTAATAGCTAGGCTTGCTTTGTTCTGTGAATAAGTTTTTCTGTTAAGAATATTATTTTTGGGGTTTTTTATGGTTGAGTTTTTAAAAAGTGCAAGTAAAAAAATATCTGAGAAAAATAATAATACTACGTCTATAGTTTCGCATATGCTTAAAGAAATAGAATTGGGCGGAGAGGAAATAGTTAAAGAATTTTCCCAAAAACTTGATAATTATTATGGTATGATACGTGTTTCAGACGAGCAGATTTATAAAGCAGAAACTACTTTGCCTGATGTTATAAAAGACGATATTAAATATGCTCAAGAAAATGTGGAAAAATTTGCATCAGCACAAAAACATTCAATTAACGACTTTCAAGTTGAAATTAGACCTGGTTTACTTGCTGGACAGAAATTAATACCTTTAAATTCTGCGGGTTGTTATGTGCCAGGGGGACGTTACAGTCATATTGCTTCAGCTATTATGACTGTAGCAACAGCAAAAATGGCAGGAGTTAAGCATATTTCAGTATGCTCACCATCTCGAGATGGTAAACAAATTCCAGATGAAATAATTTATGCAGCAAGCTATTGTGGAGCTAATTCCATCTTAACTTTAGGAGGTGTTCAAGGTATTGCATCTCTGGCTTTTGGTTTATTTGGTGTGCCCTCTGCAGATATTATTGTAGGTCCAGGCAATCAATTTGTTGCTGAGGCCAAAAGAATTTTATTTGGCTCAGTTGGTATTGATATGATTGCGGGTCCTACGGATAGTTTGATAATTGCGGATTCAAATGCTGATCCCATGTTAGTTGCCACAGACTTGGTTAGCCAAGCAGAACACGGTTATAATTCTCCAGTTTGGTTGTTAAGTGAAGATCGAATGCTCTGTGGGGAAGTCTTAAAACTTGTTCCAAGTTTAATTAGTATTCTTCCTTCAATAAATAAAAAGAATGCGAATGAAGCTTGGAATAATTATGCAGAAATTATTTTATGTGAAAATCGTGAAGAAATTGCGGTAGAATCTGATAAAATTGCACCTGAGCATTTAAGTATACATGCAGATAAACTAGATTGGTGGTTAGGCCGTCTCACTGCATATGGGTCCTTATTTTTAGGTGAAGAAACTACTGTATCGTTTGGAGATAAAGTTTCAGGCCCCAATCATGTTTTGCCCACATCTGGATCCGCTAGGTATACTGGTGGTCTTTCGGTCCATAATTTTCAAAAAATAAAAGATGAGATTTCTCATCTAAGGATGCAGTGAAAGAGCAAGCTATAAGAACTGCGAGAATTTCTCGAACTGAGGGTATGGAAGGACATGCAAGGGCTGCAGACATTAGGTTGAAAAAGTTTTTCCCAGACCAAATATTCTAAATTAGATTGACTAAATATAATATTTTGTATTTTTGACTTATTTTTGGCTTGCGTCTTCCTTCAACTAAGGGAAATGCTACCGCAATGGATAGCGCTGAAGAAAAAGAAAATATCGTCGCCGGCATAATATGGATGCTAATTACTGGGCTAATGTTTGTAGCTGTTACTGGCATCGTGCGACACGTGGGATCAAGTATACCGGCTGCTGAAGCGGCATTTATTAGATATCTGTTTGGGGCCGTATTAATGGTGCCTTTTTTGCATAAAATGTTTAAGAAAAAGCGGTCTAAATTTGTGTATTCTATTTTTGCAATAAGGGGATTTGCGCATGCACTTGGTGTGATTTTATGGTTTTATGCGATGGCTAGAATAACGTTAGCTGAGGTTACCGCAATTGGTTATGTGTCCCCAATTTTTGTTACATTAGGGGCTGCCCTTTTTTTGGGTGAAAAGTTAGCATTGAGGAGAGTATTAGCTGTTATTATTGCTTTTCTGGGAATTTTAATTATTTTAAGACCAGGTTTTCGTGAAATAGAGATTGGTCATTTGGCTCAGCTGTGCACAGCGCCGTTGTTTGCAATTAGTTACCTACTCACAAAATTTATGACAAAAACTGAAGATCCAATCGTGATCGTTGGTATGCTGACTATTTTTGTTACAATTGGTCTTGCTCCATTTGCAATTCTTCAGTGGGTCACACCGTCTGCAGAAGAGGTCGCATGGTTGGCGCTTGTTGCTGTTTTTGCAACGGGTGGTCATTATACCATGACGAGAGCTTTAAAAGTGGCGCCAATAATGGTAACTCAACCAATACATTTTCTTCAGCTGGTTTGGGCTACTTCGTTGGGGTTACTTGTGTTTGCAGAACCTTTAGACGTATTTGTTTTAATTGGTGGTGGTGTAATAATTTTGGCGGTGACATTTATTTCTTATAGGGAAGCAAAATTAAACTCAAAATCTAAAACGCCCACACCGATTACCACAAAGAATTAAATTTATTGGAGAACTTGATGGAAGCAGATTATATTATTGTTGGCGCAGGCAGTGCCGGTTGTGCTCTAGCCTTTCGTTTGTCAGAAAGTGGAAAACATTCTGTATTAATTATTGAACATGGTGGTTCTGATGCAGGTCCGTTAATCAACATGCCGGGTGCTTTGTCTTATCCCATGAGTATGTCACGTTATGACTGGGGTTTTCGATCAGAACCTGAACTTAATTTGAATGGGCGATGTATGGCGACCCCTAGAGGGAAAGTGATAGGCGGGTCATCGTCGATCAATGGTATGATTTATGTGCGTGGCCATTCAAAAGACTTTGATTATTGGGCGGAAAGTGGCGCCAAAAGCTGGGCATATAAGGATGTTTTGCCATATTTCAAAAAAATGGAAAATTGGTCCTCTGGAGGGCATGGGGGCGATAGCTCCTGGCGTGGTAATAATGGACCACTACATGTTACTCGCGGACAGAGAGCAAACCCATTAGTTAAAGCATTTATTAGTGCTGGAAAAGAGGCTGGTTACCATCAAGTGGGCGATTACAACGGTTATCAGCAAGAAGGGTTTGGCCCTTATGATATGAATGTTTATAAAGGACAAAGATGGTCTGCGGCAAAGGCTTATTTACGACCTGCGCTAAAACGTGCGAATTGTCGTATTATTCGAGCTTTGGCTTTAAAAATAAAAATAAATAATGGAAAACAGCAGGTGTTGAGGTTTTTCATAATGGAGTGGAAAAACTATTAAAGGCTAATAAAGAGGTTATCATTGCTGCCTCTTCGATTAATTCACCAAAACTTTTAATGCTATCAGGAATTGGTCCTGCTTCCCATTTGCGTGAACATGGGATTGATGTTGTTGTTGATCGTCCTGGAGTTGGAAAAAATCTACAAGATCATCTAGAGGTTTATATGCAAATGGCGGCCAGTAAACCAGTTAGCTTGTTTAAGTATTGGAATTTTTGGGGCAAAGCTTACGTGGGTGCCCGTTGGCTGCTAACTAAAACTGGTCCCGGTTCTACAAACCAGTTTGAAAGTGCGGCCTTTATCAGGTCAGATAAAGGCATTGAGTATCCAGACGTTCAATATCATTTTTTACCAATCGCTGTTCGTTATGATGGTAAAGCAAGTAGTGAAGGGCATGGATTTCAGGCCCATGTGGGTCCAATGCGATCGCCGTCTAGAGGAGAAATAACTTTAAAATCTAAGGATCCTTATGATCATCCAAAAATACAATTTAATTACATGTCAACTGAAAAAGATTGGAAGGATTTTAGAAAATGTATTCGATTAACTAGAGAGATTTTTTCTCAAGATGCTTTTAAACCCTATTTGAAACATGAAATCCAACCTGGAGCTCATGTAAATTCTGATGACGAAATCGATGATTTTATTAAGAATGAAGCAGAGAGCGCTTATCATCCCTGTGGAACCTGCAAAATGGGTTCTGAAACTGACAAAAATTCTGTGGTGAATTGGGAAACTAAAGTAATTGGTGTTAAGAACCTACGGGTGGCTGATAGTTCAATTTTTCCCAGAATTACGAATGGTAATTTAAATGCACCTTCAATAATGACTGGAGAGAAGGCAGCAGATCATATTCTGGGTAAAAGTTTGCTATCTGCTTCAAACTCCGAAACTTGGATTAATCCTAATTGGAAAATTAGCCAGAGGTAATTATGTCAATACTTATAGATTTGTGTGATGAAACTTGGATGTTAGATTCTGACTTAAAAAAAATAATTGCTTCTGATTTACCAGGAGTAAATATCATCTGTGGATCGGCCGATCATCAAATGCCTGAAGTTATCATGGCAGTTGTCATAAAAACCTTGGATAAAAATACTTTGAAAAACTTACCAAAAATAAAATTAATTCAAAAAGTGGGCGCAGGTGTGGAGAAGATGGTATCGAGCTCCGACTTACCTAAAAATATAAAAATTTCGCGTATGAGTAGTAAAGTCCAGGCTATAGAGATGGCGGAGTACTGTTTGGCTGAGATTTTAGCCTATCAACGACGGATTCGGGATTACAGTAATAACCAGGCTCAGAAGGTGTGGGAGCAATATCAACCAGCAAAAACTAAAGAAAAAATCGTATGTGTGTTAGGATTGGGTTTAATAGGAATGCAAATAGCACAAATGTTGAAAAAATTTGGTTTTGAAGTTGTGGGTTGGAGTCGGACCAAAAAACATATCTCTGGAATCAAAACTTATAACGAAAAGGATGGTTTGATAAAAGCTATATCTGTGGCTGATTACACCATTGGAATTTTGCCAGAAACAAAAAATGCTGGTGGGTTATTAAATTTAGAAATTTTACAAAATTTAAAAAAGAAGCAGTTTTAGTAACTTGATACAAGGATTTTATTGTTGAACAAATTATTTTGATTCTTCTGGGGTCCTTTAATGGGAGATATGGCTGGTGTTCCAATACCACTAATGCCAGTAGAGCATCCTTTTTGGAGTCACCCAAAGATTGTCATAACTCCCCATGTCTCAGGTTGGAACGTAGACGATGCAATAGTAACTATTGCATCTAACTATAGAAGAATTGTAGCAAACCAACCCCTACTTTTTGAGGTTGACCGTGGCCGGGGCTATTAAATCCAAACTGATTAAGTGAAAATATTTAAGTTTAAATAAAAGATAATTAAGGTGATAAAAAATGAAAAAAAATATATTAGGGATGGATGCTTTAGAAGTATCTTATTTGTCTTGGAACAATGACTTGGGGAACACAAAATACTACTGCAGATGCATTTTATCAGATAGAAACTTCACTTGATGCAGGAAGTAAATTTTATTGATACGGCAGAAATGTATCCTGTGAACCCCTTATCAAAAGAAACGCAAGGGAATTCAGAAAAAATTATTGGAGAGTGGTTGAGTAAATCGAAAAGGCGGACTGATCTGGTAATTGCTACAAAAGTGTCTGGTAAAGGCTATCAAGCAGTTCGAAATGGAGGTGAAATTTCTAAAAACTCTATAAAAATTGCTGTAGAAAATTCACTTAAAAATTTAAAGACAGATTATATAGATCTCTATCAAGTCCACTGGCCAAATCGAGGATCCTATATGTTCAGACAAAATTGGACGTTTGATCCATCAAATCAAATTACAGATGAGGCTCTAAGCCACTTTTTGGAAGTTCTAGAGGTGATTGACGACCGAAATTGATAAAGGAAGAATTCGTACTTTTGGTCTTTCAAATGAAAGTGCTTGGGGTACTGCAACATGGATAAAAATTAGTGAAAAACATAATTTACCAAGAGTGATTTCTATACAAAATGAATATTCTTTATTATGCCGGTTATTTGATACTGATCTTGCAGAATTATGTCATCACGAAAAAGTTGGTTTATTATCATTCTCGCCTATCGCCGCTGGGTTATTAAGTGGTAAATACCAAAATGGAGCTATCCCTGAAGGGTCACGGATGTCGATAGCTAATAATCTGGGTGGGAGAGTTACGAAAAATGTATTTAAGGCTACTGAAGCTTACCTTGAGATATCGAGGCAGTTTGGCCTTGATCCATGTCAAATGGCTCTAGCATTTTGCAGAACACGCAGTTTCATGGGTTCGGTAATTATTGGTGCTACAAAAACCACTCAACTTAAAAATGCACTCGAATCGTGTTCTTTGCAGCTTAACCCAGAAATTTTAAAAAAAATTGATGAAGCGCATAGGCAGTACCCGATGCCATATTAGAAATCTAAAATTCACCTATTGCTTCTAGTTTTGGAACAATTTATTTAATTATTTTGCATTTTTGCATTTTCAGGGTTGCTCAAATTGTCGAAATCATTTTTGGTTTCTGGAAAGGAGTGCTGATATGCCATTGGAAATGAATAGAGAAGTTTTTATTACGTGTGCGGTGACAGGATCGGGCTCTACTCAGGACAGATCTCCAAATGTGCCAAGGTCCCCAAAAGAAATTGCTGATAGCGCTATTGCTGCTGCAGAAGCAGGAGCGGCAGTGGTTCATTGTCATGTTCGCGAGCCAGAAACAGGCCTACCATCACGCAAGTTGGAATATTATCGTGAACTTACGAGTTTGATCCGATCCTCCTCGGTAGATGTCGTTCTTAATCTCACGGCAGGGATGGGTGGAGATATCGTATTTGGTGGAGCTGAGTCTCCATTGCCACTTAATCAAATTGGAACAGATATGGTAGGATCAACAGAACGCGTGGCGCATGTTGCAGAATGCTTGCCAGAAATTTGCACATTAGATTGTGGTACAATGAATTTTGCAGAAGCAGATTATGTAATGACAAACACCCCTGGAGTTCTTCAGGAAATGGGTCGGCAAATGACAGGAATTGGGGGTGAAACCTGAGATTGAAGCCTTTGACACTGGACATCTTTGGTATGCCAAACAACTTGTTGCAGATGGAATTTTGGAGCCTGACGCCTTAGTCCAACTTTGTATGGGCGTCCCTTGGGGCGCGCCAGATGATTTAAACACTTTTATGGCTATGGTGAATAATGTCCCTAAAAATTGGACTTTTTCTGCTTTTGGTCTTGGTCGAAATCAAATGCCATACGTTGCAGCAAGTGTGTTAGCAGGTGGAAATGTAAGAGTGGGTTTAGAAGATAATTTGATGTTAGAAAAAGGTGTCTTGGCAACAAATGAAAGCTTAGTGCACCGGGCGGCAGGTATCGTGAAGGATTTAGGAGCTAAATTAATAGGTCCAGACGAAGTTAGAAAAAGATTAAATTTGACTAAGCAAACGCCAAATTTTTAATTTTGTATATACTATTTTTAGGGAGTTTTAATGGTTTCAGACTTTATGAAAGAGAGTTTATCTTCATGCTTAGGCCCGGTGGAAAATGCATTTTGCTTGCCTCCTTTAGCTTACACTTCATCACAATAATTTCTGAAAGAAATTCTATTTTTGATAAGGGATGGGTACCAATTGGAAGAGCAGATAGGCTCTTAGGTATCGGAGATTATGTGGCATTAGACATAATTGATAGACCAGTTATTTTGATAAGGAATAATGAGAATGAACTTAATGCACTAGCTAATTCATGCCGTCACCGAGGTGCTAAGTTACTTGAAGGAACTGGAACCATAAAGGGAATAAGGTGTCCTTTTCATAGTTGGTTGTATCGAACTGACGGGACTTTGGCTGCGGCACCAAGGATGGAGAGATCAATCTCATTTCAGGAATGTTCTAATGATTTAATAAGATATGATTTAGTTGAAAGATTGGGCTTTCTGTTCATCAGTTTTCAAGAAAAACCAATAGATATTGATTACTAGCTAAGGGGTAAAAGCTCTGTTGCATGAAAGTTGGCCATTATCTGAGATGATAACTACCAGAACATGGACGAGAGAATTTCCTTTTAATTGGAAGTGTTTCCTAGATGTTTTCAATGAGTATTATCATCTTCCGTTTGTGCATAGAGATAGTATTGATGCTGTTTATCATACGCCTAGAGAAGGTGATATTGTGACTGGAAACTTTGCAACGCAATTTGGAGAAACGGACGGGACAGGCGGATTACTTGAAAGTCAACAAAATTTTGCGTTTGGCAATATGCCTGGGCTAAAAGACGACGCGTTGGTGGGTGCCCGTTATACTTGGATGTTTCCGACAATGACATTTGCGTGTTCAAATGATGCTTTATGGGTTTACGAAGCCCGACCAATTTCCGAACACACATGTGTTGTTACTCAATCAACTTGTTTTCATCCGGATACAATAGCAAAGCAAAATTTTACAGAAGTTGCAGCGGTTTATTATGATAGAATGGACACAGCTTTGGAGGAAGATCTTGTCGCATTGCAAAATCAGTTTGCTGGATTAATTTCGCCTGAAGCTAAACAAGGACCTTTTTCTCCAAATTTGGAACATAATGTGGCTGCTTTTGCAAATTGGTATTCAGAAAAAATTCTCAAGATTTCTTAAATGGTTATATAGGATTAACAAATATGGAAAAAACTGTAGCAATTATCGGTGGTGGAATTATTGGTGGTGGTTGGGCCGCACGGTTCACACTAAATGGATGGGATGTTAAAATTTATGATCCTGATGTACACGCAGAGAGAAAAATTGGAGAAGTTTTTGAAAATGCTTGTAGGTCACTACCAGGGCTTTCAGACGTTGAAATGCCAGAGCCAGGTTCTGTTACATTTTGCAAAACTATAGGAGAAGCGGCTAAAAGTGCGTCATTTATTTTAGAGGCTGTCCCTGAAAGATTGGAGATTAAACAATCTGTTTATGCACAAGTAGAATCTGTAAATAAAACTGGTATCATAGCATCATCTACCTCAGGAATAATGCCAAGTGATCTACAAAGTAAAATGAAATATCCAGAGCGCCTAATAGTAGCGCATCCATTTAATCCTGTTTATTTATTACCATTAGTTGAATTGGTTGCAGGAAAGAAAACAAACAATAAATATATAGAATTGGCAAAAGAACTATTAAGTAGTTTAGGTATGCATCCCCTTCACTGCCGTGTTGAAATTGAGGGGTTTCTTTCTGATAGACTTCAAGAAGCGTTATGGCGAGAAGCTCTTTGGCTTTTGCATGACAAGGTTGCGACCGCTGAAGAATTAGATGCAGCGATTGCTTTTGGTCCGGGACTTCGGTGGGCGCAGATGGGTACTATGCAAACTTTTCATTTGGCGGGAGGCGAGGGTGGAATGAGGGCCATGCTTGCGATGTTTGGTCCTTGCTTGAAGTGGCCTTGGACCAAATTGATGGATGTACCAGAGTTAACTGATGAGTTTGTTGATATGGTGGGTGATCAATGCGACACACAATCCTCAAGTTTTTCTGCGAGAGAACTAGAAAAAATTAGAGATAATAACCTAGTTGCTACTTTGCGAGCCCTTAAGGGACAAAATTGGGGTGCTGGCAAAACACTGAATCAATATGATAAAGAAATTAGTCTAGTTCAGACCAGTATCCCTAATGTGCCATTGCTTACGGCGATGCGTGTAGTGCCTTTAGATTGGACTGATTATAATGGTCATATGAATGAAGCTAGATATCTGAGCATAGTGTGATGCTACAGATAAATTTATGGAAGAAATAGGTTGTGATGCTAATTATATCAAAACTGGCGGTAGCTATTTTACCGCAGAAACACATATACGACATATAGAAGAAGTTCATGCAGGTTCAAAAATTTCCATTCAAACGACTTGTCTTAATAGTACAGACAAGAAAATTCATATATTCCATGAGATGTTGGGTGGAGAAGGTCAATTGCTAGCTACTGGAGAGCACATACTCCTACACGTGAGTTTGACTACACGCAAAGTAAGTAAAGCTGCTAATCATATACAAGAAAGGCTTACTAAATTAACTATTGCTCATTCTGAAATTCTTAAACCAGAGGGTGTCGGTAGATATGTGGGGCAACCTAGATGAAGCAACGTGTGTTAATTACAGCAGGAGCAGATGGTATAGGACTTGCGATGGCTAATTGTTTCTTAAAAAATAATGCCTCCGTGTGGGTCACGGATATCAACCAAGAAGCCTTAAAAGCCCTGCCGGATGGAGTTCAAGGTAGTTGTGTCAATGTTTGTGATGAAGCCGGTATGCGTGATTTATTTTGTGAAATAATGCAATCTTGGGGTGGATTAGATGTTTTGTGTGCAAATGCTGGGATAGCAGGGCCAACCGCCGCCATAGATGAAATTTCTCTCAAAGATTGGCAGAATTGTTTAAGTGTGAATTTAGATGGAACATTTATTGCCACAAAGTATGCAGCTAAAATATTTAAAAACCAGGAATATGGAGTTATAAATATAACATCTTCGACTGCTGGACAGTATGGCTATCCAAATCGCTCTCCTTATTGTGCGGCGAAATGGGGCGTTATTGGACTTATGAAAACTTTATCTATGGAACTGGGGTCTTTTGGCATAAGGGTTAATGCTATTTGTCCTGGTGCGGTGGAAGGAGAGCGAATGGAGCGTGTATTAGCTCGTGAATCAAAAGTGACTGGTTTATCAAGAGACAAAATTTATCAGGGATACTCTGTGGGCACTTCAATGCAAACATGGGTTGAGGGCAGTGATATCGCTGAAATGGCAGTATTTCTTTCCAGTAGAGAGGCAAGATACGTGTCTGGTCAAATCATTGCTGTCGATGGCCATACTTTTAATCCAAATCCACAGATGTAATATTTTTTTTATAAAAGATAAATTTTAAGGCTTTTAAGCGGCCTCTAATTGGCTGCGTCTTTCGCTCTCTTCTCGCGATAGCGCAACAGAAGTTCTTATTCCCTTAGAAACAAAATCCATTAGTCCGTCAACTACCCGCTCGTTTGGATCAATACCTGCGCAAGAAAGTACTTCCCGTCCATCTCGAGATCTTGCCCAACGAGCTATAACTTCAGGCCCATTTCCAAATTTTTTGTCATCGGCAATTGCGTCATCTAAAGCTGCTAATACCACAGCTGCAAATAGCTTTCTTGATCTAGAACCTTGATCGTTTGTCCAAGCTAAGTCGTTATGATGATCGCGCATTTTTTTTACCCTAAATTATAAGTTTAAATCGGTGTTCGGAACTCTTTAGCACGAAACAATAATAATTTGTTATGTAATTATTGCATAGCAGTATGCTAGAGAAATGCATTCTTAATGTATTGAGGGTTTATGCATCTCTTGGAGTAAGACCCTTGATTACTCAGAAGCTACCGATATAGTCGAGTTAAACTTATATTTAAATTAAAGGTGATCAATGGCCAAAGTTAATGGAAATGGAATATCGTGTTATAGAGTTTGCGCATAGCGAAGGTCTTTGGATTGCTGTCAAAGTTAATCATGTTAAGCCTGGAAAAGGAGGTGCCTTTGCTCAGGTTGAAATGAAAAATTTGCGAACAGGTTCCAAGCTTAATGAACGGTTCAGATCAGATGATAAAGTTGAAAAGGCAAGGTTAGATCAAAAAGACCAACAATTCTTATATGAAAACGATGGAATGTTGGTTTTTATGGATATGGAAACTTATGAACAGATAGAGCTGCAGTCAGATCTATTAGGGGAACGTAGGCCGTTCCTTCAAGATGGTATGATGGTGACTATTGAATATTATGGTGAGGAGGCGTTAAATATTTCAGTTCCACAGAAAGTTACTTGTGTGGTTAAAGACACCGAACCTGCAATAAAGGGACAAACAGCTGCCAATAGCTACAAACCTGCTATATTGGATAATGGCCTTCGTATCATGATTCCACCTTTTGTTGGCCCAGAAGAATCTATTATAGTAAATACAGAAACTTTTGAATATTCAGAGCGAGCATAATATTTCAAAATACTTTTAATAATAGTAAAAGGCTTAAAATAATTAACGTAATACCAATGATTTCTATTTTTGTGTGTTTTTCTTTGAAGAAAAAGTAAGAACCTATAAAAGTAAAAACTAATTCAATTTGACCCAAAGCACGGACATAGGCTGCATTTTGTAATGTGAAAGCCATAAACCAGGCATAGCTTCCCAAAACCCCTGTGAGGCCGACCAAACCAGATGTTTTCCATAATTTTAATGTTTGGAATGCATCTGTTTTATTTCTAAAAGTAAACCAAACCGCCATTATAGTTGCTTGGAAAATAGTGACAAAGGCTAGTGTCGTGGCTGCCCTGATAATAAAGTCACCTTCTAATAGTGAAAGTGAAGCTCCTCTGTATCCTACTGCACTTACACCAAAAAAAGCGCCTGCGCTTAAGCCATAAAGAGTGGTTTGATTGAAGTAATGTCTTATTGGTGACCTAAGTGTAATTGTTTTTGGTTTGGAAAGACATATTATGCCACCAAAACTGATCAAAATTGCTAGTCCTGCGTATAAAGATATCACCTCACCTAAAAATATTAATCCAATGATTGCTGTTTGAATTATCTCTGTTTTTGTAAATATTATACCGATAGAGAAATTTCGTTTTGCAAAAAGCTTTATGGTAAGGATAGTTGCAAAAATTTGAGATAAGCCACCTATTAATGAAAAATAAAAAAACTTTGGTTGTGATTTTGGTAATTGGTAATCTAAGTTAAGTAAGAGGAATGTGAGAAAACAAAGTGCGATTGGCGCACCAAAAATAAATCTAGCAAATGTTGCGCTGGTTGGTGTTAATCCAGAAAAGTGAAGATTTCTTTGTAACATAAATCTAAAATTCTGAATAAACGCTGCAAATATCGTTAATAGAATCCAAAGTTGCATATTTTTTTTAAAAGCACCTATGTTGAAGAAGTAATTACGATAGTTTAGCACTAATTAATCGATGTAAATAGAGAAGGGAAAGAGCTGAGTGTTAAATCGACGTCGTTTCTTGATTTCTTCTTTTGTTTTTACAATTGGAACTATAAACCCAACGAAATGTTTAGCAGCATTTGAAATTGCGTATTCTGAAAAAACTTGGAGAAAATTGTTAACTCCAGCTCAATTTGCAATCTTACGTAAATGGAAAACAGAACGGCCTTTTTCCAATAGTTTATATGGTGAAAAATCTGATTTACTTAGATTATTGGTGATGACCTATATGGTAAAAAATCTGATTTACTACTTTATGAATCTAAAACTAAATATGATAGTGGTACGGGTTGGCCTAGTTTTTGGGCTCTAATTACAGTAAATGTGAATTACCGCAACGATTGGTATTTTGTGAAATTATTAACTGAAGCTCATTGCAATCGATGTGGTGGACATCTTGGGCATGTTTTTGATGATGGACCAAAACCTACAGGAAAGCGTCATTGTATTAATGGTTTAGCTTTAATTTTTAGGGAGTCTTAAGTTTGAGAGAAGTAGGTAAACTTAGAGAAGAAATTAAGGCAGGTAATAGACGTGCTTTAGCGAGAGCAATAACTTTAGTTGAAAGTACCCGCGCTGATCATCGAGAAGAAGCTTTATCTTTAATGGATACTCTCCCAAATAATACAAAAAAATCAATACGTATAGGTTTAACGGGAACTCCTGGGGTTGGAAAATCGACCTTTATTGAAAGCTTTGGAATGATGTTAATCAATCAAGGTATGAAAGTGGCCATTTTGGCTGTTGATCCAACTTCTAGAAGGTCTGGAGGCTCTATACTTGGCGATAAGACTCGAATGGAGTTGTTATCGAGAGAGCCAAAAGCATTTATACGTCCATCACCTAGTGGTGATTTACAAGGGGGCGTTGCTCTTCGTACTAGAGAAGCTATTGCGCTGTGTGAAGCCGCACAATTTGATATAATTATTGTTGAAACTGTTGGGGTTGGGCAATCAGAAGTTATGGTTTCAGAAATGACAGATATATTTTTACTTTTGATAGCTTTCTGAACTTGTTTAATAGCTCCAAGGAGTAAAAAGGGGTATTATGGAAATTGCAGATTTAGTTTTGGTAAATAAAGCAGATGGAGACCTTGAAGCAACCGCAATGAGAACATGTGCTGACTACGCTGGCGCCTTGAGGTTACTGCGAAAACGAAAAATTGATCCAGAAGGTTTTCCAAAAGTTATGGCTTTGTCAGCCTTGCAATCATTAGGTTTGGTTAATGCCTGGGATGAAGTTAAAAAATTAAATGAATGGAGACACCAAAATGGCTTATGGGCTGAAAATAGAAAGTATCAATCACTTAATTGGTTTAATTCCGAGTTGAAAAACAGAATACTCGAAAATTTTGAAGCTGATAGTGAAATTATGGTTTTAAGAAAAAGACTGGGCAATGCTGTCTTAGACGGAGAAATCACGCCAGACAGAGCAGCAGATACTATTTTAAAGACTATTATTAAAAATAACTCCTAAGAACGATATGAATCTCTTGACGATTCAAGTTTGAAGACCTTTTACCTCATCTAGAAAATGATAATTTTAATTGGTTGAAATTATGTTAAGGACAAATGCTATGTCGCGTCGCTGTGAACTAACAGGAAAAGGTGTAATGGTTGGTAATAATGTGAGCCATGCAAAAAATAGAACTAAACGCCGTTTTTTACCAAATTTGAATGATGTAACGATTTTGTCTGACATACTGGACCGCTCGTTTAAGTTTCGTGTATCTGCTGCAGCTCTTAGAACTGTGGATCACAGGGGTGGTTTAGATGGATTTATGGCAAAGGCGAAGGATGACGAATTATCCGAAAAAGCCCTAAAAGTAAAACGTGAAATTGCAAAAGCTCAGATAGCTATTTAAAATTTACAGTATGTTATTTTTTGTCCCTATTACTGGTATTTAAATTTTTATTATACAAATCAATAGTAATCAAAAGTACAGCATTTAGGTATTAAATGCTGTAAAGAAGCCAATGGCTCCTACAAGTATGAGACTAACTGCCCATACAGCATCTAGATTAAACCAAGTTTTTGATATAAATTTTAAACCCAGCCAAAAGTATACTAATGTAGCTAAACCAGCACCAATTAAAGACATAGCTAAAGTATGTACCATCGCAACAAGTAGCGCTGTCCCTATTTTACTTCCCATCAATTGTCTTGCTGCTTCATGACCAGAATCAAAATCCTCTGGTGCGCAAAGTCCAAGAAATATTGGGACTAACATTAATCCAGCTCCGTGAGCCAACGCTGCCAAGAAAGACCATAAGGCAAGCTTTGATGGGGGTATCCGTGCTAAAAACTTAGGATGTCTGTTATTTATTAAAAGGTAAACCCCAAGTGAGACAACCAATGCGCCAGCGAACATTCGAATTTCACTCTCCCAAACAATAAAAGAGGTTAAGATGGAAAATGGCAGTAAAATTATTAGCATTGATAGTAGGTGGCCAATACTTAGTGCAATTATTGCCTTAAATAAGGCAGATTTTTTTCCTTCAAAAAGTGCAGCAGATACTGCAAGAGGCCAACCCATTGCAGGATTGAAACCATGATAAATGCCAGAAAAAATGACGGCCCCCCAAAGGGCCGCCAAACTATTCAAATTTTCCATTTATTATACTGAAGGGTAACAGAAACTGTCAGTTGAGCAATCGCCACCTTCAAGTCTAATTTGATGTGAGCGATAGCCTTCTGGAAATTCAACCCAAAAGTCTTTATTTAATGAGAAATCTCCATTTTCGGCTACATCAGCCATAACCATTGCTCCGCCACGTTCGCCAGGATAAAACTGGTCGTCCCAGCTGGAATACAAAGAGTTTGTCCAATATACCCGTTTACCATCACGACTAACTTCTAGCATTTGTGGCCCATAACCAAATTCTTTTCCATTTTTATCTTTGGTTTTAGTTACTATGCCTCCAATTTCAACTTTACCGTTGAAGACTGGATTCATTGGATCACTTACATCATACTGATGCATTTCCCCAGTTCCCCAGCAAGCGACATAGAGATATTTATCGTCTAAGCTAAGGTCAATATCAGTGACCAATGGTGGAACAGCTGAAAAACCTTTTAATAGCTCTGGTAAATCATCAGGATCTGCAGCTACGGGTGGTATTGTGATAGTTTTCTTAGCTTCAAAAGTTCCATCTTCTTTTCGCCACCAAGTAAATACAGCGCCTTCAAGATTTGAGGTGTCTACAACCACACCGCAAAAGCCATATTCTTTGACTGGGTCATGGGCTGGGCGAATTTCTAATGCCATTTGATGATTTGCACCAAGATCTATTGTTTGGACATTTTTCCTTGCCCGAAGGTCCCAAAAGTGAATAGAGTGACCATACTTATTGCTTAAAAGATCTTCAGCAACAATACCGTTCTCATATTGAGGAGGTAAACCCCATTCAGAGCTAACCATATAATTACGTGGTAAATTCCACCAAAAATCGTACCCTTTTTCCTGTGCACCTCGGTCCATTTCGTATCGACCAAGAATATCAAAAGTTTCACAATCCATTATAAATATTCCTGGAGGACCATCGGTTCCATCTTTTCCACCGCCACCTAGCGTCGAAACATAAATACCTTCAGGGCCACAGTGGATAGTGTGTGGACGAGAGTAACCAGTTTTAGCCATAATTTCATCAGCTTCAATGATTTTATGAATTTTGGCTTTTAGTGGTTCTTTTACATCGATAATGTAAATACGTGATGATTTTATTCCTGGAATTATTAAATATCGGCGCTCCAGAAATGCATGGCCAGTAAGAGGTGATAATGAAGATGAACAAGCATTCCAACCAAAATGATGGAATTCATCACCTAAATTTGGCATAAATAAGCTATGTAATATCTTACTGTAAGTTTTTGACTTTGGATCAACATCAATAACTGCTAACCCATCAGGTTTTGTCCCATCTGGGCTGAGCATCAGGGTAAATGCTAGTTTCTCAGCGGGTGCTTTCATAGCCAATTCAGCAGTGGCGTGAAAGGTTGGGTCTGGTCTTAAATTCATAAATATCCTCCATTAATTAATTTTATTATTGTTAACATATTTCGACCAATTAATTGTGGGCCGGTTTCTTTGGTATTTAATTTAATTTTTTTATTATGTTTTAATAGGTTTTGTTAGCCATTCTCGGCCTTTAAGCATTACATTCCAATACACAGCTGGTAATATTGATTTTTTTAAAATCCATGCTAGCCGGCGTGGTTTCGTTGAGTCCCAAGGAAAAGTAGGCATCACTTTCCCCCCATAACCAAATTCAGCAAGAATTATCTTTCCTTTCTCAACAGTAAGTGGACAAGAACCATAACCATCATATTCAGGTTTTGGATTGTCTCCAGCAATAACTGCCATAATATTTGATGCAACTATTGGTGCTTGTTTTCGGACTGCTGCTGCAGTTTTAGCATTTGGAGTTGATGTAACATCTCCAATCCCAAAAATATTTGGAAATTTTGTGTGTTGAAGTGTGGCTTGGTCCACATCTACCCAGCCACCTTCATTCGAAATTGGACTTGATTTTATAAAGTCAGGGGCACATTGTGGTGGGCAGACGTGTATCATGTCAAACTTTTTCTCTATAACTTCCGCCTCGGACCCTTCCTTGTTTACTTTAAACCAAGCTGTCTTATTCGTACCATCTATCTTCCGAGTGTCCCAAGATATTCTTAGAGTTAATTTTATATTTTTTTACATATTCCATAAGTGGTGGAACGTAGGGTGCACACCCAAAAAGTACGGGACCTGCATTGCAAAAAGAAATGTTCATTTTGTTCAGTTGGCTATTTTTCAACCAATGGTCACAAGATAAGTACATTGCTTTTTGTGGTGCTCCTGCACACTTTATTGGCATTGCTGGTTGGGTAAAAATAGCTTCTTTCCCCTTCATCTCTTGGACAAGTTTCCAAGTATAAGGGGCGAGATCATAGCGATAATTTGAAGTTACTCCATTCTGTCCAAGGGTTTCAGTTAGCCCTTCTATTGCTTCCCAATCTAGTTTTAAACCACACGCGACCAAAAGAATTTTGTATTTGAGAGACGAGCCATCCGACAATGTAACTAAGTTTTGCTCTGGTTCAAATTTAGTCACAGATCCTTTAATCCGTTTAACTCCCGATGGCCATACAGAGATCGTATCGCGTCGGGTTTCTTCTTTATTAAAGATACCTGCGCCAACCATTGTCCAACCAGGTTGATAGTAATGATCATCGGATGGTTCAATGATAGTTATCTCTAACGACCGGTTTCTTTTTAGAAGACTTGTGGCTGTTGCAATGCCACCGGCACCACCACCCACTATTAAAATCTGATTTGTACTATCCATTACTACTTCTCCACTATGTATCATCAAATGTTCAGATATATTAATATGAGTTGTCAATGAAACTCGTGAGAACGTTACGTCAGTTTGTCTGTGAATATGAAGTCTAGCTTCTGCAAGGTCAATTTTAAGTTTTTATTGTGATAGCTTTATGTAGAGGTAATCAAGTTAAACATCTGAAGTAAAGTTGTTAAGTCAAACTTCTGCAAAGGAAAAACCAAATGAAGATTTTTATTCTCACTTTGAATTTTATTTTAATTTTTGCGCTGCCCATTAAAGCTGATATTTTGGTTAAGAATGCATTTGCGATAACCAGCACACCAATGGCTAAATCTGGTGCAATTTTTATGACAATTGATAATAATGGTAATTATGATGATCAATTGTTATCGGTAGTTACAGATATATCAGAAATGTCTCAACTTCATACTCACAAGATAGAAGGTGATATAATGAAGATGGTTCACGTTCATGAAGGATTTAAAATAGGTGCTAAAAGTCATACTAAATTAGAGCGAGGTGGAAGTCATGTTATGTTGATGGGCATCAGTAAAGTTTTAAAAGTAAATGAATTATTTTCTTTGATCGTAAAATTTAAAAATGCTGGGATTATTGAGATTCAAGTGCCATATCATGGCACTGGACAGAAAAAGGTTAAAATGGAACATAACTCTGAAGACAATGGGGGTGACTATTAATATTTTTGGTATAATAAGAGGTAAAGAACCTTTCAGAATAAAAATTTTTAATGTATAAAGTAATTAAGTAATTGAAACTCGAGTTATAGTTAAAAAGGATAATAAAAATGGCATTTAATCTTCCAGAACTACCTTATCAGCACGACGCACTGTCTGATTTGGGGATGAGTAAAGAAACTTTAGAGTTTCATCATGACTTACACCATAAAGCGTATGTGGATAATGGCAACAAACTTATAGCTGGTACAGAATGGGAAAATAAAACATTAGAAGAGATCACAGTTGGAACATACAACTCATCTAGTGTGGCCCAATCTGGAATATTTAACAATATATCTCAGCTTTGGAATCACAATCAATTTTGGGAAATGATGGGGCCAGAAGGGCGAGCTATACCAAGTGAATTGGAAGCAGAAATAATTGAAAGTTTTGGTTCGGTTGAAACATTCAAATCAGAATTTGGTGCAGCAGGTGTAGGCCAGTTTGGCTCTGGTTGGTGCTGGTTAGTTAAAGATAATGATGGAAGCTTAAAAATTACAAAAACTGAAAATGGTGTAAACCCTTTATGTTTTGGTCAAAAAACATTGTTAGGTTGTGATGTTTGGGAACATTCTTATTATATTGATTTTAGAAATAAGCGCCCTGTTTACATAGCAAATTTCTTGGAAAATCTAGTAAATTGGGAGAATGTGGCTGAGCGATTATCAAAATCTTGATAGATAAATAATTGGTAAAATAAATATTTTATTGACTCTATTACAGAAAATTGCATTGTAACCTCAAATAAATATAGCAATGTGACGGGAGGACTAGGCTTTTTAAGGTCTAGGTCACATGGCATAAAGGCCCCGTTGATAACCTCAGCGGGGCTTATTTTTTAGATTGGAAATAACTTGAAGCGTGAAACTATTGGCGTTTTAGCTATGCTTTTAGCCTGTGTTATTTGGGGGTTTTCTGCATTTTATTATAATTATATATCACAGGTACCACCGTTAGAAGTTCTGTCACATCGTACAATTTGGACAGCTGTATTTATTGGATTCATTTTGGTATTTAGGGGGGGGGTAATAATTATACCTCGCGGTGCATTTTTACGTGTATGTTTTGCTAACATCTGACCAGTTTCTTCTGCTGCTTTTTTAAACTCCTTATTTTTCCCATAACGTGAACCAGAAATACAATTGAAAATTTAAAAGAATTCATTGCAAATAATCCATAACTCTTGTTTGTCATAGTTCTGTTAATTATGTTATGATGATGTTAATTGGAAAAATAAACAAGTCTTAATGGGCCTTAGAGTCCTTAAGACTAGTTAAACATAGACGTATGGATTGAGTAAATAGTGAAAAATAAGCTAATTTCTACAGAAAATATAACGATGGAGGTTTTAATAGTTGGTATTTTGATAGCTGTAATAGTTTATCAAAATGATCCGGTTATTACTTCTAAAATAACGTCTGATAATGTTGTTGAAAGTACTGAACTTCAAATTCCTAAGACAGAAGAATTAAAGGATAGCGATGAAGTTACTAAGTCACTTGAGTCTGAAAGTGCTGAAACGAATGAACCGTCTGAAAATGCAAATATTGAACCAAACATAATGCTGACTGCTAAATTTGATTTATTTAGTATAGATCAATCAGGTTCTGCTACTATCGTTGGAAAAGGTTTAGCTGGAGAAAGTTTGGATATCATAATTGATGGAAAGGTTGTTTCGAAAATAATTCCAGATAATAACGGTGACTTTGCTACTATCTTGGACATTGGTATTTCTAAAACACCACGCTCCTTAACCTTGAGAACGACACATTCTGACGGAAGAGTGGTTGCTTCTGAAGAAACGGTTTTAATTACCCCTATTTTGAAAACGGGTATTCAAGAAGAAACATCAACTACCAGTGCTAGTGACAGCGCCAGTGCTAGTGACAGCGCCAGTGCTAGTGACAGCGCCAGTGCTAGTGACAGCGCCAGTGCTAGTGACAGCGCCAGTGCTAGTGACAGCGCCAGTGCTAGTGACAGCGCCAGTGCTAGTGACAGCGCCAGTGCTAGTGACAGCGCCAGTGCTAGTGACAGCGCCTAGTGCTAGTGACAGCGCCAGTGCTAGTGACAGCGCCAGTGCTAGTGACAGCGCAGTGCTAGTGACAGCGCCAGTGCTAGTGACAGCGCCAGTGCTAGTGACAGCGCCAGTGCTAGTGACAGCGCCAGTGCTAGTGACAGCGCCAGTGCCAGTGCCAGCGACAGTGCAATTGTTACAGCAAGTAGTGGTTCATCTAATGATGAAGTAAAGTTGAAGCCGACTTCTTCGACTTCATCATCTGAATTGGATTCTAAGTTATCAGATGATTCTGAAACCACTGATGTCTCAATAGCAATTGTGTCTTCAAAAGAAATAAGAGTAATCTCACCCGCCTTACAAAGTAATGCTCCTAAAGTACTGGACGTTATAATTGATGCTATTTCTTATGATGAAGAAGGCGAGGTTCTATTGACAGGAAGGGGCATAGAGGACCAACACATACGCATATATGTGGATAATAAACCGATAAAAACTAGCTCAATAAAAGCAGATGGCACCTGGAGCTTGGATCTGGAGGAAATAGATGCAGGTGTATATATTTTGCGTATAGACCAATTAGATTCTGATGGGGTAGTAACCTCAAGAACCGAAACCCCTTTTCAAAAAGAAACTTCAGACGTAGCAAAAAAAATGGCGGCACTACAAAATAATAATAACAAAGAAAGTTCCCCAAATGTAGGGATTGGATTGTCGACAGTTATAATTCAACCAGGATATACTTTATGGGCCGTTGCGAAGAAAACATATGGGTTAGGTATGCAATACGTTCGAATATATCACGCTAATAAAGATCAAATTAGGGACCCAGATTTGATTTACCCGGGTCAGATATTTAAGCTGCCAGAATAGTAGTATTGAATAATTAATTGCATTAAAAATTTACAATTGAGTACTACTTAGTTAACGCAGGTATCGAGAATTTATGTCAAACTCCGTAAAAAACAAAACCGCTGGATCTACAAGCTCTAATTGGCGCACTGTAAAAAGAGTTACGCCTTATCTTTGGCCAAAGGCTAGCGAACAATTCTGGGTCAAACGCCGCGTTGTTCTTGCCATGCTAGCTTTAACTCTTTCAAAAATAATTGCCGTTGCCACGCCATTTTTATTTAAAGCTGCAGTTGATGGTTTAGCAAAAGTTGGTGAGTCTAATGATGCATTGATGTTACTCTTGGGCGCTGGTGGATTAATGTTCGCTTATGGGTTTTTTAGATTATCTAGTGTTGGATTTGGTGAGTTACGAGATGCTATTTTTGCCAGAGTTGGGCAAAGGGCTTTAAGGTCTTTGGCATTGGAAACTTTTGAACACATCCACGCATTATCCTTAAGATATCATATCTCTAGAAAAACAGGTGGTCTGAGTAGAATAATTGAGCGTGGTGTGAAAGGTGTTGATTTCTTATTAAGATTTATGCTTTTTTCGATTATTCCCTTGTTAATTGAATTAACATTAGTTGCTACTATTTTATTTATCGTATTTGACGTTTGGTATTTAGCAGTAATATTAGTGACAATTACTTTATACATTTGGTTCACATTCACTGTTTCGGAGTGGCGTTTAAAAGTCCGCCAAGAAATGAATAGGCAAGATACTGATGCTAATCAGAAAGCTATAGATAGCCTTTTAAACTTTGAAACGGTCAAATACTTTAATGCCGAAAAAGTGGAAGCAGCCAGATATGATTCTTCTATGCGGTTATATGAAGCTGCAGCATTAAAGACATCGTACTCACTTTCATTTTTAAACTTTGGACAGGCATTTCTTATTACAAGTGGGTTAGTGACTGTCATGGTGATGGCTGCATTTGGTGTGCAGAGTGGTGACCTTACGGTTGGGGATTTCGTATTGGTAAATGCTTACATGATACAGATTACGATGCCTTTAAATTTTTTGGGTACGGTTTATAGAGAAATTAGACAAGCACTTGTTCGATATGAGTGAGATGTTTGATCTTCTCGAGCAACCACCTGAAGTTACTGATGATGAGAATGCATATGATTTGGTTGTTAGGGAAGGATTGATCGACTTTAAGGACATTACATTTGGGTATGAGAAAAATAGAGTAATCTTAAAGAACTTTAATTTATCTGTGGGTGCTGGTCAAAATATTGCTATCGTAGGAACGTCGGGCTCTGGCAAGTCAACCATTGGGCGTTTGTTATTTAGATTTTATGATACGGATAAGGGAGCTTTATTGATTGATGGTGTCGATATTAAAGAGGTTACCCAGTCTAGTCTTCATGCATCAATTGGGATTGTTCCTCAAGATACTGTTTTATTTAACGATACTATCTATTATAATATTGCATACGGAAATACTGAAGCAAGTTATGATAAAGTTATAGAGGCAGCCAGAGCTGCAAAAATTCATGAATTTATTTCTAATTTACCTGATGGATATGATACGACAGTTGGCGAACGGGGGTTAAAATTATCTGGAGGTGAAAAGCAGAGGGTAGGTATTGCCAGAACATTGCTAAAAAATCCTCCCATTTTGTTATTAGATGAGGCAACATCATCGTTGGATACTGAGACTGAAAACAGCATACAGGACAGTTTAAATAAAATGTTAGAAGACAGAACGGTAATCACCATTGCCCACAGACTTTCAACAATAGTTAAGAGTGATCTTATCGTTGTTTTAGAAAATGGTGAAATTGTAGAGCAAGGAACACACATTGAACTTTTAGATTTAAAACGCCGTTACAGTAAAATGTGGAAACGGCAAGCAAATGACCAAGAGGTTAAAGTCCATAATTAAGCAATTATTATGGATGTTTAAACTTATTCTTCATCCAAAGTCCATAAAATCTTCTGCTCTTTATTATTTTTAACTAACTTACGAAGGTTAAAATCTTCTTTCAATTTTCTCCCTTGAGCATCACGAATAATATTTATTCTGAATATTGAATAAATACCATAAGACCCTCGTTTTACCCATTCACGAAGGGCAAGCATAGAGGGAGTAAAAATAAGAGTTAATACTGTTGCGATCCCCAAGGCCGAAGACAACGGCTGTTGCCAATTGCTTCCACCAAAGTGCTGTTGGGCTATCAACGGTATATCCACCGTTAAAAAAATCTAGTGACAGGCCGTACATCATAGGAGTTAGACCTGCCATTGTGGTAATAGTAGTCAATAAAACGGGACGGATGCGATCTTCTGCTGTCCTTACGATTGCTTCCAGTTTTGGCATGTATGTTGAGTATTCCTGATATGTATCAATTAATACAATATTATTATTTACGACGATTCCTGCTAGAGCGACGATACCAGTTCCTGTCATAATAACTGAGAAGTTTTGATCCATCACCATCATACCCACAAGCACCCCTGTGGTTGATAGTATTACAGCCAACAAAACTAGGACCGAGTTATAAAAGGAATTAAATTGGGCTAACAAAATTACAAACATCAATCCAAGTGCTGCCATGAATGCGCTTTGCAGAAACTCTTGGCTTTCTGCTTGCTCTTCATCGTCCCCTGTCCACTCAAAAGAGATACCACTCTCAAGTGGCATCTTGGTTTCCAACCATTCGGTTAAAAGTAAAATACGTTCAGTCGGTGTGATTAAAGTGTTTGTTGCATTTTTAAGGTTAGGCTCTACATCTGCTTTGATGTCGAAATATCTTTCGCCACCTACTCGATTAATTCGCGCTAATTTCTTCACTGGAGTTCGAGATATGAAATTTGATAATGGAATTAAACCTGATGGAGTGCGAACCTTTAAGGAATCAATTGTACTTAGGAGTCTATCTTTTTTTGGTAGCCTAACCCTAATATCAATTTCTTCATCTGAACTGTCTACTCTCATTGTATCAAGTAATAATCCGCCAGTGACTAGCTGGACCATGCCGCCCACTGTAGCAACATCAGCGCCGTAACGACCAGCTTTTTCAACATCAACGTCAATTTGCCAATCTATACCGGGCAGGCAGATTGTCTTCAATTTTGATTAATCCTTTAGTTCTTTCAAATTCTTCACGCACAGTATTTGCTGATTTTGTTAGCGCATCAAAATCATTACCTTTTATTCGCAAATGCACTGGTTTAGATGATCCTGGTCCCATTTCTTGTTCTCTGATTTCTGATCTGATACCTGGAATAGTGTTAAGGCGATCTTGCAGAGTAACTAATATATCCTTGCCTTTTAAGCCGGCAGCCCGTTTGTCCCAAGCAGTTAACTCAATTTGAATTTGCCCTATCGTATCGCCAGGTGGACCTCCTGGATTGAATTTATCCAACCCACCATCGCCTGCAAATGCAAATACTGAGTTCACTCCTTCTACACCAATAATCAGCTTTTCAGCCTCTTTCATAATGTTGTCTTTTTCATAAACTGATAGGTTTCCTCTAGCTTGAATGTAAGCAATGGCTCTTTCAGGATCCGTTTCGACGAAAAACTCGACCCCTTTTCCACTTTGCGAGAATAGCGTGAAAATCAGTACTATAGTTGCTATTACTGAACCAATTGAAATGATTGGCATGATTGGATTGCCTGTTAATAGGCTTATAAATTTTCCAAATACTGTTCTTCTATATTCACTATCAATACGTTTTTTAATTCTGAGGGGCTTAATAGAACCTACACCAATTGAAATAAGTGAGGATCCCACTAAAATTGTTATGGCAATTGTAATAAATGATTGGATACTTTGCTCACCTGATAAATTTTGAAATAGGTAAGTAGGATTTATTAATTGCATTAAGCCAGCATATAGTGAAGCCATTTCCAATCAAGATTATAAAAATTCTGAACAACCAATGTCTTTCTCTTAACTTTAATGCTCTCAGCTCAAAGACTTGGGAAAGTCTTCCTGCTACACCGCCAACAACTGGCAGGTATATTAATGCTACGATTAGTGATGAAGATAAAACGAATATTAATGTTACGGGTAACATCCCCATGAATTCTCCAGGAACTCCTGGCCAAAATAACATTGGCAAAAACGCGCATAGAGTAGTTGCTGTGGAGCTAACAATTGGCCAAAACATACGTTTCGCTGCGTCACCATAGGCTTTCATTGGCTCAACTGAAGCTTGTATCCGTTTATCGGCATACTCCACCACCACTATAGCACCATCAACCAGCATTCCAACTGCTAGAATTAATCCAAACATTACCATATTTGAAATTGATATTCCCATGACAGCCATTAGCGCGAAGCATAATAAAAATGATGTTGGTATTGCAAATCCCACGAGCAGGGCAGATCTCATCCCTAAGGAGGCCAGTACAACTATCATTACTAGTGCAATAGCTGTCAAAACGGAACTTTCAAGTTGCCCCACCATGCCTTCTACTTCTTTTGATAAGTCCATAGCAAAATTTACACTAACACTTTGTTTAAGTTCATTTGGCCATTTCTCTCGTGCAGCTAGAACTTTCTCTTTCACCACGGCAACGGTGTCAATAATATTAGATCCCTTACGTTGAATAATCTGGAGTGCTACAGTTTTTTCGCCATTGAACCTGGCTGTTCCTCTCAAATCTTCAAAAGTTAATTTTATATCTGCAAGCTCTCCTAATGTAACAATACTGTCGCCATTTACTTTCACAGGTAGGTTGTAAACATCTTGTGCCTCGTTAAACGATGAAGGAATTTTAACACTAAAAGCGCCACTCTCAGTTTCAACATTACCTGCAGCAATTAGCTTATTATTATTTGTTACAACACTTATTAGCTCACCTGCGGTAACATTGTAGCTCTCAAGGCGAAGTGGATCTATTATTACCTCCAACATTTCTTCTCTATGACCTGCCAATCCAACTTCTAATACTTCTGGTAGGCTTTCTACCTCAGTTTGTAAGTTTTTTGCTGCCTGCAATAGCGTTCGTTCAGGTAATTCTCCAGAAAGAGAGACAACTAAAATTGGAAATTGTGAAAAATTTATTTCATTTACGGTGTATTTGTCTGCTCCATTAGGAAAACTTGCTTCTACTTTGGAACGTTAGAATTGAAATGAAAATACCAAACCCAATCAAATTCAAATTCTAGAATTAAAGCTCCATAATTATCTGCTGCTAGGCCGGTCATACGTTTAATTCCGTCTAATTCTTTTAAGTTGATTTCCATTGCTGGTTACTAGAAGTTTTTCGCTATCTTGAGCCGAAATCCCCGCAAACGGCACTGAAACAAAAACCACTGGTATATCAATGTCTGGTGAGCCTTCCTTGGGAAGGCCGAGATATGCAAAGGTTCCTGCTGCAATTGACATTATTACAAAAGTAATAATCATTCTTGCGCGAAAAATGGCCCAATCAACTAAGGAATTCATCGATTTACTCCTGATAAGTCGTTAAAACTTTACGACCATCTATCACATATTCTTGGCCAACAACGATGACTTCAATTTTTTCGGGTAATCCTGATAGCCAAATTCCGTCACTTGTATCTCGAACTATTTTAACTTTGTAAAATTTCGCCAAGCCATCAACTACTGCACGGATTCCCAAGTCTCCATTATTGTTTAGGGTCATTGCTGATTGAGGGAGTAAGTGTGCTCTTTCACCAGATGTACTGATAAAAATTTCAGCTGTTCCACCTGCACGAATTATACCATTTGGATTAGGCACTTCTACTTCAACTCTAAAAGTTCGTGTCATTGGATCAGCGGTAACAGCTACATACGTAACCTGACCTTGAACTATGTTATCATTAGCCAAACGAGCCCCTGCAACAGCGCCAAGTAATAATTTGTCTACTTCTGTTTCTGCTACGAAACCTACGAGTTTTATTGGATCTAGCTTAACTATTCTTGCGCACTCTGATCCTGGCTGCAAAAGACTACCCAGCTCTGCGACATCTGACCCAAGTAATCCAGAGAAAGGAGCGTATATCTTTAAACGCTCAATCTCTTTTTCAGCTAATTTAACATTTGCTTCTGCACTTTGAAGTGAAGCTCTTCTTGCAATTGCTTTAGTTTCAGAACCATATCCACTTTCTGCTAATCTTGAAGCAGCGTTATTATTAACTTGTGCTTCTACGAGCCTCGCATTTGCTTCTGCTAACCTTACAGAGCGTGTGCCAACATTTAATTCACAAAGTAGTTGATTTTTCTCTATTCTTATACCTTTTGAGAGAGGTTGGCTAATCACTAATCCTGAAGTTTGTGCGCGAACCACCACATTACGGGCGGCTTCAGTACGACCTCTCACAACCACACCACTTTCAACAATTTTAGCGTTAGAAAGTAATACTTTTACTGATATTGCATCAGATTTTTGAGCTGGAAGGTATTCAACTTTCTCTTTCTCTGTGATCTCTCCACCTGCCATTGCAATTAGAGATTCTCTTTCGAATGTGAGTAAGTATAAAGCCGTTGATATTAGTATTGCCGTAATTATTGGAAAAAATCGCATTTTGTTAAACACTTATATTGAATAATTTATATATAATCAGTACATATGCACGAAAGTTTGCTTAGGCAAGTAGCTTAACCAACTTGCCGTCAGGTTAGAAAAACCAAAAATTAAGAGTTTTTTGGAATATTTCAGTTACTAGCTTCTCTTTTTTGTATTAATAACCTAATTAAGTTGTTAAAATATATCAATTGGATTAAAAAACACTTTGAAAATCAGTTATTTCTCTTGGCATTGTTACAAAACAAGGGATAAACGAAATTTTAATAATTATTGGAGAGAAATGTGAGTGACACCGATTCATTTATTGAGGAAGTTTCTGACGAAGTAAGAAGAGACAGATTGTTTAAAATTTTCAAGAAATATGCCTGGGTGGCAGTGCTTATTGTTGTTTTATTAGTAGGTGGCGCTGCGTTCAATGAATATAGAAAAATATCGGACCAAAAACGTGCGGCAAATTTAGGTGACGAATTGTATCGCATAATGGAACTGGATCTTAATGTTCGCTTACCCTTGCTTGGAGACATTGATCCAAAACATTCAGATGGAAAAGCATTGGTTCAATTAATAAAAGCAAATACTTTTGCCGAGCTCGGAAATATTGAGGATGCGATTAAAGTTCTTGAAGATGTATCAGTCAATTTTGATTATAGTAGCATCTATAGAGAAACTGCAGATTTTAAATCGATTTTACTGTCTGATAGTAACTTGACTGAGAAACTTGAGAAATTGCAAACTTATACTCAGCCAGGTTCTGCATTTAGAAATATTGCATTAGAAGAGAAGTCTTTAATTCAAATACAACTTGGACAAATTAATGATGCAGCTATTACTTTAACTAACTTGCTTCAAGAACCGACCATTAACCAGGGTCAAGCTAAAAGATCATCTGATTTATTAAGAACATTAAGTGAGCCCAAAGGCGCAGATGCTCAAGATTGATAAAAGAAAATGCTGAATCTTATAAATAAAATATCACAAATTATTTGTCTCTTTAGTGGTTTGTTGTTTTTAAATAGCTGTAGTGAAGGGGAGGATACATTAGATGGACAACGTTTTGGGTTAGATGTGTCATTAGAAACGAGTGAGTTACTTAGCTCTGGTGTAGAGCTAGATAAGCCGGATGACAAAAATAAATCTAAGCCTATATTTTTACCCAAATCTAAAAATTATGACAGTTGGACCCATAGAAATGGCAATTCACAACATAGAATAGTTCACCCCAGTTTTTCAGATGATCCAAAGTTAGTTTGGAAAGTTGGAATTGGTAAGGGAAATAGTTCAAAATTTCGATTAACATCTGATCCAGTAGTTTCAAATAATAAAATTTTTGTAATGAACTCAGGGTCGGTGGTTTTTAAAATATCAAATATGGGTTTAATTGAATGGAAAGTTAATTTAACTCCTCCGTTTGATTCCGAATCTGATACCTCAGCTGGGGGAGTTGCGTATGGAGCAGGTAAATTATTTGCAACCACAGGATTTGGTGAACTTTTTGCTATTTCGCCTGATGATGGAGCTATTTTGTGGAAGCAACGCTTTAAAGCTCCAATAAACTCCGCTCCGACTATTATTGACAATCAGGTGTTTGTTATAACCGCTAATGGTCAGGCCTTTGCTATTGATGTGGATACAGGGCGGATACGATGGCAGCAACAATCTACCTTAGCTAGTGCTATGCTCCTTGGTGGTTCAAGCATAACAAGCTATGGGAGGTTGGCTTTGTTGCCGTTTGATAGTGGTGAATTGACAGCTGTTTTGAAAGATAGTGGGGTAAGGATATGGAGTGCTTCAGTTTCGACAACGCGTAAAGGAAGTGCCAGATCTAATATTAATAGTGTAACTAGTGATCCAGTCGTTTTTAAAGATATTATCTATACTGCCAATCAAGGTGGAAGATTAATTGCCTTAGATGGGAGTACTGGAGTAAGAAAGTGGACTGACAAAGACGGTTCTTACTCTCCAATATGGGTTGTTGATAATTCGGTGTTCATTGTTACTGATATCGCAGACTTGAAGCGTTTAGACAGAGTTACTGGAGATTTGATTTGGTCCATAAACTTACCTAAATATCCAAATAAAAAAAAACGTGACAAGAGTTTTGCACATTTTGGCCCAGTTTTAGCGGGAGGGAAATTATGGGTAGCTTCGAGTGATGGATTTCTTCGTGGATTCAGTCCTATTTCAGGCAAAATTTTAAATCAAATTCCCTTATCTAATGGTGCAGCTTCGCATCCAGCAATTGTTAATGGAGTGCTTTATATTTTAAATCAAAGAGGCCAATTATTGGCGTTTGAATGAAAATAAATTTTAGGATGGTATGATTATATGAGTTTTACTCTAGCAATAGTAGGGCGTCCGAATGTTGGTAAATCAACTTTGTTCAAGATGCTTACAGGCACTTGGCCTTGGTTGATGATCAACCGGGTGTGACAAGAGATTTGCGCGAAGGACAGGGGCGTCTGGGTCCATTAAAATTTACAGTTACTGATACGGCAGGCTTCGAAAACATAACTGATGATTCCTTACTTGCCCGAATGCGTCGTCTGACAGAACGGGCAGTTGATGATGTCGAGTTATGTTTATTTGTAATAGATGGAAGAACTGGTTTGACGTCTGCAGACAAGTTTTTTGCAGAAATCTTGAGAAAGCGTGCGGCGAATGTCATTGTTGTTGTCAATAAATGTGAAGGACAGGCCGGCGATATTGGATTTTATGAAAGTTATAGTTTGGGCCTAGGCGAGCCAATTCGGCTATCGGCTGAACACGGCGTTGGTTTAGACGAATTAATGTACGTGTTGAAACCGATTATAGAAAATTCTGCAACAGACCAAATAGAACCTGAGTTAAATTTACCAGTTTTTGATGAAGACTTAGATGATGATAAAATAGACGGCCTTATTCCAATTAATTCAGTTTTACAGGTGGCAGTTGTTGGTCGTCCTAACGCTGGTAAATCAACTCTTATAAATAAAATTTTGGGAGAAGATAGATTGCTGACTGGCCCTGAAGCTGGAATCACCCGAGATGCTATTTCTGTTTCAATCGATTGGAATGGGACTAAATTTAGGGTTTTTGATACCGCTGGTATGAGAAAAAGAGCTAAAGTAAACGAAAAGTTAGAAAAATTATCAGTTTCTGATGGAATAAGAGCTGTAAACTTTTCTGAAGTCGTGATTATTTTGTTAGATGTTGAAAACCCATTTGAGGTGCAAGATTTGCGAATTGCTGATTTGGCTGAACGTGAAGGCCGTGCGATTGTTGTGGCCGTAAATAAGTGGGATTTACAAAAAGAAAAACAAAAACAAGCTAAGATTTTATTGGAAGAGTTTTATAGATTACTTCCTCAATTGAAGGGAGCGCCTTTGGTTTATGTGTCCGCAAAAACTGGAGCTGGCTTAGATCGATTGTATGAAGCTATCATTAAGGCATATGGTGTTTGGAATATTAGAATTCCTACTGCTCGCTTAAATAGATGGTTAGATGAAATTGTAGAAGCTCACCCACCGCCTGCACCTGGTGGACGACGAATCAGATTACGCTATATGACACAAGCAAAAACCCGACCACCTACTTTTATAGTTTTCTGTTCAAGGGCGGCTTAACAGACAAAGATCATATAGAAGATATTTAGTGAATGGATTGAGAACATACTTTGATATGCCTGGCACACCAATTCGCCTAATAATTAAATCTGGTGAAAACCCATATGCAGAAAAAGCTAAGAAACGTAAGCTTGGGTGATTATTTTGGTTAAACGCTTAGCTTCATCTTCAGGAGACATCAGTAAACTTTTGTTTTCGCCAGGATGAAACCTTGCCCGAGTGGCTGTAGACATAGCGTTTGGTTCGAGAATTAGTATTTTTAAGGAATTGTTAGAATTTTCTTTTTTCCAATTTAAGACTAATGAAATTTGGGCTGCCTTTGTGGAACCATATGCTCCAAAAAATTTTTCTTTTAAGTTACGATCAGAAAAAAATACTGCAATGCCTTTTTTTGCCACTTTAAGTAGAGGTTGCGTCATTGATATGATTGTTTGCGTTGCACTTAAATTTGTTGCGATTGATTTTTGCATATCTTTATCATCTATGTGTTCCACTGGAGATAATGGCGCTGCAAATACGGCTCCTTGAATTAATATATCAATCTTTTTCCAGCGCTGAAAAATATTGTGACAAAGGTGCTCGATAGCCTTTTTATCTGTTATATCAAGCGGTGCTAGCGTGGCTGTGCCTCCAATTTTTTGTATTTTATCATCGAGATCTTCCAACCCGCCAACAGTTCGTGCAACACATATTACATGGTAATTTAACTTAGCGAGCTCGATGCTGATAAAAAAACCGAGACCTCTAGAAGCGCCAATAACTAAGGCGACAGGCTTTTTCATTTATTGATTACCTTTTGGGTTGTGGGTAATTTCTAATTATATAATTTACAATTTAACATTAACTCTTCATATCGCGTAAATGTGGAACTTAGCAGACCTTTTGGCATAAATTCATCAATTTGGTCCTTATAAAGACTAAGTACCTTTTGTGATACAGATCTTTCAATGAGTTCTATCGCTTGAGAAGGTGTTTTAAATTGCTGATAAGTTATAAATAAAATTATAATGATCAAGGCCCCTCGACAGAGGCCAAATAGAAAGCCTAATCCACGGTCAATAGATTTTATAAAAGTTTTCTTAACAAAAGAAGAACAAAATGTGACTAAAAATGAAAATATTACTAAGCTGATCGTGAAAAGTAATACAAACGAAGTGATGATAGAGATTTCGCAAGATTTTTTTAGTAGATCGCCAAGAAAAGGAACAGATGATAATGTTGGATCAAAATTAGGTGCAAAGGTAAAAGCTACTATAGCTGCTACAACCCAGCCACTAATAGATAAGGCCTCTCGAATGAATCCACGAAAATAAGCTAAAGTACCAGATAACAGAATTATGATCAGAATACTCAAATCAACTACAGTTATTCCATCCATCACAAACTTCTACCTTCTGCCTTAAACATCTGATTATTTTTCATAGCTCTTTCGATTTAACTTGTTCAGAAACAAATTCATTTAAATCATTGTATTTTAAAAGTTTAATATTTGACCCTTGTTTGGTTTTGATTAAACTAGATGCAATTGCAAAATTAAAACCAAGTTTTTGTGCTTCTTTTAAGCGTTTCTCAGCCTGGGACGTTGCTCGTAATGCGCCAGATAAACTAATCTCACCAAAAATTACTGTTTCTTTTTTAATTGGTGTATCATTTATAGCTGATAACAATGCCGCAGCGATTGCTAAATCAGCTGCAGGCTCTTTTATTTTTATACCACCTGCCACGTTTAGGTACACATCCATACCTGAAAAGCTTATGTTACATCTTGCTTCAAATACTGCCAAAATCATAGATAGCCGATTGCTATCTAGTCCGACGACGGCTCTACGTGGACTTGCTAAAGTAGAGGGAGCAACTAAAGCCTGTATTTCTACTAAGAGAGGTCTAGTACCTTCGATACCAGCAAAAACTGCTGAACCTGGAACTGGGTTTTCCCTTTCTGAAAGAAAAAAAGCTGAGGGGTTTAGAACTTCTGAGAGTCCAGACCCAGTCATTTCGAAAACTCCTATTTCGTCTGCTGCGCCATATCTATTCTTTACAGAGCGTATGATCCTAAATTGATGTTCTCTATCACCTTCAAAATACAAAACAGTATCAACCATGTGTTCAACTACTCTTGGACCAGCGATTTGCCCATCTTTTGTAACATGACCCACTAGAATGATAGCCACATTATTTTTTTTTGCAAAAAGTACCAACTCATGGCATGCAGCCCTTACTTGGGAAACAGAACCAGGTGCACTATCAATATTGTCCGCCCACAGTGTTTGAATACTATCTATAATTGCAAGGCCAGGTTTTTCATTTTCTAAGGTTGTAAGGATGTCACGTAAGTTTGTTTCGGTTCCAAGTTTTAATGTATTATTATTTAACTGTAATCGCTGAGCTCTCATTCTTATTTGACTTTCCGCCTCTTCCCCAGAGATATAAATTGTTTTAAGTCCATTTTCTGAAAACTTTGCCGCCGCTTGTAATAAAAGAGTTGATTTCCCAATTCCTGGGTCACCTCCCACCAAAATAGCTGAGGCTTGGACCAAACCACCACCAAGGACTCGATCGAGTTCAGAGATTTTTGATAATATTCTTTTGGGTGGAGTTTCTGATGAATTAATTGTGTTTAATGGAATTAGTCGACCACGTTGAATACCAAGGGTTTTTCCTTTTGGTCCTATTGATAGCCCGGTGTCTTCGACTAATGAATTCCAAGAGCCACATGAATCACATTTTCCTGACCACTTTTTGGTAGTCTCATTACAGGAATTACATTTGTATACAATTTTAGTCATTATTTTCACTTAGCATTTGTAAATATTAAGTTACCCATTGCAGGGTACTAGTTGTTTTCTTTTGAGCATTTAACGAATGGCCTCTATGGGTCCTTTTGAATCTCCATTCAAAAATTGGTTTAAGTAAGGATCATTGGATTTTTCTAAATCCTTGATTGGTCCTGTCCATTGAACAAGACCATTATGTATCATAGCAACTCTGTCAGCTATCGCTCGAACACTTGTCATATCATGTGTTATTGTGATGGCAGTCACTCCCATCTCTACAACTATTTCCCGAATCAATTCATTTATGACACCAGCCATTATTGGATCTAAACCAGTAGTTGGCTCATCAAAGAATATGATTTCTGGATTAGCAGCAATTGCGCGGGCTAAGCCCACACGTTTTTGCATTCCACCAGAAATTTCAGATGGGAAAAGATCTGCAACGTTTGGATTCAATCCAACTCTTTTTAATTTCTGTAGAGCAATATCCTTAGCATCTGATTTTTTCATGGGATGCTGACCCTTAACTAACCTAAACGCTATATTCTGCCATACATTTAAACTATCAAATAATGTTGTTGGTCTTAGTAGTCTCGTTTCATGTCCTTTCAATATTTAAGATATCCTGTCCTTCAATAGAAATTTTACCACTGTCAGGTTTAATAAGTCCTAGGATTATTTTTAATAAAACAGATTTTCCTGTGCCCGAACCTCCTATAACAACCATACTTTCTCCTTTAGACACATCCAAACTAATACCATCCAGAACAATATTTTCATTGAAGGATTTTTTTATTTTTTTAACTGATATCATAAAGCCTGCCATTCTAAAAAAATAATTCTGTTAAAAGATAGTTTGTAGTAAGTATTAAGACACTTGCTGAGACTACCGCATTAGTGGTGGCCTTTCCAACGCCTTGTGCGCCTCGATCTGAATTCATACCATGATAGCAGCCCATTAAAGCGATTATAAAACCAAATACGGCCGCTTTTACCAATCCAGATATTATGTCACTGCTTTCTAAAAAACTTAACGTATTGTTAAGATATGTGGCACTATTAAAACCTAATCGATTAATCGCTACAATATAACCTCCAAAGATTCCTATTATATCTCCAATTGCTACTAAAATAGGCAAAGAAAGAGTTGCAGCCAAAACCCGAGGAACTGTAAGGTACTTTCATGGGGTTTGTTGACAATGTAGTTAAAGCATCTATTTGCTCTGTTACTTTCATTGTACCAATTTCTGCGGCTATACTAGCGGAAACCCTTCCGGCCACCATCAAACCACCTAATACGGGGCCTAGTTCTCTAACCATTCCGATGGCAACAATAGATGGTACTACTGACTCAGCATTAAACCGCGCTCCTCCAGAATAGATTTGTAGAGCTAGAGCTGCTCCTGTAAATAAAGCTGTTAAGCCAACAACAGGCAAGCTCAAATAACCAATGTTAAAAATGCATGATGCAAACTCTCTCCAGTAAAATGGAGGTCGTACCAAATGAGTTAGAGTTTCTAAAATGTAAATAAAAATTTTACCAATTATTTGAAAAAGATCTAATGTTGATCTTGCTAATTGGTTTAAAAAATAATGAGATTAATTTATATATTGTCATTGGCCTAAATCTGAATAGTTAAACCCCAGTATAACTCCTGTTATAACGATTTCCAAGACTAGTTAAAATTTCGTATCCAATAGTACCTGCTTCATCCGCAAGTTGGTCTATACTTTGCTGCTCACAAAGTATTTCCATATGTTCTGGTATATCGGTCAAATGGGTTACATCGACTGTAATTAAGTCCATTGATACTCGTCCAGCAATCGGACACGGGATTCCATTTGCGTAAACGACTGCTCTACCAGACATTGCGCGAATTAGTCCGTCAGCATAACCAGCAGATAAGGTAGCAATTAAACTTGGTCGATGTGCTGTCCATGTAGCACCGTAACCAACCGCTTCTTCAGGAGCTAAAGCTCTAGTTTGAATTACTGGAAGGGAAAGATTAACTACTGCTTTTGCTTCCTTGAAAGGTGCTCCTCCATATAATCCAATTCCAGGTCTGCAAATATCAAAGTGGTATTCTTTTCCAAGAAAAATTCCCCCTGTTGCAGCGAGAGACAAAGGGCAGTTAAGTTCAGAAGTCATTTCTAAAAAAGCTTTTAATTGATTTGTGTTTTGAAGATCGTCCTTATTATCTGCACATGCCAAATGACTTATAACTAATTCAGGAACTTTTTCTTTATAAAGCTCCAGAAATTCAGTGAAATCTGCTCTTTCAAAACCAAGTCTATTCATTCCTGTATCCAATTGCACTCCAAATGGTTCAGTAGGTAGGTTTTGCTGATGCCTAATATTTTGTTCTGGTGAGTTCAAAAGGGGAATTAATTTGCTTTGTTGCAAGATTGAGCTTTTGCCAGCCATATGTCCTGAGAAAATATAAATTATAGCTTCATCACCTAAAGCTTCTCTAATTTCTTTTCCTTCTTCTGCACTCGCGACAAAGAATTTTCGGGCACCAGCTTTCGTCAAATTTCATAAACTTCTTATTAAACCATAAGCGTCTGCTTTTACTACGGCCGCTGTTTCAACAGCATTAGTAGACATAGAATCTAATGCAAGCCAATTTGATTTTATTGCATCTAAGTCTACTGTAAGGGTTCCATTGGACATTAATATTTCCTGTTTTTTATTTTAAAGTGTTTGTTAACAGAATTCAGTTCTTCCTGCATCCTAGTACATTTATTTTACTTCTGAATTTGATCCTATATAAAACTTACATTACCAGCTTTTCATTACGAATTAAAGTTTTCTGATTTTTTAACTTAAATATACTATTTAACTTAAAATCTGTCGTCCTGGCTTTGGGTTTGCCAAGGTTTAGCTAGGTTACCAAATCTAGTAAATTGGCCTTCAAAGCTTAAATCTATCGTACCAATTGGACCATGGCGTTGTTTTCCAATTATAATCTCAGCTTTCCCATGTAATTCTTCCATTTCTGCTTGCCAAGCTGCCATTTTCTCAATTTCATGGTCATTTGGTTTTTCACGTTCCTTATAATATTCACCACGATAGACGAACATCACAATATCAGCGTCTTGCTCAATCGAACCTGATTCTCGTAAATCAGAAAGCTGAGGTCGTTTGTCTTCTCGGTTTTCCACTTGTCGCGATAGCTGTGAGAGGCAATAACAGGAATATCAAGCTCTTTTGCTATTGCCTTTAAACCTTGGGTAATTTCTGAGACTTCATTAACACGGCTATCTTTTGAAGAAGCTGGTCGCACTAATTGGAGGTAATCTACTATGAGTACATCTAAGCCATTTGTTCGTTTTAATCTTCTTGCACGAGCTGCAAGCTGGCTTATTGGCAGAGCAGGCGTGTCGTCAATGAACAGTGGGCAAGCTTCTAATGACTTAGCCGCTTCTACAAATCTTCTAAATTCTTTTTCTGTCATATCGCCACGTCGAATCTGGTCAGATGGCACTTCTGCCACTTCAGATAAAACACGTGCAGCTAGTTGTTCTGCACTCATTTCCAATGAATAAAACCCAACAACACCACCGTCAACTGCTCCTTCAGAACCATCTGGGAGGGTACCTTTTTTGTATTTTTTTGCTATGTTAAAAGCAATATTAGTAGCTAGTGCTGTTTTACCCATTGAGGGACGGCCAGCTAGAATTAGTAGATCAGATTTATGCAAGCCCCCTAATTTTTTATCTAAATCAGTAAAACCTGTTGATGGGCCGACTAAACCTCCTTCTCGTTGATAGGCGGAATTTGCCATGTTTACAGCATCTGTAATGGCTTTCAAGAAACTTTGAAAACCGGAGCCTGTTTGGCCCGTTTCTGCTAATTCATATAGTTTTTGTTCTGCCTCAACGATTTGCTCTTTTGGATGGTTATCGACATCGATTGTTCCTGCTTGACCAGCAATTTCAGTTCCAATTTCAATTAATGAACGTCTTGTAGCAAGCTCTCTAATCAATTCAGCATAATCGCGGGTTGCAAATATTGAAATCGAAGCACCAGCAAGCCTAACTAAGTAACCGCTTCCCCCTAGTTCATTTAAACCAGGATCATCTTCTAAAAATGCTTTTAACGTCACGGGAGAAGCTAAAGAGTTATTTTTAATGCGTGTAGCTGCTACTTCAAAAATTTTTCCATGCACTGGATCAAAAAAATGAGTTTCATTAACAATGTTTGCAATTCGATCATATACATCATTATTAACTAGAAGGGCACCAAGTAGTGCTTGCTCTGCTTCTATGTTATGAGGTGCAGATTCTTTTGATATGTTTATAGCGCTTGGGAGCGATGATATTTCGGTCATTTAAAATCTCCTATCATAGTCTATGAACTAACTAAAAGATTCTAGCAATCTGGAAAACCTGTGGATTACCTGTGGGTAAAAATATCTAGTTAGAAAATATCATTTTTTCCTTTTAAATCTTGATCTTTGCATTTTAAAATTAATTAAAATTATTTTTTAATATTTGGAGAAATTCCGACTTTTAAAAATGGTTTAGATTATCAAGCTCTTTCATTACCGGATCGGTTTGACTGGGATGAGGAAAAACGATTAAACGAATCTAAAGAGTTTTATGATTGGATGTCTAAAAGGCATTCAGTTCGAGACTTCAAAAAAACTAAAGTAGACAGACGTATAATTGAAAATTCAATTCGAACAGCTGGAACAGCTCCAAGTGGTGCTAATCATCAACCTTGGCATTTTGTTGCAATTTGTAATAATGAAATGAAAGTTAAAATTCGCAGGGCAGCGGAAATTGAGGAAAAAGATTTTTATTCTGGAGGTGCTGGAGATGAATGGTTAAAAGCATTGGAACCTATAGGAACAAATGAGAGCAAACCACATCTTGAAGATGCTGCATGGTTGATTGTTGTTTTTGCTCAGCGCTATGGCTTTTTTGATGATGGGACCCGATACAAAAATTATTATGTTCCTGAAAGTGTTGGGATTGCATCTGGGTTTTTAATAACTGCTCTTCATAAAGCGGGACTTTCAATTCTAACGCATACTCCAAATCCAATGCGATTTTTAAATGAATTACTGGCGCGCCCTAGATCAGAAAAACCTATAATGATACTTGCGGTGGGTGAGGCTTCTGAAAAGGCAAAGATACCAGCCGTAGCTAAAATAAAAAAAATTGATAGTGAAATTATGACGATCCATGAGTGATGTTGATTTGTGAATGATTGAAAAAAGGTATGCGGTAATATGGAGAAAAAAATGAAAGTTGGATTTATTGGACTTGGTAACGTGGGTAGCAAGCTAAGTGGTAGTTTATTAAGAAATAAAGTTGATTTGTACGTACATGATCTGAATAGAGATTTAGTTCAAAAATTTAAAGGCTTTGGCGCTAATATTGCAAATTCTCCCAGAAAAATGATGAATATCTGTGACGTTGTCATCACATGTTTACCATCCCCATCAATATCAGCATCTGTAATGGAAGGTGCTGATGGTTTATTAAATTCTATTAAGCCCAGTAAAGTTTGGATGGAGATGTCAACAACAGATGAGGCAGAGGTTAAGCGCCTTGGTGCTTTGGTTAAGAATAAAGGAGGGCAGCCTGTTGACTGCCCCGTGTCAGGTGGTTGTCATCGAGCAGATACCGGGAATATAAGTATTTTTGCTGGTTGTGAACGAGAAACTTTTGAATTTATTTTTCCTTTACTTACTGTTGAAGAAAATCTTATGACAGGGTTTTCTTGGGTCAGCCTCAATATTAAAAGTTTTGACAAATTACCTAGCAACCGCGAACTTAATTACTTGTTCAGAGGCTTTGGTAGTAGCAAAGGCAGCAGGAATGGATTTAAATACAACTTATGAGGCTATGAGAATTAGCTCTGGCACTTCATTTGTCCACGAAACTGAAAGCCAAGTGATCCTAAACGGAAGTAGAGACATTAGTTTTACTATGGATTTAGTTTTAAAAGACATAGGTATTTTTCAGGCGGTTGCAGATCGCGCCAATGTTCGATCAGAATCCTCGTTTATAAGATTTAGAGCTCTACAATAGCATAAAAATATGGACCAAGAGAATTCTGAAGAACCGATTGAATTTAAAATCAGCGATGAGCTAGACCTTCATACGTTTCGCCTCTGAAATGACTGATGAAGAGCCAGAAGAACCGGGTTACGAAATTATTCCAACTGGGAGATAACCAGTTTATTTTTATTTTACTTATAAACCTTTAGTTCGATAACTTTCTGCCACACGTTCGATAGCAACCAAATAAGCAGCGGTTCTTAGATCTTCAACATCGGCTCGTTTGTGCCAAATATCGCGCATGCTTTGATATGCTGTCCGCATTGAGTCGTCCAAACCTGATCTAACCAACTCTAACTCATCAGCACCTTTTAAATAGGCTTTGGTAAATTTGTTAGACAATTGCTCTTTGATACCAGAGGCATGCATCAATCTATTGATTTCATCTGCGAGTAATTGATGCCGTGCTTCTTCTTGGCGCCTTTGCATTCTACCAAATCTTATATGGTTTAAATTTTTAACCCACTCGAAATAACTAACAGTAACTCCGCCAGCATTTGCATACATATCAGGAATTATAATTACACCACGATTTTTTAATATAATATCTGCTTTTGCTGTTATTGGACCATTAGCTGCTTCAATAATTAAGGGGGCTTTTATATTTTTTGCATTACCTGGATGAATGACACCTTCAGCTGCTGCTGGAATTAATATATCGCATTCAAGCTCTAAAATTTTTTCACCGTTTTTTTCATAAGTTGCGTCTTTAAAACCTTTGACACCATTTTGAATATTTAAATGTTTATGAAGCTTTTCAACATTAATTCCTTTCTGATTAATGACTGCTCCATCTTTCTCTATTACTGCGATAATTTTGACATTATCTTCTTCACTTAAAAATTTTGCAGCATGGTATCCAACATTTGCTAATCCTTTTATAATAACTTTTTTACCATCTAATGAACCTTTAGGTTTGTTAGGATAACGTCTTCAGGATGTCTAAAAAATTCACGAAGAGCATATTGTATGCCTCGGCCAGTTGCCTCTATTCTTCCAGCGATCCCACCAGCATTTAATGGCTTGCCTGTCACGCATGCCTTACCATTAATATCCGTTGTATTCATACGTTGGTACTGATCAGCGATCCATGCCATTTCACGTTCACTCGTGCCCATATCTGGAGCAGGTACATTTTGGCTAGGGTTGATTAAGTCTCTTTTAATTAATTCATACGCAAAACGGCGAGTGATTTGTTCTAACTCATGCTCCTCCCATTCATTGGGATCAATACACAAACCACCCTCAGTTCCGCCAAATGGTGTTTCAACTGCGCACATTTAAAAGTCATCAACGCAGCAAGAGCTTCTACTTCATCTTGATTTACGCTTAATGCGTAACGAATTCCTCCTTTTACTGGCTCCATATGCTCAGAATGCACTGAACGATAACCTGTAAATGTGTGTATTTCCCCACGTAATCTAACTCCAAACCTAACTGTATACGTCGCATTACAAACTCGAATTTTTTCTTTCAAACCGTCTGGTAAATCCATTAAATCTACTGCTTGGTTAAACATTTGATTAACACTATCTCGAAATGAAATATCTGTATTTTTTGCCATAAGAAACTCTTTTGAAAAATTAAATTATTAACGACTCATTTGTCAGTTGAGGTATTGCTAACATAGTTTTTAATGGTATGTATTTTTTTATAAAAATGATAGATTTATTTGATCTTGATCCATGTGTTGAATCTATGATTAAAATATTTGAAGTGATTGGTATTGTAAAATGCATTATTCTGCATGGCAAATTTTTAAAAATGGTTTAAGTGGAGCTAGCGGCTGGAAACCATTCTGGCGCACACCAGAGCCCAAGAAAAAGTACGATATTATTATAATTGGTGGAGGTGGCCATGGTTTGGCTACTGCATATTATTTAGCAAAAAATCATGGTAATTAATAATGTGGCAGTTCTTGAAAAAGGATACCTTGGTAGTGGAAATGTTGGTAGAAATACAACAATTGTCAGAGCGAATTATTTGTTAGATGGAAATTCCCAGTTTTTTTCCCATTCTCTCAAGCTTTGGGAGGGAATGGAAAAAGAACTTAATTTTAATACGATGATGTCACAAAGAGGTATCCTAAGTTTAGGGCATTCTGATGGGCAGATGGATTCTTTAGCACGCCGTGGAAATATGATGATTAGCCAAGGAGATGATGCCGAATTGTTAAGCAAGGAACAATTAAAAGAGTTTGTTCCATATGTTAATCAAGGAGATCCGTACACGAGCACCGCCGGCCACTTGGACGAGTGGAGGTACTGCGAGGCATGATGCTGTTGCTTGGGGATATGCTAGAGCTGCTGATCGCCTTGGAGTTGATATTATACAAAATTGCGAAGTGACTGGAATGGTCATTAGCAATGGAACCATCACTGGAGTTGAAACAAACAAAGGAATAATTAAGGCCGACAAAGTTGGTATGGCTGTGGCGGGTAGGACGAGCCAAGTTGCTAGTATGGCTGGTTTGAAATTACCAATAGAGAGCCACGTTTTGCAGGCGTTTGTTTCAGAAGGCTTAAAACCTTGCATTAACTGTGAAATTAGTTGGGGAGCTGAGCTTTTTTATATCTCTCAATCAGATAAGGGTGGATTGGTTTTTGGTGGTGATATCGATAAGTACAACACTTATGCTGCCCGTGGAAACTTGCCTGCTGTAGAAAATGTAATGGAGGCCGCAATGGCTTTAATGCCAATGATTGGTAAAGCCAAGGTATTAAGAAGTTGGGGGGGGATTGTTGATATGACAATGGATGGTTCCCCAATTATTGATGTTGGCAATAACAGGGCTCTATTTAGACGGTGGTTGGTGCTATGGTGGTTTTAAAGCGACACCTGCCTCAGGCTGGTGCTTTGCGCATCTTTTGGCCACTGATATACACCATGATGTAGCTGAGAAATTTCGTTTAGACCGATTTGAAAAAGGTTACTTGTTAGATGAGGAAGCAACCGGTGCTACACCAAACTTACACTAAGGCAGAAGTTGAATGAGAATAATTTGTCCTATTTGCGGTGAACGTGATTTGCGAGAGTTTCATTATGAAGGTTCATCAAAATTAATTGATAGGCCTGATGCTGGAGCGGGATTAGCTGCTTTCCACGAGTACGTGTATATTCGAGATAATATTGCTGGAATTAACGAAGAGCTTTGGTCTCATGAATATGGTTGTAGGGGGTGGCTTTTGGTTAGCCGTGATACAAATACACATGAAATTATGTCCACTGAGCTAGCGAGAGATGCAAAGTTTAAAAGGTCAGAGAATGAAACTTAAAAACCTAGCACCAACCAATAATTCTAAAAAGATTTACTTCACCTTTGATGATAAAAAGTATTTTGGTTATTTGGGAGATACGTTAGCGTCAGCGTTATTAAGAAATGGCGTAAAAATTATAGGCCGTTCATTTAAGTATCATCGACCTAGAGGAATCTTAACTGCAGGATCTGAAGAGCCTAATGCACTTGTTTCAATTCTGAGAAATGGACAGATTAATCCCAACTTAAAAGCGACAGAAGTGGAGCTGTATGATAATCTAATTTCGACATCGCAAAACAGATGGCCGTCACTTAAGTTTGATTTCCTTCGTATTAATGATTTTTTATCTCCTTTTTTGGGAGCAGGGTTTTATTATAAAACGTTTATGTGGCCTAAAAGTTTTTGGGAAAAACTATATGAACCTGTTATTCGAAGTGCAGCTGGCTTAGGAAAGCTTTCTCCAATGGCAGATAACTCAGTATACGAAAAAGCCTTTGCTTTTTGTGATGTTTTGATAATTGGTGCGGGTCCCGCTGGATTGCTAGCAGCTAAAACTGCTGCGATAACTGGGATTCGAGTTATATTAGCTGATGAAGATTTTGTTGGAAATTTTGAAATCTTAGATGTCTTGGACTTTGAAAGACTAAAAAGTATAGTGATCCAAAATGAAATTAAAACTGCGTGAGATGCCAAACGTGAGGGTTATGACACGAACCACTATTTTGGGTGTTTATGATGGAGGGACCTACTCTGCTTTAGAAAAAGTAGGGGAATATTCAAGTGAGGCTATAGATCATCTGCCTGATAGTATATTCTGGCGAATAGTTTCAAAAAAGACAGTTTTGTGCTCGGGATCTATTGAAAGACCAATTGTTTTTAGAAATAATGATCGTCCAGGTATTATGCTTGCAAGTGCTGTGAGATCTTAACAGATTTGGCGTCATTCCAGGTAAAAAAATAATAGTATTTGGTAACAATGATACACCAGGAGTAATGCTTTCATCTGCAGCAAAAGGCGTGGAGGTCATAGCTTATGTTGACAGTCGCGATAAAGTTGAAAAGATAAAAAACACTCGGTGTTTTGCTAATAGTGTTATTGTTAACACCAATGGGCCAATGACTTTATCCGCAGTCACCATTCGAACTGGTAATACTATCACTAAGCTAAAGTGTGATTGCTTGGCCATCTCAGGTGGATGGAATCCCTCAATTCACTTAACTTCACATATGAATAATAAACCTATTTGGAATGAAACTATAAACTGTTTTTTGTCGCGTCCTGGAGCTGTACCCAATATGGAAGTTGCTGGCTCAGCAAATGGCGTATTTAGTACAAAAATGGCTATGACATCTGGAGTATTTCGGGCTAGAGAAATTTTAAAGGAATTAGGCGTTAAATTTCAAAATATTCGTGTTCCTGAAACTGAAAATGAAGATTATAATTGTGAGCCACTTTGGCAAGTAGATGGTAAAGGTCGTGCATGGTTAGATTTTCAAAATGATGTAACTGTTAAAGATATAGAAATTGCGCAAAAAGAAAATATGACTTCTGTCGAGCATATGAAACGTTATACTACACAGGGTATGGCAACAGACCAGGGAAAGAATTCAAATGTAAATGCTATTGGTGTTATGTCTGAATTAACGGGTCAAACAATTTCCTTGACTGGAACAACAACTTTTAGGCCTCCTTTCTCACCTGTACCAATTGGGGCATTGGGAGCTGGAGGAGATGGAAAACGATTTGCGCCAATAAGAAAAACGACTTCTCACAATTTCAATGAGGAGAGAGGTTCACCTAATATTGAAGCTGGGCTTTGGATGCGACCAAATTGGTTTCCCAAGCAAGGTGAATTACATTGGCGTGAATCTTGTGATCGAGAAGTTCAACATGGTTCGCAATTTTGTGGGTATTTGTGATGTGTCTACCCTAGGAAAAATTGACGTGCAAGGACCTGATTCCGCCATGTTGCTTGATTTTGTTTACACTAATAAAATTTCTTCATTGATGTTGGGTAAGATAAGATATGGTCTAATGTTGCGTGAAGATGGGCATGTTATGGATGATGGTACATGTGCGAGGATAGGCCAACAGCATTACATCATTACGACTACGACTGCTGCTGCAGGTCAAGTAATACGCCATCTGGAATTTGTTCTTCAGGTACTTAGACCTGATATTGATGCACAAGTGATTTCTGTTACTGAGCAGTGGGCACAATTCGCTATAGCTGGACCAAAAGCTAGAAACTTGGTTGATAAGATTTGTGAACAAGAAATTTCAAATGCTCAAATGCCTTTTATGAGTTTTCTTGAAGTTAATGTGGGTGAAGTTGCTGCGCGTTTATTTAGGATTTCTTTTTCTGGTGAACACGCCTATGAAATTTCAGTTGCTGCGAGTTATGGAGATGCAATGATGAGATTATTAGTATCTGAAGCTGAACTTTTAGAGGGGGGGCCTTATGGGATGGAGGCATTAAATGTTTTAAGAATTGAAAAAGGCTTTATAACACATGCTGAGATTGATGGGCGTGCTACGGCTCAAGATATTGGGATGAAAAAAATGATAAATGAAGGCAAAGATTGTATTGGACAGGTGTCCTCTCTTCGTCCTGGTTTAGTAGATTTAGACAGAGAGCAACTTGTGGGTATAAAACCCATAAATAAGGAAGATGTTATTTTGGCTGGTGCTCATGTTTATCCAGTAGATAAGAATCCAAAAAGAATTAATGATCAAGGTCATATAACAAGTGTTTGTTATTCGCCGACACTAAATACATCAATTGCCCTGGCTCTCATTAAAAATGGTCATAAACGTCATGGGGAAACATTAAAAATGGTGGATCATTTGAGAAATTCAGAGATTCTTGTTGAGCTTACTTCACCAATATTCTTCGATGCAACAGGGAGCAGAGTCCGTGGCTAAACTGTTAAAAAACAGTGATTTGTTATTAGGTTTACCATTGACCTATGGTGATATGAGTTTATCGTTAGTTACCAGTGAAAATATTTTTTCAATAATGCCTTTTAAAGGAAAAAATATAGATGTTTCAAAAAAATTAAAAAATCAATTTAACCTTCCTTTACCTGATTCAAATCAAAAAGTAAGTAATCGCAATATAAAGATAATTTGGGCTATAATTTACAGGAACACACCCAGTGGGCAAAGTTTACAAACTACAACTTTCTCAAGATGCGGCCATTACTGAGCAAACAGATGGTTGGGTACGGTTATCATTAAATGACACAAAGACCTACGAAGTTATGGCAAGGTTCACGTCCCGAAAGTCGATTGTTAGCTGGAGTGATCAAGACACAGATTGCAGGGATGATGGCTATTGTTTCGTTTGATAAAAGTGGTATCGAAATGTTTTTTATGCGCTCAATGATACAGACTGCTATTAGGGAAATAGAATTAGCTATGAAATCAGTAAATGCGCTAAAGTTTAAAAATGGATAACTTAGAATACCTAAGAACATGTATTAAATTTGATAATACTTATTTTCGTGATTTAGTTGGTTTTTATAGCCCTGTAGATGCGGTTCAGGTACCTAACCCTACCTTATTGTGTTTTAATGAGAATTTGAGTGATCAGTTTAACTTCAACCGTAAATATTTTGATAGCCCTGAAGGTGCACAATTATTTTCAGGAAATATTAAACCTGATGGCGCTCAAAGTATAGCACAGGTTTATGCAGGACATCAGTTTGGAGGTTACTCACCTCAATTGGGTGATGGTCGGGCCGTATTGTTAGGAGAAGTACTTGACGAAAATGGAGAACGATTTGATATACAATTAAAAGGTTCTGGTAGGACACCTTACTCTCGTGGCGGAGATGGTAAAGCTGCAATTGGTCCAGTTTTGCGTGAATATATTATTTCAGAAGCGATGCATGCTTTAAGAATACCCACTACAAGATCTTTAGCTGCAGTATCTACTGGCGAGAGTGTTTATCGAGAAGAAAGGTTACCAGGAGCAGTTTTGACGCGGATTGCTTCCAGCCATTTGCGTATAGGAACTTTTCAATTTGTAGCTTCTCGAGGTAATAAACAAGAAATAAAAAAATTAGCAGATTATGCTATCAACAGGCACTACAAAGAGGCATTCCAAGCCAATAATCCCTATTTACAGTTTTTGATAGAGGTTGCAGATAGACAGGCCATGCTTATTGCTAAATGGATGAATGTTGGGTTTGTTCATGGTGTAATGAATACTGATAATATGACTATTTCAGGCGAAACTATAGATTATGGTCCCTGTGCTTTTATCGACACTTACCATTCAGAAAGAGTTTATAGTTCAATCGATACTAGTGGAAGATATGCTTATCAAAATCAACCATACGTAGCTCAATGGAACATTGCCAGATTAGCAGAAACATTATTACCTTTAATTGATTCAGATTCAGAAAAAGCAATTCAAAAAGCTACTAATGCTGTTGAAAATTTTATTATGATATACGAGAAATATTGGCTTAAGGGTATGAGGTTAAAGCTTGGACTCAACAATGATGAACATGCAGAAGATCTGGCTATTGCGAAAAAATTTCTTAAACTCTTAGAGGATAAAAGATTAGACTTTACTAAAAGTTTTTTGGTGCTTGATGAGCAGAATTTTAAATCTTTTTGCATTTGGATGGACCACGATCCTCAGGCAATAACTTGGCATCAGAAATTACAAAAAAGGCGAGAAAAGAATGGAAAAGGAGAAATTCAAAATATAGTTAATCCTATTTACATTCCTCGTAATCATATCGTTGAAGAAGCTATTAACAGTGCTTATCAAAATGATTTAAATCCATTTTCTAAACTGATTAAAGTCCTTAAAAACCCTTTTAAGCTATCAATTGGCTATGAGAATTATGAAAATCCACCAACTCAAATAGATGAGAGTTATAAAACTTTTTGTGGCACTTGATAATATAACTTACAAGAAAATGAACTCTGCGTGTATATTCGATAATATAGGAATTAGTTGCTATATTGTGTTTTTATTGCTGGCCGTAAAAGAAAAAATTACTACTTAAATAATGAATTATATTAACCGTATTAGAGTATTACTTTTTAATTATGGTGTTTAATATTATATCTATTAACTGCTTTGGTATTGTTATTTGTTAATTCGATTGTATCTGAAAAAACTAGATTGATTAAACTGTAATCATTTGCCAATTTGATATAAATTTTTCTTGCTTTTGATTTTCCACTGCTCCTTTACGAAAGTTACGGACATACTCAATAGGATTACTCTCGTTAGTCATTTCTTTTAATAATATACTGGCCACCAATCCTGATCGACCTAAACCCGCATTGCAGTGGATGAGAACAGCATTACCTAATTTTATTTCACTAACTATACTTTGGATCAGTGATTTGAATCTAATTAATTTAGCTTTTGATGGAACGGATAAATCGTCTATTTCTTCAATATAATGTTTAAAACTGAAATTTCTTATTGTTTCTTCAAAATGAGTTATTTTTTTAACATTCAGTTCTTCTTTACTTAACAGGGTAATAATGCACTTAATTTTCTGATCAGTAATACTTGTAAGATCTTTAAATAAGTTCTCTTTTTTTTCTGCCTTGATTGGATATTTACCAGGACAATGTGATACGCTTAAACATTTTGGTTTGAAGCCTGTAATTGGTATCCATGTAATAGGGAACTTATGATCAATATGCATCAGTAAACCTTGAATGGTATTATTTTTCTTCGGTAAATATAAATTCGTCATATTTGGCTAAAGCCACCATATCACATAATTCACGATATTTATTGAGTCCACCGGCATAAGGAATAAAAACTTTAGGTTTATTTGGAATATTTCCACCTAAATACCAAGAATGTTTCGCTGATAAAAAGAAAGTGTCGTTTACTGCTTCATGGACAGTATTGCCCCATTTATCTGCTGCTTTGCTTGTGGTTTCGATTGTTTGATAGTTTTTTGTTATCATAAAATGAATGCACTCAGTAATCCATTCAACGTGCTGCTCAATCGCTCGGGGCATATTGGTAAGCACTGCCGGACTCCCAGGGCCAGTAATTAAAAATAGATTTGGAAAATTTGGTATTAGAAGTCCTAAATTTGTAATAGGTCCAGATTTCCAAACATTTTTCAATTTAATGTTATTATTTCCCTCTATATTCATATTTAGTAAAGTACCTGTTAGTGCGTCGAAACCTGTTGCAAATATCATTACATCTAACTCATAATGTTGTTTACTTGTTTTGATGCCGTTACTCACAAATGATTCAATTGGGTTGTTTCGAATATTAATTAGTTCGACATCTTTTTGATTAAAAGTTTCATAATAATTCGTATCGATGGGGGGTCTTTTTGAGCCAAATGGATGGTCAAAATCTGTTAACAGGTCTGCTGTATGATGATCGTGCACGATACTTTTTATTTTGTCTTTAATAAAGTTTGAGGCTGTATTATTTGACTCAAGATCCACACTTAGATCTGAAAAAGTATCGCGAAAACTTAAGCCACCGTTATCCCACGCTTTTTCATAAAGTTTCTTTCTTTCTACTGAATTCGTTTTTTTTGCTGCCTTATTCGAATGTTTCCAGGGGTGTCCACCTCTGTGCTGCAACATGAGTTGTTTCGATTTATCAAACTCTTCATTAGCTCTAATTTGGTCGGCTTCGGTTAGTTTGTAGTTATTTGCTGGAACACTATAATTGGGAGTTCGCTGAAAGACTGTTAGTTTCTTCGCTAATTTTGCCACTTCCGGGATTACTTGAATTCCGGTAGACCCAGTGCCAATTACTCCAATCTTTTTACCCTTTAGATTAGGATTTTTCTTTGGCCAATTACCAGTATGATAAACTTCCCCACGAAACAAGTCTCTGTTGGGAATAGTTGGGACATTAGCAAAAGACAGGCAACCTACTGCAGAAATTACAAATTTTGCAAAATATTGTTCTTTATTCTTTAATAATACACGCCATATATGTTTGTTTTCATCAAAAATTAAGTCGGTCACTTGGGCATTAAATTGAATTTCTTTACGCATATTTAGTTGGTCAGTAACAAAATTGAGATATTTTTCTATCTCTGGTTGAGTAGGGTACCTCTCTGACCAATTCCACTCTTCGTAAAGCTCTTTTGAGAAGTAATATGAATAGGCTTTGCTTTCTGTGTCGCAACGAGCACCAGGATAACGGTTCCAATACCAGGTGCCACCCACTCCTTCGCCAGCTTCCAATACTTTAACCTTTAATACTAATTTATCTCGAAGAGAGTGCAATTGATAAAGACCTGAAAACCCAGCTCCAATAATTATTGCGTCAAAAATTTGCATTTCAGTTATTTTACCTGTCGATAGTTTGTCTTAAGAGTTTACACGGTTGTACATAGGAATTTTTGCTAATTTATTTTTCATACATTACTAAAAGTCAATTTAAAAAAGAATTGTTAATAATATATTTTGCTAGAAAGTTTGGAATATTTTTCGTAAGTGAGATGTAATAAAAATGGAGATTTGATTTTGAATAAAATTAAAATAGATGCTGATAAAATTGATAAGCTTGCAAAACTAGCCGTGCATACGGGTTTAGGTCTTCAACCAGGTCAGGATTTACTTTTAACTGCCCCTATTGAGGCACTGCCTTTAGTGCGTAGAGTAGCCGTCCATGCTTATGCAGCTGGTGCTGGTTTAGTAACACCATTGTTTTCTGACAATGAAGTAACATTAGCCCGTTACAATTATGCAAATGATGATTCTTTTGATAAGGCGGCTCATTGGCTTTACAAAGGAATGGGGGAAGCTTTTGATAATAATACCGCCCGAATGGCGATCGTTGGAGATGATCCAATGCTCCTAGCAAATCAAAATGCTAATAAAATTGGACGGGCTAACAAAGCTAATTCTATCGCTTATAAGCCAGCGCGAGAGCGAATTACGCAATTTGATGTCAATTGGAATCTAATTGCTTGGCCTGGGTTGGCTTGGGCGAAACTTATGTTCCCTGATTTATCAGAAAATGAAGCTCAATTAAAACTGGCAGATGCAATTTTTAAGGCATCGCGGGTAATTTCAACAGATCCTGTTGCTGAATGGAAACTTCATAATGAAGAGCTTCGGAAGAAGTGTAATTGGTTGAATGGTAAGAAATTTTCTTCTCTTCATTTTGTGGGTCCTGACACTGACGTATGGGTGGTATCAACCGTCGTGAAATCGGCCACGGCTCCCTTGCCGAGCGCTCGATCGAACCAGTCATTCCTTCCGAAGAGGTTTTCCCATACGCAATGCGTGTTTCCTCCGAAGTGATGGAATCCAAAGCCACTTTCTCATCAAGGCACTTTGATTGATAAAATTCAGGTGAGATTTGAAAATGGTAAGATTGTCGATTCGCAGACGCGAATCTGCGAGTCTACTTAAAATATTAGATTCTGATGATGGTGCCCGTCGTCTTGGGGAAGTTGCATTAGTTCCACATAGTTCACCAATTTCACAATCAGGACTATTATTTTATAATACTTTGTTTGATGAGAATGCTGCATGTCATATAGCTTTAGGACAATGTTATTCAAAGTGTTTTAAGGGAGATGAAAATCTTTCTAAAGATGAAATTTCAAAACTTGGTGGTAATTCTAGCATGATCCATATAGATTGGATGATCGGATCAAAAAATATCGATATAGATGGTATTCAATTTGATGGAAGCCGTGTGGCTGTTTTCCGCAAAGGTGAATGGGCCTAGGTGACTTATATGATTAATTTTTAATAGAATTTATTAATTCTACTTTTGATGGTGCGGGCGGGGGGACTTGAACCCCCACGGCACAAGGCCCACAGATTTTAAGTCTGTTATGTCTACCATTCCATCACGCCCGCGATGACTAGATAATTATATGGTATTTCATAGCGATTTGTTTAACATAAGCAATGCCTTTAAGTACAAAAATTTATTATAATTTCAGTTTTAAATTTGAATACCTGAAAACTTTTCCTGCATATTATCACGTTCATCATCTGTGATTTTTTTGAATAAAACTTCTGGCACCTTAAAGCTGTGACTAGTGGGTAATATTTGCAATGCATCATTCACACTTTCTGGCCAATCCCAGTTCTTACAATTGAGCGCAGCCATGATTTCTTTTGAGGCATTTGGTATAAATGGTTCTGATAAAATAGCGTAAAGTCTTATTAAGTTTATTGATAGTTTAATGATCATTGCTGAAGTTTTGGGGTCACTTTTGAAAATGGACCAAGGCTCTGTTCTTTGGAGGTATTCGTTGCCAGCGACCCAGATTTTACGTAATTCATTAGATGCTTTTCTTATCTCTAACGCATCTAAATGGGTTTGATAAGTATTCAATCGTTTTTGAAGGTCATCTATAAACGCTATTTCGATACTCCTAAAATGGGTGCCTTCAGGGATTTCTTCCCCAAATTTTGATCGACAAAACTTTGTTACTCTACTAACAAAATTTCCCAAAACATCGGCCAAATCTTTATTGACACTCAATTGAAAGTTCTCCCAAGTAAATTCGCTATCCGAGTTTTCTGGTATGTGATTTAACAACCACCATCTCCAATAATCACTTGGTAAAATCTCTAAAGCTTGATCCATGAATACGCCACGCCCTTGGCTAGTTGAGAATTGACCACCATCATAATTTAAATAATTAAACGATTTGATGTAATCTACTAATTTCCAAGGTTCACCTGATCCCATTAGTGTGCTTGGAAATGATAAGGTATGAAAGGGTACATTGTCTTTACCCATGAATTGAACGTAATAAACATCTTCAGCACCTTTATCTGTGCGCCACCATCTCTCCCAGGCTTCATCATCAAGGTTTTGACTATTTGTAAATTCAGCTGTTGCAGCAATATATTCAATCGGAGCATCAAACCAAACATAAAAGACTTTATCTTCCATTCCAGGCCAGTCTTCTGTGCCATTTTTTACAGGCACGCCCCAGTCCAAATCTCGCGTAATACCTCGATCTTGTAACCCATCGCCATCATGAAGCCATTTCTGTGCGATTGAAGTTGTTAGTATGGGCCAGTCTTTTTTGCTTTTTATCCATTTATCCAGTCTATCTCTTAATTTTGATTGTTTGAGATATAAATGCCTTGTTTTTCTAATTTCTAAATCTTTTGATCCAGAAATTGCTGAACGTGGCTCAAGAAGATCTATTGGATTTAACTGTTTTGTGCAATTCTCACATTGATCGCCACGGGCATTTTCATATTTACACTCTGGGCAAATTCCTTCGATGTATCTATCTGGTAAAAACCTTTTGTCAGTCTTTGAATAGATCTGACTTTCATCTACTTCTTCGATTAACCCATTCTTCTTTAATTGTCCTGCAAAGTGTTGAGTTAGTTTTCTATTTTCTTCAGAAGAAGATCTGCCAAAATGATCAAATGAAAGGTTGAAACCTTCACTTAACTCTTTTTGCATTTTATGCATTTCTGCACAAAACTCTTCAATAGGTTTTTTAGCTTTAGCCGCCGCTAATTCTGCAGGAGTACCGTGCTCGTCAGTTGCACAAATGAACATTACTTCGTTTCCACGTAATCTATTGTATCGGGCGTATAGATCAGCAGGCAACTGGCTACCAATTAAGTTGCCGAGATGCTTCACTCCATTTATGTATGGAATTGCTGAAGTTATTAGAATTCGTGCCATTGGGCCTCTGGAATGATTTTGTTAAGTCTCAATTAACGAACTGATTTAAAAAGATCCATCTTTTTCATTAATATTTATTAATTCATCGTCTTCGAATTAATTTTGCAATACCAAAGCTTGTTCTAGGAGTGTATCTATAACTTGTTTTAATTTCAGCAGATGGTCTTACATTCATCCTCGCTATGCTTACGATTACCAATATGACATGAGCTAATCCAATAAATACAAACAGGGCATTTGGTCCATATATTTCCACTAACTTGGCTGACAAAATTGGACTTCCTATTGCTCCTACCGCAAAGAAAAAAATCAATGCTGCACTTAACTCTACCATTTGCGCAGGTTTTGCAAAATCATTTGCATGAGCTGAAGCAACTGAATAAATTGGAAAGGTTATAAACCCAAAAATAAATGCTGCAAAAAAGATGGCTATTGTACCCTGACTACTAACTATTATGGTTAGAGATGAAGAGAAAATTGCAGCCAAAGATAATATTATTAAGACCCACCTTCTATCAAATTTGTCTGCAATCCATCCAATTGGATATTGAGCTATAGCACCCCCAAAAATAAATGCTGCTAAAAATAATGCTATTTGATTTACTTCTAATCCGACTTGTAACCCATAAATTGGTCCAATCATTCTGAAAGATGCGCCAGTTAGCCCAGCGACAATAGCAGCAAAAATGGCTAATGGTGATAATTTGTATGCAGCAATTGGTCTCAATTTTGGTGTTATTGGAAGTTCTGGTTGCTTTGCTCTTGTTAGAGTAAGGGGAAGTAACGCCGCAGTGCATATTAAAGCCAAAATATTATATGATAAATAATATGCGGGTTCTAATATGCTTATTAAAAGCTGGCCAGAAAGTGATGCACCCATGTCAACTAATCTATAGGCTCCAAGGGACCGACCTCTATTTTTATTTTTAAGCTTAGCCTGGAGCCATGCTTCAATAATTGAATAGCAGCCAGCTACCGATAGGCCAGAAAATATTCTTAAAATTATCCAAACCCATGGTTGGTTTGATAAGGTATGTCCTAAAATTCCAATTAACCCGAATGCGACAAACGTGGCAAACCCACGACTGTGCCCAATGGCGCCCATCAGCCTAGGTGCCCACCAACATCCTATAAAAAATCCCAAAAAATGTGCCGAGCCTAATAACCCAATTTCTGAAGAGCTAAAGCCCATCAGAACTCCTGATAAGGCGTCCAGAGGTCCTAAACCTCCAGTGCTTAACTGCAAAAATATAACTGACAGCAAAAGGGCCGTAAATGAGACAATCACACGCATAGAACAAACTTTTTTTTTAGTATTGATTATTTGAAAAACTAAATTGTAGTTTTTCGACAAAATTAGGACGTTTTTATGTGTTTTCGATTAATATAATTAAGAACTTAATACCTTGCATTTTCTTTTGATATCTGATCTAATTTTGCATTTACGAATTTTGCTTCTTTTCCTTCTGGAAAAAATGCTTTTGCAATATCAACAAATTCATTAATTATACTCTTCTTCACGACTTTAATCCTAAAAATAGCTCTGCTGTTCCACTTCGAAACAATGCTCTAATGGTAGGATCAATTCTGTCAATCGGCCAGTTTTTTGCTAATGCTTTATCAGTCATCTGGTCTATTTGAGATTGGTTTTTTACTGCGGAATCAACTATATCTTTGAAAAATTTTATATCTGCTTCATTATATAAAATTCCATCAAATTCTGCACCAATTCGAAAGTTTTGAAATTCAGCTTTTACTTCTTCCAAATCCTGATCTATCGCTTCCATTTGAAACAGGGCTTGAACTGCATAAAGTCTGGATGCAGATTTCATTTTTAGGGAAGAATTGCCCATTTTCAAAGAACCTCAGATAATTTTCTTAGAACCCTATGATGGATGTTTTGGATGAATGCAAGAACTTGCTTTTTTGTGAACTAATACTCAACATCTGTTAATCGTGCAACATATCTTGCCAAAGTATCAATTTCTAAATTTACTAAATCATGGACTTGCGCTTTATTCCAAGTTGTTTCTGATTTTGTATGGGAAATTAAATTAACCCCAAATATATTTTTCTCTACTTCATTAACGGTCAGGGACGTACCATTTAAAGAGACTGATCCTTTAGGTGCAATGAAACGAGCAAGGTCTTTGGGGACCTTAAAAGTTAAGCGTGTACTATCGCCTTCAGTTTCAATACTTTCAATACCAGCAACCCCATCAACGTGTCCTGAAACAATATGTCCACCTAATTCATCACCAACTTTAAGAGAGCGTTCTAAATTTAATTTCCGACCAATTTGCCATCCATTTTTAGGTGCTGAAATTGTTGTGCGTGATACGGTTTCAGCTGAAATATCTACTTCAAACCAGTTCTTTTCGTCTGTACTGCGATCTACCACAGTTAAACAAATCCCATCGCAAGCTATTGAGGCACCTAGACATCAATACTTATTCTGTTGAATGACTGCAGTTACATGCGTGACCTGACATCGCCACTATTCGATAACTTTTGAGATTTCTTTGTTTTTACCAATATCGGAAATAATTCCAGTGAACATATGGATCCTCGCTATTGTTTAATGTGCTCTAAATGTGATTTACATCGCGTAAGCTGAAAGAGCAAGAATGGTCTTACTAGCAATAAACACGTCTAAGTAGTCTTATGTCCATTTACTCCAATAGATACAGCATCTTGCCATATTTATAAGATTCTCTTAATATTAAAATTGCGCAGTTTTGATATGGATAAGTTATCAAAATTGCCAACTACTGATCTGCCGTTTGCCCTATTAACAAGCCAGAAGTCATTGAAATAAATTCATCAATTAGGTCCGCTTTTAGAAGACTGGTAGCTAGTGAAGCTCCCCCTTCACAAAAGATATTATTGATGCCAATGGTGCCTAAATGCTTCATGGCGTCTATTAAATCAATCTTACCGTCCATGTTGGTTTTGCATTTAATGATTTTACTACCCTGATTGATCCAAATGCTAACCAGGCTTTGATCTACATTATGTCCACAACATATAATAGTTTTGAATTCATTTGCAGATTGGAAGATCTTACTGGTTAAGGGTGTTTTTAGGGTTGTATCAATAATGATTTTCGCAGGTTGCTGTTTTGAAGTTATATGCCTCACATTCAAGGAAGGATCGTCCATTATGGCCGTACGAGATCCAATCATTACAGCGTCACTCTGCATACGATAAAGATGGGTAAGTTTTCTTGATCTTTCGCCTGTAATCCATTTACTTTCATTATTTTTTGTTGCTATTTTTCCATCTAAAGAGGTGGCAAGTTTTAAAGTAATTTTAGGTTTTCCATTCAAAATTCGATTAAAAAAACCAAAATGCTCATAACACGCTTCATCTTTTAAAATTCCTTCAGTAATTGAAATACCTGCATTTTTTAATAATTTTAAACCTTGACCTGAAACTCTTGGATCAGGATCCCTGGTAGCTATAACTACCCTTGCAACGTTTGCTCTTATTAGTGAGGACGTACATGGCTTGTTTTACCTGTATGGGCACAAGGCTCAAGAGTCACGTAAGCAGTGCTGTTAGCTGACGCTGCACCGCACTCTTTAAGGCCTGAGTTTCTGCATGTGGCCTTCCTGTTGGTGCTGTCCAGCCCCGGCCTATAGCTTGTCGTCCTTTACAATAACACAACCAACGTTTGGATTTGGCCAAGTCGCCCCTTTAGTTCTCTTTGCTAAAGAAAGAGCCACACTCATCCACTTTTTATCTATAGTATTTTGTGTAGTCATTATTCTTCGGTTGTTGGTGGCCGTAATTGATGAACAAAATCTTCAAAATCATCAGCATCCTGGAAATTTTTATAAACAGATGCAAATCGAACATATGCTACGGTATCAATTCGAGCTAATGCTTCCATGACTTTATCTCCAATTTTTTCATAAGAAATATCTGTTTCGCCCATACTTTCTAACCGTCTAACAATTCCGCTTATCATTTGATCTATTCTATCAATTTCGATTGGTCTCTTTTGTAACGCAATTCTTATTGAGCGTTCTAACTTGTCACGATCAAAGTCTTCACGTTTGCCGCTTCTTTTTATTACTACAAGATCTCTTAGCTGAACGCGTTCATATGTGGTAAATCTTCCACCACAGGCTGAACAGAAGCGTCTCCTTCGGATTGCCACATGGTCTTCAGCTGGACGACTATCCTTCACCTGTGTATCAACATTTCCACAAAATGGGCATCTCATATTGAAGTCCTTTAATAGGTGTTAAAATTATTAGTCATACTATATGCAACCGTTATGATTTTGTGTAGAGTTTTTATTTATGGATAACACTATATGCAGTTTTATTTTATTTTAGTGAATAGACAAAAGTTTTGAAGGGCTTTTTTTAAAATGAATAAAGCAATCATAACAGCATTTGGATTTTTTCTGTTTCATCTTTTTTTAGCATATTATTTTGAATTAATTGACGATGAGGCTTATTATAATCTTTGGTCATCTTCTATATCTTTTGGTTATTACGATCATCCCCCAATGATAGCATGGTGGATTTATGCTGGAAAATTTGTTTTTGGTGAAACGGTAATAGGTGTGAGAATTTTAACCTGTGTTGCTTTTTTTCTTGTCAGTATTTTAATCGCTAGAATAGCTTTTTTGATTGGTGGAAGAGATCGAATTTTGATGTCAGTACTCTTATTCAATATAATGGTGCCTGTTATGGGTTTAGGCTTTATCTCGACGCCAGACGCCCCCTTAATTTTATTCTGGACCAGTGCCTTCTGGGCAACATTGGAAGGTCTATTTAATAAAAATCCATGGTACTGGTTACTAGTGGGTTTTTTTGCTGCTTTAGCTATTTTATCAAAATTTAACGCATTATTTTATATCTTAGGTTTGTTTGGATGGTGCATTTTTTCAAAAAGAGGCAGGGGGGAACTTGGATCTCCATTTATCTGGATGGGTGTGGCGATAGGACTATTAATATTATCACCTTCAATTTACTGGAACTATGAAAATGACTGGATTGGTTTAGAAAAGCAATTTGGACGTTTATTGAATAAAACAGTGGGATTATATTTCTTGTTTGAATTTCTTTTATCGATTGTAATATTTACAACGCCACTTGTATTTATATTTGCTGTTTTAGGGTTTTTTAAAAAATACGAATTTCGGAGTTTGGTTTTATGGGTACATTTACCGATTTTATTTTATTTTCTAAATCATTCACTGACAGAACGTATTCAAGGAAACTGGATGATCATTATATTTCCTTGGCTCGCAATATTAACTGCGTTGGGTTTGCAAAATTTACACAAATTCTGGAGTAATTTAACTGTATTCTTAGGATCATTTTTAACCATTTTCCGTATTAATAATAGGAATGAATCCATATGTTGTCGTTTTTTCGGGTGACAATCCATTCAATCAAATGAGAGGTTGGGAACGGATTAAACCTGAATTTCAAACCCATCTGAAGATGGCAGAATGGGTTGCAGTTACAGATTACGCAATGATTGGGCGCGTTTCTTGGTTATTAGGTTCCAGTTCCAAAGTATGGGCTTTAAATGAACCTCACAGATATCTTTTTAGAGACAGCTTTCCATCAAGGCTTTGTAATGTTCCAGGAATATTAGTTGAAAAAATTAATCTGAAAAGTGAAAAAAATATTGGTTGTTGAGCAGACAGACAGTCCGGTAGTTTATATAAGTCAAAGGGTCGGAGAAACAGAATTAGTACGATATAAGTTAACGAGATTCGATAAAGTAAACGAGAGCGAGTATTGCACTTAAATAATAGTTTTGTTTACTGCTCTAAGAAGCTTTTTAATTTCCTCGATCTGCTAGGGTGTTTTAATTTTCTTAATGCTTTTGCTTCAATTTGACGTATTCTTTCTCTAGTAACACTGAATTGTTGACCAACTTCCTCCAGTGTATGATCTGTATTCATTCCAATTCCAAATCTCATTCTTAGCACTCTTTCTTCTCTTGGGGTGAGAGAAGAAAGGACCCTAGTTGTCGTATCTTTTAGATTATCTTGTATCGCAGAGTCTAAAGGTAAAATAGCATTTTTATCTTCTATGAAGTCCCCCAATTGGCTGTCTTCTTCATCACCAATTGGTGTTTCCAAACTAATAGGCTCTTTAGCAATTTTCATTACTTTTCGAACTTTATCCAATGGCATTTGTAATTTTTCTGCTAATTCTTCAGGTGTTGGCTCTCTTCCAATTTCGTGCAACATTTGTCGACCAGTTCGCACTAATTTATTTATTGTTTCTATCATATGAACTGGTATTCTAATTGTTCTTGCTTGATCTGCAATTGATCTTGTGATTGCTTGTCTTATCCACCATGTTGCATAGGTACTGAATTTATAACCTCTTCTGTATTCAAATTTATCAACAGCTTTCATTAATCCAATGTTGCCTTCCTGAATTAAATCGAGAAATTGTAGTCCTCTGTTAGTATATTTTTTTGCTATCGAAATAACTAATCTTAAATTTGCTTCAACCATTTCTTTTTTTGCTTGTCGCGCTTCTTTTTCGCCCTTTTGAACTTGGCTTACTATTCGCCGAAATTCTGAAATGTCTAGGCCAATATATAACCCCACTTGTGACATTTCTTCACGAAGCTCTTCAATTTTTGGTTTGGATCTTTCAATTAGGGCAGACCATCCTCTACCAGTTTTGTTTGAAATATCTTTTAACCAGGTAGGGTCTAATTCACGGTCTCGATAAGCTTCTATAAACTCTCTTCTATTAATACGTGCTTGGTCAGCAAGCTTAACCATTTGACTATCGATTGACATTATACGTCTGTTTATCCCGTATAGTTGGTCAATTAGAGCCTCAATACGATTGTTATGCAAATGAAGAGAATTAACTAGATCTACGATTTTTAATCGCAATTCTTGGTATTTTTTCTCTGCTTTTTCTGAAAATTTATCTGCAACATTTAAAGTTGCAGACATCCTAGTTTTCTGCATGGCAGCTAAGGCTTCATAATAACCAGCAATTTGCCCAAGAGTTTCTAAAACCTGCGGCTTAAGAGCGTCCTCCATAGCTGCCAAAGAAACGTTGGCTTGCTCCTCGTCTTCATCATCATCATCATCAGAATGAATTAAATTTCCATCAGCATCATATTCTGGGTTATTTTCTGCGTTCTTTGTAGGTGAAGGTGTTGGAGGGACTTCTGGAGGGATTAATGAGCTTTCTCCATCTTCGTCTAATGTATTTCCGAATGTAGTTTCTAAATCAATTACATCCCTTAAAAGAATATCTTCTTCCAATAACTCGTCACGCCAAATAGTGATTGCTTGAAAGGTTAATGGGCTTTCGCAAAGGCCTAAAATCATTGTGTTTCGGCCAGCTTCAATTCTCTTCGCAATGGCGATTTCACCTTCACGACTCAGTAATTCAACTGATCCCATTTCTCTCAAGTACATTCGCACTGGATCGTCGGTACGGTCTAGTTTCTCAGCGCCAGCACCAGCAAGAGCAACTCCACGGGCACCTTCGTCGACCACTACTACAGCATTTTCTGCCTCGTCTGAGTCTTCATCTTCAATAATGTTGATACCCATCTCTGAGAGCATGGACATTACGTCTTCTATTTGTTCAGAGCTAACTTGATTTGGTGGAAGAGCTTTGTTCAAACCATCATACGTGATGTACCCTCTTGCTCTTGCTTCCGAGATCATTTTTTTAATTGCAGTTTGACTGATGTCTAAACCTTCACCATCATTTTGATCTTCACTTTTTGCAATTTCGGCATCTTTGGCAGCCATTTGATCTCCTAGGTTTTTGTTTTTAACGAATCACTTGCTTTAGAACCGAATCAACTATGCGAATCAAGGAGTCGCAATGATTATTATTTGTTTTTTTTGACCCAAGCTTCATTATCAATTAAGATTTTGTAAGAAATCAGTCATCGCACCCTTGTCCTCGCCAGCCTCTTGCGCTTCTTCTAGCGTACTTCGTTGGGCTTTAGAGCGCGCATCAGTGGCCTGACCTAGGCGCCAAGTTAAGCTCTCACTTGCAGCAGAGTTTAAATCTTCGATGGCATCTCGAATTTCTTTTTTCATTCCTTCTGACGTCTCGAGCTTATCTTCTCTTCTTTTAAAATTTTTATAGTCTAGTATTTTTTGATTATTCTTTTGTAATTTTTTCATCTCTATACATATGGATTGTTCAGTATATCTTTAATTAATTTTGAAAATTTTGCTCCGTATTCTAATTAACTCCTCTGGTTTGTTATCAATATTTTGTAAGATATGGTTACGTAATTCAATGTAATTTTTATTTTGTAATTCCATTCTTTCAAGGCGGTATGAAAATTCTTTCATTAATTCTGGGTGAGTAAATAATATTGCAAATATAACCACATCTCTTACAGACTTTACAGTTTTTTCGTCTGAAGATTTTGTTGCTAAGGTGGATGATTTAGCACCTATCGTGGCAAACGTGTTTTTCTTATTTTTAGTAAAGATGTTAGACTTTGTAATGCCAGTTGTTCTTAAAAGGTCAGATCTTTTTGCCTTCAATGCTGCAAAATAATGATTTCGTATAGTAGGTTCGAGTATTTTTTTTGTTATATTTTTTAGAGAAGCATCAAAAGCAGCGCGACGATCAGGGCTATCAAGATTTTGCCCTTCCAATGCGCGTTGCCAAAGTAAATCAATCATTGGAACGGCATTTTGAATAATTTCCTTCATTCGTTCTTTACCATCTGACTTGATTATATCATCTGGGTCCTGACCTTGGGGTAGGACAGCAAAACGCAGAGATTTCCCAATAGTTAATAAAGGTAGAGCTAGGTCAATAGCTCTCATTGCTGCGTTAATGCCGGCTTGATCTCCATCCAAGGCAATCACAGGTTCGTCAGTTAATCGCCACATCATTCTTAACTGGCTCTCTGTTATGGCAGTCCCCAATGGGGCTACGGCTGCATTGAAACCTGCGGCAGTCAAGGCAATGACATCCATATAACCTTCTGCAACAATTAAATGGTTACCCTTCTTTAAGTTATCACGGGCATTCTTATGGTTGTATAAAGTTCTACCCTTATCAAACAGTGAACTTTCAGGAGAATTTATATATTTTGCAGGCGCGTTTGGATCCAACGCCCGTCCACCAAAAGCTATGCTTTTCCCTCTAATGTCTTTAATTGGAAAAATTATTCGATTTCTAAATCGATCATAGGTTTTTTTACCATCATCCGATTTTGCCACCAAACCTGCTTCAATCATTTTTTCTACAGAGATATTTTTAGCTGAAAGGTGTTTTTCCAATTGATTAGCGTTGTTGGGAGCAAAGCCAATTTGGAACATAACCTGCCATTCTTTTTTCAATTGTCTTTTCTTCATGTAAGCTTGGGCAATATGACCAGCTTCACTTTTTAGCTGATTTTGGTAAAAAATATTTGCCTCCTCAACAATTTCTGAAAGTGAGTCGCGCTTTTTAGATATTTCAACTAATTTTGGATCCAGCGCCGGTAGTTGCATACCCGCCTCTCGGGATAAGATTTCTACAGCTTCCATAAAAGATACATTTTCAGTTTCCTTTACAAAGCCAAGTGCATCACCTTTAGCTCCGCAGCCAAAGCAATAGTAATAACCTTTCCGATCATCAACATGAAAGCTGGCAGTTTTTTCTTGGTGAAAGGGACAAGGTGCCCACATGTCACCCTTGCCTTGATTGGATTTACGAGTATCCCACATTACCTTCCGACCGACTACCTGTATTATTGAGGTACGGCTTCGCAATTCATCCAAAAATCCTGCTGGCAATGACATATTATTGTTATCCCCTTAGAAATTTTTTAGACAAATGCGTCATTTAATTTTAACTACTTGTCGTATATTATTTGTATTACTATCGTAGATTAAAATCTCATTACTTTCTGTCACTATCGCATACCAATCAGTTCCTTTAGTAAATGCCTTTGCCACTTTATCATTTGGTAAGATTATTTCTTTTGGTATGTTGATTGAAAAGTCATTATTTAAATCTTTCATTTTAATGACAATCAAGAAAACTAAAGTTATAATACCACAAATCATTGTTATAGTTAGTACCGTTACTAATAATCTTAAAAACCTTAAATTTTTGGGCTCAATAAAATCTTCTGGAGTTTTTGACATGAATTCGTACCCTTCTCAGGTTTTAGAGATAACATTATTTCCAGAGACAGCAAAGCGCTTAGATAAAGCTCTTGCTGATGCCGTTTCGGAAAAATACACATTGTCCAGATCCCGTTTGAAAAAGCTTATCGAGGCTGGATGTGTAATATCGTCTGATAATGGTTTAGTAGCTACTCTGAAAACAAAAGTTATTCCAAATAGCAATTGGGAAATCACTCTAGAAGCGCCAGAAATTACAAACATTTCTGCAGAGGATTTGAAAATTGACATAGCTTTCGAAGATGAGCACTTAATTGTGATAAATAAGGCTGCTGGAATGGTGGTCCATCCAGCGCCTGGTTCGCCAAGTGGAACTTTAGTAAATGCTTTGATGTTTCATTGTGGTTCAAGTTTGTCGGGAGTTGGCGGCAGAAAACGCCCTGGTATTGTTCATAGAATTGATAAGAATACTAGTGGATTACTAGTCGTAGCTAAAACGGATGTTGCACATTCAGGTTTGAGCTCTAAGTTTGAAAAATTCAAAAATACGTCACTAAAAGACTGTCATGGTGTTATAAATCAATTGTAATTCTTGATAATATTAGAAGTATTCATAATGTTGGATCAATATTCAGAACATCTGATTCATTTTTGATAGAAAAAATAATAATTTCAGGGTATACTGCGCAGGGCGGTTACCCGATGTAAAAACGAAGTTGTTTATGGTGAATTTGCTACAAGGTTAGATTGTTGGTTGGAGACTGGGCGAACTCATCAGATTAGAGTGCATTTAGCACATATAGGGCATGGATTAATTGGTGACCCAGTTTACGGAAGTCGACGAAAATTTAAGAATAGTTGGAAAAGATGTGAAATTTTTAGACTTAGGCTTGCATTACATGCGACATCATTAGCATTTATCCATCCGGTCACAAATGAACCTGTTTCGTTCAACAGTGATCTTCCGAAGGATTTGATAGAATTGGATGCTATTTTAAAAAAAATACGCTGAAAACCTTGGATTTTTTACATATAGTCCTTATATACTTATTAATATTCAATAATTTAAAGTGAGTTGGAAATGCGCTACACTAATTTACCCGCCCCCTCGCCAGAGCATGGTTTGGGAAGGTATTTGCAGGAAATTAAGAAATTTCCCATGTTGGAGCGAGAGGAAGAGTTCATTCTCGCCAAAAAATGGGTCGATAATGGTGACAGTCAAGCGGCTCATAAAATGGTTACATCTCATCTTCGATTGGCTGCAAAAATTGCTATGGGATATCGTGGATATGGGTTGCCAACTTCTGAAATAGTTTCTGAAGCAAACGTAGGATTGATGCAGGCGGTTAAGAAATTTGACCCAGATAAAGGTTTTAGGCTTTCTACTTATGCAATGTGGTGGATAAGAGCTAGCATACAAGAATACGTTTTGAGATCATGGTCATTAGTTAAAATGGGTACAACTAGTGCACAAAAGAAGTTATTTTTTAATCTACGCAAAGCAAAGAATAGAATTGGAGCGTTAGAGGAGGGAGATTTACGTGACCATAACGTTGCAAAGATAGCAAAAGATTTAAATGTTACAGAGAAAGAAGTCGTCTCAATGAACAGACGACTGACGGGTGGAGATGCTTCTTTAAATGCGCAGGTGATGACTGATGGTGAAGGTGCCGCAGAATGGCAAGATTGGTTGGAGGATGAAACAGCCAATCAAGCAGCAAACTATGAAGAGAAGAATGAGTTAGACAACAGACGGGAATTACTCACTGAAGCTTTAACAATTTTAAATGATCGTGAGAAAGACATCATCTTAAAAAGAAAGTTACAAGAACCACCTTTAACCTTAGAAGAATTATCAAATTTGTATGATGTAAGTCGAGAGAGAATAAGACAAATTGAATTCCGTGCTTTTGAAAAACTGCAAATCAAGATGCGCGAACTGGCTGTTAACAAAGGTATGTTGATAGAAACTAATTCCTAACATAGTAGGTGATTAATTTAATTTAATACTATTATTTATTACTCCTCCATTTTCTCCAGTTCGTCTATCATCCTGGATATAAATTTAAACCCTTATTCCAAAATTTTGGATCGCTAGCATCTAACCCGAAAGGTCTAAGCAGTTCGGAATGATGCTTAGATCCGCCTGCTTTGAGCATTTCAATATATTTCATTTCAAAATCTGCCGCACCTTCTTCATAAACTGAATAAAGTGCATTTACTAAACCGTCCCCAAAAGCATAAGCATAAACGTAGAATGGCGAGTGTATGAAGTGGGGTACATAAGCCCAGAAAGTTTCATAACCCGGCATGAAATTAAAGCAAGGCCCTAAACTCTCTGCCTGTACGCTCATCCAAATTTCATTTATTTGATCAGAAGTTAATTCACCTTTTTTTCGAGCTTCGTGCAGCTTGCATTCAAAATCATAAAAAGCAATTTGTCGAATGACTGTATTAATCATATCTTCGACTTTACTTGCTAATAAGATTTTGCGTTCCATAGTACTTTTAGCGTTACTTAAAATTTTATTAAATGTTAACATTTCCCCAAATACAGATGCTGTCTCTGCTAAAGTAAGGGGCGTGGAGCTTAATAACTCTCCCTGACTTGCAGCTAAAACTTGATGTACACCATGACCAAGCTCGTGCGCCAATGTCATTACGTCCCTAGGCTTACCCAAATAGTTCAGCATTATGTAAGGATGCACATTTGTAACTGTTGGATGAGCAAAGGCACCTGGAGCCTTACCAGGTTTAACCGCGGCATCAATCCAACCTTTTTGAAAGAAAGGTTCTGCAATCGCTGCCATTTCAGGTGCAAAATCTTTATATGCACTTAATACAGTTTCTTTGGCCTCATCCCAGCTAATAACTTTTGTGTCTTGGTTTGGCAAAGGAGCATTTCTGTCCCAAATTTCCATCTTTTCCAAACCCAGCCACTTAGTTTTTAATTTATAATATCTGTGGGAGGTGTCAGGATAAGAATTAACAACGGCATTTCGAAGAGCTTCGACCACTTCAGGCTCAACGTCATTCGAAAGATGCCGTTCAAATTGTGGATTAGGCATTTTTCGCCAACGATCTTCAATTTCCTTATCTTTAGCTAGAGTATTCGTAATTCTAGAAAAAATATTAATATTTTTATTTAAAACTTTAGCGACCTCTTGGGCTCCAATTTCACGCTTTTCCCGATCGTTATCAGAAAAAAGGTTTAATGCACCTTCAATGTTTAGTTCTTCGCCTGAGATAGTAAACTTTAAATCAGCAATAGTTTCATCAAAAAGGCGGTTCCAAGCGGATGCACCCACTACTGATTGATCGTGAAGGTATGCTTCTAATTCATCACTTAATTGATGTTTCTTCATTTTCCGTAAATTATCAAAAATTGGTTTAAAACGAAACAATTTAGTATTATTTTTTAGTAAGGAATTTAACTTTTCGTCATTTAAACGGTTTATTTCTAATGAGAAAAATACTAATTTACTTGAGCAATTTGTTATTTTTTCTTGCATATCTGCAAGAAACTTTGCTCTGTTATTGTCTGTTGTGGATTGGTAATATTTGAGACCAGCAAAAGACATAATTCGACCAGAAATATTTTGAATTTTTTCATATCTTAAAATACAATTTAAAAAACTATTTGATGATAGTTTGTTTAAATTATCTTTAAAATCGGTTTCGAATCTGATGCATTCTTCGTCTAACCATTTCAGGTCCTCGATTAATTTTTTGGAGGTTTCACTGGTATATAGGTCGTTTAGATTCCATTGAGGTAAATTTTTTATGGGAGCTCCGCCGAGATCATTATTGTCTCTAACTAATTCTTTCATTTGCGCTTTATTTAGTTTTGAATACATGATCTTCCTTTTAAAATTACTTACTACTCATATGTCGCATTATTAGATAAGTTCAAGATAGTTAGTATTATTTAATTACACTATTTTTATTAACATTATTAATTATTCTTGAATTGTTCCTTGATTTATTATTGCCCAAGCTACATTGATATCACTTAGTTTTTTGGTTGTAATTCGTAGTGCTTCCTCTGGGACACCTCTAGCAATCATTTGATCGGGATGATTTTCCCTCACGAGCTTTCTCCATGATTTTCGAATTTCTTCAACAGGCGTATTCGGATCAACCTCAAGTATATCATAAGGATCTTTAGGTGCATTAGGGACAAATCTTGATCTAATCCTTAAAAAATTTATTTCTGGTATACTAAATATTTCAGAAACTTTCTGTAAGAATGCATTTTCAGCTGGATGATAATTGCCATCTGACAAAGCAATATGAAATAAACCTTCAATTAAATCACTTAGAGATTGGCGATCATTTTTAAACATAATTGCTATCTTGGTCGCATATGCTTCAAACCCTGCAACATCCTGCCTTGCCAAGTTAAAAACTTTTGCAGCCTGGCTCTCATTTTTTTTTGGAATATTAAACACCTCTCTGAAGGCTGTTACTTCGTCTCTGGTAACTTCGCCATCTGCTTTTGCCATCTTGGCACTTAACGCAATTATGGCAATTGCAAATGCAACTGTGCGTTCTGGGGGGGTTTTTAACTTTTCAAATACATCTGATAAGCTTTCGCCTTTTGCCAGTGACGATAAGGCTGTTGCTATACGAGACCAAAGTGTCATTTTATTCCATTTTATTCTATTTTATATCAAGATTATTCTTGAACATTAAGTTTTCAATAACCAGTTTGTTCATAATATGCGATATTTTTTTATAGTTTAGCATCTTAATTAATTTATTATAATTTTATTGTTTGGTAATTAGCGAACCCCTCTTTTTTTATAATTTCCCATTTCCCTGGTTTTATATTTTGGGCTTTGCAACATTCTAAATGCCATGCTGTATAGAATTTACTGTGATTAGCGGTGGCTTTCCATCTGCTTTCTACGCCTTTTGCTCCCCCATTTTTTGGTGTTAACAAGAGTCCTAAGCATTTTTTATGTTCATATATGTCTGATTTTAAGGCTAAATGTAACCGCCTTACCGCAGTGAAATTTGGAATTTCAGGTAAATCGCAAACTACTAAAGGAATGTAGCTTGTTCTCAATATTTCCTCCATAGTCCAAAGCATATCAGTAAAATTTTTAACATTAATAAAAGTTAATCGACCTGGGTTTATGAAGTTTGTAATTCCGTCGGCATTTAAATTATCAGGATTCCATTCTGTACGGATCCAAAAAATATGATTAGCCGTATTTTGAGCAATTATTAACGCTAATGTGGCACGTGAGAAGCCAAATATTTCATGTATTCTGCCAAGAGATAAGTTTAGATCTCCAATAAAGTTGATTGAAGGTTTGGTGTTTTCAATATTGCTATGAAATAAATTTATATTTTCCATAAGCTTGTCTATTATGTTCACTATTTGTTCGCAAGAACTTTTTAAATATTAATATTTTATTTAATTAAATCGCTTGGGCGATAGTGCTTTAATAGTGCCTTTAGCTAAACTAGTAGAATTGCTTAAGATTAGCTCTGACGCTAACTGAGATGCAGCAGGGGCTGTCTGAAAACCATACCCTCCTTGACCGGCAAACCAAAAAAAATCTTTAGTACTTTTGTCAAAGCCGATTACTAGAGCGTGGTCCTGAGAAAAAGTTCTTAATCCGGCCCAACTGGTTTGCAAGCTGGTGATTTCATGATTAACCATTTTACTATATCGATCTATTCCTTCTGCCAAAACCATATCATCTGCAAATGCATCGTGTGGATGCATTGGATCCTCTTCGCATGGCGATATTAACCAAGCGCCTGCATCTGGCTTGGCATACCATCTATCTCCAGCTCCATGTACCATTGGCCACTTGCCAATACTGTCAGCTGTGGGCGAGGGAACACGAGCAATTGATCGACGCATTGGGACGAAATCTAAGGGCTGCACATTAGCCATTAAAGCAACTTCGTCGACCCACGCGCCTGCTGCATTTATCAAGACAGTTCCTTCAAAACTTTCTTTATTTGTTTCAACCTGCCAGGATTTTGCCAATTTTTTTATATTTTTTACATTTAATCTATTTTCTTTTGACATTATTTCGCCTGATCATCTTTGCAAAATCTTGTAATATCTTATCAGTATCCAAATCTGGGGCTTGTTTTAGGAAACTGACATACTCTACAGACTTTGTATTGATAATAGGAAATAGATCTAATGCTTCGCTAATACTTATTTGTTCCAAGTTCATGGCATTAATTTCAGCAAGAAAACTATCTTTATCTTGTGATCGGCCAAGGCTCATTAAACCTCTATCAGTTAAATAGCCGCCTTTTTTATGGTAAGGTGTGCTTGCTTTGTTTAATTCTACCACGATATCATTTCCGTAGTTTTCCAAAAACATTGCGGCAGAACGTCCACTGGCATGGTAACCAATCAAGTCTTCTGTTTCCAAAACGCACACTGATTCAATATCTTATCTCGTAAATGAGCTTGATAAAGGTGCATTAAAAGTAGGTAAACCTATATCAATTAAATTAGCTAGAAATGTTCTAGATTCTTTTTTTAATGATGCATCACTTGATTATGTTTGATGTGGAAGTGTTGCGTGCTGATCAACAATAGCCTAGATAAAATTAAATTTGATTTTTAAGGAAAAGCTTATGCGTCTAAGTAAATATTTTTTACCAATATTAAAAGAAAACCCAAGTGATGCTCAGATAGCTAGCCATAGATTAATGCTTAGGGCTGGGATGATCCGGCAAGCGCAGTCTGGAATTTATTCATGGCTTCCTATGGGATTTAAAGTCTTGAAAAAGATTGAAGCTATTGTACATGAGGAGCAAATTAAAGCTGGCCATATACCAATGTTAATGCCGACACTTCAATCAGCTGATCTCTGGAGAGAAAGTGGCCGTTATGATGACTATGGTGAAGAAATGTTGAGAATAAAAGATCGCCATGGTCGAGATCTACTTTATGGTCCAACAAATGAAGAGTTAATTACAGATATTTTTCGTTCTCATGTTAATAGTTACAGAGATTTACCGCTAACTTTGTATCACATCCAATGGAAATTTAGAGATGAAAGACGGCCACGTTTTGGTGTGATGCGAGGGCGGGAATTTTATATGAAAGATGGTTATAACTTTGATCTAAATAAAGAAGCTGCGATACATTCTTATAATAGACATATGGTAAGTTATCTTCGAACTTATGAAAGAATGGGACTAAAAGCGATCCCGATGCGTGCTGATACTGGTCCCATTGGTGGAGATCACTCGCATGAGTTCTTAGTCTTGGCAGAAACAGGGGAATCTGAAGTCTTTTTTGACCAAAATATTTTAGATTTGCAATTAGGTCAGCGTATTGTTGATTTTCAAAATATAGATGAGTGTCAGAAAATCGTAAATGAATGGACTACGCCCTATGCTAGAACAGATGAGACCCACAGTGTTTCAGAGTATAATAAATCTGTACCCAAAGGTAGGCAAACCAGCAGCAGAGCTATAGAAGTTGGACAGATTTTTTATTTTGGTACTAAGTATTCGGATTCAATGGGCGCCCACGTAAGTAATACAGATGGAAGTAAAACACCTGTACATATGGGGAGCCACGGTATTGGTGTTAGCCGTTTGGTTGGTGCTATAATAGAGGCAAGTCACGATGATAATGGAATTATTTGGCCAGAGGGGGTCACACCTTTTCATGTCGGTATTGTTAATCTAAAGCAAGGTGATGATGAAACAGATCACTTGTGTTCCAGTATTTACAAAACTTTTACTGATCTTGGCTTTGATTGCTTGTACGATGACAGAGAGGAACGGGCAGGCACAAAGTTTGCTGCAATGGATTTGATTGGATTGCCCTGGCGTATTACTGTGGGTCCAAGGGGTATCAGAAATGGGGTTGTAGAACTCACTTCTCGAAGGTCTGGAGTAAGTTCAGAGATGTCTCCTGAACTTGCGATTAAAAAAGTAACTGATATTTATAAATCACTTCGTTGAATTAGTTATATAAATTTATTTATAAAGGATTATTCTTGGTCGGATCTAAACCTTTTGCAAAATATGAATGGCAAATAGCTTGGGCTTATTTGCGAACCAAAAGACGAGATGGTGGCATTTCTATAATGACATTAATTTCATTTATTGGAATTACTTTAGCTGTTTTTGCTTTGATCGTAACCCTGGCGGTAAGGTCGGGATTTAGATATGAATTCGTAAAAACTATTTTGGGAGCAAACGCTCACATTAGTATTTATAATCCAACATACTTAAGTCAAAATGGGATTAGTAGCCGCCTAATAAAAAATTACGACAATTTAACAAACAATATGACATCCTTAGCAAATGTAAGCCTTGCTGCACCGATCGTTAAGGGTCAGGTTATGGCTACGAAGGGCTCTAACAACTTGGGTGTCGAATTATTTGGAATAAGATCAAACGATCTTAAAAAAGTTCCATTAATAGCTAATCCGAAACTCGCAATTGGTAAAATAGCTAATTTCAATGATATTGTTGCTATTGGAAGTGGAATAGCTCGCCAATTACATTTAATTCCTGGTGATAAGTTAAAACTTATTTCACCAGATGGATTAAAAACAGCGTTTGGAACTGCGCCTCGTGTGCAAGATTTTGAAGTAGTTTATATTTTTGAAGTAGGTCGTTATGATATTGATAATACGCGTATATATATGCCCTTTAATAAGGCTCAAGTTTATTTGAATAAAGTTTCAGGTGCTGATGTGTTGGAAATTTTTGTGTCAAACCCAGATCAAATTGATAAGACAATTTTGGAACTTCGGGAATTGGCAAATCCAGGGTCGTTGTTTTGGACTTGGAAAGACCGATCGGGGGCATTTTTGAATGCTTTGGAAGTAGAAGACAACGTGATGTTTGTAATTCTTTCAATATTAGTTTTGATTGCTTCACTCAACATAGTATCTGGCCTTATTATGTTGGTTAAAAATAAGAGTAAAGATATTGGAATATTGCGCACAATTGGTTTGTCAGAAGCATCAGTTCTTAGGATATTTTTTCTTTGTGGAAGCATGATTGGAGTTGTTGGCACCATTTGCGGTGTTTTTTTAGGATGTTTATTTGTAATTTATATTGATCAAATTTTCACCTTGATAAGTAGTTTAAGAGGTGCAGAAGTTTGGGATCCGTCGGTGCGTTACCTTTCAAAATTACCCGCACGATTAGAAATTAAGGATGTTGTTGGTGCTATTTTTCTTTCAATTTCTTTGTCATTTATTGTTACTTATTTTCCAGCAAGACGCGCTGCTCGTTTGAATCCTGTTGAAGCGTTAAGAAATGAGTGAATTTAACTTAGAGCTTCGCGAAGTGTCAAAGTCTTATAAGATGTTAAAAACACATGAAGTACATGTTCTTCAAAATGTAGATCTTTATGTTGAAAAGGGTAGAAATTGTTCTATTGTTGGTCCTTCTGGAGCAGGAAAATCGACTCTTTTACATATAGCTGGTCTTTTGGATAGCCTTGACAGTGGCGAGGTTATTATATGTGGAAGATCAATGACGCAAAGTTCTGAAAAATTGAGAACAATTACTAGGAGAGATGAAGTAGGCTTTGTATATCAATTCCATCATTTGATAACTGAGTTTACCGCCCTAGAGAATGTAATGTTACCCCAATTGACTGCAGGAAAAAATAGTTCTGAAGCTGGTCTTTTTGCTAAAGAGTTGCTTGATGAGGTTGGCTTGTCTGATCGGATTCTTCATAAACCTGCTGAACTTTCTGGCGGGGAAAAACAAAGAGTTGCGCTATGTAGAGCTTTGGCAAATAAACCAGTCATTTTACTAGCTGATGAGCCAACTGGAAATTTAGATGCTGCCTCATCTTTAAGAACTTTCTACGATAAAAAAAATGAGTAAAAAACTTGGAATTTCCACTATTATTGCCACACATGACCTCGACTTAGCTAACCGTATGGATAAAATTTTATACTTAAAAGGAGGTGTTTTATCCACCGCAGATTGCTTGTAGATTTAACCAATCATTCTTTGAAAGAACGCGCTGTGGTCTGAGTAATATTTTCTTGGTTAACAAGCTTTGATGTTGCTTCACCTGTAATATCTTTGGCGTAAGCGTAAGGCTTGGGATCCACATTAGATAATTCAAACTCTTTAAGTATTATTTTAGTATCAGGCATGACCTGTTCTTTAGACAGAAGATACTTTGCATATTCTGCCAATACATTATTATCCAATTTCCCAGTTGTTAAGAATCTTAAAACTATGCTTGTTCCAGCGAATGAAAGTAACTTTGTCATTGGATCATTAAGATCAAGAATTGTTTTTTCTATTATTGCAAAACCTGCCACAACTTCGGGCACTTCAAAATCCTCTACTATTGTTCGGTTCAAAAGAATAAATCTTCCAGGTAAATGAGTTGATGTTCTTACCCCCTCTGAAAATACTAAAATTTTTATACCGCTATTTGGGAAAAGGCGTCTTTCTAATTGATATAACGGATTTGTGTCAGATCCTAATTTACATGGTGGCCCTGAAAGCTTTGTAATCTGTTGTATCAGGCGCTCTCCAATTTGTTTTCTTTGTTCTTCATATACTAAACCACTGGTGTGTTTAGTTAAAATATTTGGTAACCAAAAGATTAACAGAACCGCTATAAAAAATGACGTGATTAATAAAGTTAAAATCCGCAGCCTTCCTGGACTTGGTCGCCTGCGCTTGATAGAGCTTCTCACCTCCTCTATGGCTTCAATCATCGCCTCATCTTCTATTTCTATTTTTTCTGCACCAGATGTATTTGGGCTATATATAGCGGGATGCTTTGCTGGATTGGTTCTAACTACTGCTGGTAAAGACCAATGAGTCAGGGGGCTGCCAGTGAAGTCAGAGAGTATTAATGACGCATTTCCAAAGGTAACCAGTACTTCAATGCTTTGACTTTCTGTTGTTTCGCGCCAAAGCCCAGTCGCTTCCAAACGCTCATACTTTTCTAATGCAGTCATTTTTAACATCCAATATAATTTTAAACTGGGCTATAATTTAAGATAATATCAAAAATACTATTTAAAGATAGATGTCGAAAAATAATTCATGTTTGTTTAATTTGCTTACGTAATAGAAATTTTTGTATTTTCCCTGTTGAAGTTTTTGGTAATTCTTGAAAAATTACCTTTTTAGGGGTTTTGAAACCTGCAAGTTGTCCTCTAACAAATTTTATTGTCTCTGCTTCTGAAAGATTTTTACCTTCTTTTAATTCAATAAAAGCACATGGTACTTCTCCCCATTTTTTGTCTTGCATTGCAACGACGGCACATAAGCTAATTGATGGATGGTTCATTAGTGCGCCTTCTATCTCAACCGAACTAACATTCTCACCTCCCGATATGATTATGTCTTTTGCCCTATCTGCTATTTGGATGTGTGAATCTGGATGAGTTTTTGCTATGTCGCCAGTATGAAAGAACCCACCTTTAAATGCTTCTAATGTAGCTTCTTCATTCTTGTAATATCCTTTCATCACAGAGTTTCCTCTTATCGCAATTTCTCCCAGTGTTTTTCCATCTTTTGGTACAATTTCTAAAGTATCTTTGTTTAAGACTGTTATTTCTTCCATCATTGGAAACAAAACGCCTTGTCTTGATTTTATGGAGGCTTTCTCTATATCGGATAAATCACCCCAATCCTCTTCATTCCATAGACATTCTGTTACGTGCCCATAAGTCTCAGTTAATCCATACACCTGAGTAACGCTAAACCCAATTTTTTCAATTGCTGCTAGTGTGGCAGCGGCTGGTGGGGCTCCAGCAGTAAAAATTTCCACATTATGGTTAAACACTTTCCGTTCTTCCTTTGTCGCATTAACGATTGCGTTGAGTACGATAGGGGCACCCCCAAAGTGTGTTATGCCTTCATCAGCAATAGCTTGGTAAATTGCTTTGGCTGTCACATCCCTACAACATACGATCGTTCCACCCAGAAGAGGCATCATCCAAGTATGATTCCATCCATTACAATGAAAAAGAGGGACAATTGTTAAATACTTTGGGTAGAGGGTCATATTCCAAGCTGTGGCACTACCAGTTGACATTAAGTATGAGCCTCTATGATGGCTCACAACACCTTTGGGCCTACCTGTAGTGCCGGAGGTATAGTTAAGCGAAATACTTTCCCATTCATCTTCAGGCATCAGCCATTTGTATTCTTGTGAAGCTGATTTTATTAGTTCTTCATATTCTGGATATTTACCGGTTGCTTTAAAACCTGCTTTAGGATCTGCTACCTCAATAATTTTGGGCCCTGTTTCTTTCATTAGTTCTTATTGCGCTTTCAACAACACTTAGAAATTGTGTGTCAACTAACACTACTTTTGCTTCACCATGACTAAAGATGTAACTAATCGTTTGTTCTTCGAGCCTTGTGTTAATAGTGTTTAATACGGCACCACATGCAGGAATCCCAAAGTGCGCTTCCACTTGTGCTGGTAAATTTGGTATTACTGTTGCAACAACATCTCCTGGTTTAACCCCCATGTTGGTTAAAATATTAGCTAATTTTGAGCATCGATTTCGTGTTTCTAACCAAGTTTTTCGATGCTCTCCATAAATTACAGCGTCTTTGTTTGGAAAAACTTGCGCTGCCCGGTTTATATGAGATAGGGGAGTTAGAGGAACATAATTAGCGTTGTTTTTTTTTAATCCGTTTTCATTTTGCATCCAACCCATTTTGTATCCTTACTTTCGATCATTGCCGATAATTTCGTCGGTATTAGCGCATTATGTTTATATATTTGACAAATTTTAGCAATAACAATCATAAAGGTTTATCGTGAAAAAGTTAGAGCAAAATCGGCTGATGTTAGCGGGTGTTTTAGTAATTAGTGCCATGTCAATGATAGGTCTTGTTGATAATTTAATCAAATATATTGCGGAAGATGGAAGCCTTTGGCAATTTCATTTTATTAGATCCATAATTGTTTGCACGATCATAATAATTTTTACGCATTTTTATCGTCTAAATTTGAAACCAAATAGTTTATTTGCAGTTGCTACTAGGAGCTTTTTTGGTGCCTCTTCCATGATTATGTATTTTGGTGCATTGTCATTTATCCCAATTGCTGAAGCTGGTGCTGGCCTATTTACTGCACCTATTTTTGTATTAATCATATCAAGTTTATATTTTAAGGTTAGAGTTGGGGTTTGGAGAATTTTAGCTGTTTCAATTGGGTTCTTGGGAGTGCTATTCGTACTTAAACCAGATGTAGGTGAGTTAAGCTATTTTTCATTTTTACCATTACTGGCTGGGTTTTTTTATGGTTTACTTGGCTTAACAACCAGATATTTATGTTCAAATGAAAGTACAGAGGTCTTAACGTTTGGATTTTTTGCAGCATTAGGAATTTATGGTCTTCTTGGTCTTTTATATTTTACAATCTTTCCAGCTATTGGAGAAACAAGTTTCCTAACGAAGGGTTTTGTTTGGCCTAATGCAAAGTTTAATTTAATTATAATTTCTCAAGCTTTGGTGTCAGTCGTAGGTGTTGCACTTATTACGAGAAGTTATCAGGTTGCAGAAGCATCTTACGTTTCTGTTTTTGAGTATACTTTTTTGCTGAGTGCGGGGTTTTGGGGATATATGCTATTTGGTGAAATGCTTGACTTAACTGCTATATTAGGCGTGACGTTTATTGTGCTGGCAGGTATAATTATATTGTTTAGAGGAACTTAGCTTGCATCTGTCTTAAGTCTTAAGACTCCACATAACTTAATCTTCCTTATTTTTAATATACTTGCCATAAAAAGTTTCATTATTTTTAGCCATTTTTACTAATAATTCTGGGGCTGAGAATCTGTCCCCTTCTTTTAAAGTTAATTTTTTGCATATTTTTACAACATTTTTTAATCCTTTTATATCAACCCATCCAAAAGGTCCGCCAGACCAAGGCGCAAATCCCCAACCTAAAATAGCTCCAACATCACCCTCTCTTATATCTTCCAAAACCCCTTCTTCTAAAGCTTTGATAGCTTCTAAAACTTGGCTTAGTATCAATTTATTTTTTATATCTTCAAATTCTGGTTGTAGTTTGTTAAGCGACCAAGTTTCATTTAAACCAGCCCATAATCCTGTTCGTTTTCCCTTATCGTCATATTCGTAAAACCCAGCATTTGTTTTGCGGCCTAATCTACCTTGATCAAACAACCAGAACATTACCTCGTCAGCATCCTCATTATCATAGGCATCGCCGATAGCCGCCTTCGTGGCCTTTGCAATTTTTACACCTAGGTCAATGGACGTTTCGTCGTTTAGTTGTAGAGGGCCAAGCGGCATACCCATCAGTTTAGCAGCATTCTCAATCAAGGCTGGCTCAATGCCCTCTTTGACCATACGTATACCTTCGTTGATGTATGGAATTATACACCGGTTTGCATAGAAAAAGCGTGCATCGTTCACTACAATTGGTGTTTTTCTTATTTGTCGTACGTAATCCAAAGCTTTTGCTACAGCACGATCACCGGTACTTTGGCCTTTGATAATTTCTACCAACAACATTTTTTCTACTGGGCTAAAGAAATGAATTCCTATAAATTGTTCAGGCCGAATAGAAGCGCTTGCTAACGAAGTAATGGGTAAAGTTGAGGTGTTTGTGGCGAAGATACAATCTTCAGGGATAATAGCCTCTACCGCCTTGGTAACCGTAGCTTTGATTGACGGGTCTTCAAAAACTGCTTCAATTATCAAATCGCAATCTGACAAAGTTTTATAGTCAGCTGTTGCAGTAATATTTTTTAATAAGGCCTCTTTCTGCTCTACCGTCGTTTTTTTACGCGCAATCCCCACATTTAAAATATTTTCTGCATGAGTTTTACCTTTTTCTGCATCTTCTTTTTTCATATCTAGGAGAACAACCTCAATACCTGCTAGTGCTGAAACGTAAGATATTCCAGCTCCCATCATGCCAGCACCTAATACTCCAACCTTTCGTACTTTTTGGTCTGATATATTCTTAGGCCGCACAGCCCCTTTTTCAAGAGCCTCTTTATTAATGAAGAGAGAGCGTATCATAGCTTCTGAAGATGGGTTCATTAAAATGTTGGTAAACCAGCGAGCCTCAACCTTTAGAGCTATATCAAATGGTACCAGTGCACCCTCATACACTGCTGATAGTAAAGCCTTGGCGGCAGGAAAGGCTCCTTGAGTTTTAGAATTAACCATGACAGATGCGCCAGCAAATGTCATAAAGCCATTGGGATGGTATGGCGCGCCTCCTGGCATTTTATAACCTTTTTCATCCCATGGTTTCACACAGTCAGAGTCTGTAGCCGTCAGAACCCATTCTTTTGCAGTAGATAATAGGTCATCCTTTTCGGTAAGTACGTCGATAACCCCAGCCACTTTCATTTTTGATGGTGACAGTAATTTTCCTTCCAAAAGAAATGGTGCTGCATTCATAGCGCCAAGCTTTCGAACTAAGCGAGTTGTTCCACCCGCTCCTGGAAAAATACCAACTAATATTTCTGGTAAGCCAATTTTAGCCTTGGGGTTGTCAACCGCAAATATACGATGGCAAGCCAATGGTAACTCTAAGCCAATCCCAGCTGCAGTTCCAGTTATCGCAGCAGCTACTGGTTTTGCCCCTTTTTTTGTTTTAAAGTTCATTCCGGCTAATTCAATTTTTCTTAGTAATTTATGAATTTGCATGACACCATCAAATAGACCTTGTGCTGGGTTCTTTCCTTGTAAGGTCTTCATACCAGCCAATACATTCAAATCCATACCACCTGCAAAATCACTTTTACCTGAAGTTATGATAATTCCTTTTACCTGCTTATCCAAAAGCGCTTGATCAAAAAGGTTGTCTAACTCTGTTAAACCTTCAAGAGACATCACGTTCATTTTTTTATTTGGAACGTCCCAAGATATTATGGCGACACCGTCAGAATCGATGGAATAATTGAATTCAGTCATTTTAATTTTCCTAAAACTTTCAAATTATTTAATTAATAATTGGCAGATAAGTTGTTGCGATATTTTTGTTTTTTTAAACTTCTAAACGCGTTCAATAATTGTTGCAGCACCCATACCCGATCCTATGCAGAGCGTTGCTAATCCGGTTTCTTTATCTGAACGTTCCATTTCATCTAACAAGGTCGACAAAATCATTGCGCCAGTTGCACCCAAAGGATGTCCCATCGCTATTGCGCCACCGTTAACGTTTATTTTTCCATGATCAACGTTAAAGGCTTGCATGAAACGCAAAACTACAGATGCAAATGCTTCATTTACTTCAAATAAATCTATATCACTTATACTCATTCCAGCGGCTTTTAAAACGCGTTCTGTTGCAGGAATTGGCCCGGTAAGCATTATTGTTGGGTCAGTTCCAATCCTACTTGTTGCTTTGAATCTTGCGCGTGGTTTTAAATTGTTCTGCTCGCCGTATTCTTTATTGCCGATTAGCATCGCAGCCGCACCATCAGCAATTCCAGATGAATTTCCAGCGTGATGCACATGATTAATTTTTTCCAATTCTGGATATCTCAATATACCAATTTTATCAAATCCGGGCATAACTTCTCCCATGTCTTTAAACGATGGTCTGAGAGCCCCTAATGACTGCATATCAGTCTTTCGGATCATTTCGTCATTTCCCAAGATAGTTAACCCATTTTGATCTTTCAAAGATATTCTAGATCTTGCGAATCTATTTTCTGCTTCTGCAATAGCTGCCCTATTCTGGCTTTCAACTGCATAGGCATCACATTCGTCACGCGAGAAACCGTATTTTGTTGCAATTATATCGGCTGAAATTCCTTGCGGTACTATGTAATTTTTCATTGTTAGCTCTGGATCGACTGCTATTGCTCCTCCATCAGATCCCATAGGTACACGGGACATACTCTCTACACCCCCAGCAATAAAGGCATCACCTGCTCCACCTTTTACCTGGTTAGCTGCCATATTTACGGCTTCAAGACCGCTTGCGCAAAAACGATTTATTGAAACTCCAGGAATGCTTTCGTCTAGATTAGATCCGAGCACTGCTGAACGGGCTAGACATGCGCCTTGTTCACCAATTTGAGTAACATTACCCCAAATAACGTCTTCAACGGCATGGCCGGTCAAATTATTTCTATTAGCTAGTTCATTTAATGTCCTAGAGGATAAACTAACTGCTGTAACTTCATGCAAAGTGCCATCTTTTTTACCTTTTCCACGCGGTGTTCGAACCGCATCATAAATGTACGCATCTATCATTTTTTACTCCACTTTAAAGTCTGTCAGCTGGATTGCCTGGCATTAAATCATAAGGGTGTTTCCAGCCAGGTGTTTCTTCAATATTTGATAACCATCTGTCAATATTTATCCATTTTTTTCTATCAAACCCAAATGGCTCGGGATAAAAAAGATACCCACAGTTTGCAATATCTGCAATTGTAATTTTATTACCTACTAGCCAATTCTTATCTTTTAATGCTGAGTTTAATAAATGATATGCAGCACTTAACCGTCCCTGCATGAATTTTATTACTTCACCACTTCTATGCTTCTCAGGTAAAAAATTCATCATAAATCTTGTATTACCTGCTTGAGATGACATCTTGTGATTGTCGAATAATATCCATCTCAGTATTTCATACTTATCTTCTGGCAACCCACCCAGTTTTCCAGACTTATCTACGATGTATTGTTGAATAGCGCCTGATTGGGTCAATGTTGTATTCCCATCAACCATAACTGGTGCTTCCCCAAGTACATTTAGTGTCTTAAATTCATCTGTTCTTGTTGCTCCATTAAAAAAATCAACTTTTTCTGGGGTCCATTTTAAACCAGACAATTCTAAACTTAATGCGGCTTTATAGGAGTTACCGCTTTCACCAAAACAATGTAATGTTATAGTCATAAGATCCCCTTACAGGTTTCGAGAGATTAACTCTTTCATTATTTCATTTGTGCCACCATATATTCGCTGTACTCTTGCATCAGTCCACATTTCAGCAATGGCATATTCTTGCATAAATCCATATCCTCCATGCAATTGTAAGCACTCGTCAATCACTTGATTTTGTTCATCTGTAAGCCAATATTTACACATTGCCGCGGTTTCAACGGATAATTCATTATTTAGATGTGCTTCGATACAATTATCCAGAAAGCTTCTTGCGACGACAGTACGGGTCTTACATTCTGCTAATTTAAATCGTGTGTTTTGAAAATGAATAATGGGCTTACCAAATGCTTCTCTTTCCTTGCAATAATCGATAGTTCTTTGAACTGCCCCTTCCATTGCCCCAACTGCCCCACAGCCAATTATTAAGCGTTCTTGAGGAAGTTGTTGCATCATTTGATAGATACTCATCAACTCTTCTCCGCCTAAAATATTTTTAACGGTATTTTTACATTATCAAAAAATAATTCAGAAGTATCAGCAGCCTTAATACCAATTTTTTCTAATTTTCTACCCCTAGAAAAACCGTCTGCTCCAGCAGTTTCCACAACCACTAAAGACGTTCCTTTAGCCTTTTCAGACGGATTTGTTTTTGCCGCCACAAGTATTAAATTAGCGTGTTGACCATTAGTTATGAATGTTTTTTGCCCAGTTAATCTGTATGAGTTGCCATCTTTGATTGCCCTAGTTTTTATCGCTTGAACATCTGAACCTGCAGATGGTTCAGTCATTGCTAACGCACCAACTAACTCACCTGAAACCATCTTTGGTAGCCATCGTTCTCTTTGCTCTTGCGTGCCACAATTCAAAACATAATGAGCAACAATCCCCGAATGTATTGCATGCCCCCAACTCGCTAGATTAGCTCTGCTTCCTTCAATTAAAATTGCCGCTTCATGGCCAAAGTTTCCACCAGCTCCACCGTATTGTTCAGGAATCGAAGGGCATAATAACCCTAGTTCACCCGCTTCTTTCCAAGTGCTGCGATCCATTTCGCCTTGTTTTCGCCATTTATCAAATTTTGGTGCCCATTCTGTATTAATAAAATTTGCAGTCATTTCTGAAATCATTTTGTGCTCGTCAGTCATCCAATTAGATTTCAGGTTTGCAAATGTCATCTTAGTTCTCCAATTACTTTATATACTTAATTCCTAGTATAAGATTTTGAAATATCTTTGGTACCAGTTTTCTTTAGTTCCAATCGAATGTGATTTAGAATAGTTTCATTTTATCAAAAATCCTCTGCATTCATGGACATAATTGTTTTTGATCCGGATTGAATTCGATTTAGATGTAGTGATGTCATGGGCATCCAGCGTTCCATATAAAATTCTCCAGTTTTAATTTTTGTCTTGTAAAATGCTGAATTAGAGCAGTTTACCTCTAGTTTTTTCATTGATATTTTGGCCATTCTTGACCACATCAATCCCAAGCAGACATGTCCCATCATGTGCATAAAATCGTAGGAGCCTGCTAAAGCATCATACGGGTTCTTCATACCATTTTGCATAAAATATAGAGATGCGGCCTGAAGATCTTTGGAGCCGAGTTTTAGCTTTTCTAAAAACTTATCATTTAAAGGCAAGTTATCTTTATTCTCATCTATAAAGCTTGTTATTATTTCAAAGAAAGACAGAGCGTGTTTGCCATTATCTTTCCCAAGTTTTCTACCAACTAGGTCAAGGGCTTGAATGGCATTTGTTCCCTCATAAATCATAGCTATTCGTGCATCTCGAGTGAATTGGCTCATGCCATGTTCTTCAATATAACCATGCCCGCCATATATTTGTTGTGCTTGTATCGTCATGTCATAACCCATATCAGTCAAAAAGCCCTTAACAACTGGAGTTAATAAGCTAACAATCCCATCAGCACTCTTGTCGTTTTCTCGTTCATATTTATCAAAAAGCATAGCGCTCCATGATGTAAACGCTCGAGCACCTTCAATAAAACTTTTTTGTGCCAATAAGTTTCGTTTTATATCGGGGTGAACGATTAAGGGGTCTGCAGGTTTTTGGGGATGTTTAGCTCCAGTAATATCCCTCCCTTGCAACCTATCTTTAGCATAACTTACAGCGTTTTGGTATGCCACTTCTGCCTGTCCCAAGCCTTGTAAACCAACTCCTAAACGCGCTTCATTCATCATCGTGAACATCGCACGCATTCCCTTGTGCTCTTCGCCTAGTAGATAAGCTGTCGCCCCATCATAATTCATAACGCAAGTTGAATTACCATGGATGCCCATTTTTTCTTCAATGCTTCCTGCACTTAAGTTGTTTCTAACTCCTAATGTGCCATCTTCATTAATTAAATATTTAGGTTTTTTAAGGTTTGATATTTCTTTAATACCATCTGGACCATGATAAACGAGCCAAAACTAGGTGGATAATATTTTCTGACATATCGTGGTCACCGGCTGATATAAAGATCTTCTGTCCGGTGATTTGATAGCTGCCATCGGTTTATTTGCTTCTGCCTTGGTGCGCATTAATCCTAAATCAGTCCCACAGTGAGGTTCAGTGAGATTCATTGTTCCCGTCCATTTACAAGAAATCATATTAGGAAGGTAAGTTTCCTTTTGAGCGTCAGTTCCATGGGCTGAGATTGCAGATTGGGCTCCATGCGTAAGCCCGTGGTACATAGCTAATGCTTGATTTGAAGATGCAAACATTTCAGCAGTTTGCATAGCTACAACTGGGCATACCTTGACCCCCATATTTTGGATCACAATCAATGCCAGTCCATCCACCTAATCGTATTTGATTAAAGGCTTCTTTAAAACCTGTTGGGGTGTAGACAACACCATTTTCAAGCCTACAACCTTCTTTATCACCAATAGCGTTAAGAGGATGTAATATTTCTGAATTCAACTTCCCAGCCTCTTCTAAAATTGCTGAAGTAAAATCTGGCGTCAAATCACTATAGCCAGGAATTTCTTGTTTTTCGATTTCTAAGAGTTCGTGTAAAACAAAGGCCATATCTTTTGTTGGTGCAGTGTAAGTTGTCATAATATAATCTCTAAATTAAGTTTCTAGTATCCATTTTTTCTTCAATTTTTTTAATTCGTGCTCTCCTTGAATAAGGTGAGCCTTTAGGTCCTTTATAGCTTCAGAGAGCTCATCTCTCTGAGAAATCATGGCTTTTAAACGCTCTTTTGATTTTTCAATCGTTTGAAGGTACTGAGTATATCTCTGATCTCCCAAATTATAAAGATTCAAAAGCTGTCTTATATCTTCGAGAGAAAATCCAAATCGTTTGCCTTGGAGAATTAGTTTCAATCTACCTCTGTCTTGATGTGTATAACTTCGTCTTTGGCCAGTTCTGACTGGAAAAATTAATTCTTTCGCTTCGTAAAATCTCAGAGTTCTTGGAGTCACATTGAATTCTTCGCACATTTCGCGAATATTTGTATAATAACTTATCATAAATTCCCCTCAAATAATATTAAAAATAATATCTGAGTATTTTTATTTATCAATAGATTAAGTTGACGTTAACGTTAGGTTATCTTCTATCTAAAGAGAGGGGTTGCCTTCTTCTAGCGATTTTATTGAGTAATCACGCAGTGATTTTAATTCATTTATACTTTGGTCTAGTGTTATACGTTTTGCTTTGAGCTCTTCAATTTGATTAGTGGCCATTTCTATCCAAGCATAGTTTTGATCAATATTATTTTTTTTACCATCATACATCAAAAGCCATTGACGTATTCCCTCTAGAGAAAATCCAAATCTACGGCCACGCATAATGAGCTTCATTCGAGCTATCTCGCGTCGACAATACCAACGACTTCGGCCCTCTTTTTGAGGAAATAATAACTCAATCTCCTCATAATGCCGGAGTGTTCGGGCAGTACATCCAAACTTTTCGCACATTTGTTTGAAACTTATGCAATTTTTCATAATGGTTCCTAACTTTGATCTGTGGAACACTAACAGTAGCAGTTTTCGCTTAAATTTCAAGTTCTCAGTTCGGACAAAGTAAATTTTATAAAAATAATTTTACCTAAAACGTTGTACATTTGATAACTTTTATGCACATAAAATTAAATTCTTATCCGTTAAACATCTGATTTTCAAAAATTTAACTTACTTTAATAAAATCATGCAAAATACGTGGGGTTACTAGAAAGAAAGTGAATGACAAAAAATAATTTAAACTCAAAAGCCAATATTGCAAAGCAATTTATGAAGGCAATACCTTTTTCAACTGAGCTATCGATGTCGTTGGATTTGATCGAGAATGGATATGCTACAATATCCATGCCCTACGATAAAAGGTTTGTTGGAGATCTCAGTACAGGGGTCTTACATGGAGGAGTTGTCTCTTCATTACTAGATAGCTGCTGTGGTGCAGCTGTTATGTGCCATCCCTCAGTTCCAACGATTACATCAACGTTGGACTTTAGGATTGATTATATGCGAACTGCCACTCCAAACCATCGAATTGCTGCCAAAGCTGAATGCTATCATGTTACTCGATCAATAGCATTCGTTAGAGCAACTGCTTATGATGAAGATGAAAGTCGTCCTGTCGCAACTGCAACTGGAGCTTTTACGGTTCAGGCTCTGAACGATTAAAAATGACAAAGGATCTGAATATGTCCAAACATTTAGATAAACGCCGAGATTTGCTGTTAGAAAGCTTAGTATCTAATGTACCATACGTAACTTTCTTAGGAGTTGAGTTTGATAGAAAGGGTGATGAATTAATAGCGATCCTTCCTTTTAGCCCAAAGTTAATTGGTAACCCTGCACTGCCTGCGATTCATGGTGGTGTAACCGCATCATTTCTTGAAATAACTGCTATATTTGGACTTTCTTGGGTTTCGATATGGAACAGTATAGAAAATCATGAAGACGTAAATTCAAAAAGTGAGATAAATCTATCGCAAAAGCAAATACCGAAAACAATTGATTTTACTGTCGATTATTTGCGCTCTGGATTGCCGAGGGATTCCTACGCTAAAGCTGAGGTAAAAAGAGCAGGACGAAGGTTTGCATCTGTTCAGGTTGAGGCTTGGCAAGACAATCGTAATAAATTGTTTGCACAAGCATCTGGACACTTTTTAATGCCGTTTAATCGTGGATAGTTTAAGTATTACTCACAAGAGAATTTTAACAATATCAGTTCCAATAATACTATCAAATATAACCATTCCACTTTTGGGGTTAGTTGATACGGCAGTTATTGGTCAACTTGGACAAATAGTTCCAATCGGGGCAGTTGGTATAGGTTCAATTATAATTTCTGCGATTTATTGGATTTTTGGATTTCTTAGGATGGGAACCACAGGTTTAACGGCGCAAGCTGTTGGCAAGAGGGATCACGGTGAAATAATTGCTTTATTCAGTCGAGCTTTGTTAGTTGGAATTATTGGTGGTTTTATTTTAATTTTATTTAAGGATTTTATTTTTAATTCTTCAATTGGTCTATACTTCAAGTGAGGTAGAAAATTTAGCCTACAAGTATATGAAAATAAGAATTTATTCTGCTCCTGCTGCTATCTCAATTTTTGGAATACTAGGTTGGCTAATAGCGCGCGAGAAAACTCGTATGGTGTTATTTTTGCAGTTGTGGATGAATGGAACTAATATCTTATTAGATATTCTATTCGTTATTGGATTTGGATGGGGTGTTGAAGGTGTGGCAATTGCAACTGTCTTCGCTGAAATTTCGTCATTTTTTATTGGCTTATATATTTGTCGTTCAGCTTTTATTGGTTCTGTATGGCGATCATATCGGTTGGTAATGAATAAAGAAAAATTAATTAATATGTCCAAGGTTAATTTTGATATTCTAGTTAGGTCTCTTCTCTTACAAGCAGCATTCCTATCTTTTATGTTTTTTAGTGCTAACTTGGATAATACTACATTAGCAGCAAACCAGATTTTATTACAATTTCTTATGATGACATCATATGCTTTAGATGGTTTTGCCTTTAGTGCTGAGGCGCTTGTAGGGCAGGCAGTTGGTGCTAAATCTGCAAACTCGCTTAGAAAAATTTCATTGATGACGTTATTTTGGGGTCTTGTTGCTGCATTTTTGATGTCATTATTTTATTTCTTTTTTGGTGAGAATTTAATTGCAGTTATGACTAAGTCATTGGAACTTCAACTTTTTACTCAGAAATATCTATTTTGGATGATAATCGCACCCATATTGGCATTTCCAGCTTTTATTTTAGATGGAATTTTTATTGGGGCAACTCGAACAAAAGATATGCGCAATGGTATGGCTATATCATTTGTGATTTTTTGTTTATCAGTTTGGCTGTTGTTTGACTCTTATGGGAATGACGGCCTCTGGGCCTCCATGATGATTTTGTTTGTGGTTAGAGCTCTTACACTATCGATTAAATATTTTAATATCGAAAAAGAAATTTAATCTTCTATTAAACTTTTAATTAAGGAGGGTGGTCTAGCAATAAGAGCCTTTTTGCCCTGAATAACAATTGGCCTTTCAATTAGAATTGGATTCTTTGTTAATATTTCTATTAATAATTCTTCATTTGTTTGAATGTAAGGATTTAAGGATTCATATTCAGGCTCTGTTTTTCTAACAATATCAATCGCATTAAGTTTTAAAATTGATAGAACTTCTCTAATTTCATTCTTTGATGGAGGCTCTTGAAGGTAAAGTCGAATTTTTGGAAATACATTACCTTTAATAAGTAATTCTAAGGCCTGTCGTGATTTTGAACATTTTGGATTGTGCCAAATAATAGTTTTTACAACCATTTTTCTTTTTCAATTCCTATGGCTTCGCTAATATTTTTGTAGCCATCATTTTTAATAATCTGGTCTAGTTCGGAGAAAATTTTTTCAACCAAAGAAAAGCCATTATAAATTAGGGCAGAATAAAGCTGAACAATACTTGCTCCAGCTTTTATTTTAATATACGCATCTTCTGCTGAAGAAATGCCACCAACACCAATTAATGGTACTTGGCCCTTAGTCTCTTTTGAAAATTGTGCCAGAATTTTGGTTGATTTTATAAAAAGTGGCCTGCCTGATTGGCAACGTTATTCATTTTTTTCCTTATCTAGAAGTTTTTTTGGAGAATCAGTGAAGTTATTTAAATTATGTAAACTAATAATGCATTATACATAATTTATATACATATTATAGATGTATTTGAAAGATATATTTGATCTATTGATAATCCATAACATCCCTTCTCAATGGATGATTAGATCTTAACTTTTTAAAAGTTTTCTCAAGATCTTCTTCTGCTGACTCTTTATATAATCTTTTAAATTTATATTTAATGTTATATAGTCAGCTGAAGAAAATATTTCTTAATACCTCTGATATAATCTTCAGAAAAATCTTTACTATCTTTGTTGGCACCAATATTAACACCAACAATACTATCATTAACGTTAACCTCTTATTTATGTCGTTCATTCCAAGATTATTGAATCCAAGTCGGTTTACTATAGCTAAATCTTCGTCCAACCGAAAAAGGCGTGGTTTTGGATTTCCGCTTTGTGGTTTTGGTGTTACTGCGCCAACCTCAATAAATCCAAAACCTATTCGCATTAATTGTGGAATAATTTTTGCATTTTTATCATAACCAGCTGCTAATCCGATAGGATTTGGAAAGTTTAAGCCCAAAATATTAACTGTCAAACGATCAGATGTTAATTTACCTGGTCCAGGAATAAGATTAGATTTAAGTGCCGTTATGGAGATTATATTGGTTTTTCAAACTCTTTAGATGTTTGAAGTATTGGTAAGGTTATATGTTCATAAAGTCTCATGGCAATTTGACTGGAAAAACATGAACACCATTTTTTAATAGAAGGGGTTTACACCAAATTATTTCAGTCAGTTTAAGTTTTCTGTAGAGATGTGGGAAAAGTTTATTGTTCCGCGCAGTTTCCCAAATTAGATCATCTGCTATCTTGCTATCATCGATAGCAGCTATGAATAAGCCCTCAACGTCAGCGAAATATTTTTTCACAGTTCCCTCAACCTGTGAGGAGGTGGAGAAATGTATGTATCCATCCTGAATATCGATAGGAGCACCAGAAGTTACACCGTTTCTCTGTAAGTCAATCCATTCGTTATTTTTCAAAATTTTGTATATCATCTTATGTTTCATGCCTTTCACTGGCATTTTCGTCAATAGATATTGACTTAATTAATTCAAAAGTTTGATAACAAACCTTATTAAGGCGAATTTCTTTAAATTATTAGTGAGGTTATTATGAAGGTAGGCTTTATTGGTACAGGTGAGATTGCAGAGGCATTGATTAGGGGGATTGTTGGTCAAGGGCATCATATATGGATTTCTAATAGGAACTCTGAAAGAGCCAGAAAATTAAGTGAAGTTTATAGCGAAGTGATTTCTGGCACTAACGAAAAGGTAATTTTAAGTTCTGATATTATATTTATTTGTGTTGGTACACCTGGCATCAAAAGCATTGCCAAAGTTAAATTTTAGAATAAGCCCTCATGATATGAAAAATAATAGTAACCAATCAAGGAGAGTTAAAAGATTACTGTTATCCCGCGGAAAATATTTCTGTTACAATTCCGTTACCCTTTATAGCTAAAGGTGGCTGTCCATTACCTGTTTTCCCACGGAGTTTAGCGTTGGAAGATTTGTATGGAAGTAATAACCCGATTATTGTATTAAAAAATGCTGCTGATATTGCACCACATTTTGCTATTTCAGCTACATTATCACCAATTTTTTCTCTTTTTGATGTGGCGGCTAAATGGTTGTCTGAAAGAACAGGGAATGATTTAACTTCAGAAGTTTACGTTACACACTTATTCAAGGGATATCTTGACTTTATGCCAGATGAGGAGTGCGAAAGATTTCAGAATGCTTTGGAGAGCCTTTCTACTGAGGGCGGATTAAATTCTACGTTAAAAGCTTTTATGAATGAAAAAGGTACTTATGAAGCTTTTGTTGATGGTCTTGATGCGTTTCGTGATAGATTGAAGATTTCCAAATAAATTGACACAGTTAATTTAATGATGAAAACGACATATGTGGTCGTTATTTTAATTTAAAAATTCATAATATAATCTATTATCAAGATATATAAATTTAATGAATGTGGGATTGATTTGATGAATTCAAGTGGTTCAGATTTAAGTAAAACTCTACAACCGATAAGTATTGCTCGCGGTTTGCCTAACGAACATTATGTTGATCAATCTGTTTTTGATGAGGAAAAAAAAGCTGTTTTATTTGATAATTGGGTTGGAATAGGCATAGGGGCAGATGTTCCGAATGAGGGGGATGTTTTTCCTGTTGAGTTTGCCGGAATGCCATTGTTAATTGTGCGCGAAAATATAGATACAATAAGAGTTTACCAAAATACTTGTCGACATCGTGGTATGATTTTGATCCAAGCGGCGGGAAATGTTCGAGGTACTATTAGATGTCCATACCATAGTTGGTGTTATGGATTAGATGGTGGGTTGCGCTCAACACCACATGCGGGTGGTCCTGGTCATAATCTTGATGAAAGTATAGATAGAAAATCATTGGGATTAATAGAAATAAATTCTTACATTTATAAAAGTCATATTTGTTAATATATCTGGCAAAGCACCTCAGTTTACTAAATATGCAGAAAAACTGATGAAAAGATGGAATGAGCTTGATAAGCCACTGTTTCATGGTGGCAAAGAAAGTTCATTCTCATTCGATGTGGCTTGTAATTGGAAGCTAGCAGTTGAAAATTATTGTGAAAGCTATCACCTTCCATGGATTCATCCAGGACTAAATAGCTACTCACGTCTTGAAGATCATTATCATATTGAAGAACCAGGAAAATTTTCAGGGCAGGGTACTAAAGTATATCGCCAAATTGAAGCTGATGACGGTTCGCGATTCCCAGATTTCTCAGGCTTGTCAGAATTTTGGAACGAAGGGGCTGAATATGTCTCTTTTTTCCCAAATGTTTTATTCGCAGCACAACGTGACCATGCATATGCCATTATTTTGTTACCGCAAGGGCCAAATAGAACTATTGAAAGAAACGAAATTTTTTATCCATTTAACCCTGAACATGAACCAGAATTCGACGAATTAATTAAGGAGAATGCTCGATTATGGAAGGGAGTTTTGTCTGAAGATATCTTCGTCGTTGAGGGAATGCAAAAAGGAAGAAGTGGAATTCATTTTGATGGTGGAAAATTTGCTCCTGTTATGGATAGTCCAACTTTTCTTTTCCATGAATGGATTGCTAATAAAGTTGGAGAAGCCCGAACTCCATCCATGAATAAATGAACCAGGAAGCCTTAAATCAAAAGATTATGGCGGCTCATGATGTGAATGATACGACCACGCTTGGTATTTTGTACTTGAAGGCAGGAAAATTTTTTATAGCAAATGGAGATATTGATCATGGTTGTTTTTTATTAACTGCAGCATATGTTTTTTCGTTATAATTAACAAGCTATGGAAGCAAAAGAGGTTTTAATTAATCATGGAAGAGAGGAGTAGTTATTGTGATCCTTCACCATTTCTGCTGCTTCTTTACTCATGGAAGCCCATGGACCATTGATTAGTTTATCAAATACAGCAATAAATTTATTTGATACTTTGTTTGCCAACTTGGTATCGTCCAGTCGGTAAAGTAAAGAAAAGGTTCTAAATTCAGCCGTTGGGCACTTTCTGATGGCTATATCTTTTAAAGCATTAGGTGATTGAAATAAGCATAATGCTGATGTTGCTGCCCAACCATGTCCAGCTTGAACAAACCTTAATAAGCTTTGTGTGCTGTCAAAGTTGAATCTTGGTTGAGTGTCTATACCAAGATTTTCGACTATTTTTGAACATGTTGCACCAAATTTCGAACTTCTACCATAACCGACCAAAGGGTTTTGATTTACTAAGGAGTTTAGATTTTTATCTTTCCAGCTATTGGGTGTTACAATTATAAAAGGATCATTAAATAACGAAATCATTTCACAATTTGAGTGTTTTTCAAAAGGATCTGTATCTATTGCAAAATCAAATTCGAACGCTCTGAAAGAGTTTTCTAATCCTGGAGAAATCCCAGATTTTAGCTCGATTCTCTTTGCCATTTTTGATAATGCATTTAGACATTCTGCACCCATTATCTCTGATAGACTATCAGGCATTCCCAGTCGTAATAATGAGTGGGGAGTTTGATTGAAAGTTTTAATATTTGTCCAAAATTTCTGATTATGATTTAATATTTTTGGTACTTCCAGAAGCATTTTTTGACCAAGTTTGGTAAGTTTCAATGGTCGAACATTACGATAGAACAATGGAGATCCTAGAAACTTTTCCAATTTTTGTAGTCTTTGTGTCAGTGTGGGTTGGCTCACCTCCAAAGTGCTAGCAGCAGAAATTAGGTTGCGCTCTTGAGCGATAATAAGAAAGGTCTCTAAAAGTTTAGTATCTGGTACTTTCATAATCATAATATAAAGTAATAATTATTATAAGAAAAGTTTATAATATAAATTATGAAAGATTCTTTTTTATTTTAATGGCAGTCTCCCAAAAAAGTATATTTGGAGA